>AQUA01000004.1 GCA_000372185.1 actinobacterium SCGC AAA278-O22 | reverse complement strand
TGCATTTCTACACTCACGTTATTCAGTGATTCTCACCAACCCATTAACGGCACTTGCTCTCTTCGATGGTTCACTCTTTGTTCTTTACTTCACCAATCTCTTTGGCAATTTGATGCAATCACATGCGGGCCATCTCTTTATGAATATCCACTTCCTCCTTGCTGGATTTTTGTTCTTCCATGTCATTATTGGAGTTGATCCAAATCCCAAGAAGATTCCACATTTAGTTCGGATAGTTATTCTCTTTGCAGCGATGAGTATTCACGCATTCTTTGCAATTTCTCTGCTTGCTACAACAACCCTGATTGACAAGGGTTACTATGGATCTCTAAAGACTCCCTGGCTTGGTGATTTATTGGCAGACCAACATGCTGCAGGAGCAATTGCATGGGGGATGGGCGAAATTCCTATCATCCTGGCACTCATTGCCACCTTCATTCAATGGATGCGTGATGACTCACGCGAAGCCAAGCGTATTGATCGAACTGAAGCTCGCATGGCAGCCATGGGTGAACCCGATGAATTGGCGCAATACAATAATTATCTGAGCCAATTGCAACGACGCGACCAGAGAGAAGGAAAGTAATGAGTTTGGAAAATATCTTTACTCTTCCATCTGAGTACAACGATCTACGTGATTCTGTTCGCTCTCTTTCAGAGAAAGAGATTGCTCCACACGCACATGCCGTAGATGAAGATCATCGTTACCCACAAGAGGCACATGATGCGCTCGTTAAAGCTGGTCTCTTTGCTTCACATGTCCCCACTGAATGTGGTGGAGATGGCGCAGATGCATTGGCGGTCTGCATCATTATCGAAGAAGTGGCACGAGTATGTGCGTCATCGTCACTCATTCCTGCTGTTAATAAGTTAGGTTCAATGCCACTCATCCTGGGTGGAAGTAAAGAGCAGAAAGAGCGCTGGCTTCGTCCACTTGCTCAAGGAAAAGGTTTTTCATATTGCCTATCTGAATCTGAATCCGGTTCTGATGCAGCATCACTCAAGACAAAAGCAGAACGCAAGGGTGATGGTTGGGTAATCAACGGCAGCAAGAAGTGGATTTCCAACGCGGGTGAATCCGAGTTCTACACAGTTATTGCTCAGACTGACCCATCGCTTGGTTCAAAGGGAATCACCGCATTCATTATTGAAAAATCCGATCCCGGAGTCTCATTCGGTGCACCTGAAAAGAAGATGGGCTTTCGAGGTTCACCAACTCGCGAGGTGTATTTCGATAATGTAACCATCGGAGATGATCGGCGCATTGGAGATGTCGGCAAAGGCTTCTCATTAGCGATGGATACCCTCGATCACACCCGAATAACTATCGCGGCGCAAGCACTTGGTATCGCACAAGGTGCTCTGGATACTGCGAAGAAATATTCACACGAACGTAAGCAATTCGGAAAAGAGATCTTTGATTTTCAAGGTGTCCAATTTATGTTGGCTGATATGGCTGTCGCAGTTGAGACTGCACGCCAGATTACATACGCAGCAGCTGCCAAGAGCGAACGAGGAGATAAGGATCTGAAATTCTTCTCTGCAGCAAGTAAGACTTATGCAACCGATGTGGCCATGAAAGTCACCACAGATGCTGTGCAAATACTGGGCGGATACGGATATGTCTCTGATTACCCAGTTGAACGAATGATGCGTGATGCCAAACTGACACAGATTTATGAAGGTACAAATCAGATTCAACGCATCGTTATTGCGCGCAATCTCCCTTAACTATTAACGTTTAAAACGCAGAACTAAATCGGGGGTCGCAGCAGCATCAAGTGGCTGATCCCATTCTTCGCGCGGAAGATCTTCACTTGAAATTTCATCGGGATGAATAAGACCGATAGACCATGCACTCAGTGTGAGGAGTGCTCTGTCGTAGTAACCGCCACCTTGGCCTAATCGATAACCGCTTCGATCAATACGAAGAGCTGGAACAATAACAACTTCAATTACTGAAAGATCGATTAAAGCATCCCCTTGAGGTTCAAGAATCTTCTTATTAGAGATGAGACTGCTCTGCTCGCCGCCCCACTGAACCCAATCAAGTTGGTCTCCATTGATTCTGGGGAGATAGAGAATTTTGCCAGCCTGGATGAGTGACTTATTTAATTGAGAAGTATCTGGTTCATCGTTGTAGGACATGTAACTTGCGACATAGCGTGCATTCGCAATTTCAGGTGATGCGGCTAGGAATTGAAAGCTATGTTCGATGTAACGCTCATTACGTTCGCGACGATATCGAGTGCGAAGTGCTGACTTTTCTTCGCTGATACCCATGGAAATCCCCTAGTAGTAAGAGTTGTACAAGTAAGGTTGGTGATTATGTCAGAACGTGTGCGCGTAGACGAAGTACTTACCTCTCTTCTTGATCTATGCCGCCCGCTCGAACCTTTTGATATGCCTCTGCTCGATGCGCACGATGCAACTCTCGCTGAAGATATCTACGCTGGCGAACGATTGGTCATGAAGGCTGGAAGCCGAATTCGTTCCACCCAGATTGGTCTTGCTGCATCAATTGGGCTTGATCATCTACCTACTCGTCCACATCCACGTGTCGTTGTAATTTCTGCAGGCCCAGATCTAGTCGAACCAGGTCTGCCACTCAAAGCAGATGAAGAGTATGAAACAAATTCGTGGCTTCTCACCACCGCAGTTCGCGAAGTAGGCGCAGTCGCTTATCGGGTGCACTCGATTCCCGACGATGAATCACAATTGCAGAGCGTGATTGAAGATCAGCTCGTACGCGCGGATTTAATCATCATTAGTGGTGAAGTAAAGAACAAAGAGTGAACCATCGAAGAGAGCAAGTGCCGTTAATGGGTTGGTGAGAATCACTGAATAACGTGAGTGTAGAAATGCAATCAATAAGCCGCGAACACCTCGTTCGGCGGGCGTGCGACCTTGTGGAAGTGAACGAAGTGCAAGTGTGATGGGTGCGCCAAGTACCAATCCAATCGGTGCCAGCATTCCAATCACCATATGAGCGATCATGTGATATTCAAAAGAGAATTTTGCATATACGCCAAGTCCACCACTGGTTGCGAAATCAAGTACTGCAATACCCATGGCAAAAGCCACAGTACGACCTACTGGCCATGAATCTCCACGCTTTGTGAGAATCACGACGCCTTTTATATAAAGCGCAACAAGTGTTATGAGGATTCCAATTATCAGCGCATCGGGATCGTAGAGAGTAAGTAAGCGAGTGATATTTGGCGATTCTGGTGTGGGAAATCCAACGATGGCAAGAGCTGCATTAAATGGTTGCTCTTTTCCGGTTGGAGGTCGAGTTCCTGAAAGCCAACTTCCTAAAGCAACTACCGCGGCCATGATGAAGGCTTCCACCAGAATTATTCGGGAGAGAAAGTTCCATCCCGAGCTATCTGATTTCTGTAACGCTTTGCGGCTGCGAAACCCAATAACAAGCAGAACAACGGTAAGAATTGCCTTTGCAATAATGATTCGGGCATAGGCAGAATTCCACGCCGATGTGAAATTTAATCGTGCCCACGCATTTGCTATTCCGCTGATAACTACCGCGATAGCAGCCCATAACGCTAGTTGGCTAAATCGTGGAAGTGCAATTCGGCGATCGCTGTCATTGAGCAAAACAATCGCGCAGATTCCACCCACCCAGAGTGAGAGTGCGATGACATGGACCACAAGAGACCCGATTGCAAGTGAGTGCGAACCACTTGCTGCAGAGTGACTCTGAAAGACAGGAGCTATTAATGCGAGAAGTGATAGCAATAAGAGAACGACGCTTGGAAGAGTTCCACGTATGAAATTCACTGAAATCAAAACTATGCCAACAACAACTGTTTGAAAGGCTAGATACTGTCCGAGCTCAACCTGCCGCACGAAAGATGTAAAGGTTGTTGCATCAAATGCAGCACCCAAGTTTGTTCCCAAAATATTAGCTAGGGTGAGAAATATGTGAAAGGCGCTCGTTACAAACCATACTGCTGCAAAAACGCGTCCTACCGTCAGAAGCTTAAGAGCGCTCTCTTGTAATTTTCCTTCGCGTTCGACAAGTAGAAAAGAAAGGGCCAGGAGTACGCCAATGAGGCTAAATGCTGCGAAGAGTGAGATTGATTTGTTCAGTGTTCCAAGCGCACTTACCAATGGATCAACAGCAGCCAGATTCCCTGACAAAAAATTCATCGTTCGCGATAGAGTTTTCGGGCGTAGAGGGAAAGTGCAATTGTTACAACAATTGCAGCAGCCAGTAATCCGAGAACAAAGATTGTTGTACC
Source organism: actinobacterium SCGC AAA278-O22 (assembly GCA_000372185.1). Lineage (GTDB taxonomy): Bacteria > Actinomycetota > Actinomycetes > Nanopelagicales > Nanopelagicaceae > Planktophila. The sequence goes on along the minus strand of AQUA01000004.1, from coordinate 113,449 downwards.
TACATTATTTCCAGAAGGAGTAGGTAGTGTGGTTGGTTGAGGAGCTGTGGTTGCAATGACGGTTGGCTCGGCAAAATTAAAAGTAAATTTTCCAACCAGTGGGACATCGTTTTCTGCGAGCAGTGAATAATTCACTGTATAAATTCCGGTCTTTACTAATTGCTTGAGTCCAACTACAGCGTTCACACCATCGATTGTGATTGCACCGTCATCAACGCGCGCACCTGTTGGATCGCTCACAGTAATTTCACTTCCTTCACCCATCAGCGGCAGTTCAGTCGTGACCGTGACCGCACTTGGCGCACTTTGCAGTGTTGCCCCAGAGAGAGGAGAAGTTGCAACAAGGGTATTTGCGAAGGCGTTAAAAGGTATGAAGAGAATTGATACAGCAACTAATACAGAAACGCTGACCTTCTTCATGCCCAGATACTCCTCTTGATTTTGCTATCTATGCTCAGAATCCCTGTGGATTCGCGCCTATCGTCTCACTTCTTTAGACTTAGGCATAGATACCCGAGAAGAGAAAGGTCACACATTGCCTACTTACCAATATGCATGCACCGCGTGCGACCACGCCTTTGAGGCATTTCAAACCTTTGCGGATGCTCCACTTACTGAGTGCCCTGAATGCAAGGGCGAAGTACGGAAAGTTTTTTCAACTGTTGGGGTTGTATTTAAAGGAACTGGTTTTTACAAGACAGATTCTGTTGCAAAACCTGCCGCATCCTCTGAATAAATCTATTAGTGGTGCGGCGGCTTATCGCCCTTAATCTCTTCTTCTCGCTTTCGATCTTCATTCTGGTCTTCGCGAGGGTCGCGCTCGTCATCAGTTGTTGCAGGAAACACATCACTCACGCGTGAACCTCCGCTATTCGAATTCGAAACCGTTAACGTAATCCTACATACTTGCACCTATGTTTGAACGCCTTGGCCATTTTATGTATCGCCGCCGCAAGCTTGCGGTCATCCTTTTCGTCATTGGAATCCTTGCTGCAGGTGGAATCGGATCATCTGTCTTCAATCGACTTGATTCAGGTGGGTATTCCAATCCAAAGAGCGATTCATACAAGGTTTATAACTACATTCACGACACTCTCAAGATTGCAGATCCGACGATTGTTGTCGTTGTTGATGCAGGCGATACTGATATCTCAGACCCAGATGTAACTCAACGTGCTTTGGCACTTGAAGCAAAGATGGCAAAAGAGAGTGGCGTAAGCAAGACGCTCTCATACTGGAGTGCTGGCGGACAAGAAACACTGAAATCTAAAGATGGTAAAGCTGGTTACATACTTGTCTATAGCCAGGCGGATGCATTTACACCAGAAAGTGAAGAGCTTGGCGCTTACTTCCAAGATCACTATGACGGCGCAGTAGATGGTTTCACCTTGTATTCAGGTGGTGTCGGTGTAGTTGGACATGCAATCAATCAGAAAATTTCCAAGGATTTAGCTCTGGCAGAAGCGATATCTATTCCAGCCACATTCATCTTGCTCGTCTTTGTCTTTGGTGCAATGGTCGCTTCAGCGATGCCACTCGTTGTCGGCGTATCAGCAATTCTCGGAGCTTTCTTTATTCTCTATCTCTTTACTCTCTTCACCGATGTCAGCATCTACGCGCTCAACCTCACAACCGGTATGGGCCTTGGGCTAGGTATCGATTACGCACTGTTGATGGTTAATCGATTCCGTGAAGAGTTGCACCACGGTAAAAATGTAGAAGATTCGATTATTACAACTTTGAAGACTGCAGGAAAGACTGTCTTCTACTCAGGTCTGACAGTCTTTGTCACACTGCTCTCACTTACCTTCTTCCCACTTCCCTTCCTTAAATCATTTGGATATGCAGGTGTATCCGTTGTGGCTCTGGCAGTCGCCGGAGCTCTCTTTGGACTTCCGCCTATCTTGGCAATGGTCGGAAGCAAAGTTGATAAAGGTGTTGTTCGTAAATCTGCGATTACTCCAAAAGAAGATGGGCGTTGGGCGCAAACTGCTCGCATGGTGATGCGCCGTCCTGTAGCAATAGTTTTGTTAGCGCTGATTGTGCTTGGAGTATTGGCATCACCTTTGAAGAACATTGCATTCTCTCAAGGTGATTCACGTATGTTGCCAGCAAGTAATCCAGCTGCGATTGCAACTGCCGTGCAAGCAGAGCGATTCTCAGGTCAAACTGGCAATCCAGTTGAAATCATTATTATGAATGGCGTTGGTAAAGATGCCGAAATCGCACGTTACGCAGCAGATCTTGCCAAGGTAGAAGGAATTGTGGCTGTGACTCCACCACAAACTTTTGGCCAAGATATCCGCATCGTTGCTTATGAATCAATGCTTCCTCGAACTCCTGAAGCACAGAAGATGATCCATGACATCCGCAATCTCAATTCTCCTGAAGGAACTCTTGTCGGAGGCGTTGCAGCCGATTACACAGATTCACAAGATGGAATTTCTTCCACACTTCCATGGGCACTGGGATGGATTGCGCTCAGCGTCTTTGTTCTCATCTTTATCTTTACCGGCTCGATCATTTTGCCGATTAAGGCTGTCTTGCTCAATGTTCTGTCACTTGGCGCCACCATGGGAGCTCTCACGTGGGTATTTATTGATGGCCATTTGCAGTGGCTAGTGGGTTCATTTACCTTAACTGGAACTCTTGATACATCAATCGTGATCCTTATTTCAGTCGTTGTCTTCGGTCTATCAATGGACTACGAACTCTTCTTGCTTTCTCGTATTCGTGAAGAACATATGGCTGGTAAATCAAATATTGAATCTGTAGCTACAGGTCTTCAGCGTTCTGCGCGCATCATCACAGCAGCTGCAGTCCTACTCGCTGTTGTCTTTGCTGCATTTGTTACCAGTGGGGTTACTTCGATTAAATCTATGGGATTTGGTGTAGCTCTTGCGGTGATTCTCGATGCCACAATCGTTCGCGGTCTTTTAGTTCCCGCACTCATGCGCCTCTTTGGAGAACGCAACTGGTGGGCACCTAAGAAATTGCAGCGATTTACGATTACGCACTAGTTCCCTTTAAACTCAGCGCATGGATCTCATCGCTTCCCTGCAATGTGCTGATCAGCCAGGCATCGTTCATGCGATGACGACTGCAGTGCTCAATTGTGGTGGCAATATCATCGAGAACCAGCAGTTCACTGATCACACAACAAATACATTTGTCATGCGCACTCGCTTTGAAACTTCACAAGGACTAGATGCTGCGCAGAAAAGCCTTCGCGATGGCCTAGGAAAATTTTCTCCTGCGCTACATATTCGCCCCACAGCTCAGAAGCCACGCGCGCTCGTTCTTGTCACTAAAGAGAGCCACTGCTTGCGCGATCTGATGTATCTCCTTGAACTTGGCGAACTTCCTATTGAGATTCCACTGGTAATTTCAAATCGCGAGGAGCTCAAAACTCTGGTGGAATCGCATGGAATTCCATTTCTCTATCTGCCAGTGACAAAAGAGAATAAGGCAGAGCAAGAGAAAGTGATGCTTGCCAAGATTGCTGAACTCGCAATTGATTTCGTTGTCCTAGCTCGTTATATGCAAATTCTCTCTTCATCTTTCTGTGCGGCACTGCCTGGCAAGATTATTAATATTCACCACTCATTTTTGCCAGGATTTAAAGGAGCTAAGCCTTATCACCAAGCACATGATCGAGGTGTCAAGATCATTGGAGCCACAGCTCACTTTGTTACCGCCGATTTAGATGAAGGCCCAATCATCGAACAAGATGTTGCGCACGTTAACCACTCTGCAACTCCTGAAGAAATGATTGCGCTGGGCCGCGATATCGAACGTCGTGTACTGGCGCGTGCTGTGAAGTTATATGCCGAAGATCGAATCTTTATCGTCGGTCATCGCACAGTGGTTTTTGCCTGATCCTCACAAGCAGGAATAACTGCACGTGGTTCGCTGGGTTCTGGCACTTTCGTAAGATTATTAATAACAAATGGTCGTATGGTGTAGGAAATTCGCTTCTTTGGGCTAATTCGAATCTTTAAGATTCCGGTTGTTCTGTTAGTTAACTCAGATGAGTAAAAAATGAAATTACCCATGGAGTATGCAACTAACTTATTACTCTGAAATTCAATAGGTTGAAGAGTGTGGGTATGGCCGCCGACGATGATGTCTGCGCCCAGTGTGAGCCACTTCTTAGCGCTCGAGAGCTCAGAGTCGCGCGGACAGAATGATCCTTCTTCACCCCAGTGAGTCAAGATCATGACAATGTCACTAACTTTTCTCATTTCCGAAATTGCACGTTCAGTAGAAACTCGGTCATATCCATTGGTCGTACCGGGCTTATCGACTTTTGCAATTGAGTCAGGGCCACCATTTACTTTGGCAAAACCTAAAATGCCAATTTTCAAACCTTTAACTGTAAAAATTTGTCCTTGATAGGCAATGGCACTATTAACGCCCCCACCCACATAGGAAATTCCTGCTTTATCTAAATTCTGTAAAGTGTCGAGAAATCCTTGGGCTCCGTAATCATAACTATGGTTATTAGAAACTGATGCAAGATTGAATCCAGCCGATTTCAGAGATTGAAGAAAAGCTAAATTAGTCTTGAAGTTGTATTCCTTATCCTCTTTCTTCTCTTCATTTGTGACAGCAGTTTCCAGGTTGAAGATATTGAGATTTCCATCAGCTAGATATTTTTTAAGAGCTGGGATTGCCTCACGCTTAATTGCAGCTTCTCCATGCACATCGCCGACAACATTAATGATTACATCTTTCGTTGGGATTTTTTTACCCGCATAAGATGGTGAATCAAAAAGTAATGGCGAAACTGCAATCGCAAGGAGAACTATTGCAATCCGAAATTTCATATTAGTAATCCTAGGTGAGTGTCCCCGGCGGGAGTTGAACCTGCGACCTACCGCTTAGGAGGCGGTTGCTCTATCCACTGAGCTACGGGGACCGATAAAACTCACATGTGAGTTCCTTGGCAAAGGCTATCGGTTTGGGTAGCCTTCGATAAATGCGCTTACTTCCAAGCGCATATAAATAATTATGAAAGGCCACCCATGAAAGCGCTCGTTATCGGCGCAGGCGGAGTTGGCAGTGCAATCGCAAATATCGCATCACGTAGACCATTTATTACATCGATGGTCCTTGCAGATCGCAATCTGTCACGCGCCCAAGAAGCCGTAACAAAGGTAAATGACCCACGATTCTCTGCGGAGGAGGTGGATGCCTCTGATGTGAAGTCAATTCGCGCTCTCATTCGTAAAGCAGCTCCCGATATTGTGGTGAACGCGGTAGATCCGCGTTTTGTGATGCCTATCTTTCTTGCATGTGAAGAAGAAAAAGTTAATTACATGGATATGGCGATGTCTCTTTCCAAGCCACACCCAACCGATCCAACCAATAAGCCTGGTATCAAATCTGGCGATGAGCAATTTTCACGCGCATCCCACTGGGAGAAGAGTGGAATATATGCACTGATTGGGATGGGTGTTGAACCAGGCATGAGCGATGTCTTTGCTCGCTATGCCGAAGACGAACTCTTCTCACGCATCGATTATCTGGCGGTGATGGATGGTTCTAATCTCACTGTCGATGGATATGACTTCGCTCCATCATTTTCTATCTGGACCACAATTGAAGAGTGCCTTAACCCACCGCTCATTTGGGATGAAGATCGCGGTTGGTATACAACCGAACCATTTAGCGAACTTGAAATATTCGATTTCCCTGAAGGTATCGGGCCAGTGGAATGCGTCAATGTCGAACACGAAGAAGTCGTTCTCATACCGATGAAGATTAAGGCGAAGGAAGTTCGATTCAAATATGGATTAGGTGCTCAATTTATTGAGACTTTGAAGACCATTCATTCATTAGGTATGGATAAGAAAGAAAAGGTAAAAGTTGGAAGTGTAGAGATTTCACCACGTGACTTACTTGCATCCATCTTGCCTGACCCAGCAACAATTGGAGATCTCATGCATGGCAAGACTTGTGCGGGGACTCTCGTTAAGGGCTTAGATAAAGCTGGAAAACCAAAGGCTGTCTATATCTATAACGTTGTTGATAATGCTTGGTCGATGAAGAACTATGGAAATCAAGCAGTGGTGTGGCAGACCGCCATTAATCCGTTGATTGCCATGGAGCTCGTCGCGAAGGGAGTATGGAATCCGAAAGGAGTAGTTGGCCCCGAATGGTTCCCAGCGCAACCATTCCTTGATTTAATTTCCGAGTACGGATCTTCATGGCACATTCGCGAAGAAGATCCGAAAGGAATCGTGGCTTAAATGACGCAGTGGGCTCTCGTTACAGGTGCAACGGTAGGAATTGGCGAGAGCTTCACACGTCTCTTAGCTTCACAAGGTTTCAATGTCGCGCTCGTTGCACGTGATGAACCACGACTTCACGAACGCGCAGCAGGACTTCGAGAAAAATATGGAGTACAGACCTTTGTTCTTCCGGCAGATCTTTCAACAAATGCTGGGTGCCGCGCAGTTGAAGATTACATAAGCACCTATCCCATTGAAGTTCTCATTAATAATGCTGGCTTTGGAATCAATAAGGCATTTAGCGCAAGCCAACTTGATGCAGAGCAGCAAATGTTTGATGTCTTGGTACGCACTCCAATGCGCTTGATGCACACAATTATTCCAGGAATGAAAGAACGTAAATCAGGAATCATCATCAATGTCTCATCTGTTGCCAGTTTCATTGCCAGTGGTACATACAGCGCATCAAAGTCTTATCTGACAGTGCTCTCGGAATCACTCAATACCGAACTTGCTAGCAGCGGCGTGAAAGTTTCGGCGCTTTGTCCAGGCTTTACTCGCACAGAATTTCATCAACGCGGGCGAATGAAGATGGGTGGGCTACCAAAATTTATGTGGCTCAACGCTGACAAACTCGTTGAACAATCATGGAAAGATGCACTGGCAAATAAGCCAGTAAGTATTCCTGGCTGGCAATACAAACTTCTTGTTGGAATTATTTCAACTGTCCCAAGAAAATTTGTACGCCAGATCGGAATGAATGTTCGTAAGAAGCAGCGTTAATTAATTATTAATTAACGGCCACGGCGGCTATTGCCACCACGGTATCCGCCAGATTTTCCTGAACCGCCACGACGTGATCCACCAGAACGTGAACCGCCTGGTGATTTTCGTTCCATTACTGGTGGAACGTAAGGAATGCCTGTTGGCTCTTGCGCACCAGTGAGAACCATTAACTTCTCATCGAGTGGTCGCACATCGTGGAACTTCGGAGTCACACCTGCACGCGCGAGAAGACCTGAAACTGCACGCTGATTCTTAGAAGATGACAAGGTAACTACTGTTCCTGATTCGCCAGCGCGAGCTGTACGACCTGAACGGTGCAGATAATCCTTGTGATCTTGTGGAAGATCGACGTGAACAACAAGTGAGATTCCATCGACGTGAATACCACGCGCTGCAACATCTGTTGCAACGAGCGCTGAGTTCTCTTGTTCCTTGAAGAGTGCAAGTGTGCGAGTACGAACTGCTTGTGACTTTCCACCGTGTAGTGCACCCACTGGTACACCAGCATTGGCAAGCTTGTCAGCGAGGCGATCTGCACCGCGCTGAGTCTTTACGAAGAGAATCGTCTTTCCATTACGTGCTGCGATCTGTGATGTGATGTCATCTTTATCGCCTGGGTGCATCTGAAGAACGTGGTGCTCCATTGTTGAAACTGATGCACGGTCATTCTGTAATGAGTGAGTCTTTGGATTCTTGAGATACTGACGAACGAGTGAATCAACACCACGGTCGAGAGTTGCTGAGAATAAGAGTCGCTGGCCATCAAGATGAGCTTGATCAAGGATTTCCTTCACAACTGGAAGGAAGCCCATATCTGCCATTTGATCAGCTTCATCAAGAACTGTGATCTGAAGTTGATCGAGTTGAACTTCATTCTTATTGAGTAGATCGATGAGGCGACCAGGAGTTGCAACCAAGATTGCAGTCGCTTTACGCATTGCAGTGATCTGCTTTGCATACGGCATTCCGCCTGCGATAACTACTGATTCGTGTCCAACGGCGCGTGCAAGTGGACGAAGAACTTCGTCGATCTGCTGTGCGAGTTCGCGAGTAGGGGTCAAGATAAGCGCCAATGGCTTATGAGGGCGCGCAACTTTTTTAGAGATATTAGTCAGCAGCGCAAGGCTAAATGCAAGCGTCTTTCCTGAACCAGTCTGTCCACGTCCCAAGATGTCATGTCCTGCGAGTGCATCGGGAAGAGTCGCAATCTGAATTGGGAATGGCTGTGTAATTCCTTGTGCACTTAGCGCATTTGCGAGCGCCGGTGCGATTCCAAGATCACGGAATGATGTGGTTACTTCGGTAAGTGGCGTTGCTTCTACAAGATTCGCATCTGCAAGGTTGACCGAGATGTAATTATCATCGGCGCCGAAATCGATAGCTGCCTTGTTGTGGGTCTTTGATGCGCGGAAATCATCGCGCGCATATGCAGGTGATTCATTGCGTGAGCTATTGCGGCGATCGCGTGGTGGCTTAGCGGGTGTACGTGGAGAATCTCCACGACGTTGCGCAGCTGATTGTGGTGCTGCCGGATTATATTTTTCGCGCTTCTGCGGAACAAAGTTTGGGCGGCCATCATCAGTGCGTGCAATCTTCGCTTTAACCGCTTCACGACGTGTGGTTGGGCGAGTATCGCTCTTGACCGCACGCTCTGTACGATCTGCAATGAACTTTGCAGCACGTGACTGTGGCTTTGCACCTACTGGCTTAAAAGTTCTCTTTGGCTTTTCAAAGGTGCGCTCTTCACGAGTCTGCTTTGGATTGCCCTTAGGCGCTCCTTCAATGTGCTTTGACTTTGAAGCGGTGCGTTCTTGAAAACGTTGGGCACGAAGCTTGGATCGATCTGCAAGTCGAATTTCCTTCTTGCTAGATGTTTCGCGATCTGAATAGCGGGTTGTCTTAACTGCAGGCTTTGCAGCAACAGCTTTGCGGGCAGCCTTCTGAGCAGTTGTATGGCGGGGCTTGCCTTTGGAAGCGCGACGAGCTTTTCCGGGCGCAGCGGTACGGGTTTGTAGAGACATGAAAATTCAACACCAATCGAGACGACAAGCGCGTCTCGGTTAGATGGTCTCTGACTGGTATGAAACCAGCGCCATCAGGGTCTTGATAAGACTCGCAAGTAAGTGGCCAGGTGGCGCACTTTGGGGGGAAGTACATCGATGCGGGATGCTTCGATGGATTAATCATACAGGACTCATGACAGTGCTAATTCACATGAAATTCCATGGCACTACCGCCCAGTTACGCTCAAAATTCAATAGTGGCTAGATACCATTGCGACATATCTAATGGAGGATTTCATGTTTCGCAAGATTTCTATCGTGCTTCTATCTGCTGTCGTTGTTACAGGTGGTGTAAGTGCGATCCCAGCATCTGCTGCTCCCAAAATCAGCAACGGCGTTGCGTGTTCTAAAGTCAATGCCACTACAACAGTTGCTGGTTATAAGTACAAGTGCGCAAAGAATCCATTGGTAAAGAATTCAAAACTCACATGGCTCTCCGCTGAGTGCCTCACTGCAGTTGGGCAATACCAGGCTGCAATTAAGGCGCAAGCTGATCTTGCAAATGTTGCTGATCAAACTGCTGCCCTCGATACCGAATATGCAACAGCTTCTGCAGCGCTAGCCAGCACATCTGCAGCGCTTGATAAAGCACGCACTCAGGTCACACAATTCCAAGCAACGATGAACGCTTCAACAAACCCAGCAGATAAGCAGAAACTTGCCGCAGCGATTTCTAAGCTTGCAAATGCAGTGCTTGTCCTCAGTGGTTCAAAGACAAAGCTTGCTGCGCAGGTAAAAGATCTCGAGGCAAAGAAGGCGCTCCTAGTCAGCGCCCCAGGTCAGCTCAAGACCAATGCAGATGATGCAAAGGCTTCAGCAAATCTCCTCTGCGCCAAAGGCTTCTAACTAAAAAACTTTACCCAGCCCCGAAAGTAAGGCTTCCCCTATTTATAGGTGGAAGTCTTACTTATTTAATTCACTAGGTGTATCGGGTTCTTCGTTGGCTGCCACTGTCGCTGCTGCTTTCTCATATCGCACTGAAGGCGCTCTTTCCCGATCGCTCAATTCTTCTCGATCTCATTCTTTACAACGCTATCTGGATCTTTGCTATCGCAGCAATTGCCCAATCTCCGCTGAGTAATGATCCTGTTGCACTTGCGACTGCCTCATTGGCAATCACGTTCTGGGGATTCGGATCTATCATCAATAGCTATAGCGATTTCTATTCGCTTCCTGAAAGCTCACAATTACTCGCCCAGGTGAGTTACACACTCTTCTATCCCCTTGCATTGATTGCTATTCCACGATCACTGGTGCGCGGACGCAAGCTCAATCCACTCGAGATTCTCGATTCAGCTATTTTCGGTCTTGGAATTTCATCTATTGCTACTGCACTCTTTCTCACTCGAGTATTTCCACAATCGCTCATCAATGTGCAAGACCAATTCTTTTCATTGCTCTTTCCCATCTGTGACTTACTGCTTTTGATAATCGCCTCCATCGCACTCGTTACTCACCGACTTCAGATACGGGCGACAATCCTCTTTCTCGGTATCGCACTCTTTTCGGCATCAGATTTGCTCTATTTATGGCTTGCAGTCAATGGAAGTTACCGATTTGGTCAGCTCACAGATGATGGGTGGTTAATTGGAATTGTTCTCATCGCTTCATCTTTCTGGCTGCCTCAGAGCAAGAGTGAATACGACGTTGGAATTCATCCGGCCTTTCTTGCGCTCTCGATTTTTATTAGCCCCACACTGTTGGCTCTTATCGCGCTTCGTCCTGGAATCTTTCCGCTCTATATAGTGGCTCCAGCTGTTGCCACACTCTTTATGGCCTTCTTCCGTATGTCTATCGTCATCAGGCAGGCTAAGAATCTTGGTGAAGAAAAAGTTTTAGCCCGCACTGATGACATTACAGGTCTTCCCAATCGAAGGCGACTGATTGCAGAACTTGCCTCGTTTTCAAAGACTGAAGGTGCGCTTCTACTTCTAGATCTCGATGAATTTAAACCGGTGAATGACAATTACGGCCACGAGATTGGCAATGTGGTTCTGCAGCAAGTAGCGCAGCGTTTTACTCGTTCACTTCCCACCGGTTCCGTTCTTGCACGCCTCGGTGGTGACGAATTCGGTGTGCTGATTAATGGAAATTATGAAGAAACGCTGGAGGCTGCTTATGCGTTACAAGCCACCTGTAGCTATCCATTTCTTATCGATGGCCTCTCCATCAAAATTGGCGTCAGTATCGGCCACGTACATAACGATGGCGCAGGAGAATTACTGGAACGGGCAGATGCTGCGATGTATGAAGCTAAGAGGAGCGGCGTGGGGGTTGTTCAGGCTTCTCGGCCTTAATCTCTTTCAAACGCTCGAGTGATTCGATGCGTTCGACTGCGTGATCAACGATGCGTTCTGGGTATCCATGTGAATATCCATCAAGAAATAACCAAGGTTCATGAATTTCTGCAGCGCTAAGGTGGGCAAGTTCTGGAACATACTTGCGGATGTAATCACCGTTTTCATCAAAGCGTCGACCTTGTTCAATGGGATTAAAGACTCGGTAATACGGTGAAGCATCTGTGCCAGTTCCGGCAGTCCACTGCCATCCATGAGCATTGGATGCTGGGTCATAATCAACAAGGTGCTGAGCAAAGAATCGCTCACCTAACTGCCATTCGAGGTGTAAATCTTTCACTAAAAATGAGGCAACAACCATGCGGGTGCGATTATGCATCCATCCTTCAACAACTAATTGGCGCATAGCGGCGTCAACAAATGGGTATCCGGTCTTTCCTTCACACCACGCTGTAAATTGTGCACCCGGCTTGTCATAGCGCATCTCTTTAAATTTCGGAGCGTAATACTCAGTATCGGTATTGGGATTATGAAAGAGCACATCAGCATAGAACTCACGCCAGGCAATCTCCTTACGGAAAGTATCGTGAGCTTTGCTCTCACCTAAATTTGCGAGCAGTGTACGCGGATGGATCTCACCAAACTTGAGATAACTACTCATCTTTGACGTGCCATCAATACCTGCAAAGTTACGGTTCTCGTCATAACTATCGAGGCCGTTCTTAGTAAATTCTTTAAAACGCTTAAGAGCTGCCGCTTCTCCGGCTTCAATGATTGTGGCACCTGTTGGCACGGGAAAATCTGGAAAGGCGCGGTACTTATCCGGCGGAGTTGGCGCTTTAATTTCCTGCGGAGTCTTTGCAGGAGCACGCCAACCATGTGCACACCAGCCTTTATAGAAAGGTGTGTAAACCTTGTATGGAGTTCCATCACTTGGCTTCACAACTCGGCCAGGGGCTACTGCATATGGCGAACCTGTGCAAACGAGCGGAATTCCTGCAGCTTCAACTCGTGCATCGCGTTCAGCGCCATAACGTTCGTATTCAGTAGAGATATGAACTTCTTTAACATCGTAGAGAGCAATAAGTTCTTTAAGAACTTCTACTTGATCGCCTTCGATAATGTGAAGGCGATTGCCTAAAGATTCATCGAGTGCGCGCAGTGAATTACTCATGTAGGCAAGTAGCTTGCTGCCTGCTTCAGAGATCTGTTGCTTATCAAGAATAAAGACAGGAACTATCTCGTCAGAGTTTTCCATCGCAGCAACAAGGGCTGGATGATCACCGATACGTAAATCTCGGCGGAACCAGACGATATTGCGCATGGAGCGAGACTACTTTGTAACCAACAAATCTGTTACTTGTGTAACTGCTCCACTGTCGCATCCCAGCCCTTTACATCTTCAGGCTTACGAGAAGCCTTTCCGACGTAGCGTGCGGATGGGCGAATCAAGCGGCCTGTGCGCTTCTGCTCGAGGATGTGTGCTGACCATCCGGCAGTACGTGCAGCCGTGAACATTGAGGTAAAGAGTGGTGCAGGAACTTCTGCGAAGTCCAAAATTATTGCCGCCCAAAATTCAACGTTTGTTTCAAGAACGCGATCTGGTTGGCGTTCGCGAAGTTCTTTGAGCGCTGCCTTCTCGAGCGCTTCGGCAACTGCATACCGTGGTGCGTTGAGTTCCTTAGCTGTACGACGCAATGTGCGAGCACGTGGATCTTCTGCGCGATAGACACGGTGACCAAATCCCATGAGGCGTTCTTTACGATCAAGAAGTCCCTTGACATACGCCTCAGCATTACCAGTCTTCTCAACTTCTTCAATCATGTGCAATACACGCGATGGTGCTCCACCATGAAGTGGACCTGACATCGCACCAATTGCACCTGAAAGTGCAGCACACACATCGGCGCCAGTAGATGCAATAACTCGACCGGTAAATGTTGATGCATTCATTCCATGTTCTGCAGCAGATACAAAGTAAGCATCGATTGCACGGACGTGAAGTGGATCTGGTTCTCCGCGCCAACGAATCATCATGCGTTCAACAACTGTATGCGCCTTATCAACTTGAGATTCAGGAATCATTGGATTGAAAAGTCCGCGAGCAGCTTGTGCAAGGTAAGAGAGAACCATGACTGAAGTACGTGCAAGGTTGCTACGCGCTTCTTCATCTGAAATATCAAGAAGTGGTTTGAAGCCCCACGCTGGTGCAAGCATGGCGATTGCAGATTGAATATCTACGCGCACATCGCCTGAGTGAACTGGAAGCGGAAATGGCTCGGCATTAGGAAGTCCTGGATTAAATTCATCATCAACAAGAAGTCCCCATACATTTCCAAATGAGACGCGACCTACGAGATCTTCGATATCAACACCGCGGTAACGCAGCGCGCTACCTTCTTTATCTGGCTCTGCAATCTCTGATTCGAATGCAATTACGCCTTCAAGACCTGGCTTGAAATCATCTGACACGGTGAGCTCCTCTAGAAATACTCTTTAATCCTGCGGGTAATTCTGCACCTCCCGCAGGGGTGCTGACCACCAGATGAGGCGGGGATGCACTCGTAACGAAAGTGAGGTTCGATACATCTATGGGCGAATTGGAACGAGATGCGATTCGAGCGATGCGTCGCTCCTATGGCGAGGTTGGTCTTGAATCGTTACCCAGCGATCCTTTCGCGGCCTTTAATGCATGGCTAGCAGAGGCTGCCGCCAATTCATATATCGTCGAAGCAAATGCAATGGTCTTATCAACTCTTGGCACCGATAGCAGTGGCGCTGAAGCAATCACAACGCGCACAGTTTTATTGAAAGATGTATCGCAGGGTGGCTTCACCTTCTTTACTAACTACGGTTCGCGCAAAGGGCAAGCGATTGAATTAAATTCGCAAGTCACTCTGCTCTTTCCTTGGTATGCAATGGAGCGACAAGTTTCGATAAGTGGATATGCAGAAAAGATTTCTCGTGAAGAATCTGAAGATTACTTTGCAACGCGTCCTTGGTCTTCACAAATTGGTGCCTGGGCATCTGCGCAATCTGCGCCACTTGCATCCCGCGAAGAACTGGAACAACGTTTCGAAGGTGCAAAGGCAAAGTGGCCTGAAGGAACAACAGTTCCATGTCCACCACAGTGGGGCGGATACCGTGTGACGCCGGTCAACATTGAATTCTGGCAAGGACGTTACTCACGCCTGCATGATCGCCTCCGCTATGAGCGGGCTAACATCAATTCCGATTGGGAAGTACATAGGTACTACCCGTAGTCTTGCCCAATGAGCGCAGACATTCGTATTCCAGATAATCTCAAGCCAAAAGATGGTCGTTTCGGTTGTGGCCCTTCAAAGATTCGCCCTGAAGCACTTGCATCGTTAACAGCTGCTGGAAGCAATTACATACTCGGAACTTCTCATCGCCAAAAGCCAGTAAAGAACGTTGTGAAGAGCGTTCGCGAAGGCCTTGCCTCACTCTTCTCGCTACCTGAAGGCTATGAAGTAATTCTCGGCAATGGTGGATCCACAGCGTTCTGGGATATCGCAACATTTGGTCTGATTGAAGAGCGTTCACAGCACTTAGTTTTCGGCGAATTCTCATCCAAGTTCGCAAGCGCTGCAAAGGAAGCACCTTTCCTCGGCGAACCCACTGTCATTAAATCTGAACCAGGCACGCATCCATCTGCAAGCGCTGAAGCCGGCATCGATGTATATGCGCTGACACATAATGAAACTTCAACTGGTGTTGCTATGCCTATCAAGCGTCCTGCAGGAACAGATGGCGCACTTGTACTTGTTGATGCAACATCTGCAGCAGGTGGCCTTGAAGTTGATGCTAATGAATTTGATGCTTACTACTTTGCACCACAAAAATCTTTTGCATCCGACGGTGGTCTATGGCTTGCACTCATGAGCCCAGCAGCTATTGCTCGTGCTGAAAAGATCAAGGCATCAGGTCGCTGGATTCCAGCATTCTTCGATCTCGGAACTGCAATTGAAAATTCACGACTTGATCAGACCTACAACACACCAGCACTTGTCACTTTGATGTTGCTCGACGAACAGATTAAGTGGATGAATGCCAATGGTGGTTTGAAGTTCGCTGCAGGTCGTAGCGCAGATTCAGCATCACGCCTTTATGGTTGGGCAGAAAAGACCAGCTACACAACACCATTTGTGACAGACCCAGCACAACGTTCCAAAGTTGTTGGCACCATTAACTTCGATGATGCCATCGATGCAACTAAGGTTGCAGCAGCACTTCGCGCCAATGGAATTGTTGATACCGAGCCATATCGCAAGCTGGGTAAGAACCAGCTTCGCATCGGGATGTTTCCTGCAATCGACCCAGCTGATATCGATGCGCTGACAGCATCGATTGATTACGTAGTCGCCAACCTTTCCTAGTGACACATAAAATCAAGCGCGACAGGTATTTCTGGACCGTCGCTCTACAAACAGTCTGCGTCAATATCTTTCTCGGCAGTTTTGGACCCACACAACCACTTCTGCGAGCAGATCAAGGCACATCGCTCACCGTTGCAGGACTTCACGGAACTGCAATGGGTCTAGCGTCCATCTTGGCCGGTCTTGCTAATCCTCATTTAGCCCATCGCTTTGGCCGACCAGTAACTGCATGGATTGGGTTGGGATTCTTCTCTATTGGATTAATTGCATTCGTTGCATCTCCTTCGGTTTTCTTCTCTATTCCTGCGGCGCTGCTTGCTGGCTTTGGAGTATCCATCACCATTAACAATGCAATCACTGCAATCACAACTCACTATCACGAGTTATCACCGATGGCGCTGACACAAGCAAATGCGATTGCATCATGCGGATATGTGTCAGGAACATTGATTGTTGGAACAATCGCTAATAATTACCGCGATCTTTGGCGCCTTGGAATGCTAACTGCACTTCCCCTTGCTGCTTTTCTCTTCTTTGTGATGCGTGACAAAAGCACTGAAATACATGTTCCCCACGAAGATGGATCACAAACCGGAACACTGTCTCGAGAATTTTGGATTTCCTGGGTTGGCTATGTCGCATGTATCGCTAGTGAATTCGCGATCTCCTTCTGGGCAGCAGCGCTGATTATCAATCGCACCGGCGCAACACCTGCGATATCAACTCTGACTGTTGCAGCTCTTGGAACCGGTATGGCGCTCGGTCGTTGGTATGGCGGTCGCATCCTGAAGCACTGGCACCTAGATACACAACTTTCAATCTTCATCGGTCTGCAAGCAGTTGGATTTACCATTGTTTGGTTCTCGCATAATTTGCAATTGAGTTTCCTTGGTGTTCTGATTGCTGGTCTTGGAATCTCTAATCAATTCGCACTTGCATCACTGCGCATGATTGGCTTTAGCGATAATCGACCAGACCTTGCCATCGGGCGCAGCTCAATGGCAGCCGGTATTGCAATTGGTGGTTCACCATTCTTGCTCGGAGTATTAGGCGATCTCTTTGGAATCTCTCGTGGATACTTGATGGTTCCGGTGCTGATGATGATTGCCTATCTGATCGTAAAATTGACTCCGTCAAAGGTTTCACAGAAGGTCTTAGAAGATAATGAACTTTAAGAGCCGTCGCTTAATTACCGCCCTCACCCTTGTGGGACTGGTCTTAATTATTCTTTTAGGACGCTAGAAACTCGCACATCATCAGGGCGTTCAATTTTATTGCTGAAGAAGATCCAGATCAGAACACACATCACTAACGAGAATCCACCACAGATAGCAATCGTTTCGCGTGTACCCACTGCTTCGGTGAGGTAACCAATCAACATAGAACCCAGAGGAGTTCCACCCATAAATACCAGAAGATAGATTCCCATCACGCGACCGCGAACGGCCGGATCGCTATTGACCTGCACATACGAATTGGCGCTAATCAACATAGTCAGGGCTGAAATTCCACAGATAGGTAGCCAGAACGAGTACCAGGTATAGGTCGGCATCACCGATAAGACAATAACAACGATAGAGAACCAAACGCCCAAACGAATAACTAACTTGGCATTTCTAAAACGTTCAAGGCGTGCGCTCAGCAGGGCTCCGGACAATGAACCCACTGCGATAAATGTTCCTAGCAAACCGTATGAAGCAGGTCCCTTACCAAATTCTTTTGTCGCCATGAGCGCATTGAATATCTGAAAGTTAAGTCCAAATGTGGCAGCAAAGAAGACCAGCGCCATTACGACGTAGAGATCAGGACGAGCGCGCGCATAACGCAGACCTTCGCGGATAGTGCCAAGCGTCTCTTCCTTCTTCTGAATGAAAAAATCAGCGGGGCGCATAAAGAGCAATGAAAAAATGACAAAGAGGTAAGTAGTTGCATTAATCAGAAATGAAGGTCCAGTATTAAAACGGGCAATCAAGAATCCAGAGAGCGCAGGTCCTACTAAGCGTCCTGCATTGAAATTGGCTGAGTTGAGGCTGACTGCATTAGCAACATCTGAGTGCCCCACGATTTCAGCGGTGAAGCTCTGGCGAATTGGTGCATCGAGCGCCGATGAAATACCCAGAACTGCAGCACATACAAAGACATGCCATAACTGAATTACGTGCGTCACCACCAGAATTCCCAGTGCGTAGCAAGCAAGTGCAGCAATGACATTTGTCCAGATAAGTAACTTTCGCTTATCAATGCGATCTGCCATCGCACCACCTTGCAGACTAAAGAAGAGAACTGGTGCAAATTGAATTGCAGTGACAAGCCCTAGATAGGTACCGTTATTGTGAGTGAGTTCAAGAACTAGCCAATCTTGCGCAACGCGCTGGGCCCAAGTGCCGATATTTGAAAGTGCGTTGGCGGGATAGAGAATACGGAAATTACGATGGCGAAACGAGCGCCAGTTTCCGTTCTCATCAACCTTAATTCGCATTACTCTTCTCTTATGTCTGCACAGCACTCGGGTTCGAATATTAAATCTGTTGTAACTCTAATCGCTCTCGGCTCTATCTGCTGGCTTGCAGCAGGAGTCGTTGCCATTGCAGTCGGAGCAGAGTCGAAAATCATTTGGACCTGCGTTGTTGGCGCAGTCTTAGGCGCGATCGGAATTCGTTATTCGATACGGCGCGCACGCCGTAGCGGTATTTAAAAGAAGTTAATTAAGCCTCGAGCTGAGAAGCGATTCCGCGAAGAACGCGACCTAGGCGTTCTGCTTCAGCACCTGATGGATGGCGTCCCTGACGAAGGCCATTTCCAACGCGATCTAAAATCTTGATGGTGTCTTCAATCATCGCTGCGAGATCATCATTGTGAGCACGTGAATTATCAGCAAGTGAAACTGGCGCATCAATGATGTGCACAGACATTGCTTGTGGACCCTTACGTGAATCAATGACAGAGAACTCAAGCTTGGTACCTGGCTTTACTGTTGCAACGCCTTCAGGGAGCGCTGATGAAGCGAGATAAACATCTTCGCCTTCATCAGATGCAATAAATCCAAAACCTTTTTCAAGGGAAAACCATTTAACTTTTCCTGTAGGCATTGCACTTACTCCTTAAATTTGCGGTACTCGTTTAGTGATGCGAGCCGGGGGATTCGGACAGGGGGCTAATTTATCGCACTTAGCGCAGGGCTTGCTACTGGGTTTTAAGCGTGAACAGGCTTACAGAGTTGCTTCGCTATGCGCGCCGCAGCCATGGTCCACTGAAACCACGCGTGCATCATCAGGTGCGATTGCATTGGCGCAGACACCAAATGCTGATCGAAGTGAACCAGCAATCGGAATAAAGAAACCACATGAAGCACATGGTTTTGGCGCACTCTGTGCAAGTGGAGAATGTGGTCCACGATCACCTGTATACCAACGCTTACTTGCTTGATCACGGCCTTCGATTGAAAGTACGCGTGGACGCATCAAACCTAAATCGAAAATTTCGGTTGCATCGAGGCCTTCATCTTGTACAAGTGCATTCACACCAGGAACTAAACGAGTATCTTCAAGAACGCTAGGAACAATGACTCCTGGCTGAATATCTTCAGGGAGGATGCGCTCCATATAAGGAACATGGTCTGGCGCTAAGAGTGAATCAGGGCCAGGAAGTACAACGACATCACAGACTGTTGGCGTTGCTTCGTCATCAACCTTTGCAACGGTGACACACCAACGCCATCCACGATAGCCAGCGATATCTGCTGCAAATAAATAAGTAGCTACGCGATTGTCATCGTCATAATCGACAGAGACAAAGTCGCCAACCTGGGTTGCAAATTCCGCTTCAGCCAACGCGGCATCGCGAGCAACTGATTGTGCATCAAATGTCTTCATGTACCAATCGTAAAGCAGAAGGCCCCCGAGACGTTAATCTCGAGGGCCTTCGTAACTATTTACGCAGGATTTCTAAGGTTTTAGAAATCCATATCCCCGCCGCCTTGTGGCATTGGGTTAGCACTCTTTGGTTCTGGCTTATCTGTAATCACTGCCTCTGTTGTAATAAACAACGCAGCGATTGATGCTGCATTCTGCAGCGCAGAGCGTGTGACCTTAGCTGGATCGATGATGCCAGCTTTGATCATGTCTACATATTCACCAGATGCTGCATTGAGTCCGAAGCCTGCATCAAGATGGCGAACTTTTTCTACAACAACTCCACCTTCGAGACCTGCATTGACTGCAATCTGCTTCAGTGGCGCTTCGATAGAGAGTTCAACAATCTTTGCACCTGTTGCTTCATCACCTTCGAGCTTGAGCTTCTTAAATGCTGCTGTTGCTGCCTGAAGAAGTGCAACTCCACCACCTGCGACGATTCCTTCTTCTACTGCAGCCTTTGCATTGCGCACTGCATCTTCGATGCGGTGCTTACGCTCTTTGAGTTCAACTTCTGTTGCAGCCCCTGCCTTGATGACAGCAACTCCACCAGCAAGCTTGGCTAGGCGCTCTTGCAGCTTTTCTTTGTCGTAATCTGAATCTGAATTTTCGATTTCGGTACGGATCTGAGTGACGCGGCCCTTGAGCTGTGCTTCATCTCCGAGACCTTCAATGATGGTTGTCTCTTCCTTAGAGATCACTACCTTGCGAGCGCGACCAAGAAGTTCAAGCCCTGCTGTCTCAAGCTTGAGGCCAACTTCATCAGAGATAACAGTTGCACCTGTAAGGATTGCAATGTCCTGCAGCATCGCCTTACGACGATCGCCGAAACCAGGAGCCTTTACAGCTGCTGACTTAAATGTTCCCTTGATCTTATTGACCACGAGAGTTGCCAGCGCTTCGCCTTCAATATCTTCAGCAAGAATTGCAAGTGGCTTACCTGACTGCATCACCTTTTCAAGAACTGGTACGAGCTCCTTGATATTTGCAATCTTGCCGCTTGTGATCAAGATGTACGCATCTTCAAGAACTGCTTCCATGCGATCTGTGTCGGTGACGAAATATGGTGAGACATAACCCTTATCGAAGCGCATACCTTCGGTGAGTTCGAGTTCGAGACCAAAAGTATTTGACTCTTCAACAGTGATAACGCCTTCTTTGCCGACCTTATCCATCGCCTCGGCGATCATCTCGCCGATAGTCGCATCTGCTGCAGAGATGGATGCAGTTGCTGCAATCTGTTCCTTGGAATCAACGCTCTTTGACATCGCTGCGAGTTCGCTAACGATGGCAGCTACTGCCTTCTCAATACCGCGCTTGAGCGCCATTGGGTTTGACCCTGCAGCAACGTTGCGAAGTCCTTCGCGAACAAGTGCCTGAGCAAGAACTGTTGCAGTCGTTGTTCCATCGCCTGCGACATCATCTGTCTTCTTAGCAACTTCCTTAACGAGTTCTGCGCCGATCTTTTCCCATGGATCATCGAGTTCGATGTCCTTTGCGATGGAGACGCCATCGTTGGTAATAGTTGGTGCGCCCCACTTCTTTTCAAGTACGACGTTACGTCCGCGAGGCCCAAGGGTTACCTTGACTGCATCGGCGAGTACGTTCATTCCGCGCTCTAGACCGCGGCGGGCTTCTTCATTAAAGGCAATCTGCTTTGCCATAGTTGTTAGCTCCTATGTATCGATTGAAACTGGGGCGAATTATCACTCTCGCCCCTCGAGTGCTAACGCCAAATCTAGAGGTAGTTATTCCCCGACGCAAAACGAAGGTGGGGCTTTAGCGGGCGGTGCGGGCTTGCATGCGGGCTTCACGCAGGCGGCGCAGACGCTTGACCAGCATCGGTGAGGCCTCGAGGGCATCATCGCGATCGATGAGGTCGTTCAGTAGTTGGTAGTAACGAGGAGCGGTGAGGTCGAAAAGCTCTTTAATTGCAGTCTCTTTCGCACCGGCAAAGCGCCACCAATTACGTTCGAATTCGAGGATACGAGTTTCGAGGTCGGTCAATGTAGAACCAACGGTCTCATTATTCTCGAGCGCAGACATAGCCCAATCTTAGATTGGAGATGCTATGAAGTGTGGGATTTACGAGCGGCTTTAACGATATTACGCAGCATCGTAGGAAAGATAAAGAAGTGGAAAGGCGAAACCAGATACCAATATAACTGGCCCCCTAATCCGCGAGGTTCAAAGAGCGCATCTTGTGAAACGAAACTCTTTCCATCGCGTTCTTCTAGGTGAAATTCCAGCCACGCCTTTCCGGGCAGAATCATTTCGGCATAGAGACGCAAATGTTTTCCATCTTCGAGCCCTTCAACGCGCCAGAAATCAACGCTGTCACCAATACGTAGATGCACAGGATCGCGACGACCGCGACGAAGTCCGACGCCACCGACCATGCGATCAAGAAGGCCGCGCAAATACCAGAGCCAACCCGAACCAAACCAACCATGTTCTCCGCCGATACCTTCGATCTGTTCCCAAATTTTTCGTAGCGGAACATCGGTTGTGATTTCGCGATGATCTTTTAACGTTAATTCGCCAGCCCAATCAGGATCGCTCTGCGCTTTCTGCCATGGCGCAGTAGGAAATGCAGCATCTGACCACCGTGTATCGACGTGGTTTTCAGCAACGCGCGTGAGTGCAAGTTCAATTGCCTGCGAAACAGTAAGCAAACCTTCGGCAGGAGGTGGAATTAAATCGGTGATGGTTTTGCGTGGATCGACGACAACTTCGCTAATGAGTGATTCAACAAGTGGTCGTGCCAGCGATGTTGGAACAGGTGTGACAAAACCAATCCATAAACTTGATAACTTGGGCGTAAGAACGGGCACTTGAATGATGATGCGTTTACGTAGCTCTGATATCTTCGAAAACTTCTGCATCATCGATGCATAGCTGACAACTTCTGGACCACCGATATCGCAGATGCGGTTGACGGGCTCTTTTAGATTCGCTGCATTACGCAGGTAATACAACACATCGCGAATTGCAATTGGTTGAGTGCGATTAGAGACCCACTTGGGAGTTGTCATAATCGGTAAGCGATGCGTTAAGTGGCGCAGCATCTCAAAAGATGCTGATCCTGAACCGATAATGATTCCGGCACGGAGTTCAAGCACCGGCACAGTTGTTGACGCCAACTGTGTTCCAGTATTCATACGCGAGGTTAAATGGCGGCTGCGGTTTTCATCGTTAGCAATTCCACCCAAATAAATTATCTGATGCACTTTTTGACGTTCTGCAGCTTCTGCAAAACCCTTTGCCATCGCAGCTTCGATATCACCGAAATCTGTTGCAACGTTGATGGAGTGAAGGAGGTAATACGCAGTGTGCACACCAGCGAGCGCGCAATCGAGGTCTTGCACATTGCTTGCATTACCTTCGATGATTTCTACCGACTGCGCCCAGTTCTGCCCTTGAATCTTCTTGGCATCGCGCACCAACACACGCACGCGCTTCTTATCACTCAGTAAATCGCGAACCAACCGGCCTCCGACATAACCAGATGCCCCTGTTACCAAGTAGAGCTTCTGTTGATTCTGCATATCCATACATCTGAGCCTAGACTTACCTCATGCCTTCTTCTACTCGACCTCGCGTTGTCATCCTCGGAGCCGGGTTCGGTGGGCTAGGAGCAGCAAAAGCTCTCGCTGGAAAGGCAGATGTCACTCTCGTTGACCGCCACAACTTCCAAACATTCTTGCCACTTCTCTATCAGGTATCCACTGCAGGCCTTGCCGCAGATCACGTCGTTCACCCAGTGCGCGGTGCTTTGCGTAAATCTGGAGTGAAATTCCGTATGGGTTCACCTATCTCTGTCGATCATAAGAACAAGACAGTCAAACTAGATTCCTCTGAAGTTCTTGAATTCGACCACCTCGTTGTTGCACTCGGTTCTTCGACAGCAGATTTTGGAGTTCCTGGCGTTACTGACAATGCACTTGGTATGAAGAGCGTGCATGAAGCGTTGATGATTCGCGCAGAAGTCATGCGCCGTTTTGAGGATCTCTGCCGCTTTGAAGATAACACTCGCTTATCTATCGCAGTTGTTGGCGGCGGACCTACAGGTGTTGAGATGGCAGGAGCTCTTGCTGAACTCAAGCGCGGCCCATTAAAAAACGATTTAGCGCACGCTGCCGAACATATCGATATCTATCTCATCGAAGCTGGCCCACGCATTCTGCCTATGTTTAGTGAGAAGTTATCTGCTCGCGCAGAAGCTGATCTTCATAAGTTGGGTGTTTACGTCAAGACCAATACTGCAGTGCGCGAAGTAAAGTCACGCCAGATCATAATTAAAAATGGCGAACCGATTCCGGCAGAAGTAACTGTCTGGGCAGCTGGCGTTAAGGGCGAACCCACTGCTGGATTACTCAATCTTCCTATCGTTGGTTCACGCATCGATACCAATGAAAATTTAGAAGTAAATCACTACCCCAATATTTGGGCGATCGGCGATATCAATGGCACCAAGGGCGCAGATGGCCGCTTCTTACCAATGGTTGCACCTGTTGCGATGCAACAAGGTAAGTGGGTTGCAAAACAAATTGTGCGTAAAGCTGCTGGACAAGCGCTAGTTCCATTTAAGTATCGCGATAAAGGTTCGATGGCAACTATTGGTCGTCACAAAGCAGTGGTGGAAGTACGTAACTTTAGAATGTCGGGTCCTCTTGCTTGGTATGCCTGGTTATGGCTGCACTTGTTCTATCTCTTGGGTGGGCGCAACAAGATCGGCACCATCGCTGACTGGACCTGGAACTACCTCACCTTCGATCGCGGCAATCGCCACATCATGGATACGCTCTAACAATGCCGCAATACCTCACCGTTGATGGACATCAGGTCTATTCATACGAATGGGAGAACAATGGTGAAGCACTTGTATTACTTCATGGAGGATTGAGTCACACATCGCATTGGGATTCCTATGTACTTCCTGCGGTCGAAGATGACTTTCATGTCTTTGCCTATGACCGCACTGGCCATGGATTCACTGGCGACCAAGCGGAAAGTTTTCACTACCACTTTCAAACGCGCGAAGCGATTGCCTACCTTGAAGAGATCGTGAAAGAACCCGCGCATCTAATTGGTTATAGCGATGGCGGAATCATTGCCTTGATGGTTGCCATGCAACGCCCCGAACTAGTTCGCTCAATTATCACCTTAGGTGCAAACGTTCATCCCGATGGCATTCTTCATATCGATGACTTTGATGGAGTTGTATCTGTTGAAAACCAAGAGGAGTACAACCGCACTTCCCCCGATGCACCCGATACCTTGGCCAAAAAAATTCAGAAGATGATTGATATTCAAAAGACTGAGCCAAATCTTTCATCAGATGATTTAGCGAAAATTCAATGTCCCGTACTGGTTATGGCGGGTGATGACGATGTCATCAAGCACGCCCACACCGCAGAACTCTATGAAAGTATTCCTTTAGGACAGCTGGCCATCGTGCCGGCAACTTCGCATAAATTTATTAAAGAGCGACCGGCTCTTGCACAGTTACTTATCCGCGAATTTCTTGAAGATTTAAGCTATCCAATTACACGGATGCCAGTGCGTCGAACTAACCCTCGTACGGAGTAATCGACCCGGTCTTCACGTCGTAGATTGCACCAGCTACAACTACTCCATCCCGCAACAACGGATATGAACGCACGCGATTGATATCGCTGGCGAGCGCACCCAGCTGGTCATTTGTGGTTCTAAATTCAAGACTTGAAGTATTAACACCATACTTTTCATCGATGAGCCTATGAATTGCTGCTTCATCACCGCGCGCCATGGCGCAATCGGTATGTGGCATGACAAGGATGCGATCGACATTAAGTAGGTATGTGGCAAGAACCAAGGTACGCAACACATCTTCGGTGACTCGAGCACCGGCATTACGAAGAATCTTGGCATCTCCTGAACGCATTCCAACGACTGACAATGGATTGATTCGCGAATCCATGCAGGTGACGATTGCTAAGCCTTTGGCTGCAGATCCTGTGAGTTCGGAGTATTTAAAAGTCTTTTGGTATTCGGCATTGGCAGCCAAGAGATCATCGAATGAATCGTGCGGAAAGGAGTTATCTGACATTGCGACTCCCTACCTAGTGATTTGGAGCAAATCTGGAGCCCCCCATCCGGATTGAACGGATGACCTGCTCATTACAAGTGAGCTGCTCTACCACTGAGCTAGGGAGGCGTACTGCGGCCGCAATTATTGCAGTTATTGGCAGATTGTAAAAATCAAGCTTTTTATACCTATAAATAGCGATAAATGAGAGGATTCACGCCATGTTGCCTAACTATTGGATGAGCCCCGAGACAAATTCAATCAATCGCCTCGGAATGCTTCACATCGAGCACTACGAAACTCTTTCACTCGATGGCACATGGCGCTTTCAACTCTTAAGTTCTCCAACAGATGATTCTCGTAAGCGATGGACAAAGATTCCTGTTCCAGGTTTATGGACGATGCAACCAACCAGTGATGACTTCTTTGATAAGCCTCACTACACCAACACACAGATGCCGTGGGATCACGTGGCACCTGAAGTTCCACAGCTCAATCCGACCGGTGTCTACGAACGTGATTTTGAAGTTCCATCGTCATGGGATGACAAGCGCGTTGTTCTGCACCTCGGTGGTTATGAATCAGTAGCGCTGATAACAATCAATGGTGAAGATGTAGGACTGACAAAAGATTCACGTCTAGCTGCCGAATTTGATATCACCGGCCACATCAAGCGCGGTAAAAATAATCTGCAGATCAAAGTAACCAAGTGGTCTGATGCGACATATATTGAAGATCAAGATCAGTGGTGGCACGGCGGCATTACTCGCTCGGTGAAGTTATATGCAACAGACCATGTCTTTATCGAAAGATTCCACACAACTGCTGGCCTTAAAGCAGATGGCACTACTGGAACTTTAAAGATTGACGCCATCATCGGTTCCATAGGCGGCAAGAGCGTTGATGGTTACACCTTGCGCACATCTATTGAAGAGTTACCAAAGACAAAGTCCGCCCAGATGTCGCAGACCTATAAGACCCATAAGACTCCGCTCTGGACTGAGATGACTCCAGAGCTGCGTGAAGCAGATCGTAAATTCTTCGCTGGCGAATACTGGCGCGGAGATATTCCAGCAGCGTCTAAAGAGAGCCGACTCAAGCTCAAATCCCCATGGCCTGGCCATGTAGTTTTCGAGACCACCATCCCCAAGGTGGCTGCTTGGTCTGCTGAAACCCCTCATCTATACACACTTCGCATCGAACTCATAAACCCCAGTGGCTCTGTCATTGAAGTATCGCAACAGAAAATCGGTTTCCGCTCTGTTGTCATCAAGGGTCGCGAGCTACTGATCAATGGCAAGGCTGTGTATATCTATGGCGTTAACCGCCACGACTTCAATCGCCTTACTGGTCGCGTTCTTACACGCGATGACATGCGTCAAGATTTGCTTGAGATGAAGCGTTGGAACTTCAACGCTGTGCGCACATCGCACTACCCCAATGATCCAGCTTTCTACGATCTCTGCGATGAACTTGGTTTCTATGTCATCGATGAAGCAAATATCGAATCTCATGCTTTCTACGATTCCATTTCTAATGATCCACGATATGCATCTGCATTTATCGAACGCGTTGGCCGTATGGTCCAGCGCGATATGCACCATCCATCTGTAATTTTCTGGTCACTTGGAAATGAATCAGGTCGTGGCAAGAACCACGAAGCTGCAGCTTCCTTTGCACGCGCACTCGATCCATCACGACCAATTCATTACGAAGGTGGCATCAACGGCAACTGGACCGGTGGACATTCACTCACCGATGTTGTCTGCCCGATGTATCCATCGATTGCAGCGATTAAAGATTATGCAAAGTCAGGTCGCCAAGATCGGCCATTGATTATGTGCGAGTACTCACATGCGATGGGTAATTCAAACGGAACTTTGAAAGAGTATTGGGAAGCAATTCATGCAACACCTGGACTACAAGGTGGATTTATCTGGGAGTTCTGGGATCACGGAATCGAACAGACTCTTCCTGATGGCACAAAGCGTTCTGCCTATGGCGGAGACTTTGGCGATACTCCGCACGATGGCAACTTTGTCTGCGATGGAATGGTCTTTCCTGATCGCACACCAAAACCTGCGATGCATGAATTCAAAGCGATTGCAGCGCCCGTTGCAATCACAACAACGAAGGCATCGTCTGGTTCATTTACCATCACCAACCGCCAATTCTTCAAGGATCTCAGCGATTTTGAGCTGTTGTGGAGCATCAATCGCAACGGCGATGTAATCGATAGCGGCAAGGTTGCAATGCCAAAGATTGCACCTCAGAAGAGCGCCAAGGTTTCGATTAAATCAAAGCTTTTGGCAAAGCCAGATGCTGCAGGTGAACGCTTTATCAACTTCAGTGTTGTGCGCAAAGCTCGCACCGATTGGGCACCTGCTGGACATGAAGTTGCCTGGAACCAATTCGCTCTTCCTTCACGGAAAGAGACGGTTGCAACTGCTAAGACACATAACCTCTTTGAGATTGCTGTCGATGATGCAGGTGAAATCCAGATTCCATTTGGAGTTATCGCCCCTGAACTTTCTCTCTGGCGCGCACCTACTGATAACGATCGCATAGCTCGTATCACCAATAAATGGGAGAGCTACGGCGTCCGCGAACTCGAACGCACCGATTGCACGATCACCGAGACAGCTAAGTCATACAAAGTTGTCAGCGAATGGAAGACAAGCACCGGATTTAAAGTTAAGCAGGTTCAACTTGTCACACCAGTTGCTGGTGGTTACTCCGTAAAAGAGACCATCACAGTGCCTAAGCAATTCGAAGATTTAGCACGTGTTGGTATCAACTTCGAAATTGATGGCGCTTTAAGTAATTACACCTACTTCGGTATCGGTCCATCGGAAACCTATCCTGATCGCAAGCTTGGTCGCGTGCACAAGTGGGTCTCAACTGTGGCAGATCAATACACCCCTTATGTGCGCCCACAGGAAAATGGTGGCCACGCAGGAGTTCGTTGGTTCACGCTGACAGATAACGCAGGACATGGAGTGCGAATCGATCTCGATAAACCACGTCAGGTATCTGCAAACCCCTTTAGAGCAGAACAACTTGCCGATGCCACCCACGATGTTGAACTAGTACCAACTGGAAACACCATCGTTCATATCGATGCCGCGCATCGCGGAGTTGGGACAGCATCCTGCGGCCCCGATACCTTGCCTCAATACTTAGTATCTGGCGGTACCTATAGCTTTACCTGGATTGTCCGAGCTATTTAACTAACGGCCACTTCACCGGAATTGGGTATTTAGCACTACGTCCATCTCCTGATGATTTGCCTTGGATGCGACGAATGATCCACGGCAATGCAAAGACAAAGAACCAAGCAACAGTGATTGCTTTTTCGACAACCCACGGTGTCTTCTTCGCAGGTGGCAACGGTGTGCGCCACGCTGAATCAAAAGGTAAACCTAATTTTTCAAGAACTGCTTGCGCACAACGATCGTGGCCGATGGAATTTAAGTGAAGGCGATCAAAAGCTAAGAAGCGACGATCACTAAAGAATGCTTCTTGATTGGCATCGACAACAATCGCGCCGACTTCAGCGCCAACAGCACGTACACCTTTATTAAATTCAGAGAATCGCTTCTCCCAAATTTCTGCGCCTTTTCCTTTATTGCCAGTGCGTTCAAGTACAGTAAAGAGCATGACCGTTGCACCGGTCTTTGCAATCAAGCGCACCGCTTCTTGATATAAAGGAATTGCTACGGATGCTTGATATCCTGGGCGCAAGGCATCGTTTGCACCAGCATGAAATGAAACCAACGTGTCTGAGCCAGTGATAAAGGCAAGCGCCGTAGGAACTTGGTCTTCTACAACTTGTCCCAAAAGTTTTCCGCGAACCGCCAAATTCATATAGGTGAAATCTGCATGCGCCTGCGCCATTACATCGGCCACGCGATCTGCCCACCCACGAAACTTTCCATCGATGACTTCATCAGTCATTCCTTCAGAATATGAGTCTCCGCAAACAATAAAACGTTGAAATGCCATATCAAACTATCCCTTACGTCGCGCCTCATCGACAGCATAGAGCGCGATAGATGTTGCAACAGATGCATTGAGCGATTCAGTCGACGCGCTGATGGGAATAGAGACAATCAAATCGCACTTTTCACGCGTTAAGCGCGCTAGCCCTTTACCTTCAGAGCCCACAATTACCATGAGGTTTTCTGTGGCAACCTTCATCTCTGCAATCGCAGTATCGGATTCGCCGTCCAAGCCGACCACGAAGCAACCCAACTTCTTCGCTTCATCAATCGTGCGCGCAAGGTTGGTTACCTGTGCAATCGGAAGACGTGCTGCTGCCCCTGCTGAAGATTTCCACGCAGATGCTGTCATTCCAGCAGCGCGACGTTCTGTCATCAAGACACCCGATGCACCGAATGCTGCAGCTGAACGAACAATCGCACCTAAGTTACGAGGATCTGTCACGCCATCGAGTGCCACCAACAACATGGGGTTCTTGGCGCGCTGAACAATTTCTTCAAATGATGAATATTGAAATGGTTTGATGGAAAGAATAATTCCCTGACTGTTAGGTGAAATTCCTTCCACTTCGGCACGGTGTGCTTCACGAATCGAAAGTCCATGATTGAGTGCAATCTGTAGCGACTCAGCAACGCGGTCATCGACATCGATGCTACGTGCAACTAATAACTCAGTTGCTGGAACTGATTCGCGCAACGCTTCGAGAACTGCGTTACGACCTGCCACGATTTCACCACGAAGTCCATCTCCCTTAGAAAACTTACGTGGCGCCACTTTCTTAGCTGAAGATTTCTCTGCAGCTTTCTTTCGCTTGGCAGCTGCGTGATAGGGACGATCTTCAGCTTTCGGTGTTGGCCCTTTCCCTTCTAAGCGGCGCTTATTGTTTCCACCAGTACCGGTTGTTGGGCCCTTCTTCGATTTACGAACTGCTCCGCGTGGTTTTGCATTACCGGCCATCGTTATTTACTTCCATTTCCAGTAATCGACCAGCGTGGCCCTTGTGCAGTGTCTTCAATAGTAATTCCCAGCGCAGCTAAGCCATCGCGAATGGCATCAGATGCTGCAAAATCTTTACGTTCGCGCGCAGCAGCACGCTGTTCGAGCGCTAATTTAATGGTGCCATCAAGAGCTGCAGTCATATCGTCACTTGAACCACTGGTTGCAAAAGCTGGATCGAATGGATCGCATCCAAGGACTTCGAGTGCTCCGCAAATTTCGTTGGCTGATGTTGCAATGACTGCCTTATCTGACGCAGTTATTGCAGTATTTCCAAGGCGAAGTGATTCAGAGATTGAGGCAAGAGCTGTAGGAACAGCCAAATCATCATTCATGGCATCAGTGAATGTTTGGCTAATAACGGGAATTGGCTGCACACCTAAAATCTCAACGGAACGATGTAAGAATCCTTCGATACGACGAAAGGCAGTTGCAGATTCTGCCAACGCTTCATGAGAAAACTCGAGCATCGAACGGTAGTGCGCAGAACCTAAATACCAACGAAGTTCGATTCCGCGAACTGTCTTGAGCAATTCATGTACTTGAAGAGAATTACCTAGTGACTTCGACATCTTCTCACCAGATGCGGTCACCCATGCGTTGTGCAACCAACGCTTAGCAAAGGCATAACCTGCTGCTTCAGATTGTGCGATCTCGTTCTCGTGGTGAGGGAAGATCAAATCAAGTCCGCCACCGTGAATATCAAATGCTTCACCTAAATACTGATGCGCCATCGCAGAACATTCAAGGTGCCATCCTGGACGACCTGGACCCCACGGAGTTGGCCATGATGGATCTCCTGGCTTTGCAGCTTTCCACAAAGCAAAGTCGCGTGGATCTTTCTTGTAAGTCTCATCAGCATCGGCTGCTGGTTGAAGGTCATCAAGCTTCTGACGTGACAAAGTTAGGTAAGAAGAGAGCTTGCGAACTTCGAGGTAAACGTCGCCATTGCCAGGAGCGTATGCAACACCCTTTTCAATGAGCAACTGCATGAGTTCTATCATCTGAGTGACATGGCCTGTGGCACGTGGTTCATATGTCGGTGGCAGAACATTCAAAGCCGCATATGCATCAGTAAATGCGCGCTCGTATTTCATAGCAACTGCCCACCAAGGCGCTTCTTCGTGGACAGCCTTATGCAAAATCTTGTCATCGATATCGGTGACATTACGAATAAAGGTGACGTTGTAACCAGACTTAGTTAACCAGCGACGCAAGATGTCGAAGTTAACGCCAGAACGCACATGGCCGATATGCGGAGGTGCCTGAACAGTTGCACCGCACAAATAGATTCCGACTTCACCTTTTTTAAGCGGGACAAATTCAGATGTGGTTCGCGTAAGGGTGTCGTATAAAGATAGCGAACTCATTAGGCAATTCTAACGCTTGATTACAAGCGCAGATGCAATCGCTGCAATGCCCTTGCCTTCACCAGTAAGGCCCATGCCATCGGTAGTTGTCGCAAGTATGGCAACTTCTGCCCCACCCAAAGCCTGCGAGATAGTTGCGATTGCCTCAGCACGACGTGCACCAATACGTGGACGATTGCCGATGATCTGAACGGATACATGTGAAATTGAATATCCGCCTTTAGTAATAATTGCAAGAGTTTCCTTTAATAATGTAACTCCCGATGCACCTGCATATTCAGGGCGCGATGTTCCAAAGTTGCTGCCGAGATCTCCAAGACCAGTTGCTGCAAAGAGCGCGTCGCAAATCGCATGAGCTGCAACATCACCATCAGAGTGGCCTTCGACACCAACTTCACCAGGCCAATGAAGACCTGCCAGCCAAAGTTCTCTTCCTTCGCCAAATGCATGTGCATCAACACCAATGCCAGAACTAAATGTTGTGGCGTCGCCTAAGAATGTAAGAGCAGTTGCTAAATCTGATGGAGTTGTAATTTTTAGCGCTCGTTCTTCACCAGCAATGACGCGGACTTTGTGACCTGCTTGAAGAGCCAGAGTTGAATCATCAGTTGCATCGTGTGCTGCCTGATGAATTTCTTTTAGTACTGAGTAAGAAAATCCTTGTGGAGTTTGAATGCGGCGAAGTGGTGTGCGATCAACTGCACTAAGAACATAACCATCCGTACCAACGCTTTGCAGAGTATCAACAACAGGTAACGCCGGAACTACTGCAACATCGCCGCCCTTTAGTGCGGCCACTACGGACGCTGCTAATTCACGAGTTGCTAGCGCTCGTGCTGCATCGTGGACAAGAACAAACTCTGCGCCTTCAATAACTGTAAGACCTGCTCGCACAGAATCAGAGCGTGTAGCGCCACCAGTAACAACAGTGACCGCATCCCCAACGAGAGCACGTATCTGATCTTCATAACCTGCAGGTGCAGTCACCACAATCTGATCAACAACAGCCGACAAACTTGAAACTGCATGTTCAAGAAGTGCGCGATCGCCCAATTGAATAAGTGCTTTTGGAAGAGACGCACCGAAACGTTCGCCACTACCTGCGGCAGCGACGATGGCGGCGATCATGAGATGAGGCTAAAAAATTTAAGAAGCGAGAACCTCGTCAAGGAGAGTTGCAGCCTTCTCTTCATCTGTGCGCTCAGCGAGAGCGAGCTCAGAGACGAGAATCTGCTTCGCCTTGGCGAGCATGCGCTTTTCACCGGCAGAAAGGCCTCGATCGAGATCGCGGCGATAGAGATCGCGCACAACTTCTGCGACCTTAATGACATCTCCGGATGCAAGCTTTTCGAGGTTTGCCTTATAGCGACGTGACCAGTTTGTTGGCTCTTCCGTATATGGCTGACGAAGTACGTTAAATACGCGATCGAGGCCAGCTGAATCAACGACATCGCGGACACCGACGAGATCTACATTATCTGCAGGAACGCGCACAGTGAGGTCGCCTTGTGCAACCTTGAGTACGAGATAGGTCTTCTCTTCGCCCTTAATTGTTCGAGTTTCTATTGCCTCGATAAGAGCTGCTCCGTGATGGGGATAAACAACGGTTTCGCCGACCTTGAATGTCATGTATTGCCCTTCGATAGACATCCAATTCTACCAGCCTCCACTGACATTAGAAAGTCGGTTTATAGGGCCTAAACCAGCGTCAAATAACGCTTATTTGACATGCGATAATTTGCCCCATGCGTCGCCCACATTTTAAGAAAATCTCTGCTGCTCTCATTACATCTGCACTTGCTCTCTCACTTACTGCATGCGGTGGCGCAGGCCCTGATGCAGCAACACGTTTGATCAAGCGAGTAACAGATGGCGCCGAAGCAACTGTGACAACAAATGGCAGCGACCTCACCATTGCAAATCTTCTCCTTGTTGCAACTGAAGATGGCTCGGCAGTAGTTGTGGGAACCATCATCAACCACTCACAGACACCTGATGCACTTCTTGGAATTTCAGCTGGAAATGTGCAAGCAACACTTTCTGGCGAACAGAACTTGGCGCCAGAATCACCGATCCGCTTTGAAGGCGATTCAGCCAATGCAAAGGCAGTATTTAGCGGTGTCGGAGCAACTCCAGGCAAGAACGTTCAACTACAGCTTGCCTTTGCTCGCGCAGGAGTTGTTACTGTCAACGCAATCATCCGCGACAAGCGCGATACTTATTCAAGCGTTACAACTGGCGCAAAGCTCGTTAAGTAACTTACTTCTTACCCTGATTCGCAACTGCTGTAATCGCTTCAGCCGCTGCTGCTGGATCTAAGTATTCGCCACCAGCTTTTACTGGCTTGAAGTTTGAATCCAATTCATACAGCAACGGAATACCCGTTGGGATATTTAAAGCCGCAATATCTTCATCGGTGATTCCTTCAAGGTGCTTGACCAGCGCACGCAAAGAGTTGCCGTGAGCAGTAATCAGAACAGTTTTTCCAGCCTTGAGGTCAGGAATAATGGATTCAGTCCAATACGGAACCATGCGGACCACAACATCTTTGAGGCACTCAGTCAGCGGCATATCCGCACCTAAATCCGCGTAGCGTGGGTCGGCATCCTGCGAGTACTTCGAGCCTTTTTCAATCAACGGCGGAGGGGTGTCATAGGAACGGCGCCACAACATAAATTGCTCTTCGCCGTATTCAGCCAAAGTCTGCGCCTTGTCCTTGCCTTGCAGCGCACCGTAGTGGCGCTCATTGAGGCACCATGAACGCTTTACTGGAATCCAATGACGATCACATGCATCGAGCGCCAACTGCGATGTGTGAATGGCACGTCGCAAAAGTGAAGTGTGAACCACATCAGGCAATAACCCGCGCTCTGCCAACAACTTTCCACCACGAGCTGCCTCAGCGATGCCTTTGTCAGATAAGCGGACATCGACCCAGCCGGTAAAGAGGTTGAGGGCGTTCCATTCGGATTCGCCATGGCGCAGCAGAATTAACTTTAAGTTGGACATGAGGCGAATTCTCTCACATCACACTAAGTGCTTAAACGCCTCTAAATTTGCCAACGATTCACCACGGCTTACGCGCCATGCCCATTCGCGGCGGATGGCATCTGCAAAGCCCAATTCGAGCAATGGATTAAATGATGAATCTGAATACTGCAGCACTGATCCAATCAATCGATCAATCTCTTGCGCATTCACTGCATCGAGTGGAAGGCGCCCCACTAAGTAGATATCGCCCAGTTCATTGATCGCAAAGGCAATTCCATACATGGAAGCATTCTTTGCCATGCACCACTTGTGCACTGCATCTTCATGGGTATCAGGCTTACGAATCACAAAGGCGTTGATGCTCAGTGAGTGATCACCAATTACTAATGCGCAATGCGTCTGAAGCTTCTTCTCCCCTGGCAGAGTCACCATAAAGGTGTTCTGGCCCTGCTTCTCAAAATCTAAGTCATGTGATGTTAAGAATTCTTCAATCACATCATGCGCATTGAGGGCCATCTATCCGATGTTCTTCTTTGCTTCGATGCGCGCTGATAAGACTCGATCATAGATATCGAGGGTTCCGCGCGATGTGGCATCCCACCCGAAGTGAGAGGCATGTTCGACTGCTCCCATAGAAAGCAGCACGCGACGCTGTGGTTCTTGCAGCAAACGCGCCAAGACAGATGACCATGCACGTGAATCGTGGCCATCGACTAATACTCCTGAAATACCGTCTGCAACTGCTGTGCGAAGGCCACCTACTGCTGTTGCAACCACAGGTGTTCCACAGGCTTGTGCTTCAAGTGCCACAAGTCCAAAGCTTTCAGAGTAACTTGGCACGCAGACTAAATCAGATGCGCGATACCACTGCGGCAGCTCTTCACGAGGAGCAGGTGGTTCAAAGCGCACCACATCATCAATACCGAGCCATGAAACTAATTCTTTCAAACGTTCTACCTCTGATTGGTTGGCACCTGATGCGCCACCCATGATGATCACAATCAACTTAGTGCGCAGATGTGGTGAGTGCGAAACAAGTTCTGCAATCGCACGGATCAATACCTCAGGACCCTTATGTGGCTGAATGCGCCCCACAAAGGTGATGATGTGCGCATCTTTATCAAGGCCCACTACTTGGCGCGCTGCAGAACGTCCTGCACCTGGCGTGAAAACCTTCAGGTTTACACCAGGGCTGACAACCAAAACATTATCTGGGCACGCTTCATACAGTGAAACCAAACTTGCTGCCTCAGCATCGGTATTTGCAACGAGCGCATCAGCTGCTGCAACCACCTGAGTTTCACCTTGTACGCGAATCATTGGCTCAGGAACTTCACCTTCTGCCAAATTCAAATTCTTTACTCGCGCCATGGTGTGCATCGTGTGGACGAGCGGAATATTTAACTCTTTCGCAGCTGGCATCGCTACCTTGCCGCTAATCCAATAATGCGAATGGATAACGTCGTATTTCTCTTTACTTAGAGCCTCTTTAAATGCCACTGATAAATCAGGAATCAACTTGGGTAACTGCTCTTTTGTAACACCAACAATAGGGCCCACATTGAGTTGAATCACTCGCACACCAGGTGAAACTTCAACGACATCTGCAATCTCAGTATTTGTTCTACGTGTAAAGATATCTACCTGCACACCCATCGCAGCCATATTTTGCGCCGCTTCCACCACATAGATATTCATTCCACCGGCATCACCAATACCTGCTTGATCAAGCGGTGATGTGTGCACCATCAAGGTAGCAACGCGGCGGGAAGTAATGCTCACAAATCTAAGGGTACGCGCGTTTAAAAGGTTGCGCGAATGGCACCGATAACGCGGTCACCACCAAGCACATTTTCAGCCTCGTAGGGGCTATCAATACCCAGTCGCTTCAAACCGGCATGGACCAAGACTCTAAAGGGACGAAGCGAGCCATCAGAGACTTTAAATACCAAGGTGCGACCATCCGGCATCGATGCAACTTCAACTGCCTCTGCACCATCTTTCATATACAACCCAGGAACAGCTTCAATCATCTGCGTTGTTAAACGACCTTTACCTGCAACCATTTCAGGAAACGCACGAGATGCATCAAGCACCGATTGATGCACAGGATCTGTTGAAATTGTGATGGCACGAATCGCACGCGCCAAACCAAGAACTGAAATCAGAAATAGCGGAGCACCACAACCATCAGTGGAAGTCAGCGAAATTGTTTCACCGGCTAACGCCTCAAGCTCTTTCTTGACTGCGACCTGCAATGGATGTGCGGGATCTAAATAGTTTTCAATGGGCCAACCATTTGTCACACATGTCAGCAGCATCGCTGCGTGCTTTCCACTGCAGTTCATTGAGATACGAGTAGCTTCTCTTTCTCCCCACGCACGTCGTTCTGCTTCGCCCAATGGCTTATCCAGCATGCACTGCAAAGCGCTCTCATCAAGTTGCGCCTTGCTCAAAATTTCTCGCACAGCCGTTAAATGTTCTTCAGAACCTGAATGGCTAGAACATCCAAGTGCCAGCAAGCGCGGTTCTAGCTTCAACCCAGCGCGCACCATCGCAGCACCTTGAATAGATTTAATAGTTGAACGCGGAAAAATCAGTTGCTCTGAAGTACCTAACGCTAAATTCACTGAACCATCTGAATTGAGTGCAACTAAATACCCACGATGCACTGATTCAACTACGCCATCGCGTACATATTCAGCTAATACTTCATCAGACATAACTTGCACCTACTCAGACTGACGCTCGAGAGTTGACCAGATATGTGCTTGCAACTCTTGCCCTTCAGCTGCCATGTCATAGGCATAGAAGAGTTCTCCTGCAACAAGACCATATAAACGCACACCAGCAGTAACAATCTTTGCTGTTGGTGCTGAATATCCCTGATCCATCACCAATTGAATCTTTGGCCCATCAAATTGTCCGACCCATCCTTCAGAGATTCCAGTGTTGTGTGAGATCACTACCTCAAGAACGTTGTTCTCTTTCACACGCCAGAAACCTGCTTCAGATGCAGCTGGTCGAATGATTTCGCCTTCTGCATCAATGATCCATGAACGTGAGTAGTAATTCATAAATGGACGACCATCGTGGTTAAAGACAACTTCGTGTGCGTATTCAAAAGGCTCGATTGTCGGATATTCACCACGGCCTTTACCGCGCCAAGTGCCGATCATCCACGCAAGTGGATTGAGATCAGGATGAAGTCCTTCGGGAATTGTGAAGGCCATTAGAGCCTGCCTCTCTTATATGTACGTCCATCGCGTGCTTGAGATTCGCGGCGCCCTTTGACGCCATAGACCACGAGCCCCACACCAACTACAAATGCGACAAGCGCCAGCACCACAGTTGTGAAGAACTCCATGGGGTAAGAGTAACTGTTAAATCTTGCGCACAGCCCACATGATTGCAAGGCCTGCAATAAGAACTACAAATACTTGGCCTAAGAACTTCACTTATGCCTCCACAATAATCTCTTGCGATGCTGCCACACCATCAACCATCAACTGCGCATCAACTGGTGTATTTCGCTTCACTAAGGCCAAAGCAATCGGCCCCAATTCATGATGGCGAGCAACTGTTCCTAAGAATCCAACCTGAACATCACCGCTCATCACCGGAGTTCCGGGAGCAGGCATCACAACCGCATGTCCATCAAGGTGCAACATCACAAGACGACGTGGTGGCTTTCCTAAGTTATAAACCTTGGCAACCGTCTCTTGCCCGCGATAGCAACCCTTATTCATATGCACTGCCTTGTTAAGCAGCCCTAACTCGTTAGGAATCGCTTTAGCATCAGTATCAATTCCATGGCGCGGACGCCCTGCAGCAACTCGTTCTGCATCAAGTACCCACGTTCCGACTTGAGTAGCTGTCGAGTTAAAAGCACTCTTCATCTCATCTAATTCGGCCCGCGGCACCAAAGCAAATGGCCCACCGATATCAGTAACTGCACCCGGTGCACGCAGTACTGCATATTCACTAGTTGCATCGCGGACTTCAACGCGTAACATAAATCGCATTCTGTTCAGGTATGTAATCAATCCTTCAGTAAATTGAGGATCGAGCACCAACCAGGTAGTTGCGCCATCATCAACTAGATTAAATTGGTATTCGACATGTCCCTGCGGATCCAAGATCAACGCAGAAGTCCACACACCAGCACCGAAATCATTGAGATACTGAGTTGTTAAATCATGCAACCACTTCAGGCGGTCTTCACCAGAAACTGCAATAACTGAAAGATGAGATAAATCAGCCCACGCTTTTCCTTCATCGAGTGCGCGCTGTTCTTTTGCTGGTTCGCCAAAATGCCAGATGGCGCCCTTATCGGGGCCTTCTTCAACATAGACAGCGGTCATAGAACTAAGTCTAGGAGCGCAGGTGAGTAACTGCTATTTAACGCATGCAGCACACGTGCCATAGATGGCAAAGTGCGTGACATCGGTCTTAAAACCGTAATCGTCTGAAAGGTTTTGGACAAAGTTGGCCGCAACATCGATGGGAGCATCTCCAACAGATCCGCAAGTGCCACAGACAAGGTGCAAGTGAGTGAGCTCTTCAGCTGCGTGATAGGTAGCACCGCCATGGCCAAGGTGTGTGTGCTGAACAAGGCCAACGTTTTCAAGAGTTTCAAGGTTGCGATAGACGGTAGAGAGGTTGATGCCAGGATGTGTCTGGCGCACCTTCTCTGCAACTTCTTCGGGTGTTGCATGCCCTAAAGCACGGACAGCAGACAAAACGAGTTCGCGCTGCGGAGTAAGGCGTAGGCCCTTTTCATGAAGTTCGTGCTTTTCAACCATGGCTCGAGTCTACTTTCTCGCAGTCTTATTAACGAATTTAAATATGGATGACTACATCAGTTGGCGCACCCTGTGCGGCAACAATCTTCTTCTCTACGCGAGCACCTGGTGCCTGAACTACGAGAGTCCAGGAACCAGGAGCTGCGAAGAATCGGAACTGACCTTCTTGATTGGTCGGAACCTCAGCGGTGAATTCACCATCTGCATCAAGCAATCGCACATGTCCATTAGTAACCGCCGCACCATTTGGTACTGAATCAGAACTCCCGTCCCGCAAGACTTGTCCCTGAATAACGGTTTGCTTCGATAGATCTATGCCATCAAGTGAAGGGCCACCTGGTGTTGCACCGCACGTACGCATATGTAATTACGCGCCGACTGCCACAGGAACTCCGACGAGTGAACCGTATTCAGTCCATGATCCGTCGTAATTCTTTACATTGTTAACGCCAAGAAGTTCGTGAAGAACGAACCATGAGAAGGCAGAGCGCTCACCGATACGGCAATATGCAATGGTGTCTTTAGAAAGATCAACACCAGCACCTTGGTAGATCTCCTTCAACTCTGCATCTGACTTAAATGTGCCATCTTCATTTGCAGCCTTTGACCAAGGAATGTTCTTTGCTGTTGGGATGTGTCCCTTGATCTGTCCACTTTCTTGTGGAAGGTGAGCAGGTGCAGCAAGTTCTCCTGAGAATTCAGCTGGTGAGCGCACATCAACGATGTTCTTGGTGCCGATTGCTGCAACAACTTCATCGCGGAATGCTCGGATTGAGTTATCGCGCTCCTTCGCAACATAGCGAGTTGCTGTACGTACTGGAACTTCAGTCACGAATGCACGAGCATCGAGCTCCCAGCGCTTGCGTCCGCCATCAAGCAGGCGAACATCTGCGTGGCCATACACCTTGAAGTACCAGAATGCGTAGGTAGCAAACCAGTTGTTATTGCCTCCGTAGAGGATCACTGTTGAGTCATTTGAGATACCACTCTTTGAAAGGAGAGCCTCGAACTTCTCCTTTGAAATAAGGTCGCGGATCAAGCCATCTTGTAAATCTTCGCGCCAGTGGAATGTAATTGCATTCTCAATGTGGCCCTGTGCATACAGAGTCGTATCTTCGTCGACCTCAACGATAACAACCTTTGGATTGTTAAGGTTCTGAGCTACCCAATCAGCGGTAACCAATGATGTTTCACGTGACATTTTCTTCTCCTATTAGTTAGTAGTTAAATCTTTTTCTTATTTAGATGTAAAGCGGACTATCAGTAGGTACATCTCACAACCCAAACAGTAATTAAAAGCGGCGTTGAGAAACGCGGCCGCTAAGGCAAAGCCAACTGCGACTGTGAAAACAGTTGTTGCTCCAGTGAATGCACCGATTGCACCAACAAGTGCGAAAGCAAAACCAACGGCTTGTGCAAACTTTGGTGGGCGCACATCTTCTGTTGGCGCCTCTTTCTTCAAACGAGGCTTAATAAATTTCTTAAAAAGTAATCCATATGGTGTGAATTGTGGGCCACGAGTTGCACCAATCAAGAAGATAAGTCCTTGTGCCACAAGTACCCACTTATTCTGAGTTACTAAAGCAAGAGCAAGAACAAGTGTTGTAATGCTTGCTGAAAAACGCGGACCACGTGCATCGATATACATCTTCTGCACTTCTGGCTTTTCTAGAATTTCGGACATGCGCAAAGATTAGAGAGTTACACATAGATAAGCGAGTTGCGAGTTATTTGCAGTAGTTAACGAATTGCAGCCAGCGCCGCTAATACCTGCTCGCGCTTCGGTGTTCCTGCAGCGCGGCCCACTTCAATGCCGTCTTTATTGATAAATAGTGTTGTCGGAGTAGATCGAATATCTAGTTCGCGGACTAACTCAAGATGAGATTCAGCATCGATATGAATGTGCTTCACATCGTCCATTGGCACAACCATCTGCGAAAGCAAGGCATGAGTTGCTCGGCAAGGGGCACAGAATGCTGATGAGAACTGCACCATGGTGGCCCTAGATCCCAGCGGTTCACCGAGAGCTTCTGCTGTTAAACGATGGCCCGGAATAGCTTTGTTAGACCTAATTGCTCCACGAGAGCGCTTCCACCAGATTCCGTATGCGCTAGCAAGTAGCAGAACGATAACAAGTGGAAGATATGTTTTCACCCGAGTATTCTCGCACAATGGCTAAGGTGTTGTTACTTACTAATTCGCAAGGAGCAAGCGCAGAAGTTCTGCCTGCACTCGCGTTGTTGCAACACACTTGCAAAGTAATGCCACTTGAAGCATCTGTCCTCGTCGATACACCACTGATGGATGTTGTCTTCATCGATGCCCGCAAAGATTTCCCAACAGCTAAATCACTTACTCGACTTCTTGCAACCACCGGAGTCGGTGCCCCCATCATTGCAATCACCACAGAAGGTGGCCTCTCGGCATTCACTGCAGATTGGGGATTCAACGATGTCATCCTCGACACCTCAGGACCTGCAGAAGTTGATGCACGTATCCGTATTGCAGTCGGCGCTCACCTTGCTCAAG
The DNA here is from genome assembly GCA_000372185.1 of actinobacterium SCGC AAA278-O22. Lineage (GTDB taxonomy): Bacteria > Actinomycetota > Actinomycetes > Nanopelagicales > Nanopelagicaceae > Planktophila. The sequence continues at coordinate 70,996 of AQUA01000004.1, read as the reverse complement.
TAGAAGCATCAGACCCAACATCATCAGAAATTCGCCAAGGCGATGTTGTTATAGATGAAAATACTTACACCGCCAAGATCAAGGGCACATCCCTTGACTTAACTTTCAAAGAATTCGAACTTCTTAAGTACCTTGCACAACACCCAGGCCGCGTCTTTACTCGCGCACAATTACTTCAAGAGATCTGGGGCTATGACTACTTCGGTGGAACTCGCACCGTGGACGTTCATATCCGCCGTCTTCGTTCAAAGCTTGGCCCAGAATTTGAATCCATCATCGGTACCGTACGCAATGTCGGTTACCGTTTCACCGTCCAAAATGGCGGCAAGGAATCAACTATCTCTGAACTTGTTTAACAATGCGCCACATCCTTAAGCTCAACCGGTCTCTGCAAGAACCAATCGCGCATATCGAACACAGTTACCAATTCATCACATTTGATCCGGAAACTCATTCAGAAGCATGGCTCGACCTGAATAACCTCATCTTCGCCAAGCACCCCGACCAAGGTAATTGGGCAATGAAAGATCTTGAAAACAGAATGGCCGAACCTTGGTTTGATCCCAATGGTTTCTTCCTCTGTGTTCACAACGGCAAGATCGTTGGTTTCTGCTGGACCAAGATTCACAACGAATTTGTTAACCAAGATCCCATTGGTGAGCTTTATGTAATCGGCGTAGATCCTACTGAATCAGGCAAAGGCATTGGTCGTGCTGTCTGTACGGAAGGCCTTATTTACCTCAAGGAAAAGGGCATCAAGCAGTCAATCTTGTATGTCGATGACGATAACGAAGCCGGTAAAGGCTTATATAAGTCACTCGGCTTTAATTAACCGTTTACCAATTCCGCACACATTGTGCGAAATGCGGCTGTGTGGCCATCAACATCTTCAGCCGTTGTATCAGGGCACATCAACGCCATGTTGTGGAATGGCGTGATTAAGAAACCGTCATTGAGTAGACGTAAATGAATGTATTGCTCGAGTTCGAAGTCTCCGGATTCAGCTGCCTCTTTACCTGTACGTGGGGCTTTACCTTTAAAAATGTATTCACCGCGAGCACCTAAACGATTGCAGTGCCAATCAAGATCAAATTCTTTAATTGCTGCGTCAATGCCATCGCACCAACGATTGCCAAGAGCAATCATTCGTTCAAAGTTTGCTTCGGTAAGAACTTGCGTCAAGGTCGCCTTCATTGCAGCTAGGGATAAAGCATTTCCTGCAAGAGTTCCGCCGATTCCACCCAGGTCAATGATTTCAAGTTCCACCAAATTTTTAATCTGATCAGCAATTGCTTGGGTCATCCCAAATGTTCCTGTGGGAATACCAGCTGCAAGTGCCTTACCGATTGTTAGGAAGTCGGGCTTTAAACCGAGTGCCATTGTCATTCCACCGGGGCCTACAGAGATCGTGTGGGTCTCATCGATAATCAAGAACGTGCCGTACTTCTTTGCGAGCTCCTGCACCCCAACTAAATATCCATCTTGCGGCAGAACAATGCCGATATTAGTCATAGCCGGTTCCATTAAGATTGCAGCAACGTCACCGCATGCAAGTGCCTTCTCCATCGCAGCTAAATCATTAAATTCAACGACTCGGGTAGTGACATCGAGATCTACTGGTGCACCGATATTTCCCTCGCGCTTTACTGTAAAACCAGCATCATCAAGAGTTGCGAAGGTTTCATCGACTGAGCCGTGATAGCAGCGATCAATCACAACAATCTTGCTTCGCCCTGTAATCATGCGTGAATAGCGAATGACGTGACGGTTGGCATCTGTGGCCGAAACTGTAAATTGCCACAAAGGCAGCCCAAATCGTTCCTTCAATAGCCCAGAAACAATGGCAGCATCTTCGGTTGGAAGCATCGCAGTAATGCCCTTACCCACTTGTTCGCGGATCGCAGCAACAGTTGCATCAGGTGAGTGGCCTGTCATCGAACCGGTATCACCCAAGCAGAAATCAACATAGGTATGGCCATCAACATCAGTAAAGCGCGCACCTTTTGCTTCTTTAACAAATACTGGGTGCGAACCTGGCCACTTAGCCATCCATGACATCGGAACACCTTCGTGCATCACCTTCTTGGAATCTTCAAAGGCGGCAGCTGATTTCTTATGGGTATCAAGAAAACGCTGTTCTTCTTTTGCGCGAAGATCTTTAAGGTGCTGACGATTAATCTGAGTGTTCATATTAGAAATTCTATTTACCCTTCAGAGAAAACAAATAGGGCTTCGATGTAGTTCTCACCACTAATCCCTAAATTCGCAGCATCCGGTGGTGCAGTCTGCGGTTCGATACACACTCCATCAGAATCTTCGGTATACACAACCCACCATGGCGCATCAGATTCAATATCGATACGCGCAACATCTTCCCAAATCACAGCAGGAATTCCGCGAACTTCAGTAAATGCATCATCCCAAGGCTGCGCAGTTGGTGTAATTAATTCTCCGGTTGGCAATCCATCAGAGCCACGCCTCAGCATTTTTGCAGGGTTGAATTCAATCTCTGCAGTACCCCCGCGTTCTAGATCGCGTGCAAACCATGGATGCATCCCTAACCAAATCGGAATATCGCAACCAGTGTCATCGTATTCAAGTGACCACCGGATTGCGTCATCTAGAACTTCAATAGTCTGTTCAACAGTTGCACCCATATATGGCTTTGGTAGATGCAGTAAAGAACGCCCTGGGCCAATTTCTTGCCACGAAGAAGTAAATCCAAAGCCATGAATTGCATTTGGTGGATCGATATTTGTAGGTAGTTGATGCTCAACACCAGCAGCCGATGTAATCAAACCATCACGGATACGCCCAGCCCATGGGGCCATTGGGTACCAGCCATTTGTTAATACTCCACCGCGGAATGGAACAGTAAATTCCATCTCACGCCACTTAACGGATGTGATCTTTCCACCACCATCGAGATCGATTGCAACTTGGAATTCTGCATCATCAATAAATTGCATTACGCGCCCCCGAAACTAAATATTCTTAAGCTCATGCTTATACGGTGGCTGCGCACCTTTGCGTGAACATGTAATTCCTGCAGCAACAGCTGCACGGTGCAGAGTCGATTTCAATACATCACCAGTTAAATTAAGAATTCCTTTTTCAATCATCGCTTCAACAATGATTGCCCCGACTGTGTCACCGGCTCCAACAGTGTCAGCAACTTCAATCTTCACACCCGGTACTTCAACAGCGCCATCAGCTGTAAATCCAATCAAACCTTGAGAACCACGTGTGACGACGACTAGCGCTGCGCCATCTGATACCCAGCGCTTAGCAACCACTGCATATTCAACACCTGGATATAACCACGCCATATCGTCATCACTCACCTTGATAACCGATGAAATAGCAGCCCATTTTTCAACTGAAGCTTGGTATTTATCGCGATCACCCATGACAGATGGTCGAATATTCGGGTCATAAACAATGGGAGCAAACTCGGCTACTTGAATAGCCCAGTCGTAAAGTACGTCAGCACCTGGCTCAATCACAGTAACCAAAGTGCCTATATGGAGAACTTGGGGCTTATATCTTGATGGATCAGGTAGCCAATCAAGTGAGAAATCAAATGTCGCAGTTCCATCAATCAAAAATTCATACGAAGCCCCACCATTTGCATCAAGTGTCACCGTCGCCAAACATGTTGGCTTTTCACTTGGTAGTGCCAGATCTAACTTCACTTCATCATCAATTAATTCTTTGCGCGCAGCAACTCCATATTTATCAGTTGAAATACCATCAATGAAATGAGCATCAAAACCAAGACGAGCAAGCGCCTTTGCGGTATTCGCCGGCCCTCCACCCACATGCGGAACTCGCACACCATCCGCGCCAGGAATTAAATCGATGAGCACCTCACCACACACCCAGATGCTCATTGCTGTTCTCCCTTGCGCGCCAAATATTCGGTAATGATTTCAACGCCTAACAAATGATCATCTACTTGCGGCAGCCCACTGATAATCAAAACTCCAGTTAAACCCAAACCAACAACGTTGAGCGCAAGCCCGCCACCATGGATGGCATATAAATCTTCTTCTAAACCTTTTTCGGCATGCCAATCAATTTCTTGCTCTTCAGCAATAACTCGCTCATGCATAGTTGAGCGCCCTGTTAAATTCACAACGCGCGCTTTGCGACCAATCCACCAATCATTCTCAGGGGTGGATCCAGGAAGGGATGCATGAAAGACAATCCAATCTTTCATCCGCACTTCAATGGCAATAGGAAGATTGCGATCTAAGCCAATTTCTTGCGCAATAGTGCCGATCTCAATTGCCTCAGCTTGTGTTAAAGATGACAACTGCAGAGCCTTAGCCTCGAGCTCTAAACCAACGCTCGTAAACCCACCAGTTGTTTCCACCACGCAAGTATCGCGGGTCGGCGAGTACTTATCTAGTAACCTGAATTAGGCCCGTAGGACCATGCAGTTTCATCATCACGATTGATAGTCCAAAATGAATATTCGGCAAGCTCTGGTCGACCAATCCATTTCTGCGCATCTACGCCATCGACCATGAGCGCAGTCGCCAGCGCATCACAAATGGCACCATCTGGCCCGATAACTGATGCAGAGCGTGCACCAATAGCAATCAAGCCGGTATGAGGATCAATGATGTGCGCGCCCTTTTCATAATCACCACTGGTTGCAACTGATCCATCAACGACATCAAAGAACTTCACATACTCTTCGACATCATCGGGGCTTGCAATACCTATATTCCAAGGCCCACCTTCGGGTTTTCCGCCCCGCAGAACCAAATCACCAGAAGCGTTAATCAAGACGTGATCTGCGCCAGCTTCAACCAACATCTGCGCCCCAACTTCAGCAGCCCATCCCTTTACCAAGCCCGATGGGTCAAAACCGCCTTCTGCTTTCCAGGGATCGAATGCACCCAAAGTGAGTTCCCGCGCGTATTCGCAGAGCGCCCACACCTGCTGCACATATTCAGTTGCATCTTCAATCTTCATCTCTCCGCGACGAAGTCGCGAAACTTGAGAATCAGATTTATAAGTCGAAAAATCTCTATCTACTTGATAAAAGAACTCTTCAACTTCATCAATAGCACGAGCAAGTTGGCCACTATCTAATCCCTGAGAAGCTGCATCAACTACAACAACTGTTCCCCAGGTTTCAACAAATCTTTCTAGCCTCACAAACCAGCCTTTGAAATTGCAGATTTCACTGAAGACCAAAAGGCTTCTGCAGTAAATGAAGCCTGTGAACGGCAGCTATTTTGAGTCGCACATGGCAACTGCGCTGCCGAATATTGTTTGATCTGCTCAACGGTAATTTTCCCACCACTGACATAGGGAATCAAAGCTGATAATGATTGCTGGCTCCATGATGACGGGGATTGGGAAGCAGTCACCTTAGATATTTGTCCGTTACTAAAAGTTACTGTTGCAGAAAGGTTTCCGTAGTTACGTGCATTAAATGACGCACCAGTCACGGTTCCTGAATACCCACCAGAACTTGGAGCTGATGTAGTTTTGGTCGCCGTTGGAGTTGGGGTAGGGGTTGGAGTAGCCGCAACTTCTGCCGATTTTGTTGCAGCCGGCGAAGGCGTGCTCGATGCACTCTGTTTTGCAGCCGCACTCTGTTTTGTCGTCGCCTTTGCACTCTTTGTGGTTGCGGCCTTAGTTGCTACAGCTTTTGTAGCAGTTGGAGTAGGTGCGGCCTGTGTCGCATCTGCAACGGTCTGAGCCTGCGCTGTTCCAGCACCGCCACCGATTGATCCGGCCAAACCATTCACATCTTGAGTTGCAGTGAACTGCGGTGGGGTAATCGCCAATACCGCTCCGAGCCCACCCACGGTTCCGCCAGCAATTAATAGTGCGCGTTTCATATCTGAACTATGACTTCCAATCCTGAGAAGTATCTGAGCCCATCTAGAGCCACGTCTACGAATTCCTACTCTGAGTGGAAAGCGAAGGCTTCATCATGGAAGCGGTTCTTAGGCACACCTAGGTCCTCTGCGGCCCGTTTTACGGTCTCTACAAGTGGCCCAGGGCCACAGATGTAGATATCTGAATCTGCGACCCGTGGCACGAGCTCCTTCAGCGCCTTTGCATCCATCGGATGCTCACGGCGAGATCCCACCAAATAATGCACCCTAATCGTGCCCCCAGAATTAGCCTGCAAATAATCAAGTTCTTCCTTCAGAACCAAATCCTCTTTGCGCGATACGCGATAGATAACATCTAACTGCACGCCATTTTTAAACTCATCCATTAGCGCACGAATCGGCGTAATACCCACACCACCACCGACCATTACTACATGCGGTCTTGTTGCCCGCCCTGCAGTAAATGCACCATACGGACCTTCAACAAATACTCGCGTTCCACGCTTTAAGAATGCAAGTGAGCGAGAGTGATCACCTAAATCTTTCACTGTCACACGTAAGAAGTGTTCTGTAGGAGCTGCTGACAGAGAGTAAGGGTGAGACATCAAGAAGTGACCACGAGTTAAGAAACGCCACCCAAAGAACTGTCCACCCTCAGCTGCCAACTTATGTAAGTTGCGACCCTTCATAATCACTGAGATAACTCCAGGTCCTTCAACAACAACTTTGTCCACAACTAAATTAAGTTGAAGCGAGCGCCACAACGGAATTCCAAAGCGGTAGTAGATAACACAGACTGCCATAGCTACATATAAAAATGTCCAATACAGACGATTAAGTGGATGCCCCACAAACATCTGACCATTAAGCACTTGGTGCATAAATGAAACTGCAATAGCGATATATGTATAGACATGGATAATCCACCATGTCTCATAACTCATCTTTGCTCGCGCCTTCTTATAAGAAGTCACTCCCGCCGCCACCATCAAGATAAATCCAGCAAGCGCCGGCCACATCCACGTCATCGTGTTGATCATTCGCCACATCTCGACGGCCAACATCACTCCATCTTGCCCCGCAGATGACAAGACAATAAAGAGCACATGCGCACCAATTAAATACAGACTCCATGGCCCCAACTTGCGATGCCATGTCACCAATCGATCGTGGCCAACACCTCGTTCAACCCACGGAATACGAGCAATCAAGAAAATCCCCACCACAGCAAAGAAAGTTCCCGTTAAAGCCGCCAACCGCGAAACCGAAGCCACCACCGCATAAACAGTGGAGATATCGCTCTTTCGCATCGTCGTCGCCTGCAGAGCCAACGTCAGCCCCAAGCCAATGCCCAAGAACCACGAAGCCCAATCAACCCCAACTGATGAGTGCTTCCTAAATGTGGCCCCAGAACTTTTCATGCCCCAACCATGCCGTACTTACCTGAGAACCACCTGCATAGAACCCGAGCCAGCACTTAACAAAACTAGAAAGTTGGAAGAATTCCTGACTCCGTAGCTTTCGCCAAAGTTGGTGCCTCCGAGTCTGCCTTAGAGATAACTCCAAGTTCACCGAAAGGAATTGGCCAAATAATTCCAAGTTCTGGATCCGTTGGGATGATTGCCTTCTCGTACTCTGGTGCATATCCGCTTGAAGTTAAATACACAACGGCCGCGGATTCGCTCTCAACAAAAAATCCATGGCCAACTCCAGTTGGTATAAAAACTACATTGCCAGAATCTTCTGAGAGTTCAACATATTCAATGTTAAGATAACTAGGAGAGCCAACACGCAAATCAACCAAAATATCAATAATCTTGCCGCTCGCACACGTCACAAGTTTTGCTTGCCCCTGAGGGGCCACTGAATAATGAATCCCTCTGATTACGAACTGTTTTGACTTCGAGCAATTGGCTTGTTCTACAGAAAAGGTATCATCAATTGACACTATTTCATCAGCTTTGAACCACTCTCGAAAAAGTCCACGTTCATCGGGGAATACATTATGAGTTACTACGTAAGCACCGGAGATAGATAGTTCTTGCAATGTCATGACTCTCCAAGTTTCTTCATTTCGGCGACGATTTCAGGCAACGCTGATTCTAACGATGAATCCCAATTCGGAACCTTACTTAGACGAGCTGCCTTCCATTTTTCCTTATTTAGCAAGGTAAATTTTGGCCTACTCGCTTTGAGGTTCAGTGAAGCCGAGTTAGTGGCTACAACTAATTCTGCGGACGCACCTAAGTGCTTATAAATAGCTCTAGCGAATTCAAACCAACTGCAACTTCCCTCATTTGAGAAATTGTAAATTCCTGGTTCTGGATGAATTCGAATTATTGAGACAATACCCGCGGCTAAGTCTTTCGAACTTGTAGGGCTTCCCACCTGATCGTCAACGACTCTTGCTGGTTCATTCCGGAGGGCTTTAGCGGCGATTGTTTTTACGAAATTCTTACCGTTCGCGCCGTAGAGCCATGAAGTTCTAACCACGAAAGATCCAGGAAGCGCTGCCAAAAGGGCCTTCTCGCCCATTAGCTTGGATTCCCCGTATTTGTTTATGGGGTTAACTATGGATTCCTCTTCATAAGGTAAATCAGATTCCCCATCAAAAACGTAATCTGTCGAAATATGAATGACTTTACAGCCGATTGACGCAGCTGCGGTAGCGATATTTTTCACCGCGGTCTCATTGAGCTCACATGCCTCTTCAAAGGAATCTTCAGCGCCATCCACACTAGTCCAAGCCGCGCAATTGATTATCCAGGTTGGTGCGAATGATTGCACCGAATTTGTGACTGAGTCTTTATCTCTAATATCGATATCAGAAGACTTCGGAGACAAATATTCAATTTTTTCATTTTCGAGGATACGAAGAACTTCTGTGCCAAGAATTCCACTTCCGCCAAATAGGAGTATGCGTTCCATTTATTTCTTCAGAAGTGGTCGCCACCAAGATTCATTGGCGACATACCATTCAATAGTCTTTCGAAGCCCTGTCTCAAAATCAATTTGGGGTTCGACCCCTAGTTCAGTTCGTGATTTATTCCCAGTGAGCGAATAGCGAATATCGTGTCCTTTTCGATCTGCTACAAATTCAAAAGCTTCGGCTTCGCTTTTTCCAAAGTAGGAGATGATTTTGCGCGCGAGCTCAATGTTGCGAAACTCATCCGTTCCTGCAATGTTGTAAATTTCGCCAGGCTTCCCATTGTTCAGGACCGCAAATACACCACGGCAATGGTCGTCAACGTGAATCCATTCGCGAATCTGGTTTCCATCGCCGTAAATCGGCACTCGCTTTCCATCGATTAGGTTAGAGACAAAGAGTGGAATTATTTTCTCTGGGAACTGTCTCAACCCATAGTTGTTGCAACAACGAGTAATTCCTACATTCAATCCGTAAGTTTTGCCATAAGCGAGGACAAGAAGATCTGCACCAGCTTTGCTCGCTGAATATGGTGAATTAGGCTTCAGTGGTTCATCCTCTTCCCAACTACCCACTTGAATGGCACCGTAAACTTCATCTGTCGAAACTTGGAGGTACCTCTCGACGCCATACTTCTTTGCTAAATCCAAGAGGTTCTGTGTGCCCATCACATTCGTGTGCAAGAATTCGTAAGATGACTCAATTGACCGATCTACGTGTGATTCTGCAGCGAAATTCACTATAAGGTCGATTGAGCGCTCTCTAATTACACCCTCTACGTCCACCTGATTGCATATATCCACCTTGTGAAAATAGAATTCGGGGGTCGAGATTACTAAATCGAGATTCGAAAGATTGCCCGAGTAGGTCAGATTGTCTACAACGGTAATACTTGAAAATCGATTTGGAATCACTTGAGAAACCAATAATTCAGCGAATCGAGACCCAATGAATCCAGCACCGCCGGTAATCATAAGGTTCATGTATTCGCTCCAATATTTTTTACTTTAAGGCGGACTGCAATGAAGGGCGTCATTCTCGCAGGTGGTTCGGGGACAAGACTACATCCACTTACCAAAGTGATCTCAAAACAGCTTCTTCCCGTCTATGACAAGCCGATGATTTATTACCCACTCACAACCTTGATTCTGGCCGGAGTTAAAGAAGTGCTTGTGATAACCCGTCCTGAGGATGCACCATCATTTCAGGCCCTTCTCGGTGACGGATCTGAGTTTGGCGTTTCGATTTCATATGCTCATCAGGCAAAGCCCGCGGGCTTGGCGCAAGCGCCATTAATTGCAGAGGAATTTCTAAATGGTGATGGCTTCTACCTCATTCTGGGAGATAACTTCCTTTACGGTTCTGGACTCGGAAGAAAGTTACAAAATCTCTCTTCAGTTGATGGCGCGAAAGTTTTTGCATACAAAGTTAGCGACCCGACTGCATACGGTGTTGTAGAACTTGACCCAACAGGGAGGCCAATCTCAATTGAAGAAAAGCCTAAGACCCCTAAATCCGACTTAGCCATTCCGGGCCTGTATTACTTCGACAAAGATATCGTTGAAATTTGCCGTAAATTGAAACCGAGCTCCCGTGGTGAACTTGAAATCACTGATGCAATCAAGGAGTATATGTCGCGCGGAAAGCTTGCAGTTGAAGTCCTTCCTATGGGCACTGCTTGGCTCGATATGGGAAGCTTTGAAAGCTTGCTCGAGGCCGGAGAATTTGTTCACATTGTCCAATCCCGTCAGGGAATTTTGATTGGTGACCCAGCCACAGCAATGCATGTTCGAAATAATTCTAAGTAATTTATGAGAAAACGATAGACTCTCAGATATGCGCACTTTCATCACCGGCGGTGCCGGATTTATTGGCTCACACCTTGCCGATGCCCTCATCGCCCGTGGCGATACCGTCACAATCCTCGACAACCTATCAACTGGATCAAAGCAAAATATTGCGCACCTCGAAGGCAAAATCTCCCTCTACGAAGGAGATATCCGTGACAAAGAGCTCGTCGACCAATTAGTTGCCAAATCAGATGCTGTCTTCCACATGGCCGCAGCCCTTGGCGTTAAGAACATCATGGACCACACCATTGAATCCATCGATCGAAACTTCAACGGCTCAAAAGTTGTTCTCCATGCAGCAACCAAGCACAACAAGCGTCTACTCATCGCATCAACATCTGAGATCTACGGCAAGAACCCCAACCAGCCTCTTCACGAAGAATCAGATCGCGTAGTCGGTGCCCCACAGAAAATCCGCTGGACATACTCAGACGCAAAAGCCCTTGAAGAAGCAGTAGCCCACACACTTCACAAAACCCACGGTCTCAAAGTCACCACAATCCGCTTCTTTAACACCGTCGGCCCGCGCCAAACCGGCCAATACGGAATGGTTATTCCGCGCTTTATCCAAGCTGCTCTCAAGAACGAAGACATTGTCATTTATGACGACGGCACTCAATCTCGCGTCTTCTGCCATGTAGAAGACGCTGTGAAAGCAGTCCTGAACATCGTTGATACAGATTCGACCATTGGTGATTACTTCAACGTCGGTGGAGTTGGCGAAGTAACAATAAAACAACTTGCTGAAAAAACAATTGAGCGCACTAAGTCCTCATCAAAAATAAAATATATTCCTTACACTGAGGCATACCCTGCGGGTTTTGAAGATATGCAACGCAGAGTCCCTGATATCGCCAAGATAAAGAAGGCTGTTGGCTGGGAACCAACTCACACTCTCGATTCAATTATTGATAGCGTTGCAGAAAGTTTCTCTTAAAGCCCTGTAGCTCCAGGAACTTTACCTGTCGTATCAAATACGTACGGCGCACTTGCCAAGATTTCCCGAACATTAACAACGTCATGCTTGGTAATGACTACTGAAATATCTGCACCCGATAGCGGTGTGGAGATTTCTCCCTGCCAAGTAGCAACTACCTCATCGTGCCACGTGACAACTGCTCCACGGTCACGCAAATGCTTAATAACTAGTTCAGCAGCAGATTCACGCACATCAGCCACGTTTGGTTTATATGCGACACCAACCACCAGCACGCTCTTGCCTTGCAAACTTCCACCATTGTCGGCTTGCACTCGATCAACTATGTATTTCGACATTTCAAGATTTACTTCATTCGCGCGGCGGATGAAAGTTGCTGGGGCGCCATTCGCCTCTGCAACTGTAGCTAGGTAGGTTGGATCCACGGGAATGCAATGTCCTCCAACACCCGCACCCGGAGTGAACTTCATAAATCCATAGGGTTTAGTGCTGGCGGCTTCCAATGTTTCATACACGTTAATTCCAAGTGTATGAGATATTTGTGCAAATTCATTAACTAACGCGATGTTCACCTGGCGAAAAGTATTCTCGAAAAGTTTCGCTGCTTCTGCGACTTCCGGAGAAGAAACTTCGACTAACTGATTACAAAATTTCGAATAGAAGTTTTTGGTTTTTTCTGTTGCCTCGGCAGTTAGACCAGAGTATAGGCGAGGAGTATTTTCTTGATTAAAGTCTACTCGTCCTGGATCGACTCTCTCGGGAGAAATTGCATACTGATGCTTCACGTATCCTTTAGAGTATCTCTCAATTGTAGGTTTAATATAATTTCGTAGCGTTCCGGGGAATGAAGTTGACTCATTTATAATCAGAACCGAATCACTAATATTTTCTCCAATCGTTTTGCACGCACTTTCGATAAACTTCATATCCGGCTTGCGATCTTCGGTCAGTGGGGTTGGTACCGCAATTATGACGACTTTAACTTCTTCAAGGTCTTTGCCTGAAGTTGTTGCTCGATAGCGGCCAGATTTAATGAGGGAAACTAAATCTTCTTTAACAACTCCTTCTATATGAGAAATACCTTGGTTCAAATTGTTTACCACTTGTTCATTAATGTCGAACCCGACTACTTCATAAGACTCAGCTGCGAAAATCGAAATAGTCAAGCCGACATATCCCTGTCCGATTATCCCAATTTTCATTTAGCGGGCAGTCACATCTGGATTAAAGGGATCAAGTCGTTTCAGATTACTAAATGCTGTAGCCTTTTCCTCTACTGTCGCGTTAGGAAGCGAATAAAGGTTTGCCCAAGCATCTGTGGAATCCTTGTTGTATTGAACCGCTTCAATTGCAACTTGGTGGGCCAAATCATTAAGATTACTTGCGGCAAGCAACCCAACTGCCTGAGCATACCTATTGCTATCGCTTGGGTTTAGGTAACCAGGTTGCAACGCAACAATAATTCGTCTTGCATCCCTAGAATCCAATGCGGATTTCCATTTTGAGTCCGCTGTAAGTGGCGGAGAAGCAATAAGCAACCCTAAAGTTACAAAAATCCCTCCAACTAGGCCAGGAGAAATGACACTTGCCCTCTTTGCTGCAAAATGGTTCTTACCCGAAATCTTCGACTCTATTTTAAATTCGGCGCGAGTATGGAATTCATAGGCAACTATGGCTCCTCCCAACAGCCAACCCCAAACAGCCAACCCGATTTGGTTAATGCTTATTATTGATTGCATCTGATATCCAAGCCAGCCTGTAAGTAGAGCTATAAAAATGGGATCCATTTTTCTAGAACGCAAGAAAATTCTTAAACTAGAAATCGCAACAATCAAAACTATTCCTAGATATGGGATTAAAAGAGGCCAACCTCCGTTAGAGAAGAGGTCTATGAATACATTGTGGGCAGTATTTGAAATAGTCTTGGGCCCTGGTAATACTGTAGCAGCGCTTTCCGATCTAGTTCTTCGGTACCAGTCTCCATAAGAATCCATTCCTACTCCCGTGAGCGGATGCTCCATACCCATTTTGATTCCAGCATCCCAATATGCGCCTCTCAATGAGACGGAAGTTTTGTAAATAAAGTCCAAAGGACCCTTTTTAAGTGAACCAAGAAGCGCGATTAAGGATATCAAAAAGCCAAAGGATAAATAAATCACATCAACTAGCCTAGACTCTGTCTTGGCGCGGACCCAAAAATAAAGGACTAACCCAAAACCAATTGCGCTCACAACAATACCTTGGATCGAATGTGATTTGAGAATTTCAAAAAATGACAAGCCAATACACAGTCCTGCAATCAATTTAATTTTGGCTGAAAATTCTTCACCAAACATGTAAACAAAGAGGGTTCCGATAAACATGCCTAAGAAAGATGAAATAAAGTTTGGATTACCGAAGAAGCCGAGTATGTCACCATAAGGGTTACTCCAACCGATAAAATCGCCAAAGAGAAGGACCCACCCACAATAAATCATATTTATAAATCCCGTGAATTGAAGCGCTAGAATAATTTTTCTAAAATTTTGCGCTTTAGATATTTTCAGAACCCCTAATGCGATAAAGCACAAAAAAAGATAAGTGATGAAGCCCGTATTTCTTCCATAGCTTCCGTAAATATTCTGAGTTAAAGGCGAGTCGCTATAAATTACAGAAACAATCATCGCTATCGAAAAAAACGAAATGGTTAGAATATATTTTTTGAAATTCGTAAAAGACTGCTTCAAATCAAAGAAGAGGAAGATGCCTAGCAGGCCAGAACCCACGCCTCCTGCTACTAAAAGTTTGGTTGCGTTAACAGGGTCTGTTACTCCAGAACTCCATATAAATAGCGATACAGCGGGTATCCCAAAAACTATTAGTTGGGCGATACTTTTTTCTTCTTCAATTCTTACCATGCCCTAATCCTAACTATTGAAAGGCCGAATCCCGGCTCCCCGGAAGGGGAACCGGGATTCGGTTCTGATCTTTTCAGTTAAAGGGTGCTAATTAAGCACGAACCTTCTTCTGGATCTTGATGACTAGGTTAGTCAATGATGTGATCTGAGCCTTGAGGCTTGCGACCAACGTAGCAACAGTTGCTGAAAGTGCTGCAACTGCATCTGATGCATCCTGAGCTGCAGCTGTTGCTGCATCTGCTGCATCTGCCGCTGCGAGAGCTGCATCTGTAGCTGCGTTAGCTGCATCTGTAGCCTCGTTAGCTGCATCTGTAGCTGCATCAACTGAAGCATTAACAACAGAAGCTGTAGCTGAGACTGCTACACGGCCAGCCTGAGCAAGCCCTGTTGAACCAGTAGCAGTAATTGTTACATCACCAGCAAATAGTGGCATGTAAGCAACAAAGGCTTCAGAGCCTGCAACATAGTTAGATGAAGCTGAAGTTGCTCCCTGAAGTACAACATCTGTGCGGAATGTTGGAGCTGTTCCGCTGAATGCTGTTGAAACAACAGGTGCTGAGGCAAAGACGTTGCTGATAGATGAAGATGGAAGAGCATTTCCATCTGAATCTAGAACAGTCACGAGAACGAGCGCCTTCTCACCTGGAGCATATGTTGCCTTGTCGAATGAGATCTTGACTGATGCAGGAAGTGAAGTCGATACACGAACTGCAGCAGATGCTGAAGTTGCAGTTGCAAGCGCAACTGTTGATGCATCGATTACCTTGAAGTTAGCAGTTCCCTTTGCGGTACCTGTAACTGAGCATTCGTGGTATCCCTTAGCTGCATTGAATGTACATTTTGCAGGAGTTTCTGATCCTGCAATTAGTGCATCCGCTGCTGAAGCTGCGTAGATGTAAGCCTGTCCGCCCCAGACGTTGCCGTCTGCGTCAAGAGCTGTCGCACGAATTGCATCTGAATCTCCGGCAACACCAATGACTGGCTTGTTAACCGCGAGGGTGATTGTCTTCGCTGCTTTAGCATAGAAAGTTACTGTCTTTGCCGCAAATGTCTGTGAAGTTGTCTTTACAGAAATTGATGCAGTTCCAGCGTTTCCATCAGCACGAATACCGATGGTGGTTGTGCCTGTGCCGGCTACAACGATGTTCTTTCCGTAAGCGCCACCTGATGTTCCGACAACGCCAGGACCTGTAACGGTCACTGTGATTGACTCAGCTGTCGCGTTTCCGTTTGCGTTCTTAGTGCTTACGTAGATAACGGCCTGATCAGTTGATGACGCTGTTGCAACAAGGGCTACAGTTGAATCTGACGCTGTTGTATATGAAGTGCCCAAGTTTAAGTATGCTGTTGATGATGCAGGCACAACGACAGTGTCGTCTTGAAGTGCAGCTGCTACAACGATACTTACATCTTGAGTAGCTGTGCTGTATGTCTGGTTTCCGGCACCATCGCGAGTCCAAGACTTAACGATAGCTGTATATGTATAGGTACCAGCGATACGTGCAGTTACAGAATCAAGTTGGACAGCAAATTTCGCGCCAACATAACCTGCAGTTGAGCCACCCTTAGTGATACGGAATTGTGCGCTTCCATCTACCGCGATTGCACGGGTGTAAGTTTCACCAACTTTTGCACCGAGCATCACGTTCTGACGAGCCGCTGCAACAGCTGCACCAGGTGTAGCCGCAGTGAGTGAGTCAACATAAGTTGATGAAGCAGTAGTTGTAGTTGATTCCACGAAGTATGCAAATGGAACCGCAACTGCACCAGATGGTGCTGACTTCTTGACGAAAGTAACTGTAATTGAGTCCGTCAATGGATTATCAATTAGACCAGCTACAGTAACTGTTGCTGCAGTTGTTGAGTCAGATCCTGTTGTGTAATCTGTTGAGTTGCTTGAGGTTCCGTTTGCTCCAGTTACAGTCAACGATGTGATCGCCGCTGTTGATGGTGCAACAGACAAAACGCCAAGACCCAAAGCTGCAACAGCTACAAGCGCGATGCGCTTGAATGTTGTCTTTGTAGACATTTGTTTCCTTTCGATAGTCGATCTACGGAATTTCCGTAGATCGGCTTGGAATTAGTTTCCTAACTCCTCTCGATTCATCGCACGTGCTGATGAATCAAATCCCTCACCGTGTATCCGGACGCGATGAGGAAACTTATTTAATTATGCTCCGGGTATTAATACCGCCTGAGCTAAAATTTGGGTCTTGCTCGCGTTGAGCAAGAGACGAGACGTGATCGTCTTAGGTGCGCCAACAAGATCGTACCCGCGGTCACCCACGGGGATTACGAACTCTGAAGTTGGGGTAGAGAGTAGGGAAATTGTAACGGTCATAAGGTACTGGCCATTGGACATACGCTCAAAATCCACGCTCGTGGCGTCAGCGTTTGCTACCGCCCAAGAGCCCTTCATGCCAAGTGCTACGTAACTGACCTCATACTTTGTGCCGTTGCCATCGACTGTGATGGTCTGATCGATCATCACGTTTGGTCCACCCCCAGATGTGATGGCCTGGGTGGCCAAAATTGTGCCTTCTTCAGTCGAAATCGGAGTATTGCGGTTTACGCGGATCTTTCCGATTGGACCATTTTCACCTGCAATGGTGAATCCTGTTGGGACGCCCTCGTTATCAAGTCCAGGCCATGTGGCCTTTCCGCTCTTGACATATACGCCAGAAACCATGGTTGATGACTTCTTGGCTGGCATCGATAGAGATGGGGCAGGTGCTAGTGAATCTGTTGAAGCAGATCCAGCTGTTGCGCCTGCAGAATCGTTGGTTGAGACCGTTGGAAGTACGCCTTCTCGGCCAGTCATTGAGTTAAAGCCAAGGAAGACTGTAACTACTAATAGTAAGGAGAGAGCGACTTTTGAAGACTTAGCTGCAAGCTCGGCTGCCTTCTTATAGGTTGTTGAAAGCATGTCGAGCGCTGTAAGGCCACGCTCTTGATCGATAACGAGCTCTGAAAGTACGCGGCGAAGGGATGTGCGAGCGCGAGAAACTGTGTGACGTACTGCAGATTCCTTGATTCCAAGCTCTGCTGCGATTTCTTCTGTTGAACGGCCTTCCATCTCCCACATAACAAGCGCTGCGCGCTCAGCAGGTGAGAGAAGTGCCAAAGCCTGGCGAATAATCGCTGCATCTTCAGCTTGAGTAAGAACTTCTGAGTGATCGCCATTTACCTGCCATGCAGCTTCAACTTCAGCCTGAGCATCGTCGATAACCACAAGGTTTGGACGGCGGCCTTCCATGCGGAAGTAATCGATGCAGAGGTTTTCAATGGTTCGGTGCAAATAAGAGAGTGCGTGCTCTTGAGATTCAAGCTCAGGGGCTGCGAGCATGAACTTAATAAGAGAGTCCTGGGTGATTTCTTCAGCCTTAGCTGAATCCTTCAATACGCGGTTGGCATGCGCGAGTAGCTCTGAACGGTGCTCAGTGTAAAAAGCCCCCAGTTCAGCAACTGTCCATACGCTAAGTGCCACTTTATTGATCCTTCATTTACCGGTGTTGTCCTACAGAACCAGCCGTCGCTGCCTCTATCCCCTACTACGAATCCCAGTCTAGATTGTCGCGGGAAGGGGACAAAACGGACAAATCATTGCTTGTCCTGCACTTCTATGCCAGGGTGAATCCATGGGCAAGTTCCTTAACCGCTTATACCGACATTTTGAAAGCCCTGGAGTTCTAAATGTCGCTAGAAATATAAATCTTGAGTTCTCATGGGTTATAGAGGCTGGCTGTCACGATGGGCAGGACACATTGAAGTTTGCGTCGCTGCCTAATGTCGAAGAGATATTCGCATTTGAGCCGGATCGGGCCGCAATGGCTAAAGCGCGTCAAAGACTTAGGGGGCACCAAGAAATCGTTCACTTCAGCGACCTTGCCCTCCTAGACAAAACAGGGTTTGTTTCAATTTACGATCATTATGGCGAACTCGGCACCGGAAATACGATTTTTAGATTCTCGGATATTTATTCGGAGAATACGATTGCTTGTTCAACTCTTGACATAGAGATCCCGGCGCCCAAAAAAATGGAATGCTCTGGCTGGATGTAGAAGGGTCTCCGCATTTAGTGCTTGGGGGCGCTGAAAAAATTTTAAGGAACATCTTGATTGCTCAGATTGAAGTTGATCTGCACGCAAGTTCGGAATTGAGGAAATCTAACTTCAAAAAAGTTCATTCCCTCATGAGGAAAAGTGAATTCAAATTAATATACGCCCCGCTTCATCCAGGTTTTTTTTGGGGATACAATTTATATCAGAAAAAATAGATTGAGCTTAATTGCCAAATACCGAAGTTTTTTGTTGTCATTAACTTACCTCAGCTTACATACCATAATTTATCCAATTTTGAAAAACCATTCAACTCATAAATTTACTGCATTCGGCAAGGCACTGAAATATTTATCTACTCGATTTAATTCAACATTTAAATAAAAGGTTGTTATTTCAAGTGGGCGGTTACAGGCAAATTTTGGACATAACTTCAAAGCTGATTCAGCAATATTAAATATAAATCGATTTTAGATTATCTTGCGAGCGCGGGAGAAGAAATTACCAGAATTAAAAATATTCTAATTTAGTGAATTATTCTTGAATAACTATCCGCTAATTTAGTTGCCGAACTTTTCCAAGTGAATTTGAGTGCTTGATTAATCACAATCGAGCTTAAGTTTTTATAATTAGACGCAAAAACCAATGCCTGAATTTTCTCTGCTAAGTCTTCAGGGCTATCAGGTTCAAAATAGACTCCAGCATCTCCGCAGATCTCTCTGAAGACATCGATTGAACTTACGATGACTGGAGTCCCTTGTGCCATTGACTCAAGAATGGTCATTCCAAAGCCTTCCATCTTTGACGTCACGCAGTGGACTGCCGCTTCCCTGTAAAGTTTCTTGAGTTCGGTGTCCGTAGGGGACTCAATAAACAACCAATTTTCTCCACCGACATTTAAGTTTAGATCTTGAATTTCATTTTGGGTCAAACGTGGCCCGGCTAACACTAACTGGAATTGCGATATTTTCCGTAATATTTTAAAGGACTCAAGCAGTACAGAAAAATTCTTGTACCCGGCTCGATGCCCAACATAAAGAATTCTTGCTGCATGGTTGGAAACATCTAAATCTTTTGCGTTTAGTGCGCCGTCGCTCTCAACTCCATGGTGAACTACAGCCACACGCTCGTCTGAAATCCCGAAGTTTTGCATCAAGTCATTTGCGGTAGCTTGAGATACACAGACAATAAGATCTGCTTTCTTAATCAACTTTGCTTTTCCTATATGGGGATTTCTCAAGCCATTCCATCCTAGTTTCTCGGGAATAAAGTCATGCACCGTAACTGCCATTTTTTGCTTGAATTCCCGTTCAAAGAGATTAGGGCGGTAGTAGGTCGCATGAAAAATATTTGAGTTATTCCTTATTGGCTTGCCTCCAGCCCAGAGAGAACTCAAGGTGCGAATTGGACCCAAGGTAAGTGCCGTGCTGTATCCACTGTTGGCCATCAAAAACTTTCTCTGCGGTGAGAATTCAAAATGTGTCTCTTTGAAAGTTGCCAGTAGATGTTGATTACTTGATTTCGTAAAACTTAATCTTGCTGTGATTCTTAAGCTCGGCTCATTCAAGAACACTTCAATTAATTTTGCAAAAGAATTCGAAATGCCCCCGAATCGTTGAGACAAGAAGATTTCTCGGTCAAAATTTACTGATATCTCCGTCACTTTGTAATCATCTTCTTGTAGACTTCAATTAGGGTCATAGAATATTGTCTCGTATAGAACCCATTTTTTCTATCCTTGAGCAAGTTAGGTGTCAGGTGTCAAGAAATTTAGCAGGCAATAGGACGCTTTTTGTAATTGTTGCTAGTGAAGATCCAGTTAATGAACTCGATCTTGAGACTCAGCAAGTAACCTGGTTGTGTAATGCTCGGCGCGATTCGCAAGTCGTGATTTTGCGTGGTCATAATAGTTCAGATTTTGTTTTTGATGGAGAGACGCTCTTTGTTCCTTGCCGCGAATCTTACCAAAATATACTTTTAAAGACGCTTCTCGGCTTCAGTTGGATTCTAAAGAATTTGGAATTTGAATTAGCAATCCGAACAAATGTTTCGACGTACTACAATTTAGCTAAATTATCTCGGACTATATCTGGATTCAGGCCAGAAATATTAGAGTTCGGCGGGTTTCAAGAGCGCTCAAATTTCGAAATGGGAGCTGACGAAAAAAATCAAACCTTTGTTACTGGTACTGGTATTTATTTAACCCACGCTAGTGTCCGTGAGTTAGTAACAATGTCGCCTCATGATTATTTTGGCATGCCAGATGATTTAGCAATTTCAAGGTTCTTGCTTGGCCGAGGTGCAGAAATGCGGAGCCTTCCTAGAGTCAATTTACACTCTACACATATGTTGTTTTCAGGATTTCAAACGCGATTGAAGTCCTCCGAGGTTTCTGACTTGGCATCCAAACGTATGATTGCTTTATTCTCGTTCTACTCTAAGCCGGATGTGATTGGAAAATTTGTCTCGTACCTCAAACTGTGCTCAATCGAACTATCAAATATCCATTATGACTTGTCTCATCTGAAATATTATTTGATTCGAAACTATTACATTTTGAGACTTAATCTAAAGAGAAAATTCAGTGAGCCAGGACATGACATCTAAGAATGCACTAATAATTGCGTACTCACGGCCAACTGGCGTTTCGGCATTGCTGAACTCTCTAAATGATAACGCGGTTCGGAATGTGTTCGTTTCTATTGATGGCCCTAGAAATGATCGTGATCGAACTAATCAACAGGCAATCTTGGAGATTATTTCAGACTTTTCAAGTAAATCAGATTCCAACATCAAAGTTAGACAAAATGAAACCAACCTGGGTGTTGCAGGTGGAGTATTGAGTGCAATTGATTGGTTTTTTAGCTTTGTTCAAGAAGGATTGGTGCTTGAAGATGACCTTGAAGTTGGGGATGATTTTTATCGATTTGCATTCGAAGGTTTAGACAGATTCGAAAATAATCCAGATGTATGGATGATTTCAGGAACTCAGCTCTTTCCTGAAATTTCCCGTCAGGGCTATGAATCGTGGACTAACTACCCCATGATATGGGGTTGGGCTGGTTGGGGCAAAAAATGGTTACACATGCGCGATTCACTTCTACGGCCTAAGAAGACTACATTTTCTAAGATTACAAACGCGCGTGAAATTTTCTGGACCACGGGAGCAAATCGTGCGCTGAGTGGAAAAATTGATACTTGGGACATTCCACTTGCTTACGAATTCTGGCATCAAGGTAAATTTTGTATCATTCCACCGGTAAATCTGATTTCTAATGTGGGGGACGATATTTCATCAACACACACTTCGAATAATAATTTGGCTCTTCGGCAGACTATTCAGGATCTCCCAGATAATTTTCAATTTAGCAAAGCCGTAGAAGCAGATTCTATAGAACACTACAATTTAAAACTTGAAAGTAAAGTTTTTAATATCAAAAAGCGCCATATTTTTCTTCCGTATTATGCCCTCTTGTTTGATAGGTTTCGATTTCCACAAAAGGATCGCAAGAAGCCACTTCGAGACAGAAGTGATTGGCGCCTTTAAAGCCCCATAAGTGAAGCTTGACTATCAAAATTTGGTATTTTTTCCCTGACTTCCTGAAATGTTCCTTCGGCCAAAATCTTGCCCGATTCCATGTAAATTATCCTGTCTGCATTTCGAACCGTTGAAAGCCGATGAGCAATTAGCAATACAGTTACATTTCCCCTCAAGGAAAAAATTGCATCTGAAATATCGGATTCTGTTTGCCCGTCAAGTGCGCTTGTTGCTTCATCCAGCACGAGCAACTTCGGGCGGGAATAGAGAGCGCGCGCAATTCCAAGTCTTTGCCGTTGTCCACCACTCAACTTGCTACCACGTTCGCCAACTTCCAGGCTCAAATCTTGATTCTCGACCTTTAGAAAATCATCGAGTTGAGAAATCCGAAGTGCCTCAAGAGCCAAATCGCTACTCTGTTCATTTTCAGGAAAACCCATCGCGACGTTTGACAGAACCGAGGCATCAATAATTTGAACGTCCTGTGGGACGTAAGCAATTGCACCAGGCCAGCGATCGATTGCCCCAGCCGGGCTTAGGCCTGATATCTCGATTCTTCCATTTTCAGGCGTCAGGATTCCTAAGGCAAGATCCACTAGCGTCGTTTTACCGGCTCCAGATGGTCCAACAAACGCAATTACTTCACCCTCTCGGACTTCAAGACTTGCATCAATTATTGTAGGTTTTGACGCGCCCGGGTAAGTGAAATTTACTTTTTGAAGTCTTAAGTTCCCCTCGAACCCCTCATGGATAACTTCTAATGGTACATCATTCTCTTCAACTTGTTCGTCTTCAATATTGTTATAGAGTTTCAATGTTATACCAACTGGTCCGGCGCTACTCTTTACTGCAATGGCGCCTGTTTGAATTCTTAAAATAGCGGGTGCAATTCGACTGCCTGCCGCAAGAAAGACACTTAGTGTCGCGATGGCATGAGAGGCATCTTGAAGTAAGAATTGAATTGCACAGATAGCAATCGCACCAAAAACCAATGTAATTTCAATTACATACTTGCTAATATTCGGAATAAAAGCTAGTTCAGCCGAAGTTTTTGCGAGTTCCAACCTAGTTTGTCCAATTTCCTTACTATAAAAGGAGCGTCTATTTCGGACGAAGAGCTCACGGTACGAATTTAAAACTTCCAAAATTTTCTCATTGCTCTTGATCGTAAGCCGCGCGCTCTCATTGCCGAGTACATTCACTCTGTTCTGTACGGAGAAATATAAAATTAAAGTTACTGAAGCAAACAAAATAAATGTCATGAGTGCGATTAAAGGATCAATCGCCAGCAAACCCCCCGAAAGAATTAGCAAAAGAAATAGATCCGACGCTAAGCTCATAACTGTTCCGATAACATTAAGCATCAGCATGCCAACACCACTTGTAACCGCAAAAAGAGTTTCTTGAGAGCTTCTAGACTGGATCGAGAGCAAATCCTGTGCCAAAAGCTTTGAGATAAGTTTTGAAGAAATAACTGCGGCTCTGCGGCTCAAATAGTAGAAAATTTTTCGAGTGAAATACATGGACGTAAGAGTCCTAGTAATCAATATAACTGCAGACATAGCAGCCAGAATGGCTACTTGAGTTTGAAATTTAACGTCTCCGATGCCCAAGAAGTCCAGTAGTTGCGATACACGCGTACCCGGGGGTCTAGATTGGACACCATTTATGGACAGGGCAGCAACCAATCCAACCGCTGCAACGCCAATTAAATCCAAGAAACCCATAAGCACTTGGAGGACTGTTACGAGTCCAAGTTTTCGTTTATCCTCTTTTGTTAGGATTTTAAAAGAGTCGCTGATTATTGAGAATTGAGACCTATTAACTTTTCCTATTTTCAATTTAATTCTCTCGCTAGTCTCTCCCAATAAGGGGGAATCAGATCGTTCGGCTCATCCATACCCTGGAACCACGGGGATGGAGCTATTGTAGGGGCGTGTGGGGTTTTAGAGAGAAAAGCAGCCCACCAGCTAAATGTCGAGTTGGCAATAATGTATGCACGACCTAGACGCATCTTTTCCAATGTCTCGGCGGAAGATTCGTTGGTTTGAGGGAACCATCTCACAAACTCCGAGTATTTATTTGGAATTAATTTCCTTGCCTCGTCAATGTCGTCGGAGAAAACCCAAATTTTCATATAGCGATTTGGGTCGAATATGGAGTCCAACGCTCGGCGATAGTAATCAGGGCCTAATATTCCGAAAGTTGTCTCCTGAAGATAATCACCAAGTCTCACATGAACGATTAGTGGTTTTTCCCATTCAGCTTCTAACGCAATTTTATCAATTGACTTACTTTCGATTTTTAGCGCCTTTAATCTTTCGTAGACGTGGGATTCCGATGCAAATCTATAAGTTTGAAAGTAGCCTACTAAGAATTGAGAAGTTTTCGATTTAGGCACCTCTTCAAAGCCGATGTTTGAGGCAGACCAAATTCGAATCAACTTGAACTCTCTAAAAGTCAAAAAAATACTCAAAAAGTGCCTCAAGGCACTGGTAAAGAATTCTGTACTTTTCCGATTCTTATTGGAGAGCGAAAGTCTGGTTAGTAAACCAAACATTCGAGAAATAATCCTATATTTTTTGTGAAAGAGAGAATTTGCAAGAAGATTAGCATTGTCAAACGATCTAAAGTCTGCTTGCGAGTCAAGATTTCTACGATAGATTCCATATGTCTCATCTATAAATAGGTTATGTTTTCTTGAGTGAGATACAGATATCCCTGCAGCCAATTGAAAAAGCTGATTCCCCAGCCCGCCCATCAAATGCATATACACGCACCTCGAACGCAAAATCCTTTCAGAAAACATTTCAGTCACTCCTCGGATTCCAGATTAGAATTGCCAAAAAATAAAAAATGTCACGGATTTCTGCCAAATTTAAGGGCTTGGGCCAATTCTTTAAAACTTCCAATTTCGTTCTGCTAGTGCCGAACTTTAGTAATGTTAATATCTGTTTGACAAGAAAATAATTTCTGAGTCTCTGGATATCGGGGTCCGTAATATGCAGTTTTCTCTCAATGCTTATCACTTTGCCCAGATCTGAAATTCTTGATTTATCAGAAGTTAGCGATCCTGGGACCCATCGTTTATACGAATATACTATTTCTTGGCTAATGCGGATTTGGGGCCTCGTAGAAAGTATTTGCAAAATAAATAGTTGATCCTCTCCCATTGAAAGAGGATGAAAATCTATATCTTTGACCAGATCTCGCCGAATAATCCATCGCCAAATTCCTGGTGTTAAGGCCACTGAGGGCAGGCAATTATCAAATTTCCTTTGCATGATGTACTTGCGGACTTCTCCGCTTGGCGACATTATCTGAAAAGAGCCCATAATTATCTGATCGTTGTTACTTGAGGCCCTCACGGCCGCTTCGATTGCTTGGAAATTAGGCCTATCGTCGCAGTCACAAAAAACTTCCCACTCGCTTGATGAATATGCCTTCCCTAAGTTCCTTGAGCCCCCTGGGTTTCTGGAATTAGAAATTACAACTTTGAAATTAGCAAAGTCTCGACTTTCAAATAGACTCCGCAAAGTTTCATACGCATTTTTCTCATCTGTATCTAAAACCATTATCAATTCAAAGAATTCTTCAGGGCAATCAAAAATTATATTTTTTAGATTTTCTTTGTTGGCCTGAAAGTTTCCGATTGGGATAATTACAGAAACTGACATTGGTGATACGACTATGACAATCGAGACGCTAAGTCAGAAATCGTTAAATTGAGACCTTTAGTTAGATCAATACTTGGAGACCACCCGAGAATTGATATTGCCTTGGATATATCAGGTTTTCTCTGCTTTGGGTCGTCTTCAGGCAAGGGTAGATTAATAATTTTGGAATTTGAGTTTGTAAGTCGGATAATTTCTTCAGCAAGATAGGAAATTTTGTCCTCAGTTGGATTACCTAGATTAATTGGTCCAGTGACTTCCTTAGGTGAAAAAAGTAAACTAAGCAGACCTTCCACCAAATCTGAAACATAACAAAAAGATCGTGTTTGGCTTCCATCCCCATAAATTGTAATATCTTGGTTTCGGAGAGCTTGCACTATAAAATTACTCACCACTCTTCCATCATTAATTTGCATGCTTGGTCCATAAGTATTAAAAATGCGAGCAACTTTAATTTGTAATTCATATTGACGTCGGTAGTCAAAGAATAAAGTTTCCGCGACGCGTTTACCTTCGTCGTAACAAGCGCGGATTCCAATCGGATTTACATTTCCGGAGTAACTCTCCGGCTGAGGCGAGATTGTTGGATCCCCATAGACCTCGCTCGTTGATGCTTGCAGAACGGGTATGTTTAAACGTTTTGCAAGACCGAGCATATTTACTGCGCCCAGAACGCTGGTCTTTGTTGTTTGCACTGGAAATTTTTGATAATGAACCGGGGATGCCGGACAAGCCATATTCATGATGGCATCGACTTCTACGAAAAGTGGAAATGTTACATCGTGCCGCAATATTTCAAAGTTCTTATTGTCGAGTAGATCTTCAACGTTGTCCTTATTGCCCGTGTAATAATTATCTACTGCTAAAACCTCATGGCCGCGTGAGATTAACTCACGTGAGAGATGCGATCCTAGGAACCCAACACCACCTGTTACTAGAACTCTCACGATTGATTCCTATCCTCGATCCTTTTGGTACAGGGAAATCTTAGCGTTTTTTGACTAGATTCTTGCCAATATCATATGAAATGCGAATCACCTTGAATGGTGGCGAGTAAAAGATGAACGCTAGGAGAGTTCTGTCCCGGAAATTACTTAAAATCAAGTTGAAAAACACTTTTAGGCTGAACTCTCTTCGGGCAGTACCTCTGGTTGAGAGCTTTGTAAGCCTCTCAAGTTCTACCTTCCAGTCATTAGAGAACAATTTTTTCGATTTTGAATGGACGTGAAGGTTGTAAATTTGAATACGATGATTACCGTTTCTGTATGCCAGACCCAAAATTTTTTCGTATTCGATGAGATAAGAGTTTGGTGCGACATAGAAGCCTGATTCTCGAAGTTTTGATGTTTCGAAATATTTCGTAAATCCGTAGTTGTTCCGTGGATCAAAGCCTGTAAGCCACATACCTATCCCTGCTGCATCAAAGATTCCTTCAGGGAATACGCTAGTCGCTTCCCTTGAGTGCAAAATTTCTGCGCGTAAATCTCCAATCTTCGTATTTCCTGTCGGTAATAACTGATATTTCTCTGGATATTTCATTCGTAATGAATGCAGGCCCAACATATCGGTTGGAGAATCTGATTCAATTAAATATTCATATAAATCTTCGGTGAACTCACGGGTTTTTGATAAGTCAGGAAAGTAAGTAATGCTCGCAATATCTTTCTGTGCATCTACGCACATCCATGTAACGTTATTCAAGAATTTGAAATTATCTATGGGGAACTCAGGTAGCAACAAAATATCGGATTCAACGTGCACGAGTGAAATATTTGGCTTGGTCAAGTGTAAATGCTCAATGGCAAATAGCCTCTCAAGCGAATATCTCCAGAATCCATTTCGAAATGAAGGATTTCTTGCCTTTTTGCCCAATATCTCTTCCAAAGAATCTTGAGCCTTATACTTAGTGATTTCGACAAAGTCAGGGATAGATTTTGTTTTATGACAGAAGTCAGAAATAATCAGATTAATCTTATTTTTTGGAAACGCCTGATTCACTAATACGAGGTTTTGAGACAGGTGCGTAGGCAAAATTTTACCTAATTGTACAAAGACGAATTCGATCTCTTTCATTACTCGAATATCGCCTTTCTATATTCATTTTGTGGATCGCCCAGGAGATTCGGTTCCTTTTCACTTTCTTTAAACCAAATGTCCGGCATGATTACATTCGCGCCTGATAATTCTCGGGCAAATAGAGATCCCCACCATGAAAAAGAGGAATTTGCAATAAATATTCGCTTGGAAAGTGACATAAGCTTTAAAGTTTGGAGCTCGTTCAGCTCCTTGGGTCCAAAAACTTCCGCCTTGGGAAAATCCATTCTCAATTTACTAATAGCAAAATCATCATCCGTTAGAATTATTGTAAAGAGATCGTCTGGCACATTAATTTTGTAGTATTCAATTGAAAGCAACCCCCATGCATCTGGGTTTAGAGAATAGTCTCCACGGCGAATATGGATTGTTTGAAATTCTCTACTTAAAATTCGTAAAATCCTGTCATCAAATTTCGCGCTGTTCAACCAGATTGAAAGTTCACGTTTGATTATCGGGAAACCTTGATTCACCAATTGCCAATCCTGCCAGAGCTCACTGAAGAGAATTGGTGCGGTCATGTCATTGAGTTCTTTAATCTCAGATTTCAAATATCCGACAAAAGTTTTTTCTTTGTTTGTATTCGGTTTTATACCTACTCGATACCTAAAACTGTCTCGCGCTCTGATTGCTAGTAGCAATTTAGAGTCCTCAATAATTGAGACACCGTGTTCGCAATTTAAAAGAATCTCTGATAAAAAATTCTTTCTGGGGTATTGGGCAGTTGAGCTATTATCAAAGAGGATTATAGTTTTCTTCGAAGTTTTGGTACTCAGAAGATGTGCCAGGTTATATTGAAATAGCTGATTGCCTATACCACCAGTTGAATGTATGTACATCCTACAGCTCTCTAGCCCTTAATTGGTCAAGTAGAGATTCTGCAATTTCTATGCAATGATCAATTTTTCCAGACCAAATATGAAAATAGTTTGGTGCGGATTCCTGAATTAGACTGACTCTCTTGTCCGTGGCTTGCATATTTGGTTGAATGCTTCGCACGGTGATCAATCGATTTTCCACTATTACGTTATTGACCCCTGGAAACCATTCTTTAAATCTGTCAAGAAGATTTTCGGTTGCCATTTCAAAATCAAATTCGCTTTGGTCCTCCCAATTTATAGGGAATTCAAAACCTTCCGCTTTTGCTAAAACACTTGGAGAGGGGCCGTATATGAGCAGGTTTTCGGTGAATCCCTTAGGAAGGACTGTAATAAAATCACCATCTACTACTGTAACTCCGGTATTCGAAATTCCTGATTTTATATCGAGGGTAAGCGTTTTGTGGAATTCATACTTTTGTCTTGGCGGGATCTGATGCCCTGAGATTATGCGGTCGGTACCGTAGGTGGCTTGGACTACGTAGTCGAATTCCTCCATACGACCATCTGATTCTTTCAAAACCCATCGGTTTCCTATCATTTCCACAAAAACTACTTCACTTGAATTATTAATCGTCACAGTTCCGTTGAATACTTCAATAAAATATCGTCTGAGAGCAGAAATATCTATTGCGCCCTCTGGACATCGCCAGGCTGCAGAAATCCTGTCGTGACTGAATCCAACATCGGATAAAATTTTAGGGTCTACCTCAGTAATAGGAATTCCTGCTTTTTCAGCAAAAGCTCTAAATTGATTCTCATTGACTTTGGAGTTTTCCTTGGCAATCCCGTAATAATTACTAAAAGATAGGTTTACAAAATCATAATAGTGCTCAAGGAATTTTCTATAACCGTTCATTGATTGAATTGCAGTTTCTAAATCTCGAGGGTAATGTAAACCGAGATGAAGCCTAGAGACGCTATTAGCTGTTCCTTGTGTAAGAATTTCTTGATTTTTTTCGAAAATTGTCACATCAAAGTCTTGTTGGCTCAGTTGCTTCGCAACTTCCAATCCAAATATTCCTGCCCCAATTACTCCAACTCTTTTCATTTATAACTCGGTCCAATCTCAATTACTGAGCCGCTTATAAAGTTGGAATTTAAGGTTGCCATAGTGATTTCCGCAGCTTCATTTACACTTAAAAGTAATCCGTTAGATCGTTCTATGTGGCTTCTTTGAATCGAATCTGGCATTTCTTTAAACATCGAGGATCCAATCAATGCGCCAGGAACTAAAACCAAAGTTCTCTTCCCATTTGGCAATTGCCTGGAAAGGGAACTTACTAGTGAGGCCACAGCGGCTTTCGAGCTGGCATAACAGAAATCGTAGCTCGGGAAAATCATTGCTCTTGATGAAATGTACAGGAATGTTGAAATCGATGTATTGTCGAGAAATTCCAATAACCCAGTAATTAAGATACTCGTATTTGTGATGTGAGTTTGAAAGTATTCTGAGATTGTCTCTAACTCAATATTTTCTATTCGTATATTCGAAGTCTCCGCAATGCAATAAATAATATTAGTGAATCTGAAATCAGAAATGCTCTTTAGGAAATCTGAAATGCTCTGTGCATTCGCAATGTCTAACTCAAAGTAATTCGAGGAATCTTTGTTTTCAAGATTCCTTGTCCTGTATGTTGCGCAGTATGAAAGGCTATTTTGTTCTGCATATGAGATAATTTGTTGGCCAAGGCTAGATGTGCCACCCAAAATTAGGAGGTCCCTAATTGGACCAGTATTTGCATTCACCGCTCGAGTGTAACAACTACCAGCTCTATAAGCCTCTACCTTTTAGTCATTCCCGATATTTTAGGATTAAAGTAAATCAGTTCAAATATAAATATAGGACCAATTCTCCGTATATATCCGGAGATTCAATTTCCTCTGCCTGCGAGTACATTGCTTATGGAAAAAACAAGCGAGATCGAATGGACTTAAATAGATTAAGGCGTGCCAAATCCATTTTTATTCCTGGAGAAATGTTTGAGAGCTTTTTGGCAGATTACGGTAATTACATTTCTGCGAGCACTCTCGTCTGCGGTAACAGTGATTTCAATTTCATTAAAAATTATGATTTGCCACCTTCGGTGACCTTGTGGTTGGTGCAAAATAATGCCATGCCTCCGTCGGACAAAGTGAGAACGCTACCAATAGGAATAGAGAATTTGAGATTAGGAAGGTCTGGCCTACCAAAATACTTCAAGCGGCATTTCGATGAGGCGCTAAAATCCAGAATTCTCGTGCCGCCGATGTCGCCAACTAATCAAATTAGATTTCCAACTGTTCTGAAAGCTTTGTCAATTCCATCTCTTTTTGAGGTTCATCAATCTTTGGTTGCAGAGGACGAATACTTTAATTTGACTCGTCAATACAGGTTCGTTTTGTGTTGCGAAGGAAACGGGTATGAAAATCATCGGATTTGGGAAACTCTATACCAAGGATCATTCCCAGTGCTCTTTCGCACTCCCTGGTCACAATCTCTCGAATGGTTAGGGCTACCAATTCTGTTTATCAATAATCTTGAGGACGTTAATCAGGGAATGCTTAGTAAATTTTGTACTGACCACTNAGGTTTTAATCCGGAAGAATGTGAGGCTCTCTGGCTACCATTCTGGAAGAAAATCATTAGACAGGGTTCTCTTTGAATTCAGTCAGTCTCGAAAGTACCTCAAGCATTATCTCGGAGTCATTTCTAGGTGTTAAATTTGACTTACATCTGATGTGAATAGCCTTATTTAGTTTACGGAAATCCAAAGCCTTTGCACTCCCCAAATTATCAATGTTGATCGAATTTAACTCAGAAATTCGAATCCGCCCATTGAAAATTTTTCCAATTGCCACATCATCCAAATCCCAATGATGCCATCGATTGATGTTCTCAAGTAAGTCCTTGAGTGCCAATCTATTCATAAACAAATTTGCACCTGAAACGATATTCGGTTCCATAAATTTTAATCTTGTTCCACCATAATACGGTGCATTTAGATGTATTGCTGAAATTACTTCTTGAAAATTTTCCTTTATGATAATTGTACTTAGCGTAGTCCGATAAACAATCTCATATCCTTCTTCGTAAAGGAATTTTAGAGCGGCTATTATTTTGACTCCCATATAACGATGGCCTTCAGGAACATCTATTCTTAAAATGTCTCCATCTTCCTTTACCGAGGGTAAATGTCTATTCATCGGAGCAAGAGAATATCTATCCATTAGCCTCTGAATAATCCAAAAATTCTTTGAATATCTGGCTTTGCATGAAATTTGATCAAGTAAAATTTGAACTAAATTGGGTCTGTTCCCTAGGGCGTAAAAGACATCAATACCTTCTCTTCTTAATTCTTCCCATATTTTAGGTTGAATTTGACTTTGCAATGACTCAAAAGGTTCGCCATACGAATGGGCAATTATTACAGCCACTTTACGACTATTTTTCATTAGAGTCGAATCCCAAATAAGCATGAAAGCTCACTGACCGGTAGTGAGATCCAACTGTTCCCGATAAAATATTTTCAACTTCTTGAACTGACTCATACGTGCGCTGTCTTGGTACATTGCAAAATTTTCGATATTCAAGTTCTTCCATATGATTTATACGCATGTACTGGCCGTACAATTCATAATCCACACTGACTCGATTATCTTCTTTCAATTTCTGGAAATTTGAAATTTTTGATAGGAGCGTATCTGGAGCAACGATGTTACAGCTGATCATCATTTCCCGCATGAATCTGGGTTGAATCACTTGATGGTGAGTAACGGTGGAGTAGATTGGTTTTTTAAGTCTTATCCCTAGATAGCGAAGGAACGAAAAATAGCTCTTTTGGAACTCGGCAGAGTACGAAATAACTTGTTTTCCCTCCGCCGTTATGGAGTCAAATTCTCGGAGAAATACCGTATCTGCATCCTGAACAAGAATGGCATTGGAACTACTTTCAGAAGTCCACTTGAATTTGATTAGTTGCTGGAGAATCCAGCCGTATCGATTTCCAAATTGATTCCTTAATTCATTACGCTGATCCTCATTTATGTAATCATCTTCATCCAGAATTTGCATCCTGATTCCACCTTCTACAGATATTGATTCTGTGATAATTTTTATCTGCCTAAGACATTTGTTTGGTGAAATAATGGCTATCTCGGTTATCGGATTCTTGGAAAAAAGTATTGCAGATTTAATTGCAAAAGATAGAATTTCCACATCAGAAGGACCACAGACTATTAATAGCGCTATAGGGGTTTTAACCGTTTTTTCAGTTGCGAATCTTTCTTCTATGTATGCAATTCGAAGGAATCGAAGTAGGTATCCAGTGATATCAAGCCTGAATCTGGCAACTGAAAGAATCAAGGGTAGAAGCGAATTGAGAATATTTGCTTCATTGCCAACTTTGGAGAAATGTTCAATGTGTTTAGTTGCTGACAAAAATCTACTAAGTTGCATTCTTCTTACCTAATATTCGAAGAAGAATTGCATATTCGTGAGCGAGAATTTCAAATTCAAAATCTCTGGCTAGGGCCTGGGGGATAAAAGCACCTTTCCCAGGTAGTACTTTGTATTTTTCGATAAAGGTAAGGGAATTCGGTGGAAGATTTTTATAATCTACCAAGAAAGTTTCGCTTGGTGTGTCATCTATTAGTAATAAATTTCCCGGTATTAGTAATGGTTTTATAGCAAGGAATTCCTTTAAACCATGTTCAGCCGAAGGGAGTGGATCGCTAAGGTCTAAGTCCCAACTATCCAAAAAGTAAAGATCTGCCGGT
This sequence comes from actinobacterium SCGC AAA278-O22, assembly GCA_000372185.1. GTDB lineage: Bacteria > Actinomycetota > Actinomycetes > Nanopelagicales > Nanopelagicaceae > Planktophila. Next base: position 37,522 of record AQUA01000004.1, on the reverse strand, counting down.
TCATATTTCTTCTTTGCTAAAAATTCGACTGAATCGCAGATCTGAAAACTTGTACGAGAAGAAGTCTGCCATTTCAGTCTGCTAGAAGCTGCTTTTCTAATGTCAATACTTACAAACGATCCTCCGACGTTTCGAATGTACGAGTCCCAGAGCCGTGTCGAATCAGTTCCCCATGCTGAAGTTCCAGTTTCGATTATCTTCGCAGGCCGTCCTTGCAATTCATTCAAGGTAAGTCGAAAAATATTCCTGTTTACATGATTCGGAGTTGACCAAAATGCGAAATGACCTTCGATGAGCTGTGCAGGAGATGCATACTGTTTCTGTTGATACCTTGAATTTTTAATTAAAAGTTGAAATAAGTCGAAATATCCGCGCGGACCTCTCATTTGGTATTTTCCATTGTCCCTAAAGAGTTTTCTAACTCATTTAATTTTATTTCAAATATCTCGGCGATAATATGACCCCACATAAGGTGCACCTCTTGAACGCGTGGAGTCGATGAGCTTGGAACATTCCAAACCTCTGTGCCTTTAATTTCGACAACGTTATTACCTGTCCAAAGATATGAACTCACTCCCTTATCATTCGCCAGTTGCAGAGCTTTTATGATATTTAAGGAGCGCCCCGAGGTGGAAAGTGCTACCAAAATATCACCTTGGCTGAGATGAGCATCGACTTGTCTTGCGAATATTTCATCAAATCCAAAATCATTTCCGATGGCAGTCATTGCTGTAATAGATTCATTCAAGCAGATTGCCGCAACTGGTTTATGCTTTTGCACGCATTTGCCGGTGAACTCTGCCGCAATATGAGTGGCTTCAGCCGCGCTCCCACCATTTCCTACAAATGCTATTTTCTTGCCTTTGGATATTCTATCAAGAAGATCGGTCACAAAAATTAGAATCTGCTTTTCGGGAAACGAGATTGGATTTAGGATGAGACTTCGAACTTCATCAATTCTTTGACTAATCTGATTCTGCATGGACTCAAATTCCTCTTGTTTGTTAAAGATTCCAGTGATGAAAACTGAGTGAATTGTATCGCCGCGAATAATCATTTAGAGTCAAATTTCCCTCTAAAAGTGCCGATAATTCAGTTCTTGTGATGCTGAGATTGCCCCATTTTATGAATGAAACTCTTTCAGGAAAATTTTGAATCAAGTATTGCGCATAAATTTCATATTTCAAATCAAAGGGTGAGTTATCGGTCATATTTGCGAAGGCGAAGGCTTTATATAACGCTTCCATAATATCTTGATTGAAGGGTTGAAATACTTCCCGAAATATCTCTGTCTGTACAAGCATGTGGTGACTTACAAATGAGATTTCTGGTTCAGGATATTTATTTGAAATATGTTTGAAGAAATCGTAATAAGGTGTATGAAGTTCAAAAGTTGGCATCAAAATCTGCTTACCGAGATTATCAATCCAAGCTTGAGGCCGAATGATTACAGTGTCTGAATCTACAATCAAAACGTGACTGCTGGAAGATTTTAATATATGTGAGGCAACCAGTACTTGTTGAAGAATCCAGCCAAACCTCGCTGGAGATACTTCTTTGATTAAGTTTATAACATCCGGACTAACGAGATCATTTTCTGAGAGTACTTTTATAAGTTCCTTGTGAGGTGATTTTGAAAAAAATTCTCGGCAAGTGTTTACATTATTCTTTGGTACAGCAATCGAAACTTGCCGGATTGGATTAAGTGAATTATCAATGGCAGCATTGACGGCAAGAAAAAGAATGTCTAAATCTTCTACTTTGGAAACAAAAATGACATCAATTTCGGGCAAGTTATCCAGATTAAGAGATGATTTTACTTGTCGAGTATTTGAATACATATATCGTTTTAATTCGGACGAGTCTGCTGTGTTGGAGTTAAATGTTTGCCTAAATTTCCAAAGTAACGCCGTGATAGCTCCTGGCTTTCTACCGATTTGATCAAAAACTCTGAAGTATTTGTCTAAAAGAAGTCCTGGTCTCATCAAAAATTGCGCCTAAACTCGAGTCGATTTATATCCCCAGAGTACACTTTTGACTCTGGAATATCATGTGAAATCAAATGAGGTAATGGATTGAATGAAGTTTCTTGTCAAGTGCCCCTCAGAATGAGTTTGGCAGGAGGTGGCACTGATCTTGAGCCATTCATTCTTGAGTATGGTGGTTCTGTCATTGCGACCACAATTGATTTATACGTGCAGGCAACTGTGATTCCGAGTTATGAAAGTGGCGTAACGATTGAGTCGATAGATCAAGGCTTTAATCTATTTCTAGCCGAGGGAGCACCAGACGAGTCATTGTTAGAGGGCATTCTTAGCGCCTGCTTGACAAAAATCCCATTGAAGGGCCGAACGGGTCTCAAAATTCGAGTTAACTCCCCGGTCCCTGCGCGCTCTGGGCTTGGTGCCTCTAGCGCAATAATCCTCTCCATTCTCGGTGCGTTATATAGATATTTCGATATCAGCTTCTCAAAAATTTCGATCGCTATCGATGCCTACGAAATAGAACGTGTACTTTTAGGGATTCCAGGCGGTTGCCAAGATCAACACGTTTGCGCAACAGGCGGTTTCAATAGATTTGATTTTGGAAGTTATAAGGAATCTAAATTTAGTCCTGTCTCAACTCCTCATGGATTTATTGAAGATCTAGAAAAAAGTGCTTTTTTTGTATGGACTGGCATTTCTCGCAACTCAAACACCGTACTAGATGATCAAATAGATAGAAATGAAAAGCGGCAAAATATTCAAGCTCTATTATCTCAGAAGGACCTTGTCACTTCCGTAGAAGACATATTGAAGCGTGGCGACTTAAGAGCTTTAGGTGAAACTTTAAGCAGGTCTTGGGAAATAAAACGTGGGGTATCCGCATTAGTTTCGAGCTCAGAAATTGATCGGGTCTATGAAATCGGCATGGGGCAAGGCGTATTCGGAGGGAAACTCTTAGGGGCTGGCGGTGGTGGTTTCTTTATCTTTGTGTGTGAGTCAAGCCAAAAAGAATTAATTGTTGCCTCTATCGAGCAATTAGGTTACAACGTCACATCTTTCAAGACAACGAGTGCAGGATTGCATTATCTTTAGATATGAGTAATAAAAAATTAGTAATTTTTGACCGCGACGGGACGGTGAATAAAAGACTTCGTGGAGGTTACCTTCTCAAGAATAGTGAAATTCAGAGACCAAAAGACTTTATGGATTTAAGCCTCTTGCTTCAACAAGGTTTTCAGTTAAGTGTGGCCTCAAATCAAGCCTGTATTTCAAAAGGTTTAATTGATGTTTTAGAGGTAAAAGCACTAACTAAAGAGGTCTTCGGGCCTATTTTGGCACTTGATTACTCACAGATTTTTATTTGTTCTCACCAAGAATCTGACAATTGCGAGTGTAGAAAACCAAAACCACAACTTTTATTTAATTCAATCAATTTTAATAAAGCTGACCCGAATAATACCTTTTTTGTGGGGGATACTCAGACTGACAGGCAGGCAGCCGAGAGCGCCGGAATTAAATTTGTGGGGGTGTGCTGGGACAGCGACTGTTTGAATTCTAACTGCGCGCATTCACTCTCTAGTGCGGTTAGAATGATTGTTGATTATAAGACCGCGAAAGAGGAGGCATGAAAGAGCTATCGAAGTCGATTTTTCGGCGTCAGCGAGATCCCAACTTTGTCACAAGATATTTTATCGGTGAAGGTATAGACATTGGCGGTTTACCTGATCCTCTAATTCTTTATACGGAATTTTTTCCTTTGATTAAGAACGTTCGTATTTGGGATCTCGAGGACGGGGATGCGGAGCACATGCAATCTGCGAAAGATGAATCTTTTGATTTTGTGGTGAGTTCTCACTGCCTTGAACATTTAAATGACCCAGTGGCAGGCTTGAAAAATTGGTTTCGAATTCTCAAGCCTGGCGGTCACCTAATCGTCACTGTTCCCGAGGAAGATTTGTATGAGCAAGGCGTATGGCCTTCGGATAAGAATTTGGACCATAAGTGGTCTTTTACTTTTTGGAAAGATTCAAGTTGGGCACCTAAATCAGTTAATGTTTTAACGTTACTTCAAAGTTTAGGAATTTACGCAGATATTAGATCCGTATGCATACAAGATTCCGGATACAGATATAGCATACCGAATTTTGACCAAACAATTGCGCCTACTTCAGAATCAGCAATTGAATTTATTGTTCGCAAAAAGAAGCCTGAGGAAGTACGTAAAAAAATTTCCATGTCCTCGGGTTCAATTGACGTTGCACCGGAATATCTCCCTTATTTACACCAATACTTGGATGATATAGAAGCTCTTAAGCAGTTAGCGAAGAAAAGCAAACCCTTCAATAACCATGGTCCAATTAATGATAAATTGAAGGAGAGCTAGTAAATGAAAAAAGTATTGGTACTCGGATCCTCAGGCCAAGTTGGCGCATACCTTTGTGAATATCTCAAAAACTCAGGATGTGATGTTCTTGAGTTCGATTTAGTAAACGGTTCTAAGCAAGATTTAAGGGTGTACTCGAATGAATTGCTAGTTGAGAGCATCAGAAGCTGTGATTTTGTTTTCTTTCTCGCTTTTGACGTTGGCGGTTCGCATTATCTTGAGAAATATCAGGATACTTTTCAATTCATCTCAAATAATATGAAAATTATGACTAATACCTTTGAATACTTGGCTTTATTCAATAAACCATTTGTTTTTGCAAGTAGTCAAATGTCTAACATGTCACAATCCACTTATGGGTTGTTGAAATCAATTGGTGAAAAGAATTCAATTGCTCTAGGTGGTGTCGTCGTAAAGTTTTGGAATGTGTATGGGGTGGAACGGAATGCTGAAAAATTTCACGTAATCAGTGATTTTATAGACATGGCCCGGCAAGGTGGACCGATAAGAATGAGAACCACAGGCGATGAGACTCGGGATTTTCTCTATGCGGATGACTGTTCGCGAGGGTTGATTGCGATTATGAATAATTACAGTAATGTTCCAGAAAGTAGAGAGGTCCACCTTGCAAATCATTCTTGGACAAGTATTCGCGAGATTGCGCAAATAATTGGTGACCATTTTTCGGTCGAGGTTATTCCTGGGGTAAAAAACGATTCCATTCAGGCGGGCATAAAGAACTCGCCAAAACGAGACTTTGAACATTTTTGGAAACCTGAAATCTCAATCAAGGCGGGCATTGTAAAAATAATTCAAGATTTAGAAAGTTCCTGATAGATCCATTCATATGTTTTGGTTAGTCCGTCGACAAGCCTGACATCTGGCTGCCAATTAAATAAACTCTTAATTAGCTCATTATCTGAGTTCCTGCCGCGCACTCCGAGTGGAGCACTTAGATTGTAATTCCTTTTGACTTTGAAACTTGCTATTCCCTCAACGATATCTACAAGTTGATTGATTGTAACCATTTCATTAGAGCCTATGTTTAATGGGTCTCTGAAATTGGACCCCATCAATAAATTTATGCCTTTGATCGTATCTTCAATATATGTGAAGGATCTAGATTGCTCTCCATCCCCCCAGATCTCAATATCGGGATTTCCGCTCAACTTCGCTTGCGCAATCTTTCTACAAATAGCAGCCGGGGCCTTTTCACGTCCTCCATCATATGTTCCATAGGGCCCATAGACATTATGAAATCGGCCGACTCTTGTTTCTAAACCAAAATCCTCGTAAAAGTGCCGTGACATTCTCTCGCTAAATAACTTCTCCCAGCCATATCCGTCTTCTGGATCAGCTGGATATGCATCGGATTCCCTTAACCCTAGATTCTTTGGATCTTTTTGTAAACTTTGGTTGTAAACACATGCTGAAGAAGCGTAAAAGAATTTGTTAGACCCATGTCGACGCGCACTGTCCAATAGATTCGTATTTATTGACACAGACATCATACAAAGAGCTTTGTTATTTTCGATGAAACCCATTCCACCCATATCTGCCGCAAGGTTATAAACTTCGTCAATACCTTCTGTGACTTCATCTGTATTGCGGTTGTCCCTAAGGTCAGAAACAACTTCTGTCGCACCCATAAAACTCTGATACCACTCAGATTTAGGTTTGATGTCAACTGAAAGCACTTCATTTCTTGAATCTTTGATTAATTCGTTTACGAGCCATCCGCCGATAAACCCACCCGCACCAGCCACTAGAATTCTCTTTTGGGTCACTTAAGTCTCCGCTCTCTTTTTCTTACACTGACATTACTACCCAGTTTCACCCTAATGGAATATTGAAAATTGAGAAAGATGCAGGACAGAAAATAAAGCATACAAATCAAATCCCACCCAACATTCTTGGATCTCCGGCTGTTTGTTTGTTGAATTTCTTTTAGTTTGGATAGCTTAGATAAGGTTTTGATTGCATTTCTGGGAGTGAAGGGAGGCTCTTCAGTTAGCATAGGCTCGAGAAATTCTGGATGTTGGAATAACTTACTTTCCTCAATAGGATTTCCCCATCCGAACAAATGGGACTTTCCCCAGGTCCTGGAAATTTGTGCCCACTCAGTCGCCTCATAAGGTACAGCAACAGCAACACCTCTGGTAATTGCGTCTAAGATTTTCCCAGACGCATTAATAGAAGGTTCGTAAAGAATTATTAGATAATCAAAGGAATCTATATACTTTGCATAATCATTTTCGCTAATATTTTTTTCATCAAATTCTAGGTTTACGTACTTACCAAACTCCGCTTCAGAAACTGCGCCCGACGATATTGAGCCTTTTGGAACAACAAAAGTACATTCAAGACAAGACGATTCAAGATACTGATGCAATTTTGAAGTTTTGAAGCCTCGAATGTTGATCAAGACTCTCGAATGTTTTCTGGTGACTTCGTTTTTTTTCTTGAAATCAAAAGAAGACGGGACTGGAAAAGGTGCGGCGTTGATTCCCAATAAGTCCTGTACTTTGTCAGACATCAGTTTAGTGTCGAATGTAAGAACTGAATTCTCACGATTATTTCTTAAAACAACACGAAGTGCCCAGCGGAAAAAAAATGATTTGAATCCATTCGTAAATAACAACTGATCATATTTTCCAGAAGAAAAGAGGTTACAAATAATCGTTGTATTGCTCGTCCTTGCGGATAGGATTTTTAAGGTAATAAACCAAGAAATGGATCCCTCAAATATGTAGATTGTTTTATGCTTTGGAGTTATTTTGCTTATTTGATTCGAAATTTCTCTCATTTTTTTGGGTGAAATCGCGACATATTTTCGTAGAATTGAGTTGGGTAGAATTTGATTCATCCAGTGCTGTTTGGACATGTCGCTTAACCCAAAATAGGTGAGGCTAATGTTCTCTCCTGGTGCAATCCGCTTTAGTTCCATATGAAAGGTGTTATGACGAGGTTCGTCAGGGATAATTCGCCAAGGGCCGATTCCAACTAAATACGCGTCATAGTCGATTTTCACTGGGCAATCCTGTCATATAAGAGCTCAATTGAATGATTAGATGTGCCTATCAGCACGAGAAACTCCTTGGGAGTTCTTCGGTACTTGTCTTCACTATTGAATAATGGAATGCTCACCGATGCATATAGGAAATTCCTTTAAGCCCGAGCATTTTCTCAATATAATGTAAGTTATGACCTTCGAATAAACGGCAATTACCAGATTTGCCACTCTTTGCTCGCGAAAATTTTCACCAAATTCGGCACTTATAAGGGTGGGTTATCTACTCCTGAGGAAAACTTCGAGAATCACCATCATACTTATATAGACTGTTACGAGCTTCTATTTTCTAATCGCAGACACGAAATATCGCTGGTTTTCGAGTGCGGAATCGGCTCAAATGACTCGGCCGTACCCGGGAATTCCGCTTTTGGAATGAAAGGTTCTCTGGTTTCTCGCCCAATAGCCCAATACATAGACCTGTGGTTCCTTTAGGGTGTGGCAAGAGTATTTTCCTAATGCAAAAGTTTATGGGGTAGATATTGATTCAAAATGCTTGTTCCAAGAGGTGAGAATCTTTATACTTCAAATGGACCTGACGTATCCTAGTGCTAATAAAAGCTTCGGAGCCCAGGTAGGCCATTCATCTTTTGATCTGACGATAGACGATGGGATTCGCGAATTTCGAGCTAATAAGTGTTTGTTCGAAAATTCTTTTGAAAATTTGAAAGTCGGAGCCCCTGTGTGATTGAGAATATCATGCTTTCAAACTTGGTCAGCTATAAAGACTGCTTTAAAGAAAAGCCTGTCGATGTGTTTTAGTTTTTATTGCAGCGAACTAAACCAAGGCTACAGTCGATTGATCATAATTCTTTGGGTTTGATTCGAAAAATTCATTAGCCGGTGGATTATTCCTTTTCAAATTAATTTGGCGTCAATCTTGAGAAATTTAATCCAGGACCACAATGCCAGCTGGTGTCACCAGTTGTAGGGCAACAATCCCAGACTGATTATCGTTTGTTGAAGGGTCCACCCACTCAATAGTTACATCTCCTAGCGAAGCAAGAATTTCTTCTTTAAACCAAGAGTCTGCTAACTCATTGGTGTCTGCAATAACAATTTTTTTAATCTCAGCAAGTGGTAATCCGTCTTGTGATGGGTGATCGGTCGATAGCCATTGAATAAAGAAGGGAAACTTTCTTGAGTCAGTAATCTCTTTCACTCCAATTTGTTTCCACATTAAATCTGTTCCGTTTGGTCGCGTGCGATGTCCCTCTGTTGCCTTACGCCCAAACTTAGTTTCAATGGATGAAATATCTTTTGTGCTAAATACCCAAGTGAACCAACCACCACCTTCATTAGCCTTCTTAGCTACAGCCTTGCCCCATGGTGTTTGTTCAGTCGCTGGGTGATCAAGTGGACATACAACTTCGATATATTGACCATTCTTTAGTGAAGCAGTGAAGTTTCGAGTACCAAAACGTGGATGAATGCCACCATCTACAAATGTGATACCTAGGCGAGAACCGAGTCTCTGCACTGTGTCAGCTATTTGGTCGTGTGAAGTAACGTATGAAACATGGTCTAGGCGCATGGTGGAATTCTGCACCATTCTCTTGTGACTTTTTACCAATTCAGTTAATTCCTCTCCTAATCTAGATGTTTGCACCTGAGTAATTTTCTAAGCTAGGCATAGCCCATTAGGGTGTCATGGGTCTACTCGAGATTGCTTGAGGCGGCTTGAGCTAATCCGACAACTCTTGGCTATAGGTTAGCAATACCTTAGGGGCAAATCATTCATTTGAAAGCCTCTAGAGGTACTAGTGGCGCTCAGCAGGTTTTATTATTGAATTTCGACTCGTATTGCTTTTACCCAAGCTCCACAGCCATCCGTAGGGTTTGAATGAAACCTCTTTGGAATTGTCGCCAGGTATAGGCATGCCAATAAACGAATAGGCGAAAGGTGCCGAATAGGAGGTCTCGGATTTTTTCTAAGTCCTGCGCTCCACAATATTTGACCCACGAGCGGATGTTCATATCGAAACTGGCTCGGCCAATCTTTCAATAAGTGCGTAAATAAGTAAAGTCTGCGTGAAGAAATGACTCGACTTTTTTCTACTGTAAGTGAATTTCTTGAAAATAATCGATCCACATATTCGGGATCAAAGCCGGAAGAATAATAATGGGGTGATCCATGATACATGTCACTGAAAGGGAATGAACACCAAAGAATTCCTCGAGCTCCGATAAGTGAAATTAAGTTTTTTGCGAAGTTTTCGTGATGCCAAATATGTTCAATAACGTTAGTGCAAAGCACAATATCGTAGTGTTTTCTCTCAATTGGTGGGAGATTGAGATCCATGTGAACCTGTCCCGGTTCAATTCCATAATAATCAAAACTTACTTTTGGGAATGTCTTTCGAATTTCCAATACTTCATGATCAGCTTCTGATCCCCCCACAACAGCGACTGTTGACAAATTGGTGTCTTGGAGGCACTCTGATACGAAGTCTTCTACTACTCGGTTTCGCAACACGTTGCTATCTGCGGAAGTGATATTCATGACCCGATATTACTCCTACCGCCTTAATTACTACTTTAAGCTTTTGACAACTTGCACATGAGTGCTTCACAAGTAACTAACGGGGCAGCACTACGTGCAAGGTTGGCGCGAGCTTCCATAAGTGAGTTGATTTTCAAGATTGTCGAATACTCTGGGTGTGATGAGGCATAGCTTTCAATCTCTTCACGCATGTCTGTGTTGATCATCGATTCGGTGTTGCCCGATTGGACCATCATGACATCACGGTAAAAGGTGGCGATGTCTAGAAGTGCCCCGTCAATTGAGTCACGGACCATTCGAGTAGAGCGTGACTTCTGTTCTTTCTCTAACTCTTTGACTGCCTTGGCTCCGCCTGTTGCCATCCCTCGGCCAGTAGCGCCTTTTCCGTAAGCCTCTTGAAGTTTCTCTATTTCTTTTTCGTCGCGCTCATCTGATGATGAATTCGCTTCTGTGGTCGCGATATCTACGAGTGTCTGTGCGGCTTGAAATGCTGCAGCCAGAGAACCGAGTTGCAGCGGCAGTTGCATGATCAGCTTGCGGTTGCTGCGAACCGATTCGTTTGTGGCTAAGTACTTTGCGCGTCCAATGTGTCCTTGACTTACGCGGGCTGCGAAGTCGGCCATTCCTGGCGCCACGTTGTCACGATTGATTAATACATCGGTTACCGCTTGTAGCGATGGTGTACGAAGTTGTAGATGGCGGCAACGAGAGCGGATTGTTGGCAGAACATCGTGCAGTGTGGGTGCACATAACAACCAGACAGTTCTTGTTCCTGGTTCTTCAATTGCTTTTAAAAGTGCGTTGGCAGCAGACTCAGTAAGTCGATCAGCATCTTCCATAACAACTACGCGCCATCCCCCCATGGACGGTGCCCATGCAACCCGAGTGAGAAGTTCGCGGACTTCTTCTACTTTGATAGATAAACCTTCGGTGCGGATGATTTCAACATCGGGGTGACCACCTGTCTTGGCTGCATTGCAATCAGAACAGTTGCCACAGCCATTGTTGGGACAGATGAGTCCTTGGGCGAACGCGACAGCAGCTGAGGAACGGCCCGATCCTGGAGGGCCGGTGAAGACCCAGGCATGGGTCATCTCTTGTGATTCTTCGCCTGTACGGGAGGCGGCTACTGCACCTTGAAGGATATCGATGATGTGTTCTTGACCGACGAGATCATCAAAGACGGAAGACATTTACTTCTTAATTCTCTTAGTGACTGCGTTGGTAGCAATGCGAATTGGTTTAAGGAATTTATTTTGTTGTGGACCTTGCGCATTGCGCTTGAGTGCAGGAAGTTCTGCAACTCGAGCGATGATCTGTGTGTGAATTTCCTCGACAGATTGTGTTCCATCGACAACGAAGTAGCGCTCTGGATCCATCATGGCAATTTGAAGGAACTCTTGTCGTACACGTTCGTGGAATTCTGTTGGCTCTGCTTCTAGGCGATCACGTGATTGAAGACGACTAAGACCAATTTCTGCAGGGACATCGATAAGAATCGTCAGAGTTGGATACAAACTTTCAGTTGCCCAACGGCTAATCCGTGCGACTTCAGATGGATTCAGTACGCGGCCTGCGCCTTGGTAGGCAGCAGATGAGTCGAAGTAGCGATCTGAGATAACTACGTTTCCTTTGGCAAGCCCTGGGCGAATTACTGAATAGACATGGTGGGCGCGATCTGCGGCATACAACAGCGCTTCAGCACGTGGGCTGATGACTCCGGTTTCATGTCCTAGAAGAATTTTGCGTAGATCTTTTCCAAGTTCGGTTCCGCCGGGTTCGCGAGAGAGAACGACTGATTCACCTTCTTGTTCAAGCCACTTCTGCAATAACTTTGCTTGTGTTGATTTGCCAGTGCCTTCTCCACCTTCGAATGCAATGAAGATTCCTTGGGTTGGGGCTCCGGTGATTGCACCGAGTTCGCCTTGAAGGGCTGCAAGGATGTCTGACCAGAGTGAAACTGTTGGTCGGTCTTTCATCTGGTGATAAGAAACAGACCCGATGAGAACAGCAATAATTCCTGCAATCAGAATGGTGATTTGAGCGCCGTTGTAGTTAAGGACAAGGTTCTGGAATTTATAGCGGTGAACGCCGATGGTGGCTGCGATGATGGGAGCGATAGCTAGAACAGCTACCAAAGTAATACGGATCAATGATTGTACGAAGGCGAAGGTTCGGCCGCGGATTTCGTCGTGGACTTCCATGCCGAGCATGGTGAAGCCGGTGACCCAGGCGATTCCACTGAAGGCTCCGAGGATTGCGACAATAACTACTGAGAGAACTAAGTTAGATATCAGTGCGAGAAGAACGAGGAATACACCTGATGTTGTAAGGGATGCTCCGAATAAACGGCGGCGAGAGAACTGTGCAAATATCTTGGGGCCGAATGCGATTCCGATTGCAAGACCAGTGAAGACAGAACCGAAGAGAACGCCGTATGCGGCGTCGCCACCGCCGAGGTCTCCAACGAATGTGCGGGCTAGGCCAATAACAGCACCGGCTGCTGAGAATGCGCCGACCATTCCGATGATGAGGCCGCGGATGATTTTGGATTGTGAAACAGATTTCCATCCGTGGATAAGTGATTGTGCAACGTTGTCGCTGTTTTCAGATTTTGATGCTGCGCCTTTTGGAATCTCTTTGAGGCCGCGGATAGTCCAGGCAGCGAAGAGGAATGAGGCTGCATTGATATAGAGGGCAATATCTACAGAGTTGGTTGGAAGTAGTGGGCTGATTGCTGCGATTGCACCGGAGAGGAGTGTGAGGAATGAGAAGAGAAGTGCAGCAACTGGTGCAGTGCCATATGCGGCTAGGAGTGAGACTTGGTTTGCGTTCTCTAACTTATCGCGTGGAACAAGGTTAGGAACAGATGCTTCCTTTGCAGGAGACCAGAAGAGAGTGAGGCATTCGACCAAGATCATGGCGGTGTAGAGCCAGAAGTATGTGTGAACGATTGGGATAGAGATGTACAACGCTGCGCGCATGATGTCGACTGCCACCATGAGGCGGCGGCGATCGAAGCGATCGGCGATTACACCTGCGATAGGGCCGAGAAAGACTGCGGGAAGAAGGCGAGCGATAAAGACACCGGCGATTGCGAAGTTTGCAGTTGCGTAAGAGCCACCAGAAAGTTGTTGTGCGAGCGCAGTAGTTGCAAGAAGGCCGAGCCAATCACCAAGGGATGAGAAGAGCATCGAGTTCCAGAGCTTGCGAAAGGCTGGAATGGCCAAGACGCTGCGGGTGGCATCCTGTGCGGGGGCAGCAGGGTTTGGCAGGCTGGCGGGCATGAGGTGAGTCTATCGGGCGCTGGTGTCGCGCCTAGAAAGGGCTAAAAGAGGCTTCTTACGCTCTCTTCGAGTGAGTACTTGGATTCAAAGCCCATGGCGGTCTTGGCAAGGGTTACATCTGCGCAGAGGAATGCTGGGTCTCCTGCGCGGCGATTTGTTTCGATGACTTGCGTGTCAGTCTTGTTGGTTGCTTCCAGGACAAGCTTGATGATCTCGCGAACGGATGCACCGCGGCCCGTGCCGATGTTCATGGTGTCAGGCAATTTAGTTGTGGCATTTGCGGCAGCTAAATGTGCGCGGGCGATATCGCGGACATCAACATAGTCGCGGATACATGTTCCATCTGGTGTCGGGTAATCGGTACCGAAGATTGTTGGCGCATCGCCCTTATTGAGTTTGCCGAGAACGATAGGGACTAAGTTCTCAACTGAGTTATCAAGAAGTTCAGGGGCCGCAGCACCCACAACGTTGAAGAAGCGAAGTGATGTGCCGTGGTTACCTGGTGTATTGATAAATGCAGTGACCGCAGATTCCGCTTGATACTTAGAGTCGCCGTATGGAGAGATCGGAGCCTTTGGTCCATCTTCTTTGCAAGGTTCCATTGAATCTGGGCTGCCGTAGACAGCTGCAGTGGATGAGAAGATAAATTTCTTGACGTTGTTGCGCTTTGCAATAGCAATCAGTTCTGTAGTTGCTTCAAGGTTGACTTGGAAATATTCATCTGACTTCTCCATTGATTCACCGACGGCTTTGAGGGCTGCGGTGTGGACGATGCCATCGATCTTGTGGGTGCGGATAACGCTTTCGAGTTCGTTGTAATCGCGGATATCAGCTTTGATAAATGGGATCTCGACGTTGTGCTTGGCGCGCAAGTAGACGATGCGGGATTCAAGTCCCTGGTAGAGCGAGTCATAGATGACAACTGACTTGCCTGCGCGGATGAACTCATCGGCAATGTGTGTGCCGATATATCCAGCACCGCCTGTAAGTAGCCACGTCTCTTGAGTCATAAGTAGAGTCTAGTCCGCGCTCTTCTTTGCTTTTCCTGATGCCTTCTTAGCTGCTTTCTTCTTTGTTGCAGCCTTCTTTACTGTGTTCTTTGTAAGAGTTGGTGCGGTGTCTCCTGGCTTTGCCTTTGCAGCCTTTTTACGTGATTTCTTTGGAGAAGGGCCGTTCTCTGCTTCCCATGCACGGCGTCCTGCCAAGAGTTCGAGTCCGCGTTCAAGTGTCATTGCCTCAAGGGTGTCGCCGCGACGAAGAGTTGCATTGGTTTCGCCATCGGTGACATACATACCAAAGCGGCCATCCTTAATGATGACTTGCTTTTCTGAACCTGGATCAACGCCGAGTTCTTTTAGTGGAGGCTTTGCAACACCACGACGGCGCTCTTTTGGCTTTGAGTATATCTCAAGCGCTTCATCAAGATTAATTGAGAAGAGTTGATCTTCGGATGTAAGGGTGCGTGAATCTGCGCCAGCTTTTAGGTAGGGACCGTAGCGGCCGTTCTGCACAGTGATTTCTTCGCCTGCGTTATTTGTGCCAAGAACGCGAGGAAGTGAAAGTAATTTGAGTGCGTCATCAAGTGTGATGGTGTCGAGATTCATTGTGCTCAAGAGCGATGCGGTCTTTGCTTTAGGTGCATCAGCTTTCTTGCGCTTCTTCTTTGGTGTGCCGTCTTCTTTAAGTTCAACAGGTTCTTCAGGGAAGATCTCGGTGATGTATGGGCCAAAGCGTCCCGACTTTGCAACCACTTCAAGGCCGGTATTTGGATCGATACCGAGTTCGCGCTCACCTGATGGGGCGGCAAGCAATTCGATTGCCTTTGCAAGGGTTAGTTCATCAGGTGCTAAACCTTCAGGGATGTTTGCAAGCTTGCGATCTTGTCCTTCGATGTTCTCTTGTAAGTACGCTCCGTAGCGACCAACACGGATTTCGATGGTGTCAGATAAATTCATTGTGTTGGTAGCGCGTGCATCAATTACACCGAGATCAAGTGCGAGTTCATTAAGGCCTGGCTGGCCATCGACGCCGTAATAGAAATCGCGGAGCCAATCAACGCGTCCTGCTTCACCGGATGCAATCTTGTCGAGGTCTTCTTCCATAGAGGCGGTGAAGTCATAGTCCACAAGCTTGGTGAAGTGGGTTTCAAGCAAGCCTGTTACTGAGAAGGCGAGAAACGTTGGAACAAGTGCGCGGCCCCGCTTTGAAACGTAGCCGCGGTCTTGAATAGTTTGAATGATGGATGCAAATGTTGATGGGCGGCCGATACCGAGTTCTTCAAGCTTCTTAACAAGAGTTGGTTCGGTGTAGCGCGCAGGTGGCTTGGTGTCGTGGCCTTCGCATGAATATTCATCGACCTTTACCGATTGACCGATTGTCATTGCAGGTAGGCGACGTTCTTCAGATTCCTCATCCTTATTTTCGTCCGTTGCGATGTCATCGTAGGCGGCGAGGAATCCTGGAAATGTAATGACAGAACCGTTTGCGCGGAAGATTGTCTCTTTGTTATCGGCGGTCTTTGCATCGAAGTCAACGCGCATCTGCATCTTCTTGGCATCAGCCATTTGGGAAGCAACAGTGCGCTTCCAGATGAGGTCATACAGCGCAAATTCATCGCGAGAAAGTTCTGGTGCTAATTCACCTGGTGTCTTAAAGACATCTCCTGCTGGGCGAATAGCTTCGTGCGCTTCTTGCGCGTTCTTTGATTTACCTTGATAAAGACGTGCAGTCTCGTAGACATGATCTTTTCCGTACAACGATGTTGCTGCAGCGCGTGCTGCCTTAATTGCTTGATCAGATAAGTTGATGGAGTCGGTACGCATGTAGGTGATGTAACCGTTTTCGTACAGGCGTTGTGCGATGCGCATAGTGATCTGCGCGCCCCAACCGAGACGTGAACCTGCATCTTGTTGCATTGTTGATGTTGTAAATGGGGGCTTTGGACGTTCGGTGCGTGGGCTCTCTTCCATTGACTTAACGATTAGCGGTGTGTTCTTCAGTGAGTTTGTTAAATCTGTTGCTTGCTTTTCGTCGAGCAAAAGGATGTCTTTGAGTGATTTCTCTTTGACTGCGCCATCTGCGCCAAAGTCACTAGTAGACGCTACTTTCTTTCCATCTACTGAGAGTAGGCGTGCTGTAAAGCCGAGTTCGGTCTTTGCGTTGAGATCCCACCACGAAGATGAGATGAAGGCCATGCGTTCGCGTTCTTTTTCAACAATCAATCGAGTTGCAACAGATTGCACGCGGCCTGCAGAAATACGTGGCATGACTTTCTTCCACAGAACTGGTGAAAGACGGTAGCCGTAGAGACGGTCTAAAACTCGACGTGTTTCTTGTGCATCAATCAGGTTGTAATCAAGGTCGCGGGTGTTTTCAACTGCTGCCTTGATGGCATCTTCGGTGATCTCGTTAAAGACCATGCGCTTGATGGGAATCTTTGGTTGAAGAACTTCAACGAGGTGCCAAGCAATCGCTTCGCCTTCGCGGTCTTCGTCCGTTGCTAGAAGGATTTCTTCAGCGTCCTTCATCAACTCCTTGAGCTCGGCTACTTTCGCCTTCTTGTCGGGGTTGATGACATATAAAGGTGCGAAATCATTTTCGATATCGACGCCTTCTTTTGACCAGGCGAGTTTCTTTACCTCTTTAGGGATATCAGCTGCGCGCTGTGGCAAGTCGCGAATATGGCCGACGCTTGCCTCGACGATGAAACCGTCGCCGAGGTAGCCGCCAATTTTGCGTGCCTTTGCTGGTGATTCAACGATCACCAGTTTCTTTAAGTTTTTTGACATTCGTACCTAAGTGGGGAAGTGCTTTCTCTTAGTACTCGATATTGGTTGATTGACGGCGGTTACGGATAAGAGCTCCGATAATCACCACAACTGCAACGAGTGCGATAAGGATTGATGTCGACTTCTGTGTTGGAAGTGCGAAGCTGACGATTGCAGGTGTAATCAAAAGACCCACAAGGTTCATCACCTTGATAAGTGGGTTGATCGCAGGACCTGCTGTGTCCTTAAATGGATCACCGACAGTGTCGCCTACAACTGTTGCTGCGTGGGCTTCTGTGCCCTTGCCGCCGTAGTGACCGTCTTCAACCATCTTCTTTGCGTTATCCCAAGCGCCGCCTGAGTTTGAAAGGAAGACAGCCATCAAAGTACCTGTGCCGATTGCACCAGCAAGGTATGCACCAAGTGCACCAACGCCGAGACCGAAGCCAACTGCGATTGGGGCCATGACTGCAAGAAGTCCTGGAGTGACAAGTTCACGTAGTGAATCGCGAGTACAGATATCAACAACGCGACCGTACTCAGGCTTTTCAGTGCCCTTCATGATTCCTGGGTGAAGTTTGAACTGGTTACGAACTTCAACAACAACTGCACCAGCTGCACGAGAAACTGCATTGATTGCAAGTCCTGAGAAGAGGAATACAACTGCGGCTCCGATGATCAAACCAACGAGGTTACGTGGGCTAGCGATATCAAGAACGCCTTGGTATTGAAGAGCAACTGTTGTGCCTTCGCCAACTGCCTTAAGAACTGCTTCCTTGATTGCATCTGTGAATGCACCGAACAACGCAGTTGCTGCAAGAACAGCTGTAGCGATTGCAATTCCCTTAGTGATTGCCTTGGTTGTGTTACCAACAGCATCGAGTGAAGTAAGAATCTGTGCGCCTTCGCCCTTAACGTCGCCTGACATTTCTGCAATGCCTTGTGCGTTATCTGAGATTGGGCCGAATGTATCCATCGCAACGATGACGCCTACTGTTGTGAGAAGACCAGTACCTGCGAGTGCAATTGCGAAGAGTGACAATACGATTGATCCGCCACCAAGCAAGAATGCGCCGAATACTGCTGCTGCGATAAGAAGTGCTGAGTAAACAGCTGATTCAAAACCGACTGAGATACCAGCGAGAATTACTGTCGCTGAACCTGTCTGTGATGATGCTGCGACATCATTTACTGGGCGCTTGCCGGTTTCAGTGAAGAAGCCTGTAAGTACCTGAATTGACGCTGCGAGAACGATTCCGATGATTACTGCACCAAAGGAGAGAACGCGTGGGTTGATATTTCCAGCTTCTGCAAGAACTGTTGGTGAGTAGTTTGTAAGCAAGTTGAACTTACCTGGTAGATAAGTAAATGTTGCAAGACCGGTAAGGCCAGCAGAAATAATTGCTGACATAAAGAATGAGCGATTAATCGCGCTCATTGCGGACTTATCTGTTGAACGCAAACGAGTTGCGAAGATACCGATAACGGCTGTGATGATTCCGATTGCAGGAACGATCAATGGATAGATAAGACCTTCGTTACCGAAAGCTGCCTTACCCAAGATAAGTGCTGCCACGAGTGTTACTGCATATGACTCAAACAAGTCTGCGGCCATACCAGCGCAGTCACCGACGTTATCGCCTACGTTATCTGCAATGGTTGCTGCGTTACGTGGGTCATCTTCAGGAATATTCTTTTCAACTTTACCAACGAGGTCTGCTCCGACGTCAGCTGCCTTTGTGAAGATACCGCCGCCGACGCGCATAAACATCGCGAGCATTGCAGCACCGAAACCGAAACCTTCGAGAACAACCGGTGCGTTCTCGTGGAAGATGATGACAACAAGAGATGCACCAACGAGTCCGAGACCAACAGTTGTCATACCGACAACGCCGCCTGTGCGGAATGCGATCTGAACTGCCTGTGTGCCGTTCTTCTGGCGAGCAGCTTCTGCAACGCGCACATTTGCGCGCACAGCAAGCCACATGCCGTTATATCCAACGATTGCCGAGAAACCTGCACCGAGGAGGAAGAAGATGGAGCGACCAATGCGAATTGCAGTGGTGTCAGCAGGTAGTGCGAAGAGTAGGAAGAAGACGATTCCTACGAAATAAGAAAGTGTGCGGAACTGACGTGCAAGGTATGCAGCGGCTCCTTCTTGTACAGCTTCAGCAATCTCGCGCATCTTTGCGGTGCCATCGCTCTGGGCCAAGACTTGCTGGCGTAGCGCGAAGGCGATCGCGAGCGCACCGAGGGCGACTGCGAGAACCACGTAGGTGATATTGAGATTGGAGCCGGTGACTTGAACCGTTGATAGTGCAGCAGAAGCACTCATGTGTATTCCTCCGTTGGCCACATCCTTGTGACCTTGGTCAGGGCGCCCCGAGGGAGGGGCGCGAAGATTAGGGAAGTTTAGGGTCAAAGGGGTGCGTTTTAGCAAATCTATACATATTTATTGCAGTGAAAGCAATGACATCTATGTACTCTCGCCTCATGGCTAACTTTCCACATGACTTTATCTGGGGCGCTGCGACCTCCAGCTACCAAATTGAGGGCGCAGCCAATGAAGATGGCCGAGGCCAATCAATTTGGGACACATTCTGTAAAACTCCGGGCAAGGTAGCCAATGGCGATACCGGCGATGTAGCAAATGATCACTATCACCGCTATCTCAACGATATCGCGCTGATGAAAGAGTTGGGCCTTACGTCATACCGCTTCTCTTTTGCCTGGCCTCGTATGTTTCCGAATGGCGATAGCGTGCGCGAAGAACGCGGCTTTGCGTTTTATGACCGCATGATTAGCGCGCTGCTTGAAGCAGGTATCGAACCCCTTGCAACTTTATATCACTGGGATCTGCCACAACCTCTGCAAGATAAAGGTGGATGGACCAACCGCGACATCGTAAAAGCTTTTGCAGATTACTCAGCCGCTGTTGTCGAACACTTTGGTGATCGCGTCAAGAAGTGGACACCGATTAATGAACCGTGGGTTGTCTCTTGGCTTGGCTATGGAATTGGGATTCACGCACCCGGCGTGAAAGATCGCCGCGCAGCATTCGCTGCAGCGCACCACACGGTGCTTGCGCACGTAGCATCAACCAAGGCGATGCGCGCTGTGCGTGGCGATATTTTGACTGGGCCAGTTCTTAATCAAGCAAACACAATTGCTGATGACCCCAATGAACCGATTCAGAAGCACGCAGTTGATATTGCAGATGCTCATCAGAACCGTTTCTGGATGGATGCATTTATGAAAGGTAAATACCCACAGATTCTGCTCGATGAATACGGTGATGAACTGACTTCTGTTATCAAGCCGGGCGATTTAGAGTCTGCCACCATTAAAAATGACTTTATTGGAATTAACTATTACTTCGATAACTTCGTGCACCCATCTAAAGGTGGCGAAAATCAATGGCATTCGATCGCTGGTTTATTTGGGCTTGATGTCGATGAAACCGCGCCCGGGCCACTCACAGATATGGGTTGGCCGCTGACTCCGTCAGGTTTAACAAAGTTATTAGTGCGTTGGCATAAAGAGTATGGAAGCGCACTCCCTGATTTGCACATCACTGAAAACGGTGTTGCCTACGATGAAGGAATCAGCGATGACGGTAAGTGCCACGATCAACGCCGTATTGATTATCTGCAGACACACTTAAAGGCAGTTGCTGATGCGATCGCACAAGGGTCACCTGTGAAGGGATATTACGAGTGGTCGCTCATGGATAACTTTGAATGGGCACTTGGTTATGCAAAGCGCTTTGGCATCGTGCATGTTGATTTTGATACACAGAAGCGCACTATTAAAGATTCTGGTTATTGGTACAAAGATACGATTAGAACAAATGGATCCGAGATTTAAGAGTTAACGAGGAACCCCTGCCTAATATCTGAAGTCTTTTTGCCCCGTCACTAGCTCTTAACAGAACCTGCAAGCAGACCGCGGACGAAGTAACGTTGTAATGAGAAGAAGACGATCAGCGGAATGATGATCGAGAACATGGCAGCTGGCGCCACGTTCTCCCAGTGAGAACCAAGGTTTCCACCGAGGTTAGCCAAGTGAAGCGTAAGAGGAGCAACATCGTCTGTTCCGCCTGCAAATACCAGCGCAACAAGAAGATCGTTCCAGATCCATAAGAACTGGAAGATCGCAATCGACGCAACTGCAGGAAGAGATAAAGGAAGAACGATGCGTCGGAAGACCTCGAAGTGGTTTGCACCATCGACGCGAGCTGCTTCCATCAGTTCGCGAGGTAGAGCAGAAACGAAGTTATGTAGTAAGTAAATAACAAGTGGCATACCGAACATTGCGTGAGGCAACCACACTGCGGCAATTGTTCCGACCACATGTAGCGGCGGAATTATTTGATGACCAAAGAGCTGAACACCAGTTGCAAAGAATGTAAGAAGTGGCAGCAATGAAAGCTGTAGTGGAACACCTTGCAAGGCAAAGAGTCCGTAGAAGACTTGATCGCTAAAGCGGAATGGAATCCAAGCGAGAGCGTAGGCAGCCATCAAACCAAAGCCAACTGAGAGAACAACTGCAGGAATAGTGATTGCAAGTGAGTTAATTGCAAAAGGAATCATTCCTTGTGTTCCGATACCAGCGTTTCCAGAACTTAATACCGCGCGATAGTTATCGAGAGTAAATGCTGGGTTGCTAAATGCGGTCCACCAACCGGTTGACTGAATATCTTCCTTGTTGCGGAATGAAGTAACAACAAGTCCGAAAGTTGGAACAGTCCAGAGAACAGCGATTACAGTGACGATCGCTGATGCAATCGGTGAGGTAAATGGGCGACTGGTGTGAGAAGCCAAAACCTCTGGGTTCTTCTTACGCGCTAAGGTGGCCATTAGTGATGCTTCCGTTCTGCGCGCAGTGAGCGAATGTTGTAATACGTAATAGGTAGAACACCGAGGAAGATCAGTACCGCAAGAGATGCTCCGCGGCCGTAGTTGAGATAGACGAAGTTTTCATCAACCATGCGATTTGAAAGCACGTCGGTCTTGAAGTTTCCGCCGGTCATAGTGTGAATAACATCGAATAGCTTGAGGGTTCCTACCATGGCAGTTGTCAGTACAACGATGATGGTTGTCTTGACCATGGGAACTGTAATTGTTCTAAAGAGTCTGATCCCAGTTGCGCCATCGAGTTGAGCTGCTTCTTCGATATCGGCAGGGATTCCTTTAATGGCAGCCGACAAGATCACCATCGCAAAACCGGTAAAGCCCCAGACGTACACAACCATGAGGAACAAGTTGTTCCACGGGTGCCATAAGAGAAGGTGTTGAAGTGGAAGTCCGACTGACTTCATCAACTGACCAATCAAGCCTCGCTGAGGCATATTTGGTTCTTCGTATTGATACATCATGTTCCAGATCAAAGATCCGCCCACGAAAGAGATTGCCATCGGCATAAAGATGAGTGATTTCGCGAACGCTTCGCGCTTCATTTTGTTGAGCATCGTTGCAAGGGTGAGTCCAAGTGAAGTAACAACTATTGGACAGATAACAACCCATGCTGTGGTGTTATAGAAAGCTGCGCGAATATCAGGATCTTGTATCGCGCGGGTGTAGTTGGCAAAGCCAACCCACTTTGAAGAGTCTGCGTTCTTAAATGATTCAAGAAAAGTTTGAATGGCAGGAATTCCGAGTCCTGTCATGGCGAGAATGACGCCGGGCGCTAAGAAGAGTGAGAGGGCTAAGAAGTTCTGCTTCTTTCCTTTGATGCGAGCGCCAGCTGCAAATGCGATTCCATAGAAACCGAAGAAGATGGCTAGGACAGCCAGGATTTGAGCAATCTTCGGCCACGATGTGGTGAAGATGTCAGACCATGGAATCAAGTGCTGTTCCTACTTCCTTAATTAAAGACTTTGGCATTAAAACTACATTCAATTTACATCAGATGTTGGTTTTGAGAAAGAGGCCGGGGCCCACATTATGTGGACCCCGGCTCTTTTAACTACTTAAGTAGTTGCTTTAGAAATTGAGCTAGTGGTGGTTAATTACCAGTTAGCGTCGATTGCTGCTGCAACGTCCTTCATTGACTTACCTTCTGCGTAGTACTTAGTGATTTCCTTCCAGAAAGCACCGTTAACAGCAGATGGCATCAAGTCTGATGCGTCGAACACGATCGCACCTGACTTGTTCTGAAGCTGCATTGCTACAGCCTTAAGTACTGGATCCTTGTATGTGTCGATTGGTACACCTGTGTTAGCTGATGTCCATCCGCCTGCAGCTGCACGAGCAGTTGCGTATACAGGAGATGAGAAGTAAGCCTGAACTGCGCCTACTGCTGGCTTTGTTGAGAATGCAACTGGGAATTCAGCTCCACCTTCTACAGGGTTACCGAACTTCGCGTTTGTTGCTGGGAGGTAGAACGCATCTGCGTCACCTGAAGGACCGAATGTGGTTCCTGCTGGGAACATTGATGCGTAGAAAGATGCCTGCTGCAACATGCCGCAAGTACCGTTCTTAAGTCCTGGAACTCCTGCATCCTGGAAGCGACGAGTTGCAACTGACTTGAGGTCGCCAACCTGTGACGCTGTTCCAAGCCATGCAGCTACCTTGTTCATTACACCTTGCATTTCAGGTGATGAGAACTTGAGCTTGCCCTGCCACCACATGTTGTACTTCTTTGGACCGAGCTCACGAAGAGCCATTTCTTCGATCCAGTCAGTTGCTGGCCAACCTGTAGCTGCACCTGATTCGATACCTGCACACCATGGGTTAGCTCCTGCAGCCTTGAACTTCGCTGCAACTGCTTCCATTTCTGCCCAAGTTGTTGGAACCTTAACGCCAAGCTTCTTGAACTGTGCTGGTGAGTACCAAACAAGTGACTTAGAAGATGCGCCGAATGGTGCGCCGTAGATACGGCCGTTAATTGTTGTAAATGACTTCCATGCTGGGTTGTAGTAGCTGTTGAGGTTTGAACGAGTTGCAGCTGAAATTGGAACAGCCTTACCTGTTGCAACCATTGTTGCTACGAGACCTGGTTGTGGAATAAGTGCGATATCTGGAGCGTTTCCGCCCTTAACGCGTACTGGAAGAAGAGTTTCGAACTGATCTGTTCCTTCGTATGCGATTGTGATACCTGTGCAAGCAGTGAACTGCTTGAAGATATTTGTCATAACAGTTGCTTCAGGATCGCGGATACCTGCGAAGACCTTAACTGTTGCGTTGTACTTTCCGAACTGTGCGTAATCAGCACAATCAGCAGCCTTCGCTGATGTTGTGGTGAAAACAGTTGCTACGAGTGAAAGAGTTGCAACTGCAGCTCCTACAAGTAGTCCCTTTTTCTTTAACATGTAGTTACCTTTTCTTTAGGTTGTACTTTGAGGGTTGTTGACAATTCGGTGAACCCCGAACTGCGACGTGGGAGAACGGTATTGCCAATCTCTTGCAGGTAGCCAATCGGATGGGTCAAGGTAATAAAAGCGTTATAAAGCACTTACCTGACTAATTTCCACGCTCACGTATCACCCGTAGCCCTATCTAAAAATCGGTGGCGGGAGTACCTTTTGCAGAGGTTTTGCAGAAATTTGCAGACCGCCGGAACGGGGTGCGCCATGAGCGGTGTCGTCGAAATCGCCAAGAAAGCTGGGGTCTCCCCTGCCACTGTTTCTCGTGCGCTGCGCGGAATGCATCATGTCAATGAACGAACGCGATCAAAGATTGTTGCAGCAGCGATGGAACTTAATTATCCGTTGCGCCCAGATTTAATTCCGCACGATTTGGTTAAACGCACAAACAGAATTGGTGTTATCGCTCCCTATATTTCACGGTGGTTTTTTTCGCAAGCGATTAATGGAATTGAACAGAGTTTGCGTGAAGTGGGAATGGATTTACTTCTCTATAACTTTTCGCAGGTGGATGCACGTCAACGAATTTTTCAGCAGAAACAATTGCGTGGAAAAGTTGATGCGCTGATTGTTGTCAGTATGCCACCTACCGATGAAGAGTTCACTTCTATGTTAAGTTTAGGAATTCCGATTACCACAATTGGTTTTAGCCACGAAGGTTGCACAAGTGTGGCCATTGATGATGTGCTGGGTGGAAAAGTTGCAACGCAACATCTAACTGATTTAGGACATAGACAAATTGCCGTCTTATCTGGTCAGCGCGAGACTGCCTATAACTTTGATGTCTCAGATANTCGCAACCTTGGATATATCCAGGCTCTTAATGAAGTGGGCGTCGAATGGAGCCCTGAATTAGAAATCCACGGTGACTTTAATATCTACACATCAGAAATTGCGATGGATTCATTTTTGCGTCGAAAGAAGTTGCCTACTGCACTTTTCTGTCACTCTGATGAAATGGCATTCGGTGCGTTAAAAGCAATACGCTCCAAGGGGATGAGAGTTCCCGAAGATATTTCAGTGATTGGTTTTGATGATCACGATATTGCGCAATACATCGGACTCACAACTGTTTCTCAACCTCCACAGTTTGAAGGCCAAGTTGCAGCAGCAGCTGCCATTGCAGAGGTTGCAGATCCCACACTCGAGCGTAAAAATATTGTGGTTCCTTTG
This sequence comes from actinobacterium SCGC AAA278-O22, assembly GCA_000372185.1. Lineage (GTDB taxonomy): Bacteria > Actinomycetota > Actinomycetes > Nanopelagicales > Nanopelagicaceae > Planktophila. Next base: position 11,988 of record AQUA01000004.1, on the reverse strand, counting down.
AGCCTGGTTGTGCGTGAAACGACTGCTGCTATCTAGCTTTTATCGCGTATCCTGACAGCATGAATTTTGCTGCAAACCTTTTCGATGCACACTCCATTGTTGGCGATTTAGGTTTGGCTGGCGTACTTGCCATCATCTTCGCTGAAACAGGTTTGCTGGTAGGTCTTGCCTTTCCTGGCGACTCACTTCTCTTTATTGCAGGCGTAGCAGCATCTGGTTCTGGGGCAGCAATTCTCGGTGGAGCATCACTCAATCCAGTGGCGCTCTTTATTGGTGCACCGGTTGCTGCAGTACTTGGTTCACAAGTTGGACATTGGTTTGGTGCAACATATGGGCGCAAGTTATTTGATCGCCCCGATGGTCGCTTCTTCAACCATCAAAGAGTTGCTGCAACAGAGAAGTGGTTAAGTAAGTATGGAACAGGCAAGGCGCTTGTGCTTTCGCGCTTCATTCCATTTATCCGCACTCTCATTAATCCGCTTGCAGGAATCGTTGGTATCCCGGTGAAGAAATTCTTCATCTGGAACTTCATTGGTGCAGTAATTTGGACTCAGCTCGTGATCGGTGCTGGATTTGTTCTTGGCGAAAAACTCAAGGGGTCGGTAGATAAGTATCTTCTACCGGTTGTAGCGCTCATTATTGTTGTGAGCGTTGTGCCAGTTGCTATCGAATTTTTCCGCGAGTGGAGTACTCGTAAGCACCACTCGTAAAAAGTTTAGGTTCTTATAGACCTAAATCTTCGAGTGAGTATGCGGCGTAATACCTATAACCGGCATCAAGGATTGCTTGCTTTGCTCCACGTTCGACAATCACTGCAACACCCACGATGATTGCGCCGGCTTCTTTCAACGCCTCAACTGCAGTTAAAACGGAACCGCCAGTTGTCGACGTATCTTCAACTGCCAAAACTTTTTTGCCTTTTACATCTGGTCCTTCGATACGACGCTGAAGACCATGTGCTTTTTCCGCTTTGCGCACTACAAAAGAATCGATAGCGCGCCCTTGAGAAGCTGCCACGTGCATCATCGCTGTGGCTACTGGGTCTGCGCCCAAAGTAAGTCCGCCAACAGCGTCGTAATCAAGTTCTTTTGTCAGATCCAACATGACTTCACCAACAAGTGGAGCAGCGATGTGATCTAAGGTCACGCGGCGTAAATCGACGTAGTAATCAGCTTCTTTTCCTGAAGACAGAATCACTTTGCCATGAACAACCGCCTTGTTAATTATCTGTTCTCGGAGAAGTTCATTTGAATTCATGGTGAAACCTTACAACGACAAAGATAAACACATAGCGTTCACGCATGGAACCACAACGCCTGGAGTTAACGCGACTTTATGCGCGTTTTGCTTTCGGTCCACGCCCTGGCGAATTTTCGCAGTCACTCAAGGATGGTTTCACAGCCAGTGCCAAGAAAATATTGTCTCAGCCTCAAGTGGTTGCCTTAGATTCTCTGGCAACTCCTAACTTCCCAGATTTAGGTGCGCGGCCCTCGCAGGCAAATGCTGCGGCATCTAAAGCTTTTACTGCAGCGCTCAAGGCACAGAGTGATGAGTTAACTTTATGGTGGCTTGATTGCATGGCTCATACAGAAAATCCATTACTCGAACGCATGACCTGGTTTTGGCATGGACATTGGGCGACTTCAATAGATAAGGTCAACTTTGCACTTCCGATGTTTAACCAGAATCAAACGTTGCGAGCTAATGCGTTAGGAAATTTCCGAACTATGGCCCACGCAATGTTTAACGATGGCGCACTGCAGATCTGGCTAGATGGAAATGACAATGTTAAAGGCGCACCAAATGAAAACTTGTCTCGTGAATTTATGGAACTCTTTACACTTGGTGTAAACAATTATTCTGAAGAAGATGTGAAGGCTTTAGCTCGTGCATTTACTGGTTACCAAGTTGTTCGAAGCACTGGTGTAGTTACCTTTAATAGTAAGCGCCATGATCTAGATCCCATCAGGTTATTTGGTTCCAGTGTTCCATTGAATGGGGATGCCGCTACAGATTTGGTTGTGTCTCGCCCCGAAAATGTCACATTTATATCTCAACGCCTTTGGTATCGCTTCATCTCATCGAGTTCACAGCTGGATACGAAATTTGGTATTGAAGCTGCTTTTGCTAATCGAGATATCGCTAGCGCTGTAAGTGCCCTAGTTTTCAACGGTGCGCTCTCTGTTCCACAGCACACCGTTGTTCGTCAGCCAGTTGAATGGTTTATTGCAGTGTGTCGTGCATTTTCTCTCCAGCCATCAAAGTTGACACCTAAAACTATGGTTATGAACTACTTACAAAAGATGGCACAGGTTCCATTTCTTCCTCCAAATGTTGGTGGTTGGCCTACCGATGAAGCGTGGTTATCTTCTGCAAGTGCTCAATTTAGAATCGCATTTGCTGCAGCTTTAGCGAAGCAGATTGATTTCAACCCTCTAGCCAGCGTTCCATCTGAAAAGAGAATTGTCTATATAAGAGATTTGCTTGGAGTTTATGAATTCAGCACGAGAACATTTACCGCGTTGACAAATGCAAAAGATGATCTGCAGCAATTCTTTGTATTAGCCGTCTGCAGCCCTGAATTTGTCGTGATTGCATAGGGAGAGCCATGGACACTATTTCGAGAAGAAAATTTCTACAGTTAACAGGCGCTGCCACCGTCGGTGCAGGTGCTGCAATGCTCAGTATCAGTGAGATTGCAGAAGCTGCAATAACTCGACCACTGCCGTCGGGAACGCCGATTGTTGTCGTGGTGACTTTGTATGGTGGAAATGATGGGCTGAATACAGTTGTTCCTTATACAGATTCGCTGTATTACTCAATGCGTCCTGATATTTCATATAAGCCTGAAACAGTGTTACCGCTCTCTGATGGACTTGGGCTCAATCCCGCAATGCGCGAGATGAAATCTTTATGGGACCAGAAGAAGTTGGCGGTAATTCGTGGCGTTGGCTATCCATATCCAGATCACTCACACTTTTCATCGATGGCAATTTGGCAGACGGGTTCTCCAATAAGTCACATCTCCTCCGGTTGGTTGGGACGATGGCTCGATACTCAGAGCGCTGATCCGATGTTGGCTATTAGTTTGGGATCTGTTCCACCACCACTTTTCGCTGGCGTGAAGAGGTCTGGGTCGGCGCTGCCATTGGGTGGACTTGTTGTGCCAAGCGGAAAGCTTGGTATGCGTTGTCAGACGCTTGGAAAATCTTCCATCAACGATTCGCCCCTAATGGCGGCTGCAGCAACATCGATGGGTAACCTCTTCGGTCTCTCTGACAATGTAACCGGAGCTCTCAAAGGTCCTGCACCAGCTGCGCCCGATCTACCAGTTATCAATGGCGGTAACGCGGGTGGAGATTCAAGTCTGCAACAACAATTGGATTTGGTGGCAAAGTTAATCGTCGCTGGAGCACCCACTAAAGCTTGGTCGGTATCACTAGGTGGTTTTGACACTCATGCCAATGAGGCAAATGCCCAATCTGTGCTGCTTGGAAATGTTTCTTATAGCGTCGCTAGATTCCTCAATCAACTTAAAGGTTCTGGTCGCGCATCAGATGTGACAGTTCTTATCTACAGCGAGTTTGGTCGCCGGGTGAAAGCAAATGCTTCACAAGGAACAGACCATGGAACATCTGGTCCAGTCTTTGTTATCGGTGATCGCATTAATGGTGGAATGTATGGAGACCAGCCGTCGCTGAGTAAGTTGATAGATGGCGATTTGGCGGTTACTACTGATTTTAGAGATATTTACTCTTCTATTCTAGAGAGGGATTTAAAAGCTGACCCAGCTCAAATTTTAAATAGTTGGAAAGGCCGCGTTAACTCTCTTTATAAATAATAACATTTTTCTTCTTGCCGTTCTTTAAGCTCTTNGGTGGGTTTTCAGCCAACAAGGCATCGACTTCGATGCGCAGCTTTGCGACTTCAACAGCCATATTTGCCATAGCAGTCTCTAATTCAATGATGCGCTTAATTCCGGCATGGTTAATTCCTTCACCCACAAGTCGCTGCACCATGCGAAGGGATGCAATGTCGCGCAATGAGTATCGTCGATTGCGTCCTACTGTGCGATCAGGTGAAACTAAACCAAGGCGATCATATTGGCGCAAAGTTTGTGGGTGCAATCCTGAAAGTTCGGCAGCAACTGAAATGACATACAACCCTGCATCATCATCAGGATGTTCATCCTGTGGCAAATCTTTTGTCATGACTTTGCCTTGGTAATAAATTCAGCGCGGATATCGTGATCTGCAGTTGCTGCTGCAAATGCCTTGATTGCATCTTCTGCTTTTCCTTCGACGCGACGTGGAACTTGCACTTCAACAGTGACAAGTAGGTCTCCAGTAACTGCGCCTTTTTTGATGCCGCGACCTTTCACGCGAAGTACGCGACCGGTAGGGGTTCCTGCAGCAAGACGGACGGTGACATCATCACCAGAAAGAGTGGGAACTTTAATATCTGCGCCGAGCGCGGCTTCTGCAAATGTCACAGGAAGTGTTAATAACAAATTCTCGCCCTTGCGTGAAAAAGTAGCGTGGGGCTTTACGTGTAACTCAATGAAGAGATCTCCAGGTCCTGCTTCACCTGGTGCACCTTTTCCTTTGACGCGGATCTTGGCGCCATCATTAACCCCTGCAGGAACTCGCGCAGAAATATTTTGTGGACCATTGCCATCCGTGTTGAGTTTTAAATCGAGAGTTGTTCCGAAGATAGATTCTTTAAAGGTGATGGTGGCTTCTGTCTGTAAGTCGCTGCCTTTACGGGGACCACGGCGTCCACCCCCACCAAATAAATTGGCGAAGATATCTTGTGGGTTTCCGCCACCGAAGATGTCCCCGAAATCTCCACCTTGGAAGTTCTGTCCTCCGCCACCTTGTGGTGCGCGGAACCCACCTCGCTCGTAATATGAACGCGCTTCATCGTATTCGGCGCGCTTCTTAGAGTCAGACAGGATGTCATATGCCTCAGAGACAGCTTTAAATTTATCTTCGAGTGCGGTATCGCCTTGGTTTTTATCAGGGTGCAAATCGCGCGCTAAAGATCGGTACTTCTTCTTGATCTCGTCGGCAGATGCTTTCTTATCTACCCCGAGGATCTTGTAGAAATCCTTCTCGTATAAATCTTTAGCGGCCATTTTTTATTCTGGGTCCGTCACTGCAACTCGCGCTGGGCGCAAGATGCGATCTTTAAATTTATACCCTGGCTGCAAAATCTTTGAAGCCGTTGAAACAGTGACATCAGCTGATGTGTCATGTAGCAACGCTTCGTGAATTTGTGGATCGAATGCTTCACCTTCAGTTCCGTACTTTTCGAGTCCGAAACGGTTGGTAATGGCAGCCAATTGATCTGCAACAGCTTTAAATCCACCAGTAAGTTCGTTGTGATCAGCGGCGCGGTCGATGTCATCGAGTGTTGCAAGGAGTTCGGTAAGCACCGAACCGATTGCAAGCTCGTGAGCAACTGCGCGGTCGCGTTCTACTCGTTTACGGTAGTTGGCATATTCAGCCTGAAGTCGTTGTAAATCAGCTGTGAGCGCTGCAACCGGGTCAGTCTCCTGAACCGGTGCAGCCTCTTCTACAGTCTCCTGTACAGCTTCTTCGACTACTTCCTCTGTAATTACTTCAGAAGTGTTGTCAGTCATTTTTATGCCTCGTCCGCGTCAATTACCTCTGCGTCTTCAACATGATCATCTGATCCTGCTGATGCGCCTTCAGTCTGTGCTGATGCACTTGCATACATCAGAGCACCGAGTGCCTGTGAGATAGTCGAGACCTTTTCAGTGTTTGACTTAATTGATTCGAAGTTTGCTCCACCAAGATCCTTCTTGAGTTCAGCAAGTGCTTCATCAAGTTCTGCCTTCTTAGTTGCAGCTTCACCTTCAGTGAACTTATCTGCATTGTCGGTAAGGAACTTTTCTGTCTGGTAGACAAGTGAATCACCGGTGTTACGGATTTCTGCTTCTTCACGACGCTGCTTATCTTCATTAGCGTGTGCTTCAGCATCTGCCATCATCTGAGCAATCTCATCCTTTGAAAGAGCTGAACCACCAGTGATGGTCATTCCCTGCTCTTTACCTGTTGCAAGATCCTTTGCAGAGACGTGAACGATTCCGTTTGCGTCGATATCGAATGTCACTTCGATCTGTGGAACCCCGCGTGGAGCTGGTGCAATTCCAGTAAGTTCGAACATGCCGAGCTTCTTGTTATATGCTGCCATCTCGCGCTCACCTTGGTAAGCCTGAATCTGTACCGCTGGCTGATTGTCATCAGCAGTTGTAAAGATTTCTGAACGCTTTGTAGGAATTGTTGTGTTGCGCTCGATCAACTTTGTCATCACTCCACCTTTGGTTTCGATACCAAGTGAAAGTGGTGTTACGTCGAGAAGCAATACATCCTTCACTTCACCCTTAAGAACACCAGCCTGAAGAGAAGCTCCAACTGCAACAACTTCATCAGGGTTTACCCCCTTATTTGGCTCTTTTCCGCCAGTGAGTTCGCGAACCAAGTCCACAACTGCTGGCATACGAGTTGATCCACCAACAAGAACAACAGATTGAATCTTGCTGATTGGGATTCCTGCATCTTTGAGAACTGCTTGGAAAGGCTTCTTGCAACGTTCGAGTAAATCTGCAGTGAGTGATTGGAACTGTGCGCGTGTAATTGTTTCATCGAGGAACAATGGGTTCTTCTCTGAATCAACAGTGATGTATGGCAAGTTGATAGTTGCTGATTGTGAAGATGAAAGTTCGATCTTCGCCTTTTCAGCCGCTTCGCGAATACGCTGCATTGCCATCTTATCTTTTGTAAGGTCGATGCCATTTGCAGATCCGAAAGTCTTTACAAGGTGATCAACGAGTGCTTGATCCCAATCGTCTCCACCAAGATTGTTATCACCATTGGTTGCTTTTACTTCAACAACTCCATCGCCGATTTCTAGAAGTGAAACGTCAAATGTTCCACCACCAAGGTCGAATACAAGAATTGTCTGTTCCTTATCAGCCTTATCAAGACCATAAGCAAGTGCTGCAGCTGTTGGTTCGTTGATAATACGAAGAACGTTGAGGCCGGCAATTTCACCAGCTTCTTTTGTTGCTTGGCGTTGTGCATCGTTAAAGTAAGCAGGAACAGTAATAACTGCATCTGTTACGGTTTCACCGAGATACGCCTCTGCATCGCGCTTTAACTTCTGTAGTACGCGCGCTGAAATTTCTTGTGGTGTGTACTTCTTACCGTCGATATCCATCGTCCAGTTGGTACCCATGTGGCGCTTCACGGAACGGATTGTGCGTTCAACGTTTGTCACTGATTGACGCTTTGCAACTTCACCGACGAGAACTTCGCCATTCTTTGCGAACGCGACGATCGATGGGGTTGTGCGAGCGCCTTCTGCATTTGCAATAACCGTTGGTTCTCCACCTTCGAGTACTGATACGCAGCTATTGGTTGTTCCTAAGTCGATTCCGACTGCTCTAGCCATTGTGTTGCTCCTTCTTAACTTCTCTTAATCACTCGAGCCGATCTGGGTCGAGGCCGCCCTCGTGGGGCTTTTGTAACCTGAGTCGATTCTACGCAAAGAGTTGAGTCGAGGCGACTCAAGTTACATACGGTTGAACCTAGGGGCTGCCGGTTTTATTCCTCAGCCGTAGGTGTCTCGAGGGCCGCGCCCGTTGGAGATGGTGCGCAGGCCGCGCTTCCAGGAAGGAGCCTGGGGGCCGATGAACTCTAGGGATTCCACTAGGGCGCCTGGTGCGCTGGAGCGAATCTTCTCGAGTAGGGATGGGCCGACCAGATTGAGTTGGGTTGCCCAGGCGGTCGATGAACATTGGACCAAGAGGCGGCCATCGAGCATCGAAAGCGGGGTGGTGTGTTGGCCGATCTCAGGGCCAACGATGTGGGGCCAGGTGGCAAAGAGCGTTCCTTCAGCTAACCCTGCATCCCAATCGCGCTGCTGAATGAGCTCATTGAGAACGCTGGCAATCAAGGTTGGGTCTCCTGGGGTTTGGCTTCGTTCTTCAACAACCTTCTTCTTTTTGGTGAAGCCGGTTTTATAACTCTGGAAGAGATCGTGGGCGAGGTCGCGCTTACTCATTGCGTTACGACCCCCGGATTCACATAGAACTTAGTCGATAGTAATTCGGCAGGTAGGTCGCTTTCAACAGCTGCAGTAATAAAAGTTTGCTCAGCCATCTGGGTGACTGAAGTTAGTTGTTGGCGGCGCGCAGTATCGAGCTCGGCAAAGATATCGTCGAGAATCAACACTGGTTGCGCACCTTCTGATGTGAGCAAGTTATAAGAGCCGATTCGAAGAGAGATTGCCATCGACCACGATTCACCGTGGCTGGCATACCCTTTTGCTGGAAAATCTCCGAGTTGTAGATGTAGATCATCGCGGTGCGGGCCGATGAGTGAGACTCCGCGCTCTTGTTCTTGGCGCGCTACTTCTCTCTGGCGCGCAGCAAGAATTTCCAGGTTATGCGCCACATCTGCAGATAAACCATCGGTAGAAGATTTATATGAAATCGATGCGGGCTTTACCTCATTGAGGTTTGCGTAATTGGCTGCAACATACGGGTTGAGGTCGTCAACTAATTTGATGCGCTCTGCCGATAGTTGTGCGCCGTAAGAAATAAGTTGTTCCGTCCAAGGAGTTAATGCGTTTTCCGGAGCGCGAGTTTTTAATAAGGTGTTGCGTTGTTTAACAACTCGTTCGTAGTCAGAAATTACGCCAGCAAGACGTGGTGATTGAGTAATGAGTAATTTATCTAAGAAGTCACGGCGGTGGGTGGGTTCGCCTCGAACTAAATCAAGATCTTCAGGGGAGAAATAAATAATTTGCAGCGCTCCTAATATTTCGCGCTGTGATTTAACGGCGTTGCCATTGAGTCTGGCGCGGTTTGCTTTATTGGCATTGATCTCTAGGTCTACTTGCAGTGTGCGGCCTTGGCTTTCGATTTCTGCGCGGATAATGGCTTGTTCGGCGCCTTGCGCAATTAGTGGTTGGTTCTGTGAAACACGGTGTGAAGAAAGATATGCAAGGTAGATCAAGCTTTCAGCGATATTTGTTTTACCGCTGCCGTTATTTCCAATGAAGGTGGTGGGACCTTTTGGAAATTCCAGCTCAAGGTTTTTATAGGAGCGGAAATTAGTCAGCGCTAGCCGGGTTACGCGCACGTTGGTGGCTCGTTATGAGGCGTAACGCATCGGCATCAACAGGTAGCGGTAGTTCTCAATAGATGCACCATTAGGTTCGGTGCGCCCAGTGAGAATCGCTGGTTTGTTTGAGCCAGTAAATGAAATTTGAACAAACGGTGTGCCTACAGCTTGTAGGCCATCAGCTAAGAATGTTGGGTTAAATGCAATTGAGATTGGTTCGCCTTTGAGAAGCACGTCGATGGTTTCGGTTGCTTGCGCTTCTTCGCCAGCGCCAGCTTCGAGTGAGACTCCACCATCTTTAAATTCAAGGCGCAGCGGAACAGTTTTATCTGTTACAAGAGCAACGCGTCTTACTGAATCTAGGAACGGTGCAACTTCAACAACTGCAGTAGTAACTGAATCGGTAGGTAGTAAGTGGCGGTAGGGAGGGAAGGTTCCATCCAACATGCGCGATGTCATTGTTTTACCTTCGCCGCTAAATCCAGCTAGGCGATCGTTTGATGTTGTTGGGGCGAATGAAAGAGAAACATTTTTTGCACCAACAAGTGACTTGGCTGCATCAGCTAAGGTGCGAGCGCGCATGAGTGCAGATGTAGAAAATCCTGGTGTAGCTGGGCTCCAGTTAAATTCACGAACAGCTAAGCGGTAGCGATCTGTTGCAGCTAGTGTGATTGTCTCTTCATTGATTTCAACATGAACACCTGTGAGTGTAGGAAGTGAATCATCGCGTCCTGCAGCAATCGCAACTTGCGCTACTGCGTTTGCAAAAGTGTCGCTTGCAACAGAGCCTGTGGTTTCAGGAAGTTCTGGAAGGTTTGGATACTCTGAAAGAGAAAGTGTAGGAAGAGTAAATTTTGCTGAGCCGGAAGTTACTAATACGCGAGTTCCATCGAGAGTAATTGATATTGGTTTATTAGGAAGTGACCGAGAAATTTCTGCGAGTAACTTTCCTGGAACAAGCACTGCGCCTTTTTCAATAATGTCTGCTTTAAAGTGCGCTTTAGATGATGTTTCAAGATCTGAACCGCTAAGGATGACTTCATCACCGGTTGCATCAATTTTGATTCCAAGGAGTTCGGTTTTAATAGGGCGGGTAGATAAGCTTCGAGAAACCCAATTAACCCCATCTGTGAGTGATTGTTGATCGACAGTAAATTTCACGCCGTAGCCCTCGGATCCATGTAGGTGTGTAGAGAAGTATTAAGTAGTGGAAATCTAATGTGGAAGCGGTCCGCTTGGAAACGGGATTTGTATATATAAAGGTAGTAGTAGTAACCGCGGCGGAAAGCTGTGGAGAGAAGGTAAAAGCGCAAGTCAGAGCCTTTATTTACCTGTGGGGCGCTGTGGGAAACACCGCGGCGGCTGTGGGTAAATATGTGCGCCAGAGCTTTCATAACTACTACCCACCCCTTTCTCTTCATTGAAATCGCGCTTTACCCACAAAAAAGAGGCCTATATCCACAGTTGTCCACAGGTTATCCCCATCTGGGGGTAAAGAGGGTGAAAACGGACATAACACTTTTAAAGGAGTTTTTCTTACTTAGTCTGCTGCTTAATACGGGTGGTCAACTCGTTAACCTGGTTATAGATCGAACGGCGCTCAGCCATGAGCTCGCGGATCTTTCGGTCGGCATGCATCACGGTGGTGTGATCGCGGCCGCCAAATGTTTGGCCGATCTTAGGAAGTGAGAGTTCAGTGAGTTCACGGCAGAGATACATCGCAATCTGGCGCGCATTTACGAGCGCTCGAGAACGCGAGGTTCCACACAAGTCATCAATAGTGAGGCTGTAATACGCCGCGGTCTGCGCCATGATTGTTGGCGCAGTGATTTCAGAGTTGACCTCATTAGGGATCAAATCTTTCAAAACAATTTCAGCAAGACCCATATCAACAACCTGGCGGTTAAGGGATGCAAAAGCGGTAACGCGAATCAGTGCGCCTTCGAGCTCGCGGATATTTGTTGAGATTTTTGAAGCGATAAATTCAAGAACATCATCAGGTGCGTTTAACTTATCTTGCGCAGTTGTGAATGAAGTTCTCACCACCGAATTAGGCGAGAAAGCAAATATCGCTGTGATGGTTGATGAAACTATCGAACTCGCCGATCTTCCTGCTCCAACAGTTGCAGTTGAGACAGTGACATCTCGTCCAGGCACTGGTCGCGATGATGACACTGCTCGCAAATCAGATGAGCCTTCACAACTTAATGCTCGCTACATCTTTGAAACTTTCGTTATCGGTGCCTCTAATCGCTTTGCACATGCTGCAGCTGTTGCAGTCGCTGAAGCGCCAGCAAAGGCATATAACCCACTCTTTATTTACGGTGAATCCGGGCTTGGTAAAACTCACTTGCTGCACGCAATTGGCGCCTACGCCAAAGAACTCTATGGCAATGTCCGTGTGCGTTATGTGTCATCTGAAGAATTTACCAACGACTTTATTAACTCCATCCGCGACGATAAAGCTACTGCTTTTCAACGTCGTTACCGCGATCTCGATATTCTGCTCGTTGACGATATTCAATTCTTAGAAAATAAAGAACGTACTCAAGAAGAGTTCTTCCATACTTTTAATACGCTCTATAACGCTAATAAACAAATAGTTATTTCATCTGATCGCCCACCCAAGCAGCTCACCACTCTCGAAGATCGACTTCGTTCTCGTTTTGAATGGGGGTTGATTACAGATATTCAGCCACCCGAACTTGAAACCCGTATCGCGATTCTTCGTAAAAAGGCTGCGCAAGATAAGTTAAACGCACCTGATGATGTTCTTGAATTTATCGCTTCAAAAATCTCAACAAATATCCGCGAGCTCGAAGGCGCACTGATT
>AQUA01000003.1 GCA_000372185.1 actinobacterium SCGC AAA278-O22 | reverse complement strand
TGAGTGCTACAAGTGCAACTGAGAAGATAGCTGCCAGAACTTTGCGAGTTGTTTTATTAATTTTCTAGCTCCTTGATGAGGTTGAAGTCTCCCCCCCCGACAGGAATCGAACCTGTGCACCTGCCTCCGGAGGGCAGTGCTCTATCCCCTGAGCTACGGGGGCGCAGGTACAAGGGTAGGTTATCTGACTATGAACAGTTCAGAGAAAGCATATTTTGCAACCGGATGCTTCTGGGGCGCTGAGGGACGATTCTGGAATATCGATGGAGTTATCGCAACGAGCGTTGGATATATGGGTGGAGTTCGACCACAGCCGTCGTATGAACAAGTCTGCACTGGTGTTACTGGCCATGCAGAGATGGTGGAAGTGACTTTCGATCCTGCGCGCGTGAGTTACCTGCGACTTTTAGAAGAGTTTTGGGTGATGCACGATCCCACTTCATTAAATCGTCAAGGTGGGGATATTGGCACTCAATATCGCAGTGCAATTTTTACCACCTCTGAATCGCAGCACCGACAAGCAGAGGCAACTCGTGATCTCTATCAAGCAGCCTTGACGCGCGAAGGAATTGGAGAAATCGTTACTGAGATTAAGAGCGCGGATGGTATTCCTTATTACCTTGCTGAGGAATATCACCAAAAGTATTTACAGAAGAATCCCAACGGGTATGACTGCCACTCATCTACTGGTGTGGCATTTCCTTCTGTCGTTAACTAAGCGCTCGCCAGCAGTACCAGGCAACCACGCTTCGATAAGGGCGAAACTTTTCACCTTTCTTATCCAGCGCACTGGGTTCGATCTCTTCTGTGAGCGCATAAATCTTCTCCCAGCCGCGGCGAACTCCTAGGTCACCAGTGGGCCAGATATCAAGTCGCCCTAGTTGGTGCATCATGAACATATCAACTGTCCATGGACCAATTCCCCACAGCGAAGTAAGTTGATCAAAGATTGATTGGTCATCTTCGATTTCATGGAGCTTATTGATATTGATTCTCTTACTCAGCGCTGCATCTGCAAGACCTTGAATAGTTTTGAATTTAGCACCTGACACCCCAGCAGCGCGCATATCTGCTTCTGAAATCTGAGTGATACGTCCCGGCACCATGCGGCCACCGGCTAAAGCTTTTACCCGAGCATAAATTGTGTCGGCCGCTTTTACCGCCAGCTGTTGTGAGATGACAGATTCAACCAGAGCTTCAAAGTGAGTGACTGGCTTGGGGTTACGGCCAATGGTGCATAAAGGATGCGCCGCTATTACCTTGGCTAATCGAGCATCGCGTGCAGAAATTTCTTGGGCAATTGTGCGCATCTGCGATTGCGAGACCATAGATTAACTTTATTGTCAGTGACATACTAAGTCCATGAGCGACTTACGGGCACTCGATCTCAGTGAGTTGCAGACTCATCGCAGCGAAAAGTGGAGAGCATTTCCTAAGGAAGTACTTCCACTTCCTGTTGCCGAGATGGATTTTCCAGTTGCAGAACCTATTCGCCAAACGTTGCGAGAAATGATTGATCACTCTGATCTTGGATATCTCGGATCTATTCCAGAAATGGGCGCAGCTTTTGCCGGTTTTGCCCAGCGCAGATGGGGTTGGACTGTAGATCCGCAGCAAGTGCGTATCGCAGCCGATGTAGGAGTAGGCGTTGTCGAAGTGTTGCGTGTGGTCACAAAGCCAGGCGACACAATTCTTATCAACTCACCTGTCTATCCAAATTTCTATACCTGGTGCATCGAAACTCATCTCGAACATGTTGATGTTCCGCTCACGCAATCTGCCGAGCACGTAAATGGAAGTCACTGGATATTAGATTGGGATGGCATCGAGAAAGCTTATGCATCCGGCATTAAGGCCCACTTGATTAGCAACCCACATAACCCACTTGGTCGCGTGTACACACGGGATGAACTTTCGCGATTGGCAGAGTTGGCAAAGAAGCACAAGGTCTATCTCCTCAGTGATGAGATCCACGCACCGCTGACATATGCGGAGCAATCATTTACTCCATTCCTCGCTGTCTCAGAGACCGCGCGCGAAGTGGGAATCACAATTACTGCAGCAAGCAAAGGCTGGAATATTGCAGGGCTCAAATGCGCCATCATCGTTACCGAAAATGCTCACCTCTTTGAAACCCTCAATGCGATTGCGCCTGCGACTCACTATCGCGCTTCACTTCTCGGGGCATTTGCCACAGTCTCAGCTTTTGAAAAGGGCGAACCTTGGCTTGATGCACTGATGGTTCAACTCGACCATAATCGAAAACTTGTTGCAGAACTTATCGCTGCTAAAACTCCTGGGATTGGTTATCTCATTCCACATTGCTCATATTTAGCGTGGCTTGATCTCTCTCGCTTCAATCTCGGCGAAGACCCTTCTGCGGTTCTGATTGAGAAGGCGAAGGTTGCATTTGTTCCAGGTCTTCGATTTGGTCCGCAATCAAGCCAATGTGTCCGCCTTAATTTTGCAACAAGCCCACAAATACTCGAAGAGGCCTTCAATCGCCTCGCCACAGTTCTTCGCTAACGATTACTCTTATCCAATGAGTTCTGAGAACCTGCATCCTGAGACCCTTGCTATTTCTTCGGGTCGTCCTGCGCATCAAGCAGGAGTTGGAATTAACGTTCCGATTTCACTCAACTCAACTTTTGTTGCAAACGGTCCGATTAATTATGGGCGTACCGGTAATGAGACATGGCAGTCACTTGAACAAGCAATCAGTGCACTCGAGGAAGCCTCAGCAACACTTCTCTTTTCATCGGGCATGGCTGCAATCACTGCTGCGTTTTCACTCTTGCCCCATGGTGCGCCTGTTGTTGCATCCCACGAGGGCTATAGCGGAACAATGGCGCTACTAAAGCGCTATCACGCAGAAGGTCGGCTAGAAGTTCGTTTCGTCGATATTACAAATACACAAGAAGTGATCTCACAATTACAAGGTGCAGTATTTCTCTGGGTTGAATCTCCAACCAATCCTGGACTTGGTGTGGCAGAAGTTGAAGTGATTATTGCTGAGGCAAAGAAGCGCTCTATCGGTGTTGGCTTCGATAACACATTCGCAACTCCACTCAATCAAAAGCCGCTCACCTTCGGCGCCGATATCGTCATGCACTCTGTCACCAAATATTTAGCTGGCCATAGCGATGTCATCCTCGGCTCTCTTTCCACCAAAGATCCAGCGCTTCACGCCCGACTCCAGGATGCACGCGTTTCTTATGGATCCATCGCTGGCCCCTTCGAATCATGGCTCGCGCTACGCGGACTTCGCACATTCCCACTGCGATATGCGAAGGCGCAAGCAAACGCTGCTGCGTTGGCAAAAAAACTCGAAAGCCATAGCGCAGTGACACACGTTCGCTATCCAGGATTTGGTGCGATTGTCTCTTTTGTTATTACAGGGGACGCCGCAGCTGCCGAGCGCGTATGTGATAGCGCTTCATTGATTATGAATGCAACCAGCCTCGGGGGAGTAGAAACCACCTGGGAGAGACGTCGCCGTTGGCCGCTAGAAAGTGCCAGTGTTCCAGAAAATCTGATTCGACTTTCAGTCGGATGTGAAAACGTTGATGATCTCTGGGCTGATATCGACACTGCACTTACAAAGGCGTAAAACGAGCGCGCATAGCTAAAGCGTAGTATTTTTAGCTCTATGAAGGCGCTACGACGAATCATTGCTGCAGTTACTGTGGCAATACTTGCCTTCCGCGCCGTCGGATCTTTTCTTTCATGGATCGAGAAGCAGGATGACTCTTCTACAGATGCATGGATTGATGAAGATGAATTTGAAGATGCATAAATGAGCGATCACTACATCGCTGGAACATGCAATATTGGCAAGAGTGAAATCCGCCAACGACAGATAGTTGCCCTGATTGGTCTGGCCTTAAGTATCAGCGCTCTCATTGGATTTATCACTACACAGGCATCACCGAGCGTGCGCCTTGGAATCTTCCTGCCTCTGGCAATCTTCGCCATCGGGTGGGTTCAATCTCGCAAGAAGTTCTGCCTGGCATATGGATTTCTTGGCACCTTCAACTTTGGCCGCCTCGGTAAAGTTTCACGCGTTGCTGATAAAGCTTCTCTGGCAGCAGACCGTAAGACTGCAGTCTCGATTCTCATGCAATCTCTTGGATTAGCAGCAATCCTCACGCTGATCGTCTATCTGCTCCCGCTGAAGTAATCTCAACTAGCCCCTTACATTTTCACGGTGGCAGTGACATTGTTGGCATTGTGAAAATCATTATTCATACTCGCCACGCAGAACTCGCCAGTGACTTCAGAACAATTGCAGAAGAGAAACTCCATTCGATGGAGCGATTCAGCGTTGCAATTGATCGCGTTGAAGTTGAAGTAACACATGAGGCAAATCCTCGACAAGGAAAAGATTCGCATAAAGTTGTGATCACATCCCATGGCTCAGGTCCACTGCTGCGTGCTGAAGCGACGGGTTTCAATGACTTGGCAGCATTTGATGATGCGGTGAAGAGTATTGAGTTACAGATCCGTAAGATTCATGAGAAAGATAAGAGCCACGACCGTCACACTCTTCGAACGATGAAGGTAGATATCAGCGAGTAGTTATCGCTTCTGCTTTCCCTTTTGTTCGCCTGCACTCTTTTGATTATCATTTGATTGCGGCCCCATCTTCATCGGGCGCGCTGGTTCGATGGGTGGAGTAGGAAGCGGACCCAGTGCTGAGATCGCACTTTCGCGAGCAACCACTGCTGCAGCTACCGCCATGCGACGAGCTGTTGTAATTGCATTCTTCTGTTCGGGTGTTGTGGCGCTCGACATTGCAGTACGCGCATCAGAAGTTGCCTTATCAACGGCTGCTTTAAAGAGCGCATTGATATCGCGCATCTTTGATTCACGATCGCGCATTGCAGCCATAAATGCATCGCGATCTTTCTTAAATTGCTCTTGTGCTGCTTTATAAGAATCAAAAGTTGGTGAAGGAGATGGGGTTGGATCTGCAAAGGCAGTAGAACCACAGAAAGAGAAGAGAGCAGCAGAAACGGCAACTGCTGTATATTGACGGCTCATCTTCATGGTGCAATGGTATTTCGTGCGGGGTGTGAATATTCTGTGAAACTCCTTGTGGCTACGTGTGCGTACGCGTGATTTGGTGGCAAAGGAGTGATTCACGTGGCAGGGTATAGCCATGAGCCAATTAATCATGGTGATCGATGACGAGGCCGGCGTCCGCGATTTACTGGGCGATGCTCTGAAATTGGCGGGCTTTGAAACCATCACCGCAGCCGATGCCATGATTGCACAGACACTGTTACGTACCACCAAACCAGATCTGCTGATTGTCGATATCAATATGCCGTTGATGGATGGATTCGAATTTATCGAACGCATCAGAGGAAATGGCGATAACACACCAGCCTTGATGTTGAGTGCTCGCGGTGATCGAGCAGATATCACGCGCGGACTTACTCTGGGTGCCGATGATTATGTGACAAAACCTTTTGGATTGGAAGAGTTGGTTCTACGTATCAAAGCCATCTTGCGCCGTTCGCAATTTAGTATTGCAACTCCATCGAGCCTTACCTGTGGCCCCATCACACTCGATAGCGATTCTCACCAAGTGCGCTTCAATGATGAAGTAGTCGATCTCTCTCCAACCGAATTTCGACTCTTACATGTATTGCTCGAGAGCAAAGGCCGAGTCTTAAGTAAGACCTATCTGCTCGATGAGGTCTGGGGAATCACCTTTGAATCCGAAAGCACCGTTGTCGATACCTATATTTCGTACCTGCGTAAGAAATTGCACCGCGATGGCTTCGAGGGAATTCGTACAGTCAGAGGAGTTGGCTTCCAGCTTCAAGCGGAGAAGAAGTGAAGTTTTCTGCCTTTACTCNCACGACTGTCGCAATTGTCACTCTGCTGACCGGTATCACTGTCAGTATTGGTGGCTTCTCCGTTCTTCACTCGCAAGGAGCTGAACTCAATAAAGTCGATCGCTCTCTTGATTTTGTTGCGCAGAGCGCCTATGAAAACCCACTGCAACCTGTCGGAGCTGCGCTCTATGCCATCGAACAATCAAGCCTTGATATCACCTTAATTTTTCTTACTCATGATGGTGTCCAAACCGTTGTCAATGAATCCACTCTTCGTTATGGCAGAGCTCCCGACTTTCCAACAGTAGATCTTGCAACAACGCGGCCGGTGCGAATTCCTGTACAATTTCCTTATCGATTGAGAGCTGTTCTTGTTGAAGGCGGCGATTACATCCTGATTGCTCGCTCCACCAGTGAAATCGATGAAAATTTCCGCTCGAACCTGCAATCACTTGCAGGAGTGACTTTCGCACTCGATTCGATTGCAGCGCTTCTGCTCTTCTTCTACTTCCGCCGAACCAATCGCCGCAATGAGACCGCATCCCTTGCGCGCATGCAAGAATTTTTAGGCGATGCTTCTCACGAGCTACGGACACCTCTTACTGTCATCAAAGGTTATGTAGAGATGCTCAGTAAAGATCAATTGAAAGAAACTACAGATAAGAAGCGTGCATTCGATCGAGTCGGGAATGAGATTCACCGAATGGAGACTCTGGTGCAGGATTTATTGCTCCTTGCCGAACTCGGTGAAAGTGGAGCGCGTGATATTGAAAAACTTGACCTCAGTGAAATTCTTACCGCTCACGGAACTGACTTCATTACGCTCAATCCTTCTCGCAATGTGACTCTGGGTATTGCTCAGGGAATTACCGTGGAGGCATCGCGCGATTACTTGGCGCGATTTATTCAAAATGCACTCACCAATATTGTTCGCCACACAGATAACGATGTTGCGGTCAATATCTCGCTGATGGCTAGAGGTAAGAGCGCCGAACTGATTATTGAAGATGCTGGACATGGATTACCAGAGAGTGCATACCGTGACGATATTCGTTCGCTCAATCGTTTCGATAAATCACGCTCTCGCGAAAATGGTGGTTCGGGACTCGGCATGAGCATTATGTCCGCAGTAATACAAAAGCTCGGTGGCACCTTCTCTTTGCGTAAGAGTTCACTCGGTGGTCTTGCCATCGTGGTCGAATTACCACTTGTAAAAGACTAAACTCACGGATGTGAGCGATCAGAGCCTTGAAGCAACCTTTGCAGAACTTGAAGCGCTCTTTGCACAGACAGATTCTTTAGTTCGGGTGGTTCTCTCTGGACGCCGTCGTAATATGCAGACGCCCAACGAACGCATCGATATTCGCCCGGTAGCACTTAAAGATGGCATTGCTGTTCAAGTAAGCCATAGCGATGGTCGCCAGATGACATCAAAGAATTACGCACCTGCCGATGCACCATTTGCTCAGTTAATGCGCGCCGGCTTTGCCAATGTACTTCTTGAGCACACCCAAGGTTCACTCGCACTGCGCATCACTAAAAAAGGTGAAGCACTGGTGCATCGCGAAAGTACACAGCGCGAACAAGATTTATCACACGACCGTACTAAGTCTCGACTTCTTGATGCCTCAGACCCATTCCTGATTGCAGTGGGAATTTCTGATGTAAAGGGCCAAGTCAAGCCAAGTAAGATGGATAAGTACAAGCAAGTGGAAGAGTTTTTTGCGCTTGCTCATGCCCACCCTGACTTCTGCGATCTCTGCCGGTCATATTCACCAACCTACTGAAAAGAATCCACTCACCATCGTTGATCTTGGTTGTGGCCATGCCTATCTCACCTTTGCTGCTCACCAATATCTTCGCTCGCAAGGCGTTGCTGTCAAAGTTATCGGTATTGATGTTCGCACAGCAGCGCGCGATCGCAATAATGAAATTGCGCGCCAACTTGGCATCGATAAGACCATCGAATTCCGTGCTGAAGAAATAGCAGATACCACTCTGACTACTGCAGATATCGCCATTGCACTTCACGCTTGTGATACTGCAACTGATGATGCAATCGCTTGGACCATCCATGCAGATGCAAAGTTGGCGCTGATTGCTCCCTGTTGCCACCACGATATTCAGGCGCAAATGAATGAAATTCCCGAACCTTGGTCACTACTTACCCGCAACGGAATTATGAAAGTGCGGCTAGGTGATTTAGTCACTGATGCACTGCGCATGCAGATTATGAAATTACGTGGGTATCGCGTTGAAGCAATTGAATTCGTTGGGGGAGAACACACTCCTCGCAATCTCATGATTCGAGCGGTAAAGACGGGGGCTGTGGCAGATCCTGCTGAAGAGCGTAAATATGAGGAGATGCTCACACTCTGGAAAGTTAAACCTGCACTTGCTACGTTGCTGAACCGTTAGACTCCGCACTATGTCTAAGGTTCTTGCATCTCTGCCCGTTGGTGAAAAGGTCGGTATCGCCTTCTCAGGCGGGCTCGATACTTCTGTTGCCGTGGCATGGATGCGCTCAAAGGGAGCTATTCCTTGCACCTACACCGCAGATCTTGGTCAATATGACGAACCAGATATCGAATCAGTTCCAGGCCGCGCCAAAGAATACGGCGCCGAAATTTCACGCCTTGTTGATTGCAAGACTCCACTTGTAGAAGAAGGCCTTGCTGCTATTGCCTGCGGAGCTTTTCATATTCGCTCAGGTGGAAAGCAGTACTTCAACACCACTCCGCTAGGACGCGCCGTCACTGGAACACTTCTTGTCCGCGCCATGTTGCACGACAAGGTTGAAATCTGGGGCGATGGTTCCACCTATAAAGGCAATGACATCGAGCGCTTCTACCGTTACGGATTACTTGCCAACCCAAATCTTCGTATCTACAAGCCATGGCTTGATGCAGATTTCGTGCGCGAACTCGGTGGACGTAAAGAGATGTCCGAATGGTTGGTGGCACACAAACTTCCTTATCGCGATAGCGTGGAAAAGGCTTATTCAACCGATGCAAATATTCTTGGTGCAACTCACGAAGCAAAAGATCTTGAAAACCTCGATGCATCCATCGAGTTGGTGAACCCCATCATGGGCGTTAAGTTCTGGGATTCAAGCGTTGCTATCGCATCAGAAGATGTAAAGATTCAATTTGTTCAAGGCCGCCCGGTTGCAATCAACGGTAAAGACTTCGCAGATGTTGTTGCCTTGATGGACGAAGCTAACAAGATTGGTGGCCGCCATGGTCTTGGTATGGCAGATCAAATCGAAAATCGCATCATCGAAGCAAAGTCCCGCGGAATTTATGAAGCACCTGGAATGGCGCTTCTCTTTATTGCATACGAGCGTTTAGTTTCTGCAATTCATAATGAAGACACTATCGCTAACTATCACGCTGAAGGTCGTCGTTTAGGTCGCTTGCTCTATGAAGGTCGCTGGCTTGATCCACAATCACTGATGCTGCGCGAATCACTCACACGCTGGGTTGCATCAGCTATTACTGGCGAAGTTACGCTGCGCCTTCGTCGCGGAGATGATTATTCGGTCATCAATACAACGGGCCCAGCTCTGAGCTATCACCCAGATAAGTTGTCGATGGAGCGCACAGAAGGCGCTGCATTTGGACCCACAGACCGCATCGGTCAACTCACTATGCGCAATCTTGATATCGCAGATACTCGTGCCAAGCTCGAGATGTACCGCGATCAAGGTCAGCTCGGTGGGGGAGACTTCAACCTCATCAAGGAGCTAGAAAATTAATAAAACAACTCGCAAAGTTCTGGCAGCTATCTTCTCAGTTGCACTTGTAGCACTCANAGTGGGCCTTAATGCCGGATGCATAAGCTTTCTCGATGCCATCCCAATCTAATATCCAGTGACTTCCATTTACGTGCTCGGCAGATTGCGTGAGCGGAACATCAACATGTTCGAGATGAGTTTCGATGCACCAGGTATAGAAATTTGGATAGACAGGTGAGTTGATAAGAATTGTGTCGCCTGGCTTTGTGACCACACGCAACACTTCGACAACGCCTACTCCTACATCGGCTGCGATACGCACTTGCTGCGGATCTACAGTCCAACCCCATCTGCGCTGGGCAAAACCGGCAAAAGCTGCGCCCATTTCTGGAATAGATCCGAGATATCCAAGATCAGAGTGATCAATCATTTCTCGCAACGTTTGGCGAATAGGTTCTGCAACTGGAAAATCCATCTCGGCAACAGGAAGTGGAAGTACTTCCTTAGGAAATGCTCTCCACTTTTCGCTGCGATGAGTCTGCAACTCACTGAGATCGAGTGCCCGTAAGTCGCTCATGGACTTAGTATGTCACTGACAATAAAGTTAATCTATGGTCTCGCAATCGCAGATGCGCACAATTGCCCAAGAAATTTCTGCACGCGATGCTCGATTAGCCAAGGTAATAGCGGCGCATCCTTTATGCACCATTGGCCGTAACCCCAAGCCAGTCACTCACTTTGAAGCTCTGGTTGAATCTGTCATCTCACAACAGCTGGCGGTAAAAGCGGCCGACACAATTTATGCTCGGGTAAAAGCTTTAGCCGGTGGCCGCATGGTGCCGGGACGTATCACTCAGATTTCAGAAGCAGATATGCGCGCTGCTGGGGTGTCAGGTGCTAAATTCAAAACTATTCAAGGTCTTGCAGATGCAGCGCTGAGTAAGAGAATCAATATCAATAAGCTCCATGAAATCGAAGATGACCAATCAATCTTTGATCAACTTACTTCGCTGTGGGGAATTGGTCCATGGACAGTTGATATGTTCATGATGCACCAACTAGGGCGACTTGATATCTGGCCCACTGGTGACCTAGGAGTTCGCCGCGGCTGGGAGAAGATTTATGCGCTCACAGAAGAGATCGAACCCAGTGCGCTGGATAAGAAAGGTGAAAAGTTTCGCCCTTATCGAAGCGTGGTTGCCTGGTACTGCTGGCGAGCGCTTAGTTAACGACAGAAGGAAATGCCACACCAGTAGATGAGTGGCAGTCATACCCGTTGGGATTCTTCTGTAAATACTTTTGGTGATATTCCTCAGCAAGGTAATAAGGAATACCATCCGCGCTCTTAATCTCAGTAACGATTTCTCCAATTCCTTCGCGCGTCAAGGCTGCTTGATAGAGATCACGAGTTGCCTCTGCTTGTCGGTGCTGCGATTCAGAGGTGGTAAAAATTGCACTGCGATATTGAGTGCCAATATCCCCACCTTGACGATTTAATGAAGTGGGATCGTGCATCACCCAAAACTCTTCTAAAAGTCGCAGGTAACTCACGCGCGCAGGATCGAAAGTCACTTCCACCATCTCTGCATGGCCAGTAACACCAGTGCAGACTTGTTCATACGACGGCTGTGGTCGAACTCCACCCATATATCCAACGCTCGTTGCGATAACTCCATCGATATTCCAGAATCGTCCCTCAGCGCCCCAGAAGCATCCGGTTGCAAAATATGCTTTCTCTGAACTGTTCATAGTCAGATAACCTACCCTTGTACCTGCGCCCCCGTAGCTCAGGGGATAGAGCACTGCCCTCCGGAGGCAGGTGCACAGGTTCGATTCCTGTCGGGGGGGGAGACTTCAACCTCATCAAGGAGCTAGAAAATTAATAAAACAACTCGCAAAGTTCTGGCAGCTATCTTCTCAGTTGCACTTGTAGCACTCACCATTCTCGGAGGAATGAAAATGTCCACATCAGGTGCAACTGTTCTACCCGTCGTTTCAGCAGTAGCTGGAGAGGCTCCAACTATTTCAAAGCCTGAAGGAACTCCACCTACAGAGTTGACTACTAAAGATGTCATTGTTGGAACTGGCGCAGAAGTTCTTCCTACTTCAACGTTGACTGTTCATTACACCTTAATGGCATGGTCAACCGGAAAGATCATTGAATCTTCATGGAATGGACAACCTGCAACATTTCCATTGGCACAAGTTGTTGAGGGATGGCAGAAAGGTCTGCCAGGAGCAAAAGTTGGCGGACGTCGCCTCCTTATCTTGCCCCCATCAATGGGTTATGGCGCAGCAGGTGCTGGTCCCATCGGACCAAATGAGACTTTGATCTTCTCAGTCGACATTATTGCCGTTTCTTAAGAAGTTACTTCTTCCTAAACCAGACTGTTGTTCCTGCAGGAATGCGACCACCTACAAGTGGTGATGACGCCACAAGGATTTCTCCCTTAGGCATTGGATAAGCATGTCCGCGGAAGTTGGTAATCACATTCCAGCCATTCGGGCGTGAATAGTGCAGCACAGAGACATCCTTAGTCTTATGCCACTTAATCTCTTCCTTAGTCTGCAGCTCTTTGCGAAGGGCTAACGCCTTGCGATAGATCGCAAGAGGTGACAGTGCATTCTTTTCTTCCACTTCAACGGAGTAATCGGCAAACCACTTCGGTTGAGGCAAGTGTGCTCCACCTGTTCCAAAACCAAATGAAGATCCTGTTGATTTCCACGGCAGTGGAACTCGGCAACCATCGCGCCCCTTTTCCACTTTGAGATTACGCAGATACTGCGGATCTTGAATTTCACTCTCAGGAATATCTGTTACTTCATGAAGGCCAAGTTCTTCACCCTGATACATATAGGTCGAGCCAGGAAGTCCCAAGATATACAGAGAAGCAGCGAGTGCATTTTGTGTACCTGACTTCATATCGAGCGGATGTGAAGTTCCATTTGAAAGCATCCATGAACGACGATCGACAGCAGGATTGAGCCCCATCTTCGTTGCATGGCGAATCTGATCATGGTTTGAAAGCGTCCATGTGCAGGAAGATTTATTCTTTGCAGCGAGCTCAATAGCTTCTTGTGTAGCGATTTTGTAGGCATGTGCCTCAAATGGTGTTTCGATAAAGCGGAAATCAAAACACTGACCCAAAGTCTTGGTGCTGGCGTAGAGCGGAAGGCGCTCAGGGTGCACAAATGCTTCAGCTACTGCAACGCGAGGTGGATCGTATTGATTGAAGAGTTTGCGCCACCCTTTATAGATTGCAAATACTTCGTTGCGATCGCCCCAAATTCCCTTGCCCTTATTGCCGCGCTCTTCTAGCCCTTCATGCACAGGCATACTGCGGAAAGGTTCTGAGAGATCTTTTGTGAGACCGTGTGCCACATCGATACGGAATCCGTCAACGCCTCGGTCAGACCAGAACTTTAAAGTCTTGAGGAAATCTTTATGTACTTCCGGGTTCTCCCAGTTGAAATCTGGCTGTTCTGGTGCAAACCAGTGCAAGAACCATTGATTGTTCTTTCCACCGAATGTTGATTCGTGGGTCCATGCAGATGGAGCAAAGTGTGAGACCCAATCTGATGGTGGAACTTCGCCATTCTTTCCCTTTCCATCGCGGAAGATATAGCGATCGCGCGCCTTTGATCCAGGCTTTGCAGCAAGTGCTTCCTTAAACCATTCGTGCAAATTGGAGGAGTGGTTGGGAACGATATCGACAAATACACGAATGCCTTCTTTGTGAAGACCAGCAAGCATTTCATCGAAGTCAGCGAGAGTTCCTAGTTTGGGATCGACATCGCGGTAATCATCAACGTCATAGCCACCATCAGCAAGTGCTGATGGATAGAAGGGACTGAGCCACACTGCATCGATTGCCAGTGACTTCAAATATGGAATACGTGAAGTGATTCCCTTGATATCACCGATGCCATCGCCATTAGAGTCGGCAAAGCTACGTGGATAGATCTGATAGATGGCAGCTTGGCGCCACCAATTCTTATCGGTGCTGAGTCCAGATTGCTTCTTGGCTGTGGTGGTCTTCTTCGCTTTTGACATGCGCGGAACTCTACGGAAGCGAGCGCGTTACCGATACCTAAACACGCAAAATGTGACGTAAATGAAACGATTTTGCAGATTTGTGCAGGCTCTCGCTCTGATTGCGTACCCTGTACCCATGACTCTGCTCCATTTTCTTGATCTCCTTTCCACCTTTGTCTTCGCTCTCGTGGGAGCGCGAGTTGCAGCCGATAAGGGGCTCGATTACGGCGGAATCGCATTTATCGCAGGAATTGCATCAGTCTCAGGTGGAACTTTAAGAAACGTTTTTCTTGGACTTCGCCCCATCTGGATTATTGATCCGTGGATTATTTCCAGCATCATCGCTGCAGTTCTTATCACATTGGTATTTAGACGAGTTACTCATATCGGCAAGACGCTCTTGATTATGGATACCTTCGGACTTGCAGTGGCAACCATGTCAGGAGCACAGCTTGCCTTCGAAATGGATGTCACTTGGTTTGCAGCGATTATCTTGGGAGCAATTACAGCTGTTACCGGTGGCTTATTGCGCGATGTACTGTGCCAACTGGAGCCTGTCTTACTTCACCGGGAAACTATTGGAACATCATCGCTGATGGGTGCAGCCACTTTTGTAGCGCTTCATCAATTTAGCTTCGGTGAAAATATCTGTGCAATCGTTGGGGGAGCAGTTGTAATCCTCACCCGCGTTATTTCTATCCAATTTGATCTGCACTTACCTAAATTCAGTAAGTAATCCACTAAGTGGGTTGTGAGGGACTCGAACCCCCGACCCGGTGATTAAGAGTCACCTGCTCTACCAACTGAGCTAACAACCCATTTAAACGCGGGAACGTTTAAAGGCAGAGCAGACCCTACCAGCGCGCCGCGCCTTGTATAACCACGTTTCGGACGCGAAGATAGTGAGATGTCTCGCTGGGAAATACGGATAGCCACAGTTGTTTCTGCGTTGCTTGTTGGAATTCTCCCTTCTCCAACAGCCACGGCAGAGCAGCCGGGGCTGGCTACAGCAGTACTCGAGACTCTTCCTGTCAAAGGTCGCGCACCCAAGACCGGTTATACCCGCGATCAATTTGGTCAGGCGTGGGCTGATGTCGACCGCAATGGGTGCGATACCCGCAACGACATTTTGAAACGGGATTTAACAGCGATTATTTATAAGGCGGGAACTCGAAATTGTGTTGTCGCATCAGGAACTTTGGTCGATAGATATTCAGGTGAAACTATCAACTTTATTCGTGGAAATATGACGAGCATGGAAGTCCAGATTGATCATGTGGTGGCGCTATCTAATGCCTGGCAGACAGGTGCTTTTAGATTAAGTGCTGATCAGCGAAAAGCACTAGCTAACGATCCAATAAACTTATTTGCTGTCAAGGGAAGTCTGAATCAACAGAAGAGCGATGGTGATGCTGCAACATGGCTTCCGCCGCTGAAAAGTTTTAGATGTGCCTATGTTGCTCAGCAGATTGCGGTGAAAGCAAAGTATTCGTTGTGGGTAGTACCGCCTGAGAAAGCTGCGATGGTTGCAATATTGGCTAAGTGCCCTGGTCAGAAAGTGCCAGTTAGTTAGGTAGGTCTACGGTGTAGTGCACACCGTTAAATTGTTTGCGCCAATCAGTTACTTCGCGTTTGATTGATTCTGGATTTGATGAAGGGTCAAGTGAACGTGCGATGAAATCTGCGAGTTGATCCATATGTTCAACCTTCATTCCAATTCGAACTATTTCCGGTGTGCCGATACGAAGTCCATTGAGATCACCGTCAACAGGTGCAATTGGTAATCCGATTCCGCAGGCAAGAAGGCCTGCTTCGCCCATGCGTTTTGCAGCTGTTTGTCCACCGCCATAGGCAGCAGCAAGGATTGCGAATTGGTGGGACATGGTGAAGCCTTTATCTGCTGCATAAATATTGACGCCGCGATTCTGTAAGTTGTGGGCGAGTGCTTGCGAGGTCTTCACCATCATGTGTGCGTAATCTCTTCCGACAGCTTTCCAATCTTGAAGTGTTACGCCAAGGGCAGCAGTCTTTGCTGCATCGAAATTTGCGGTGAGCCCTGGGTATGCGATGGCATCAAGTTTCTGTGCGATGGCATCGTCGTTGGTGACGATCAACCCGCCTGCGGGACCACCGAGTGACTTGTAGGTAGAGAAAGTCATTAAGTGTGCGCCTTCGACAAGTGGTTGCGGCCAAACTTTTCCAGCGATCATTCCGCATAGATGTGCTGCATCGAAAAGTACTTTCGCTCCCACTTCATCCGCGATGGCACGAACTTCAGCAATGGGATGGTGGAAGAGATTGAGCGAACCACCGATTGTGATCATCGTTGGCTTTACTTCGTGGGCAAGTTTTCTTAGCGCGTCTATATCAATCGTGTAACCGGAGGCATCCACAGGTGCTGAGATTGTCTTAAGGCGATAGAGACCGGCAGATCCACCTTTGTGGTGAGTGACGTGTCCGCCGATTGTTGGTGGGGGAGCGATGATGGTGTCACCGGGTTCGGTGTTAGCCATAAAGGCGTAGAGATTTGCGATGGCACCTGAAGGAACACGGAATTCTGCATAGGTGGAGCCAAATACTTCGCAGGCAAGTTCTTGCGTGATGATTTCTATCTGCTCGATAGCGCCAAGGCCAGTTTCATATTTATCACCAGGGTGACCGAGTGAAGCGCGAGAGCCAATACCTGATGAGAGAAGTTTTTCTGCGCGAGGATTGAGAATATTTGTTGCGGGATTTAGATTGATGCCTTCAATATCGTGAAGACGATGATTCTCTTGCGCTAACTCTTCAATCCACTTCTGAACATCAGCCCCGGACTTTGCATCCACTTGAGAAGCAATGCGGGTGATTAGTTCTTGCGAAGCAGGTGTTGCCCACTGCTGAGTCTTCAGTGACTGGGTCATACACTTTATTAAAGTGCATCGCCTCCGCGTTCACCAGTGCGGATACGTATGACCTGTTCCACAGGTGTGACCCATAACTTTCCATCACCGATTGAGCCAGTGTTTGCAGCTGTCACGATGGTGTCGACGATGGATTGAGCATCGGCATCATCGGCAAGAACTTCGATGCGCACCTTGGGAATGAAATCCACGGTGTATTCAGCGCCGCGGTAGATCTCGGTGTGGCCTTTCTGGCGACCAAAACCACGGGTCTCAGAGACAGTCATGCCAGCAACACCGGCAGCTTGCAGTGCAACTTTGATGTCGTCGACCTTTGCAGGCTTCACGATGGCGGTGATCAGTTTCATGGGAGCTCCTTAGTAGCGGTTTGAATTTCCGGTGATGTCATAGGCAGATTCTGCGTGGAATGTCGTATCCAAACCAGTGAGCTCGTCATCGCGGTAAACGCGGAAGCCGATGGTCTTTTGAATTGTGGTTGCAATCAGCCAAGTTGCTGCGAATGAGAAGAGTGCAACAACGACAAGAGCGATGACTTGGCGGTTCAGTTGTGTTGTTCCTCCATGGAAGAAGAGTCCGTTAGCACCAGCTTCATTTGCTGTGATGGTGGCAAGGAGTCCAATGGCGAGCATTCCGAGGATTCCACCCACACCGTGAACACCGACGACATCGAGTGAATCGTCATAACCAAATTTATATTTGCGAGTGACTGCCCACGCAGATGCAATACCGGCAAGGAGTCCGAGAATCAGTGCGCCAAGTGGATTGAGAAATCCGCAGGCAGGGGTGATGGCAACAGCGCCGGCAATGGCTCCTGATGCAACACCTAGAGTTGTTGCTTTGCCATCGCGCTTCTTTTCGAAGGCAACCCATGTCATAGCAGCAGCAGCTGTTGCGATTTGAGTATTGATCATTGCAGTTGCAGCTAATGATCCTGCAGAAAGAGCAGAACCTGCGTTAAATCCAAACCAACCAAACCAGAGCATTCCAGCGCCGAGTAGTACCAGCGGCATATTGTGTGGGCGCATTGGGTCGCGCTTAAATCCATCGCGCTTTCCGAGAACGAGTGCGAGTGCAAGGGCAGCAGCACCTGAATTAATTTCAACGACAGTTCCGCCAGCGAAGTCGAGCGCCTTGAGTTTGTCGATCATCCATCCACCTTCACCGTTCTGTGCAGCAAATGCCCAGTGTGCAACAGGAATGTAGACGAGAGTGATCCAGACTGCGACAAAGACAACCCATGATCCGTACTTAGCGCGGTCTGCAATTGCACCTGAAAGAAGTGCCACTGTGATGATGGCGAAGGTGAGTTGGAACATGGCAAAGGCAAGAACAGGAATTTGGTGACCTTCAGGGCCAGTGACTTGATCCAGAGTTGCAGCAAGTCCGAGATGATCAAAGCCACCAATCAGGCCGCCGTGAGATTTTCCGAAAGCGAGTGAGTAACCGTAGAGAACCCAGATGATGGTGGTGACGCCCATTGCAGCAAATGACATCATCATCATATTGAGTACTGACTTTGCGCGAACCATTCCGCCGTAGAAGACGGCAAGGCCTGGAGTCATAAAGAGAACGAGTGCACCACTTGCTAAAACCCAGGCGGTATCGCCGCTATTGATTGCCTGCATTCTTAATGAGTCTCCTTATATCGTGCATAGGATGCGTGGATTTCTTTTTCGGCTTCATCGTGGCCAACCCAGTCTCCGCCGTGAACTTCCTTACCTGGCTCCAGTGTCTTATAGACCTCGAAGAAGTGCTTAATTTCATCGAGTTCATACGATGGAACGTCAGCTAAATCTTTGAGATTGTTCTTGCGGATATCACCAGCTGCAACACAGAGAAGCTTGTCGTCGCCACCTTTTTCATCGGTCATGCGGAACATTCCGATAACGCGGCAGGAAACTACGCAGCCAGGAAATGTGGGTTCATCCAACATAATCAGCGCATCGAGTGGATCACCATCATTAGAAAGAGTGTTCTTGACGAAGCCGTAGTCGTGAGGGAAGCGAGTTGCTGTAAAGAGCATGCGGTCGAGGCGTACTTCGTGAGTATCGTGATTGATCTCGTACTTATTGCGTGAGCCCGCTGGGATTTCAACAACAACGTCGAAGATCATATGAACCGACTCTCTATAGATTAGAAGTAAAACTTGGGGTGAACGACGGGGCTCGAACCCGCGACATCTCGGACCACAACCGAGTGCTCTACCAGCTGAGCTACGCCCACCATGTGCTGTGCAGGGGTTACTTTACCCGTTCGACTCTGTAGTGGTCGAATTGTTATCGCTATTGATGAAGAGTGCCGCTCGGTAATAGGCCAATTCAGCGATGGAATCTTGAATATCTCCGAGTGCGCGGTGGTTGCCAGTCTTGGCAGGGGCAGCAAAGTAGGTCTTGGGATACCAGCGACGGGCTAGCTCTTTAATCGATGAGACATCGATGGTTCGGTAGTGAAGGTACTCATGTAATTTCTGCATATCGCGCGCGATGAAGTTGCGATCGACTGAAACTGAATTGCCAGCAAGAGGAGATTTACCTGGTTCAGTTCCTGCAGATTGCAGATAGGTAAGTATCTGCTCTTCGGCGCTCGCCATGGAAATTCCCTTGGGAATCTCGGTAATCAACCCTGATGCAGAATGCATCTCGCGGACAAGATCATTCATCGATGCAAGCTGTCCTTCGGTTGCATGGATGACAACATCAACACCTTCACCGATAACATTTAATTCTGAGTCGGTAACGAGTACTGCGATTTCAACGAGGGCATCGGTTGTGAGATCGAGCCCTGTCATTTCGCAATCAATCCAAATCAGGTGTGGCAGCGCGGCAGTCATGGGCTTTAGGGTAGGGGCTAGGAGCACAAGGGCGATAATTCAAGATTCGTTCACCTTCTGTTCATATTCAGGACTTCTCTTTTACACGGGTTGGATGAAGGATGCCCACATGTCTATCGATACACCCGCGAAGGTGATCCCGGCGGCTCGCAAAATCACGACCAAGCCACGCGTATCGGATCAAATATTCCGCGGCATCGTCACTGCATTTAGCTTCTCTGCACTCCTGATTCTCTCTCTCATTGCAATCTTTCTTCTCCTTAAAGGTTTTACAACTTTTAAGGAGCAAGGACTTGGATTTATTACTCACTTCGAATGGTCTGTTACACAAGATGAAGCGGGTAAAGAGGTAGCTGTCTTTGGTTTGCAAGCAATGCTCATTGGAACTGTTGTCATCTCCTTTGTAGCCCTTGTAATCGCTGTTCCACTGTCAGTTCTCACAGCGCTCTTCCTCACCTTCTACGCGCCAGAGCGTGTGAAGAAGGTTCTTGTGACCATCGTTGACTTAATGGCTGCCTTCCCATCAATCCTTTATGGCTTGTGGGGATTCTTTGTCTTGATGCCGATGGCTGAATATTGGGCGAAGTTGATTCAAAAGTGGCTCGGATGGATTTATATCTTTGATGTTCCACAAGGTGTCTATTCACGCTCACCATTTATTGCAGGCATTGTGCTCTCAGTAATGATTATTCCTATCATCACATCTGTCTCACGTGAAGTATTTTCACAAACCCCACTGGATCGTATCCAGGCTGCATATGCACTAGGTGCTACAAAGTGGGGAATGATCCGTGCTGTCGTGCTTCCCTTCGGTGCGGGTGGTGTTGTCGGTGGTTCGATGTTGGGCCTTGGCCGTGCTTTCGGTGAAACAGTTGCGGTGTATTCAGTACTCAATATTGTCTTTCGTACCAACTTCCAAATTCTCTTCACGCAAGGCGGAAACGTCGCTTCGATGATTATTCAGAAGTGGGGAGAAGCGGGCAAGACTGAAATCAGTGCGCTCATGGCAGCAGGACTCGTCCTCTTTATTCTCACGCTGATTGTGAACTTCTTCGCAAACTTTGTAGTCACACGCGCTGTGAAGTCAGGTCGCTAATATGTCAACTATTTCGCAGAAGCCATCTGTAGCACCAACTCGCCCATGGGCGGCAACTCCGCGTGATCGAGCACTGACTGCTCTCTCCGTCGCACTCTCAATCCTTGCAACTTTGACTATCGTCGCCGTAACACCGATGAAGGGCAAGCTTGCCTACTTCTTCCTCTTCTTCATCACGTGGTTCATCATTGATTCACTCTTTGTAGTGAGCAAATCTGGCTCTAAGGGCGTTAAGGATTCACTAGCCGCCAAGGTAACTCTCTTTGGTGGAGTCATAGTCTCTATGGCCGTCTTCTCCATTCTCTGGGCGACCATCTCAAATGGCGTTAAGGGAATCAACCTTGCATTCGTTACTCAAAATATGCGCGAGGCATCTCTCTTTGATCCCATCGGTAAGGGTGGAATTCTCCACGCAATTCTTGGAACTGTGATCTTGATTGTTATTGCAATCATCTTCTCTGTCCCAATGGGAATCCTCACCGCGCTTTACTTAACCGAAATTAAGGGAAGAGCAGCAGGACTCATTCAATTCTTGGTGCAGGCGATGTCAGGTGTTCCATCTGTTGTTGCAGGCCTCTTTATCTATGCAGCAATTATTCTTAACACACCTCTTCGTTCATCGACCTTCCTGGGTGGCTTAGCGCTGACCATTCTTATGGTTCCAACTGTTACTCGTACAGCACAAGAAGTATTGAACTTGGTTCCTAGCGATCTTCGTGAAGCTGGCCTTGCGATGGGTGCAACCCAATGGAAGACCGTCGCTCTCGTCGTAGTTCCTGCAGCTCGCAGCGGATTGATTACGGCAACAATTCTTGGTGTGGCACGTATTGCGGGAGAGACAGCGCCACTGCTCTTCACGGTGGGTGTCTTTGACTCTTACAATTTCAACCCATTCAAGGGCGATAGCGGGACTATCCCAACCGTTGTATGGGCTGGATTGATGGGTGGAACACCTGAGTCGATTCAACGAGCGTGGTCAGCGATCCTCGTTCTACTCATCGTTGTTCTCATCATGTTTGTGGCGGCCCGTGCCTTCGGATCGAAACAACCAAAGAGATAGTCAAGAAATTAATGGACAAGTCGAGCCAAATAACTCAGAATGGAACTCTCATGAGCGAAAACCAGAACACCACACCTTCATCGCTATCAGATGTCGCTGCAAAGCGCGCTGAGGCAAAGGTTGCTGGCACATCACCTCTCGGCACTGGTCTTGAGGCTCGCGGAGTCCACGCCTGGTTCGATAAGCACCATGCTCTCGAAGATGTCTCACTCGACTTCTCAGCAGGTACTGTCACAGCTCTGATTGGTCCATCAGGTTGCGGCAAGTCAACATTTATTCGCACACTCAACCGTATGCACGAATTTATTCCTCGCACATCAATGGCCGGTCAGGTTCTCCTTGATGGAAAAGATATCTATGAGCCAGGAATCGACGTTACAAAAATCCGTCTTCAAATCGGTATGGTCTTTCAGAAGCCAAACCCATTCCCATCGATGACTATTGGCGAGAACGTATTGTCTGGAATCAAACTTGCACAGCTTAAAGTTGAGAACAATGAAGACCTCTTGGAGGAGTGCCTTACTCGCGCAGGTCTGTGGACTGAAGTTAAAGACCGCCTTAGTGCACACGCAGGAGGCCTCTCAGGTGGTCAGCAGCAGCGCCTCTGCATCGCTCGCGCACTCGCTGTGAAGCCAAAGGTCTTGCTGATGGATGAGCCATGTTCAGCGCTAGATCCAGGATCAACTCTTCGTATTGAAGAGACAATCTCGCAGCTCTCAAAGTCGATGACTATCGTCATCGTTACCCACAATATGCAGCAGGCTGCTCGCGTCTCTGACTACACAGCCTTCTTCCTCTCAGACGGTGGCCCAGGACAGATGATTGAAGTAGGGCCAACCAATGAGATCTTCTCTCGCCCACGCGATGAGCGCACTGAAAATTACGTCACAGGTCGATTCGGGTAGTAGCCAACCCTTCACCCAGTGTTTACTGACTGTTTACCTTGAGTGCCCCTTTAGGTTAACTCTTTCGGAGAATGTTCGTCCACGAACGCGTTCAAAAACTACGAAAGGCAGACAATGCGTATTCCTTCAATTTCAAAGGTGGCAATTCTTGCTACTGCAGCAGTGGTAGCTATTGCTCCATCAGCTGTTGCATATGACCTCACATCAGCAGGTGCTACATCTGTTTCAACATTCCTCGAGAAGTGCAAGACAAATTACCAGGCAGATACTAAGGACACACTTTCACATGCAGGTGGCGGTTCAGGTACTGGTAAGACAGCGATCAACGCTGGTACAAAAGATATGGCGTTCTCTGACTCAGCTAACACAACAGCACCAGCTGGCGTTTTCCATATCCCAGCAGCTGTATGGCCAATCGGTATCGCATACAACTTGAACAACTCTTCAAACAAGCAGCTTCAGCTTTCAGTTGATACTCTTGCAAAGATCTTCACAGGTAAGATTTCACGTTGGAATGATCCAGCAATCGTTGCAGATGCACAGCGCGTTCGCTCAATCCCTGTTTACAAGCAACAGAACGGTAAGAACGTTCTTGATGCTAAGGGTGCTCCAGTAGTCGATCACTACCGCACACTTACAATTCCATTCACAATGCCTGATAAGCCAATCACTGTTATATACCGTGGTTCAACATCAGGTACAACAAATAACTTCACATCAGCACTTGCTGGTGTAGCGCCAACAGTATGGACAAAGGCCGGAAACGACTCATTCGTATCATCTAACCCAACAGATGTAACAAAGTTCCCAGCACAGTTCCAGGCTGCTTCAGGCTCAGACGGCGTTGCAGCACTTGCAGCTCGTACTAAGTACTCAATCGCTTACATCGAAACAGGCTTCATCACAGCTAACCCAGCTCTTAAGGCTGCAGTTGTTATCAATAACGCTGGAAAGACTGTTTCACCAGATGTAGCAGGAGCACAGGCTATGTTCGCAGTATCAACACTCGATGCAGCAACAGGTCTTATCTCATGGAACTACAAGACAACTGATGCAGATGCTTACCCATTCACAGCGGGTACATATGCAATGGTTAAGTCAAACTACGGCAAGGCAGATCTTGCAGCAGCAGTAAAGCGCCAGGTTGAATACATGGCATTTGAATGCTCAACAAAGGTCACAACAGAAGGAATGATTCCAATCACTAAGACTTCAGGTCTTGGTAAGGCAATCCTTTCTCTCACAGCAAAGATTGCATAACGCATCTAGCTACTTTCTCTAAGGTAAAAGAACCCCGGGCCAGAAACGGTCTGGGGTTCTTTGCTTTCCATAGGAAGTGTTGTGAGAAGCGGTGTGTGCCCGGCTGGAATCGAACCAGCGACCTACCGCTTAGAAGGCGGTTGCTCTATCCGACTGAGCTACGGGCACGTGTGAGCAATCTCTGCGATTGCGGAGTAAGTCTACCGAAGCATTGACGGGTAGAGTCTCGCCTTATGGCTGAGTTCATTTACACGATGAAGAAGGCGCGTAAAGCGCATGGCGAGAAGGTAATTCTCGATGATGTGACTTTGATGTTCTTACCTGGCGCAAAGATCGGTGTTGTCGGTCCCAACGGTGCTGGTAAATCAACAGTCCTTCAAATCATGGCAGGCCTTCAGCAACCATCTAATGGTGAGGCTTACTTAACACCTGGTTACACAGTAGGAATTCTTCTGCAAGAGCCACATTTAAATGAAGAGAAAACTGTTCTGGAAAATGTGCAAGAAGGCGTTGCTGAAACCATGGAGATGGTGCGCCGCTTCAATGAGATCTCTGAAGAGATGGCTAATCCTGATGCCGATTACGACAAGCTCTTAGCTGAAATGGGTGAGTTGCAAGAACAGCTCGATCATCGCAATGCATGGGAACTTGATTCACAGCTCGAGCAAGCGATGGATGCACTTCGTTGCCCGCCGGGGGATGCCGATGTCAAAGTTCTTTCAGGTGGAGAAAAGCGCCGCGTAGCGCTCTGCAAGTTGTTGCTGGAAGCTCCTGATCTATTGCTCCTGGATGAACCAACGAACCACTTAGATGCTGAATCAGTTTTATGGCTCGAACAACATTTAAGTAAGTATCCAGGCACCGTTGTAGCGATTACTCACGATAGATACTTCTTGGACAACGTTGCACAGTGGATTCTCGAACTCGATCGCGGCCGTGCCTATCCCTATGAAGGCAACTACTCCACATATCTTGACACCAAGGCCGCACGCCTCAAGGTCGAAGGACAGAAGGATGCAAAGCGCGCTAAGCGTTTGGCTGAAGAACTCGATTGGGTTCGCCAGAACGCAAAAGGTCGACAAGCAAAATCAAAGGCACGCCTTGCTCGCTATGAAGAGATGGCAGCTGAAGCAGACAAGATGCGTAAGTTGGACTTTGATGAAATTCAGATTCCACCTGGCCCACGTCTTGGAAATGTTGTTGTCGAAGTCGAACATCTCGTTAAAGGTTTCGGCGATCGCGTATTAATCGATGATCTCTCATTTACTTTGCCCCGTAACGGCATTGTTGGAGTGATTGGACCAAACGGCGCTGGTAAGACAACGCTCTTTAAGACCATTCTTGGATTAGAAGAACCGGATTCTGGTTCGGTGAAAATCGGTGAGACGGTAAAGATTTCTTATGTCGATCAGTCACGTGGTGGCATCGATCCCAAGAAATCACTTTTTGAAGTTGTCTCTGATGGCCTTGATTTTATGAAGGTCGGACAGGTTGAAATGCCATCACGTGCATATGTTGCAGCATTTGGTTTTAAGGGCCCTGATCAACAGAAACCTGCAGGAGTTCTTTCTGGCGGCGAACGTAACCGCCTCAATTTGGCACTTACTTTGAAACAGGGTGGAAATCTATTGCTGCTCGATGAGCCAACGAATGATCTAGATGTAGAAACTCTTGGTTCGCTAGAAAATGCCTTACTTGAATTTCCTGGTTGCGCTGTTGTGATCTCTCACGATCGCTGGTTCCTTGATCGCGTGGCAACTCACATTTTGGCCTATGAGGGTGATTCCAAGTGGTTCTGGTTTGAAGGAAACTTTGAATCCTATGAAGAGAATAAAATTTCTCGTTTGGGTGCTGATGCGGCTCGTCCTCATCGCGCCACCTATCGAAAGCTCACTCGCTGATGATTTATACAAATAAGCAATTTATTCGCTGGGATGACATTGATGCCTTCGGCCATGTCAATAATGCCAAGTACCTGACATATATTCAGGAAGCTCGTTTTCAGTGGTCGTACTATCAATATGCGTCACAGAATCAGAGACCAACGCTGGTTGAGATGGTGGTTGCTCGCGCAGAAGTAGATTTCATCGCACCAATCTATGAAGGTGGACGCTTCTACGACGTCACGCTCTGGGTTGAATCTATCGGTAACTCTTCTTTCACTTTGGGCTATGAAGTGCTGGGTGATAACGGCGTTGTCCACGCACGAGTAAAGACAGTGCAAGTAGCAGTATCGATGGAGACCAAGAAGTCACGTCCCTTGTCAGATGAAGAGCGCGCTTTCCTTAATACATACCTCAAGGCTTAACTCGTGGCACAACAAAAAATCCATCCAGGGTGGATTGCAGTAACTGTTACCTTCTTTACCTTAATGGCTTCTGCTGGATATCGATCTGCGCCATCAGTACTCATCATTCCACTTGAAGAAGCTTTTGGTTGGTCGCGCTCACAAATCTCTTTAGCTGTGTCAATCAACGTACTGCTCTTTGGTTTGGTTGCACCATTTGCGGCAGCGTTGATGGAGCGCTTTACCGTGCGCAAAGTAGTGATGTCAGCACTGGCGCTAGTTTCAATCAGTGCAACATCAACGACCTTCATGACGCAACCGTGGCATTTGTGGGCACTGTGGGGAATCGGCGTGGGAATTGGTGCAGGTTCGATGGCACTTGTCTTTGCTGCAACTGTTGCTAATCGATGGTTCGTTGCTAAAAAGGGAATTGTAGTTGGTGCACTGACTGCAGCTACTGCAAGTGGGCAGTTGGTCTTCTTGCCGATGTTGTCACACTTCGCAATTGCATACGGATGGAAGAGCGTTTCACTCACTGTCGGAGGCGCAGCGGCGCTGGTTATTCCTTTTATCTATCTCTTCTTAAAAGAGAAGCCTGAATTACTTGGATTGGCACCTTATGGTGCTCCCGATAATTGGCAGCCACCAGCACCAAATGAACTCTCTGCAGGTCACATCGCGATTGATACCTTAAAAGTTTCATCGCGATCAAAAGAATTTTGGATTCTCTTTGGAACCTTCTTGGTATGTGGCCTATCAACTAATGGCTTGATTGGAACTCACTTCATTCCTGCAGCACATGATCACGGAATGGACGAGACAGTTGCTGCAGGTTTACTTGCACTTGTGGGTGTCTTTGATGTCATCGGAACAATCTTTTCCGGGTGGCTGACCGACCGCATGGATCCGCGCCGTCTTCTCTTCTTCTACTACGGACTTCGTGGGTTATCTCTCTTCTTACTTCCATCCATCCTCTTTAGCACGATGCATCCATCCACTCTTGTCTTCATCATTTTCTACGGACTCGATTGGGTGGCAACAGTTCCGCCCACGTTGATGCTCTGTCGCATCGTGATGGGAACGCAACGCTCAGCTGTTGTCTATGGCTGGGTCTTTGTCGGACACCAAATCGGTGCATCGATTGCAGCAATCGGCGCTGCAGTATTACGCGTCAAACTCGGTGACTACGCACTTGCTTTCTATATCTCAGCAACGATGTGCCTCGTCGCAGCTATAGCTGTTCTGCAGATAGCTAAAGAAAAGTCGACTGCAGAATTGCGAGGCTAAGGTGGAGCGCGATACAACTAATTACTACGAACTATTTGGGGGAGAAGCCTTCTTCGCAGATCTGGTTTCTCAATTCTATGCGCACGTTGCAACCAATGAAATTCTGCGCCCGATGTATCCAGAGTCAGATATGAAAGGTGCAGCGCGCAGACTTCAATTATTCCTTGAACAATATTGGGGCGGGCCCACCACCTACCAAGAAGAGCGCGGACACCCCCGCCTTCGTATGCGCCATGCTGGCTTTCATATCAATCCAGCGGCTAAAGATGCTTGGCTATCGTGTATGAAAGCTGCGATTGATGGCGTTGAAATGGATGAAGCACATCGCGAAAAGTTATGGCGCTATTTAGAAGGCGCAGCTTTGCATATGGTCAATCAGCTCGATTAGCTAGCGCTTTTGAGATTTGTTTCCGACAATGAGAATTTCACCGTTGCGGATATACCAGAGCACATTCTTCTTATCGCGCACCTGGGTAATACGTAGACCTACTCGCTCAACTTTTCCTTCGACATCTTGCACTGTGACATCATCTCCGACGCCATATTGATCTTCGATCAACATAAAGATTCCTGAGAGCACATCGCGCACCAGCGACTGTGCACCAAGTCCTAGAGCAACGCCAATCACACCTGCGGATGCGATAACGGGACCGAGATTAAATCCAAATTCACCGAGAATCATTCCGATTGCAATAATCCAGACAGCTGCATTAAATGTTGAACTAAATACTGTTCCGATAGTGCGCGCACGTTCTGCTTGGCGCTTTGCTGTACCAGGGCCGGGCTTGAGATCTGCATTGGCCAAACGAACGATGGCTCGATCGATTGCACGATGGCCGGTGAGATGACTGATGCTGGCAATGAGGAAGATAACGAGAACTCGAAGTGGGGCCCCATTGAACCAATCCCAGATGGCCTGCGTGCGTTCGCTCATGTGGGCAAGGTTAGTGAAATCTTTATCGAAACTTCACCACGAAATACCCCTACGGGGCTCACTTTTACGGCAATATAACCCAATCAACGCGAGCCACGCGTTGGAACCGGGGAAATGATGAACCGCACATTGGTACTCAACGCCACCTATGAGCCACTAGGTGTTGTTACTGATCGGCGTGCCTTAATTTTGGTACTCAATAATCGCGCAACCATGATTGAGTCATCGGGCACTGTTCTGCACTTTGCAACTGGTCACATCGAACTACCACTTGTGATTCGCCTCAATAAATTCGTCAAGATTCCATATCGCCATGCAGTTCCACTTTCACGTCGCGCAATCTTTGCCCGTGATGGTGGTCGTTGTGTCTACTGCCATGCACCTGCAACTTCTATCGATCACGTGATCCCACGCTCTCGTGGTGGCGGTCACAATTGGGAAAATGTGGTGAGTGCTTGTCACAAGTGCAACCATGTCAAAGCAGATAAACCACTGAAAGAACTTGGTTGGCGACTTCGTTCACTTCCTCGCGAACCAGTCGGAGCAGCATGGAGAATTCTTGGAACAGGTCGCACTGAATCTAGATGGCTGCCATATCTTGAACCATTTGGCGTCGCTGCAGCTACTGCATAGACTGCGCACATGAT
Source organism: actinobacterium SCGC AAA278-O22 (assembly GCA_000372185.1). Lineage (GTDB taxonomy): Bacteria > Actinomycetota > Actinomycetes > Nanopelagicales > Nanopelagicaceae > Planktophila. The sequence goes on along the minus strand of AQUA01000003.1, from coordinate 100,587 downwards.
CAAGACAATTTCTCAGGTCGCACTTCTTTCAGGAAATATCAACCAAGAGCCAGGTGCAATGCCCGGCGAGGGCCTTACAGCGCTTCAAACCTTTACCTACTTTGTGGCAGCACCTGTTGGGATTTTTCTTGCCATCTCAATCATTGTGTGGGCGCTTACAGGAGATAAGAAGCAAAAGAGCGCAAGCTCTTCTTCAGTAATTACTTCTATCGAGTAATTACTTATCTGCAGCGCGAGCTTTTAGCGCACGCGACATAGCATCGCGGCCTTCGGTCACTGAACGGCGAAGTGCATTTGAAGCATCTTTACCGGTGACATCTAGCCAATGCTGCGCCTTCTTCACAGTTTCCTCACTGATAACCCATGATGGGAACATCAAGGTTGCCGTTGTTTCGGCAATCTCAAAGCCTTTTGTCTCCCAGACTTCAAGAATTGCTTTGAAGTAAGGATCGACAAAGTCGGCAAGAAGTTCGTGATGGATATTCTCGTTAAATCCACGGCACATATAGGAGTGGATTGTGTTGGAGAGATTGTCCTTAGTAACTGAGTTAAAGGCCTTTGCTTTTGCTTCCTTGGTCGGCATGGCTGCGTAGGCGTAAGCGGTGTACTGCTTGCCGTGTGCAGTGTTGTCCTTTGCTGACTCTGCCTCGATTTCGGCAGTGCCAAATACTCCGCGCTTTACGCCACAGAGGAATACATACCAACGTAAATCAGCATCGAGAACCAGACCGTTCTCTGAACCGTTGAGAATCGCCTTGATCTTTTCGAAGTGCGCTGGAGTAATTGCATTATTTGCAAAGGCACGAGCAAATTGCATCTGGTGATCGCTACCTGGCGCAGCAGCTGCCAGCATGGCAGCCGTTGCATCTGCAACCTGAGTGCGAATCGCATCGCGCTTAGCAGGGTTGGCATATGCCCAGATGGCGGTTTCAAATTGTAGAAATGTTGCAGCAACGATTGAGATATCTGATTCAGTCTTGAGCGCATTGAGTGCGATTGTTACATAATCAGATGTAGAGAGTTCGCCGTCGCGGCATGAATCCCACAAAGATGCCCAGATAAGTCCGCGCGCGAGTGAATCATCGAGTGAACCGAGGTGGCTCTTCATGGTTGCGATAGAGCGCTCGTCAAAGCGCAACTTTGCATAAGTCTGATCTTTATCGTTCACCAAGACCAGATCTGCAACCTTGTGGCCAGCAAGTTCTGTTACATCTGTGAGCGCACCAGCAACATCGAGTTCGACGGATGTACGACGAGAAAGCTTATCGCCCTTGATATCAAAGAGGCCTACATGCAGACGGTGTGGACGAAGCTCTTTCGAACCTACAGGCATGGCTGGAGGAAGTTGTTTAATTGCAATTGACTTATAGGTATCTCCATCGATTTCGATGACAGGTGAAAGGGTATTCACACCTGCTGTGCGAAGCCAGGTTGATACCCATGGAGTTAAATCGCGACCTGATGCTGCTTGTAGTTGGTCAATCAAATCTTTTAACGTTGTATTTCCGTACTGGTGCTTTGCAAAGTATAGGCGAAGACCCTTAATGAAATTGTCTCGTCCAACGTGAGCTACAAGTTGCTGTAACACCGATGCACCTTTGGCATAGGAGATGCCATCGAAGTTGGTGCGCACGGCATCAAGATCTTCCATCTCGGTTGCGATGGGGTGGGTAGTTGTTAATTGATCCACGCGGTAAGCCCAGTTTTTGCGCAGTGAGTTGAACTCAGTCCAGGCCTGTGTGTACTTCGTTGATTCAGAGACTGATTGGTATGAAGCCCATTCGGCAAATGATTCGTTGAGCCATAGGTCTTCCCACCACTTCATGGTGACCAAATCTCCGAACCACATATGCGCCATCTCGTGATGAATCGTGGTTGCGCGGCTGACGTAGTTGCGCTCGGTGACTTTGGAACGGAAGATCAAGACATCTTCATGGAAAGTTACGCAGCCTACGTTCTCCATCGCCCCCCAGTTGTATTCAGCAACTGCAATTTGGTCGTACTTACCGAATGGATAGGCAAGACCGAAAGTCTTTTCAAAGTAGGCAAAGCCTTGCTTGGTGACTTCAAAGATATTTTCCGCATCGACATATTTAAAGAATGATTTACGGGCATAGATACCAAGTGGAATTGTTTTTTCGCCCTTGTACTCATCGTGCACTGATGTGTAGGCGCCTGCAACGATTGCAGTGACATAAGTAGAGATCACCTGTGACTCTGCAAACTGGGTGAACTTGCGATCTCCATCGAGCTCTTTAGTGGATTCGACTCCGTAATTGGAGATGACTTCCCAATGCTTAGGTGTAATGGTGCTGATCTTGAATGTTGCTTTCTGATCTGGTTGATCGAAGCAGGCATACATACGGCGCGCATCACCGGTTTCAAATTGTGTATAGAGGTAGACCTCATTATCGGCAGGGTCCACAAATCGGTGGAGACCTTCGCCAGAGTTTGAGTAAATTCCATCGTGTTCGATTTCAAGAACGTTGTCAGCAGCGATTGCAGGTAGATAAATGGTCTCGCCATCAAACTTGGGATCAAAATCAACGCCATTGAGTTTTGCGCTGATGACCTTGCTTCCAACGCAATCGATATAAGTGGTTGCACCAGGTTTCAATCCAGCAAAGTGAACAACAGTCTTGACGCGGAAGTTTTCAGCACCAGTAGTGAGGTCGAGGTCGATTGAGTAGCGAGAGACTTTGATAAGCGTTGAACGTTCTGCTGCCTCAACTTGCTTGATATTTGTGCCTGGCACGATTGCTCCTTCGGGTTATGTAAACGCCTTATCCAACCACCAACTCGCGCATCCGTCACAAGTTAGGATTGCGAAATGGAACAGCCGACGATCCGCAGCTATCGCATACGCGGAACGCGCATTACCGGCCCCCAGCAGAGCGCTCTCGATAAGTATTGGGGTATATATGGAATCGATTACTCCCTCACCCCAATAGACCCAGATCAACTTTTTCCAGATTTCACCAACGTGATTCTCGAAATTGGTTTTGGCATGGGAGAGGCCACCGCACTTCTTGGCCGCGATTTTCCTGAGACAGGATTTATTGCCGTTGAAGTACATAAGCCAGGTATTGGAAAGTTGATGGCTCGGATTGAAGAGCTTGGACTTTCCAATATTCGCATCATCGAAGGCGATATACATCCGATCTTGCAGACGATGATTCCCGAGAAGTCAGTAGACGGAGTTCACTTATTCTTTCCAGATCCGTGGCCCAAGAAGCGCCACAACAAACGACGAATTATTAATCAAGAGTTTCTCAAACTGATTCATCCAAAGATTAAAGATGGGGGCTTCTTCCATATTGCAACTGACTGGGTGCCTTACGCCGAATACATACAAGAAGTATTTGCCGCATCGCCACTTTTTACTGGGGGATTAGTCGAACGCCCTGAGTGGCGGCCAGTAACTCGATTTGAAGGCCAAGGAATTACTAAAGATCACCAAGTGAATGATCTGAGATATTTTAAGAAGTAAATTACTTTAAATCTCGCCCGTGACTTCGTAGCGTCCTACCTTGTTAATGCGGCGCACATGGCGCTCATCTCCAGGAAATGGAGTTGCGATAAAGGTATCGATCAGCAGCTTTACAAAATCTGCTTCATGCATACGACCACCAACAGCGATCACATTTGCATTGTTATGTTCGCGGGCTAGCTGTGCAGTCTCGATACTCCAGACCAAGGCCGCGCGAATTCCTTTGACCTTATTTGCGGCCATCTGCTCACCATTTCCAGAACCGCCCAGAACAATTCCCATTGATGTTGCATCTTTAGCGACCGCCTCAGCGCATGGGATACAGAAATCTGGGTAATCATCAAGAGCGTCATATTCGTAGGGGCCATGGTCAGTTACATCATGGCCATTCATGACTAGGTGAGTAATGAGTTCATTCTTGAAATCAAGGCCAGCGTGGTCGCTGCCGATATGAATGCGCATGCGCAATTTAAGCACGCTATCTGTGGGCAATGAAAAACCCGCCACGCTTTCACGTGACGGGTTTTTCTACCCAAGGAGGAATTACATATTCGTACTACTTATGCAGTTGGAGTAGCTGGGAGAGTCAGAGTTGTTGTGCCTGATGCTCCACCCTTTCCACCTTTATCTCCATGACCGCGTCCACCTTTGCCGTCACCCATTGGTCCAACTGGACGTGTTGAGTTAACTTCATCGGTGACATGTGCAGTCAGTGTTGACTTTATAGTGGTCGCTTGTGCTGCAGTGAGCTTTCCAGCTGTTACTGCTGCATCAATGCGCTTTGTTTCTTCAGCAACAAGCGCTGCGATCAACGCATCCTTCTTTGCACCCGCAATAGCAGCAAGGGTTTCACCTGCAGCAAGACGAGTCTTGATGGTTGCTTGATCGACACCAATTGTTGATGAGATTAGCGAAAGGATTGCTGCTGGATCTGGTCGACCAACACCAGGTGCACCTTGAGGACCATTTGCATGCTCTGCAGCTTCCGCTGCTGCAAGTGCTGCTGTGATCGCATCAGACTGTGCCTGAGTGATAGTTCCCTTTGTAACTAGAGAAGCAAGTACTGCTGCAACTTCTGCACCATGTCCTTGCGCCATCGTTACACCAGCAGTTGTACGTGTTGTTGAAACACGTGTTGCTGATTTAGATGCTGCTGAAGAGATTCCAACTGTTCCTGCTGTAAGAGCAACAGTTGTAATAACAATTGCAGCTACCTTCTTCTTTGTTGACATTTGCATGTCTCCTGTCCCTTGCTGAGTGTCGAAACCCTCGTATCGACGTGTGAGTAATAAACAGCCCGATGCTCAGAAAGATATCCCGTTTACCTGTGAGCGCCTTGCGAATTTTTGGACGAAACTTGTGAGCCCCCTAAGCGTGGGCACCCTCACTTTCTGAGAGAAATCTGGGGGTTTGCCTGATTTAAGAGCGCGGACCTCATCTTCACACTGGTTACACACCAACGACCTGGAGGTCACCAGTGAAGCGCAACCGCCTAGCCATCCTTATCTCTATTGCACTTTTTGCATCCGCACTTACCTCTGCACCAGCAGATGCAGCGGGCAGAAGTGCGTCATCGATTCCCAACACAATCTTGAATGGAAAAGGCGCACCAGCAAATACCGTTGGTATTAATGGAGATTTCTATATTGATACGCGCAGTCTTCTTCTCTTTGGACCAAAGGCAGGTGGAAAGTGGCCAGCTCCGCAAAACTTGCAAGGACCAACTGGGGCAGCAGGTGCAAGTGGTAGCGATGGAAAGAATGGAAGTGACGGCAAGAACGGTACAGATGGAAAGACTGTGACAAATGCATCGACAACAAGTGGTGGTGTTGGACCTGCTGGTCCGCAGGGAGAGAAAGGTGCGACAGGAGCTGCAGGTCCTGCAGGACCAACTGGCCCTGCAGGTGCGACAGGACCTCAAGGTGCAACTGGTCCTTCCGGATCAGGTGGTGGAACTGCTGGCCCAACTGGACCACAAGGAGCTACAGGTGCCGCAGGAGCAACAGGCGCTACCGGTGCAACAGGTGCAACTGGAAGTGCTGGAGCTACAGGAGCAACGGGACCTCAGGGTGATGCTGGTCCAACTGGAGCTACAGGTGCCACTGGTGCAACAGGACCAGCGGGAGCAACAAAAGTTATTCGGGGAACTCTAACTATTGGCGATTTGAGTGGGGTGACTGGAACGTCACAAGCGGTTTCAATTACTGGTTTTAAAGCAAATAAGAGTTATTTAGTGCATGCAAAAGTCTTTACGTATCAACCTAATGACCCAGGTGAAAATTTCACTTGGCTTTCAATGTCATCAGCAGGAATTACAGGATCTCCAACAGTTACCACCCAATATTTGGTAAGTCATGGATATTCATATCGCTCTGGTGTTGGAAGATTTGAGAATTCTTTTGACATTGACGTTACTTTGGATGGAAATGCCGTTGCTACTGACTATGGATTGACAATGACTTTCGTAGTTGGGCGAAACACCTCTGGTACTTTGTTGGTAAAACTTGAGGGTTCGTATATGGCTGAAGAAGTGCAATCAATTTCGACTTCCTTCTAAATATATGGAGCGGGTGACCGGGATCGAACCGGCATGGCCAGCTTGGAAGGCTGGGGCTCTACCATTGAGCTACACCCGCAAGTGGTGCGGAGGCTGAGCGTACAGGGTGTGTAAGCGAGAGTAAAAAATTACTCTAGACTTCCGTCTGCGCCTCGGGGCGTAGCGTAGTGGCTAGCGCGCCTGCTTTGGGAGCAGGAGATCGGGAGTTCGAATCTCCCCGCCCCGACCAGAATTTTTTTTTAACGCTCTAGAGTCAAACTTGTGGAGCAGTACCTATGCAGACAATAAGGAGCACTTCGTGAAGAGCACTCTCGAGACACTTTCCCCAACTCGCGTTCGTTTAGATGTCAATGTTCCTTACACCGAACTCGGTTCATATGTTGATGCTGCATATAAGAAGGTAGCTTCATCTGTAAATATCCCTGGATTTCGCAAGGGCAAAGTTCCTAATGCAATGATCGATCAGCGCGTCGGTCGCCAGACAGTTATTGATGAAGCAATCACCGTTGCTATTCAAGATTTTTATGTTGCCGCAGCTCGCGAAAACGATGTTCTCGTCGTAGGTCGTCCAACTGTTGATGCCATTGAATTTGTCGATAACGAGAAGCTTGATTTCTCTGTCGAAGTCAACATTCGTCCAGAAGTGACGCTTCCAGATTTCTCAAAGATCACCATAACTGTCGATGATGTAAAGGTCACTGATTCCGATATCGACGAGCAGATTGACGAACTTCGCGCTCGCTTTGGCACGCTCCACACCGTCGAACGTGCCGCTCAAAACGGTGACTTTGTCACAGTCGACCTCACTGCTCGCATCAACGGCGCAGAAGTTGAGGGCGGCAAGGCCAATGAAATTTCATATGAAGTCGGCTCCAACAAGATGATCGATAACCTCGACGAGGCACTTGTCGGCATGAGTGCCGGAGATACCAAGTCATTTACAACTCAGCTTGTTGGCCAGAAGGATGACGAAACAGGCGATGTTGAAATCGTTCTTAAGGCAGTGAAAGAGCGCGAACTTCCAGCCCTCGATGATTCCTTTGCAAAGCTTGCATCCGAGTTCGATACCGTTGCAGAACTCCGCGCAGATTTCACTGAACGCCTTAGCCGCGTGAAGAAGATGGAACAAGGAGCACAAGCTCGCGATCTGCTCGTTGAAAAACTCCTGGCAGATCTCGATATTCCAGTTCCCGATGAGATTGTCCTTGACGAAGTCAATGATCACCTCGAAGGTGAAGGACGTATGGAAGATGCTGAACACCGCGCAGAAGTAGATGGTCAGGTACGTGCTTCTATCAAATCTGACTTCCTCTTCGATTCAATCGTCAAGGCTGAAGATGTTCAGGTCAATGAAATCGAATTAACTGAGTACCTCATCCGTATGTCACAGCGCTACGGAATGGGCCCAGAACAATTTGCACAAGAACTTCAGAAGGCTGGACAAATTAGTCAGGTCGTTGCAGAAGTAACTCGCGCCAAGGCGCTTGCATCAGTTCTTGCTCGCATCACCGTTCTCGATGCATCCGGAAATAAGGTGGAGCTCGAGGCTCTTCGCCCAGCAGAACCTGCAGAAGTTCAGGCTGCTGACGAAGCAGTGGCCGCCAACGCTGAATAATCTTTAGCCGTAAGCGAACAACCAGCCTTTTCGAGGCTTTTGAGACCAATTTGGGAAGCATTTTGCTGCCACGATTGTTAAGGTCACTACAAGTAAAACGATCGGAAGGATGACACGTGGATTTCAATAACCCACAGGACAACACAACTGTTGCCCGCTCAGCTGGTTCAGAACTTATGGGACTAGGTGATCAGATTTATAGCCGTTTGCTCCGCGAACGCATCATCTTTCTTGCCGGCGAAGTCCGTGACGAAATGGCTAACGCTATTTGCGCGCAGATGCTTCTTCTAGCTGCCGAAGATCCAGAAAAAGATATTTACCTTTACATCAACTCACCCGGTGGTTCAGTCACTGCAGGTATGGCGATCTACGACACCATGCATTACATCAAGAACGATGTGGCAACTGTTGCAATGGGAATGGCTGCTTCCATGGGCCAGTTCTTGCTCACAGCAGGTGCTCCTGGAAAGCGTTACGCAACACCACATGCACGCATCTTGATGCACCAACCTCTTGGTGGCATCGGAGGAACTGCTACAGATATTCGTATTCAGGCAGAGCAGATGGCAATTACAAAGCAGACCATGTCTGAACTCAATGCAAAGCACACTGGTCAGCCACTTGAAAAGATTATCGCCGACTCTGATCGCGACAATTGGTTCAATGCTAAAGATGCACTTGCTTATGGATTTATTGATCACATCGCAACAAATGAGGCGAGCATCGCGGGAGGTAAGAAGTAATGAAAAACATTCAAGAAATTACAAACCGCTACGTTCTTCCAACAATCGAAGAGAAGACCGCCTACGGATACAAGCGCCTTGATCCCTACACCAAGCTCTTTGAAGAGCGCATCATCTTCTTGGGCCAGGCAATCGATGACACAGTTGCAAACGATGTCATGGCACAGCTGCTTACTCTTGAATCCATGGATCCAGATCGCGATATCTCGATCTACATCAACTCACCTGGCGGTTCATTTACGGCGCTCACCGCAATTTATGACACGATGCAATTTGTTCGCCCAGACATCACCACAATCTGTCTTGGACAAGCAGCTTCTGCTGCTGCGATCATCCTTGCGGGTGGTACCAAGGGCAAGCGTTATGGTCTTGAACATTCAAGAATCCTTATTCACCAACCATCATCTGAAGGTGGCGGACAGGCATCAGATATTGAAATCCAAGCACGCGAAATCATGCGTATGCGTGGCTTGCTCGAAACAATGCTTGCAAAGCACTCCAATAAAACTGTCGAAGAGATTGAAAAAGATATCGAACGCGACAAGATTCTTACTGCAGTTGAAGCGGTGGAATACGGAATTATCGATAAGGTAATGGCATCACGAAAGGCTAAGCCTGTCGCGTAATTATTGTTGAAGGAGCGCCGGTTCAGAAATGTTGAAGAAATATTTCGAACCCGGCGCTCTTTTTTCATTTCCAGCGTATCGCGCACTATTACTTTCAGGGATTTTGACAGTGATTGCGATGTCGGCATTCCCGATTGCTTTGGCAGTCACTGTCCTTGAAGCAGGAGGCAGTGCAACAACCCTAGGAATTATTTTGGCAGTGCGTGTGTTCTCAGGGGTTCTATTTGCGCCGGCTGGGGGAGTCTGGGCTGACCGATTGCCACGCAGGACAATTCTGATTCTTGCTGATGGCTTCCGTGCAATTATGGGAAGCATAGTTGTTTTTATTGATCCCAAAAATATTTCAATGTGGGTTCTCGGTGGAATTGTTCTCCTCATGGGAATTAGTGATGCTTTTGGTGGACCAGCAGCTGGCGCGATTATGCCGAGCATTCTTCCTGATCGTCTATTGCCTACGGGAAATGTTGTTCGTGGAATATCACTCAAGGGCTCAACTATCGCTGGACCTGGAATCGCAGGAGCAATCGTTGTCTCACTTGGCACTCATGCAACATATGTTGCCACTTCAATCTTCTTTCTGATTGGTGCTGCACTTCTATTCCGTATCAATGAGGGCGCAAAGGTCGCTTCTGATGATCACCGCACGACATTCTTTGAAGAGATTCGTGAAGGCCTTCGAGTGGTGTGGTACTACAAATGGATTGCGGCCATGATCGTAATGGCTTCGCTTCAATTGATGTTAGTTATTGGTGTTGAAAATGTTTTGCTTCCAGTTATTACTAAAAGAGACTTTGGAACTGCATCTGTTTTTGCGACTGCTGCAGCACTTTTTAGCGCAGGCGGTGCTATCTCAGCAGTTATTTGTATTAAATCAAAGGTAAAGAATCCAGGCTTTGTCTCAGTTGTTGTCTGGGGACTTTTCATTCTGGCGCCACTTGTATTGGCCTTCCCAAACTCTAAAACTCTTATCTTCGTTGCTTATCTCATCGCAGGTTTTTCTGTGGGACCCTGGGAAGCATTTTGGAGTACACAGGTGCAACGAGAAGTTCCGGCCGAATATCAAGGTCGCGTCTTTGCGATTGATTACATGGGCTCTCTGGGGCTTATGCCAATTGGTATGGCGCTGGCTGGGCCACTTGTAAATATCTTTGGTGAACGCCAATTGCTGATCGGAGTTGCAGCATTTCACTTATTGATCTGTGCGGTGGTTCTCCTGGTGCCGGGCGTCAAAGAGATGAAATCTTCCCGTCCTCCGTATGCGCCGCAAACTGCAATTTCTTCTTAGGGCGAACAAAGTTAGGCTTGATTCAGGCTTCATAAGTGGGCTGCAAAATCTACTATTTACCCATGTCCACTCGTATCGGCGAAGCTAACGATCTGCTCAAATGTTCTTTCTGCGGAAAGACTCAGAAGCAGGTTAAGAAACTCATTGCGGGACCTGGCGTTTATATCTGCGACGAGTGCATCGAACTTTGTAATGAAATCATCGTTGAAGAACTTTCTGAAGCATCATCGCTCGGCTTAAGTGAACTTCCCAAGCCACAAGCAATCTTTGACTTTCTTGACCAGTATGTCATCGGGCAAGACCGCGCAAAGAAATCTCTCTCTGTCGCTGTCTACAACCATTACAAGCGCGTTCAATCTGGTGATACTCGCAATGAAGATGGCGTAGAACTCGCTAAGTCAAACATTCTTCTCTTAGGTCCTACTGGTTGTGGCAAGACTTTGATGGCACAGACTCTTGCGCGCATGCTCAATGTTCCATTCGCAATTGCCGATGCAACAGCGCTGACTGAAGCAGGGTATGTCGGTGAAGATGTTGAAAATATTCTGCTCAAGCTTTTGCAGGCATCAGATTACGATGTGAAGAAAGCTGAAACCGGAATTATCTATATCGATGAAATCGATAAGGTAGCTCGTAAATCAGAGAACCCTTCTATTACACGCGATGTATCTGGCGAAGGTGTGCAACAAGCGCTCCTTAAGATTCTTGAAGGAACTGTTGCATCTGTTCCACCTCAGGGTGGGCGCAAACATCCACATCAAGAATTTATTCAGATCGATACAACAAACGTCCTCTTTATTGTCGGTGGTGCATTTGCTGGTCTCGACAAGATCATTGAAGCTCGTAGAGGATCATCAGGCGTAGGTTTTGGCGCAGAACTTCAGACTGCTGAAGAAAAGAACCGCCGCGATATCTTCGCCGACGTTATGCCAGAAGATCTTTTGAAGTTTGGAATGATTCCTGAATTCATCGGTCGTCTTCCTGTCATCACCAGCGTTGAAAATCTAGATAAGCCAGCACTTATGCAGATCCTCACCGAGCCAAAGAATGCGCTCGTAAAGCAGTACCAGAAGCTCTTTGATCTCGATGATGTCGAACTTGAATTCGCTCCTGATGCACTTGATGCAATTGCTGACCTTGCATTGAATCGTGGTACTGGCGCACGTGGACTTCGTGCAATTATGGAAGGCGCACTTCTTGGCGTGATGTACGAAATTCCAAGCCGCACCGATATTGCAAAGGTAATCATCGAGAAGGCATGTATCGAATCCAATGCAGCGCCAACATTGGTAGCTCGCACAGGCGATATTCCAAAGCGCGCATCACGTCGCGAGAAGCCAAATGAGGAAAAAAGCGCTTAAAGCGTGAACTAGACTGCGCTCTATGTCCTCCGAAAAGCGCGAACTCGCGTCGTCATTTATTCCTGGCGATATCGAAGGCCCTCTCTATTCCAAGTGGATCGATGCGGGGTATTTCACCGCTGATGCCAACTCTTCCAAAGAACCATTCACCATTGTTATCCCTCCTCCCAATGTCACAGGAAATCTGCACATTGGTCACGCACTGGATCAGACACTTCAAGATTGTTTAACTCGCATGAAGCGCATGCAAGGTTGTGAAGCGCTCTGGCTCCCTGGAATGGATCACGCCGGTATTGCTACTCAGAACGTTGTAGAAAAGCAGTTAGCAACTCAAGGACTGACGCGCCATGATTTAGGACGAGAAGAATTTGTAAAGAAAGTCTGGGAATGGAAAGCTGAATCAGGCGGACAAATTCTCGGACAGATGAAGCGCCTAGGAGATTCAGTTGATTGGTCTCGCGAAGCATTTACGATGGATGACAATCTTTCGCAGGCAGTACTTACAATCTTCAAGAAGCTCTTTGATCAAGGCCTTATCTATCGCGCAGAACGCATCATTAACTGGTGCCCACGTTGCTTGACCGCACTTTCAGATATTGAAGTAGAACACCACGATGATGCAGGTGAATTTGTCCAAGTCCGTTACGGAGATGGCGACCAAAGTATTGTGGTTGCAACTACTCGTGCCGAGACCATGATGGGCGATGGCGCAGTTGCAGTTCACCCTAATGACCCGCGCTATCAGCACATGATTGGCACCGAAGTCTTGTTGCCTCTCGTCAATCGCATGATTCCCATCATTGCTGACGAACTTGTTGATCCTGATTTTGGAACAGGTGCGGTGAAGGTCACTGCAGCTCATGATCCCAACGACTTTGAGATGGCAGTTCGTCACAACGTCCCATTCGTGGTGATCATGAATGAACACGGTGTCATGGATGGCACAGGCACTGAGTTCGATGGCATGGATCGTTTTGATGCGCGTGTAGCTGTTGTTGCGAAGTTGAAAGAGATGGGTCGCATCGTTGCCGAAAAGCGCCCATACATCCACGCAGTTGGACACTGTTCGCGATGCGATACAACTGTTGAACCACGTTTATCAAAGCAGTGGTTCGTCAAGGTTGCACCACTTGCAAAAGCAGCAGGGGATGCAGTTCGCGATGGTCGCGTAAAGATTGAACCTGCAGAACTTGCTCCACGATATTTTGAGTGGGTCGATAACATGCACGACTGGTGTATCTCACGTCAGTTGTGGTGGGGTCACCGTATTCCCGTTTGGTACGGATCAAACGATGAAGTCATCGTTGTTGGTCCAGGCGAAACCGCACCAGCTGGTTACACACAAGATCCCGATGTACTCGATACCTGGTTCTCATCAGCGCTCTGGCCATTCTCTACTTTAGGGTGGCCTAATAACACTGCTGATGTAAAGAAGTTCTACCCAACAAGTGTGCTCGTTACTGGATATGACATCTTATTTTTCTGGGTAGCGCGCATGATGCTCTTTGGTTTATTTGCCATGGATGGTGTTCCACCATTCCACACAATTGTTCTGCACGGATTGGTACGCGATCAATTTGGTAAGAAGATGTCCAAATCTCGCGGCAACGTTGTCGACCCTCTCGAATTTATTGATAAGTACGGTGCAGATGCACTCCGTTTCACTTTGGCGCGCGGTTCCAATCCAGGTAAAGATCAAGCACTCGCTGAAGATTGGATTGCAGGCTCTCGTAACTTTGCTACAAAGCTCTGGAACGCGACTCGCTTTGCCATGATGAATGGCGCCACCATCGAAGGACCACTGCCAGCAACTGAAACACTGTCAGATATTGATAAGTGGGTTCTCTCGCGATTGGCCGAAACTACAGCTGAGTTTTCATCGCTCCTCGAAAGCTACGAGTTCGCTCGTGCATGTGAATCCATCTATCACTTTGCCTGGGACGATCTCTGCGACTGGTATCTCGAACTTTCTAAGGAAGCTTTCGCTTCAGGTAACGCTGCAGCTTCACAACGTGTACTTGGCCATGTGCTCGACACTCTCTTCCGCCTACTGCATCCGGTTATGCCATTTATTACTGAAACACTTTGGACAACACTTACCGGGGGAGAAACCCTCGTCACTGCATCGTGGCCATCAGCTGATACATCGCATATCAATAAGAAATCCGAAGCACTTGTTGGTGAATTCCAAAAGATCATTACTGAAGTACGTCGCTTCCGTAACGACCAAGGCGTAAAGCCATCACAGAAGATTCCAGGTCGCATCATTGCTCCTGCCGATGTCACTGCCTACTCAACTGCAATGGCATTCCTACTCAAACTCGAACTCACCGAATTTACGCCCAGTGCCTCTGTTGAAATTGGTTCGATGAAAGTTGAACTCGATCTTTCCGGAACTATTGATGTGGCTGCAGAACGTGCTCGTTTAGAAAAAGATTTAATCACAGCGCAGAAAGATATGAAGACTGCAGAAGTAAAGTTGAGTAACGAAGGATTTATGGCGAAAGCCCCTGCCAATGTGGTCGCTGAAATTAAAGAGCGTATGGCTGCAACATCGGCAGATATTGAACGCATCACCGCACAACTTGCAGCGTTAAAGTAAATGACACATATTTCGCCAGAAGATCAATCACGTATTGATGCTATCGAGCAAGCGCTCTTAGCCCGTTGGCCGGAAACTCGAATTGAACCTACTCTTGATCGAATTGCAGCTCTCGTAGATATTTTGGGTTCGCCGCAACTTACCTATCCAACTATTCATATCGGCGGAACAAACGGCAAGACCACAACATCACGCATGGTTGATTCACTGCTCTTTGAGATGGGGCTCCGCACCGGTCGTTTTACAAGCCCACACCTAGAAAGCTATCTTGAAAGAATAGCTATCAATGGTCAGCCAATCGATCCGAAAGAACTCATTTTTTCTTTTAACGATATCTCTGCATACCTCGATTTGATGGATACAAAGTTTGAACATCCAATTTCATTCTTTGAAGCCATCACCGCGCTTGCATTTGTGGCATTCGCCGAACATCCCGTTGATGTGGGTGTGATTGAAGTAGGCATGGGCGGACTCTGGGATGCCACCAATGTTGTCGATGCAGATGTATCGGTCATCATGCCTATCGGCCTTGATCACACTGAATATTTAGGCGAAACCTTGACTGAAATAGCTCAGACCAAAGCTGGCATTATTAAAGAGGGCGGCTTTGTTGTCCTTGCCCAACAAGAGCCTGAGTGTGCAGTGGAATTGCTGAAGCAGGCAGCACTGGTCGGAGCAGATGTTGCTCGCGAAGGAATTGAATACTCGGTCGTGTCACGTTCAGTAGCAGTGGGTGGGCAACTTCTCACCATTCAGGGTACGAAAGAGTTGTACTCAGAAATTTACATTCCACTTCACGGCAAACATCAGGCATCAAATGCCGCCGCCGCTTTGGTTGCAGTCGAAGCATTCTTTGGTGATCAGGCGCTCGATATCGAAGCGGTGCGCGCAGGTTTCGCCAATGTGACATCACCTGGGCGCTGCGAAGTTGTCCATCGTGATCCCACCATCATCTTGGACGCTGCACATAATCCACACGGCGCTGCTGCGATTGCCGACACAATACAGAGTGAATTCACATTTGATGAAGTTATTGGAATCTTCGCACCTATGGGCGATAAAGATGTTCGCGGGATTCTGCTCGAGCTTGAACAGGTGATGGATCTCGTTATCGTTACGGCAAATACTTCACCACGCGCGATGAAGGTCAGCGAACTCGAAAGGATTGCGGTGGAAATCTTTGGAGCCGAACGAGTATTTAGTGCAGGCACTGTCTCCGAAGCAATTGACAAGGCCGTCAAAGATTCTGTTCGCCCATTGAGCGAGGACACCATTGGAATTCTGATTACAGGTTCTGTGGTGACAGTCGGAGAAGCTCGCGGTATTGTTCGTAAAAAGTTTGCGAAAGAAGTGAAGTAATGCGCGTTCTTGGCTCAGCAGTTCTCGTGATGGAATTTTTTGTCATGGGCTTTGCGATGTTGCTTGCAAAAGATAACCATGGAACTTCAGCAATCATTGCCGGTGCAATTATTGCACTTCTCTTACTTCTCACCCCAGGTCTTCTCAAGAAGCGCACAGGATGGATTCTGGGATCTGCCCTTCAAATTGTGATGATTGGCTATGCCGTTGTGGTGCCTTCAATGGCGATTGTGGGGCTAATTTTCGGGGGACTCTGGATTGCAGCCATTGTGGTGGGGCGCAGGGGTGAGGCGATACGGGCCGAACTCATGGCATCACGTACTCCCAAGCCCTAATAGACTGCACCAGTGAGCACAGAGAAGACACTCGTCCTAGTTAAACCAGATGGCGTTGCACGCGGTCTGGTTGGCGAAGTTATTTCTCGTATCGAAGCTAAAGGTTACAAAATTGTTCAGCTACGAATGCTGCAGGCAGATCGTGCCCTTCTTGAAAAGCATTATGCAGAACATCAAGGTAAGCCATTCTTCGAACCACTCGTTGAGTTCATGATGTCAGGACCCATCGTTGCTCTCGTAGCCGAAGGCAATCGCGTCATCGAAGGCTTCCGTTCTCTTGCAGGAGTAACAGATCCAACTGTTGCAGCTCCCGGAACAATCCGCGGAGACCTTGCTCGCGATCAAGGAACAAAAGTTGTACAAAATATTGTTCACGGTTCAGATTCACCCGAATCCGCAGCACGTGAAATTGCTATCTTCTTTGAGGGGAAATAAATGTCTAACAGAATGTCATTCATCGGCCGCGACATGGCAGTCGACCTAGGTACCGCTAACACGCTTGTCTATGTGCGCGGTCGTGGCATTGTCCTCAATGAACCATCGGTGGTGGCAGTAAACCAAGACACCGGCGGAATTCTTGCAGTCGGTCTTGAAGCAAAGAAGATGATTGGTCGTACTCCAGGCAATATTGTTGCTATTCGACCACTCAAAGATGGCGTTATCGCAGACTTTGATACCACCGAGCGCATGCTCCGTTACTTCATTCAGAAAGTTCACCGTCGTAGTTACTTGGCTAAGCCACGTATCGTCGTATGTGTTCCATCCGGTATCACTGGCGTCGAACAGCGAGCAGTGAAAGATGCAGGTTATGCAGCTGGTGCGCGCAAGGTGTACATCATTGAAGAACCAATGGCTGCAGCGATTGGCGCAGGACTTCCAATCCACGAACCAACAGGAAATATGGTTGTCGATATTGGTGGCGGAACAACAGAAGTTGCGGTGATTTCACTCGGCGGAATCGTTACCGCGCTCTCAATCCGTATTGGCGGCGACGAGCTCGATCAATCGATTATTAACTGGACAAAGCGCGAATATTCACTGCTTTTAGGTGAGCGCACCGCTGAAGAAATCAAGATGGCGATTGGATCTGCGCACCCACTTCAAGGTGAAAATGATGCAGAGATTCGCGGACGCGATTTAGCAACTGGTCTTCCAAAGACAATCGTTGTGACAGCAGCAGAAATTCGTAAGGCGCTTGAAGAACCAGTTAACCAAATCATTAATGCTGTGAAGGCAACGCTTGATAAGTGCCCACCAGAACTTTCTTCGGATTTGATGGATCGCGGAATTGTTCTTACAGGTGGCGGTGCTCTTCTTAAGGGTCTCGATGAACGACTTCGTAAAGAGACTGGAATGCCAATCCATATTGCAGACCGTCCACTCGATGCAGTTGTCGAAGGTTCAGGTAAGTGCATTGAAGAGTTCGAAGCCCTTGAAAAGGTTTTGATCTCCGAGCCTCGTCGATAGGTAACCCCAAGTGCGCTACGGCGGCGACAACCGCGGTCGCTTACTGATTATCGTTCTACTTGTTACATCGCTATTTCTGATCACTCTTGATCTGCGAGGCGTGCAAGTCATCGATGGTCTGCGCACAGGTACACAAACAGCGCTGACCCCGGTCCAAAAAGTTGGCTCATGGGTTGTATCTCCGTTTCGCAATTTTCTCTCTGATGTCACGCACTTCGGACGTACGCGAAACCAGATGGAGAAACTCAAAGCTGAGAATGAAAAACTTCGCGTCAAGCTTCAAAATCGCCAGATTGCAGATGCACAATTAAAACAATTGAAAGGCGTATTAGATCTTGCAGGAACCGCCGGATATAAAGTGGTCAATGCAAAGGTAATTTCTCAAGGATCAAGCACATCATTTACACAAACCATAACAATTGATGCAGGAACCACTTCAGGTATTCATACCAACATGACCGTTATTTCAGGTTTTGGTCTCGTTGGCGTTGTGAAGTACGCATACACGAACAGTGCACTTGTACAACTGGCTTCAGATCCGGCATTTAAAATTGGCGCTCGTATCGCTGGTTCACAGCAAATTGGAATCCTCAGCGGACAGGGCACGCGCAAAGGCGTATTACAGCTTCTTGATAACACCACGCAGGTTCATAAGGGTGATGCAATCGTGGCTCGTGGAAGTCAGAACGGCCGCCCATTCGTACCGGGAGTTCCTATTGGCGAGATTACTTCAGTTGATAATTCACCAGGAGCAGTCACACAGACAGCTGATGTGAAGTTCTATGCCAACTTCTCAACTCTGGGAGTTGTTGCAGTTGTTGTCTCTGACTCTGCAACAGATCCACGTGACTCACTTGTTCCACCCAAGCCACGCCCCACACCAATCCCGACAGTCACTATCTATGCAACTCCTGGTGCAGTCGAACCAACACCTACTGCAACGAAGTAACGATGACACTCCGCAGATTCTTTCTCTCCGCTCCTATCTTTCTATTTATTTTTTTGTTTCAAGAAGCTGTGGTGACACAGATGCGCCTACCTGCAGGTGGATTTAATGTTCTTCTGGTTGTTGCACTCATCTGGGCTGCTCTCAGTACACCAGAAATTGGCGCACTGACGGGGTTTGGTGCAGGTTTGATGATGGATGTCTCGCAGACTTCACCAGGCCCAATGGGTCACTGGACTTTGGTGTTAATCATCGCGTGTTACTTCATCGCATTTCTGGGATATGGCGATGACAATATTCGGGGCAACCCCATCAACATTGTGCTCCTAACAACTATCGGAGTCGTCGCGGCACAAACTGTTTTTCTCATCCTTGGATTGATGTTGGGACAAGAAATCGGAAGTGTGAAACAAGTATTTTTTGTTCTAGCAGGTTCAGCGTTTTGGACTGCAATCATCTCACCGCTCATTCTGAAAATTGTCTCCTACTTCCACTCCATCATCTTCGGTGAGCGGTCGCATATATGAACCAGCGCTCTCGGCTGAGCCTTCTTGTTACTCAAATTTTTATCGCATCCCTGATGTTTGCTCTCTTCGGTCGACTCTTCTATCTGCAAGTAGCTGCAGGGCCTAAATATCGTGATGCAGCGCTCAGCATTCAAAGTCGCGATGTAGTAACTCCTGCAAACCGTGGTTTTATTGTGGATTCATCGGGTGTGCCACTTGCGCTCAATAAAGTGGGACTTGCAGTAACTGTTGATCGCACCAAGATTGATAAGTTGCCTGATAAAGGTGTTGCAGTGGTGCAAGATCTTGTCACCTTGCTTGGTCTGAACTTTGATGATGTGTGGCAACGTACAAGGCTCTGCGGTGAACTTCCTAAAGGAAAGAAGGCTGGATGTTGGACGGGATCTCGTTTTCAGCCAATTCCCATTACGCAGACTGCAGATCCGCAATTAGCGCTGCGCATTGTCGAACGTTCTGATCGATACCCAGGAATCTCTGCGACACCGCTTGCCATCCGTAGTTACCCCGAAACTTTCGGAGTGAATGGGGGACATGTACTGGGTTATGTAGGTCCTCTTACTGAAGCCGATCTCTCGGGTGCAAATGGACGCACTTATTTCCGCTCTGAATCAATTGGAAAAGCTGGACTTGAAATCCAGTATGACTCTTATCTACGAGGCACCCCAGGAATCAAAACATTTATCGTTGATCGCAAAGAGGCAGTAACAACTACAAGTAAGAACTCAAAGCCAATCGCTGGCGATCACTTGGTAACAAGCCTTGATGTTCGCATTCAAGCTGCTGCAGAGGCAGCACTTGCCGATGCTGTACGTCGTGCGCGCGGATCTGGTTATCGCGCAGATGGTGGGGCGGTAGTTGTCCTTGATGTGCGCAATGGACAGGTGTTGGCACTTGCTTCATATCCAACATTTGATCCCAATGCATTTGAGAAAGGTTTAACTGTCCAAGAGGCAAGCGATCTCTACAGTGAGAAGACTGGAGTACCAGCTCTTAATCGCGCGTTGCAAGGTTTATATGCACCTGGTTCCACCTTTAAAGCAGTCTCTGTCGTTGCAGCAAAAGATGCTGGTTATGACCTGACAAAGAGCTATGCCTGTCCGAAAGAAGTTCAGGTGGGAAATCGCGCATTCCAAAACTTTGAGAGTAAAGCTCAGGGAACTCTTTCTATGAAGAAAGCTATTGCTGTCTCTTGCGACACTATCTGGTATCGCATCGCCTACGACGAGTGGCTTCGCGATGGTGGTTTAAAGCCACAGTCGAACCCAAATGATTACTTCTACAAAGCAGCCGAAAAATTCCAGATGGGTAAGAAGACCGGTGTAGACCTTCCTTCTGAATCATCAGGTCGCCTGGCAAACCGCGAATGGCGTAAAGCTTGGTACAACCAGAATAAAGATTTCTATTGCAACTATAAAGATCGCGCTAGCAAGGCTCAGCAGACGGCATTCTTACTTCAACTAGCTCACGAAAACTGTATCGATGGCGACAAGATTCGCGCTGGCGACGCTGTTAACTTCTCGATTGGCCAAGGAGATACCGTCGTCACTCCTATCAAATTGGCGCAGATGTATGCAGCAATAGCAAATGGTGGAACTATCTGGAAGCCAACGATTGCTAAGGCGATTGTGAAGACTGATGGAACAGTGGTGAAGACATTTGCATCTGAAAAATTAGGTGAACTGGGTGTTGATGCCACGACCATTGCCTTCTTGCACGATGCGCTACACGAAGTAACTGTCGCAGGTACATCTGCCGGTGCATTTGCTGGATTTCCTATTGCAACTGCAGGCAAGACAGGTACAGCACAAGTATTTGGTCGAAATTCCAACGGCACTGCAAAATCAGATACTGCTTGGTATGCATCTTTTGCACCAGCGACAAATTCACGTTACGCCGTTGTGATGATGGTCAGCCAGGGTGGATTCGGTGCTGGTACTTCTGCAGTTGGTGTGCGCAAAATTTATGAAACTATCTTTGGCGTAAAAGGTTCAACGGTAAATCCAGATCTTGCAGTATTCCCAGAGGGAAAGCCACCAACCAAACTTCCACGCATTTCCCCAGCAACGAAACCAAAGCCATCTATATTAAATCCAGGAAAACCAACTATTGTTGCAAGTGCGACTCCTAGTGCGAAAGCGAAGGTGAAGAGATGAGCACCTTCCTAAATCGCAACTCATACCGACGTTCACGCAAAGCCTCACTGACTGCAGGTTTTGACCCAGTTCTTACAGGAGCAGTAGGCGGACTACTCATTATTGGAACTTTGCTTGTGTATGCAGCAACGCGCGAGTGGTATTCAGCAAATGGGCTGGACCCTCAGTATTACCTCAAGCGCCACGTAATCAATATCGTGATAGGCCTGGCACTAGCGTGGGGTACCACGATTATTGATTATCGATTACTTCGTGCATACACACCAGTTATTTGGGGATTCGGAGTTTTGGGTCTTCTCTTCGTATTGATTCCCGGTGTGGGAAGTGAAATCAACGGCGCAAAGGCATGGATTCGCCTTCCTGCAGGCTTGCAAATTCAACCAGCTGAAATTGCCAAGATTTCTATCATCATCGGAATCTCTATGCTCTTATCGGAGCGCACTCATAACAGCGATGAACCAACGAATAACGATGTTCTGAAAGCTCTTGGCGTTGCTGCTATTCCTATCCTTCTTATCTTGGCCCAGCCAGATATGGGAACAGTCTTCATCATTAGCGCATCTGTTGTAACAATTCTTGCCGTATCGGGCGCTTCATCTCGGTGGGTGGTTGGCCTCATTCTTCTTGCAATCATCGGAGGATTTGTTGCGACAAAAACTGGAGTCATTAACGATTATCAAATTAAGCGCCTGCAATCCTTTGTCGATCCCAACGCCGATTCACAAGGTGCGGGCTATCAACTTCGCCAAGCGCGCATCACCGTGGGATCTGGTGGATTAATCGGCACTGGTCTCTTTAATGGCCCACAGACAAATGGTCGTTTCGTACCTGAACAGCAAACCGACTTTATCTTTACCGTAGCAGGTGAAGAGATTGGCTTCTTAGGAAGCGGGTTGATAATCATCTTGCTCTTTATCATTTTGATGCGTGGCTTTTCCATCGCCCGTCGATCGACGGACCCTTACGGGACACTTGTGTGCACTGGCGTTATCGCGTGGTTTGCTTTTCAAATATTTGAAAATATCGGGATGACCTTGGGGTTGATGCCGATGACCGGGGTTCCGCTTCCATTTATGTCCTATGGTGGATCGAGTATGTTCGCCAATCTGGTTGGCTTTGGCCTTCTGCAGAATGTTCATGCAAGTCACCGGAGCTAAATCACGCTCAAAATAGGTTTTTAGCTCACCTTTCTGCCATAATTACGTCAACAGTTCAGCGCGGCCAGCGATCCTTATCGCGCCTGCGGCGGACTACAACAAAGGTTTTGTTCACGATGATGACATCGTGGGCCACGAGAATGCGTAGCTCCATATATTTAAGATATATGGAATACGCGCTAAAGGATTTGGTGCCATGGCTATTGAGCCAAAATCACCGCGTAAGCGCGCGGTTAAGAAGTCAAGTAAGAAATCACTCAGTTCAGATACTGCTGCAACAGAAACTTCTGCAGAAGTAACCGAAACTGCACAGGTTAAATCTAAATCGGGAGCTAAGAAAGCTGCTGCGATCCCTGTACCTATTTTTCAGGCAGCACCTGTTGATGCAGTTGCTCCCGCAAAGTCATCTCGAGCAGCTTCAAAGAAATCTGCCAAGTCAGCACAGAGTGAGGATGCCGAAGAAAGTTCAGCGCCCGTTGCAGACTCCGATGATTCAGAAGGTCGCGGTAACCGCAATCGCCGTCGACGCCGTGGTGGTCGCGGGCGCCGCAAAGCAAATGGTGATGGTGTTGATACACAAGAAAACTCTGAGAACGATTCAGAAGATTCAGCAGATGATGCTTCCGAAAATTCAGATGGCACCACTCATCGCCGTCGTCGCCGTCGTCGCGCCAGTGGCGATGGAGTAACTCCAGGTGAAGTTATCGATGAAGATGGCGTTGTTACAGTCGTCAAGGTTCGTGAAGTCCGCGAAAGGAGCGAACGCCCAGTACGCGATCGCTCAGAGCGTGGAACACGTAATCGCCGTGACCGCGATCGTGGCCGCAGTGATTCACGTGAATATCGCGAGCCATATCGTCGTCGCGGCACCATCATTACTGATGGCGAATTTTTAGCTCGTCGCGAAAATGTTGATCGCGAAATGGTTGTGCGCCAAGTAGGTGACCGCATCCAGATTGCAGTAATCGAAGATAATGTGATGGTTGAGCACTATGTAAACCGTAATGCCAACGTTTCTTATGTCGGCAACGTCTATCTCGGCCGCGTGCAGAACGTTCTTCCTTCGATGGAAGCGGCATTCGTAGATATTGGCAAGGGACGTAACGCTGTTCTCTATGCAGGTGAAGTGAATTGGGATGCTGCAGGTATCTCTGAAACTGAACCACGCAAAATTGAAATGGTATTAAAGACTGGTCAGCCAGTATTAGTTCAAGTGACAAAGGATCCGATTGGCCAGAAGGGTGCACGCCTTACTAGCCAAATCTCGCTACCAGGACGTTACGTTGTCTACGTTCCTGGCGGTGGAATGAGCGGAATCTCTAAACGACTTCCTGAATCAGAGCGCACCCGCCTGAAAGCAATCTTGAAGACTCTTATTCCGGAAGATGCTGGAGTCATTGTTCGTACCGCAGCTGAAGGTGTATCAGAGGCAGAACTGACTGCAGATGTAGAGCGCCTCAAAGCGCAATGGGAAGATATTTATCAGAAGTCAGTGAATCCAAACTTCCACGCGCCAGCACTTCTGCTCTCTGAGCCAGATCTGGCTGTCCGAGTTATTCGCGATATCTTCAATGAAGATTTCCGCAAGCTCATCATTCAAGGTAATGAAGCATGGGATGAAATTAGTTCATACCTAGGCTCAATTGCCCCAGAGCTCGTTTCAAAAATTGAAAAATATTCGGGCAGTGGCGATTTATTCGCTGACTACCGCGTTGAAGAACAACTCGCTAAAGCTTTTGATCGCAAGGTGTACCTACCGTCTGGTGGTTCTCTCGTTATTGATCGCACTGAAGCGATGGTTGTGATCGATGTGAACACAGGTAAATTCATTGGTAAGGGTGGAAACCTTGAAGAGACTGTTACCAAGAATAACCTCGAAGCTGCAGAAGAAATTGCTCGTCAACTTCGTCTTCGCGACCTAGGTGGAATCGTCGTTATTGACTTTATCGATATGGTGCTTGAATCAAACCGAGATGCAGTATTGCGTCGATTGGTTGAATGTCTTGGCCGAGATCGCACAAAGCATCAAGTTGCAGAAGTAACATCACTTGGACTTGTGCAGATGACACGTAAGCGCGTTGGGCAAGGACTCATCGAAGCATTCTCAACCACATGCGATTCATGTAATGGACGTGGAATTCATATTCATATGGATCCAGTGAAGATGAAGGCGCCCATGCCACAGGTAAATTCACAATCATCACATCACCCAGATGTCGATGAAGAAGGCGCTACCGATCACGAATTTCATGAGACTCTTAATGAAGGTGTTTCTGACGTGGAAAACGCCGAAGGAGAAGTTGCCGCCCCAAAGGGCAAGCGCCGCCGCAGAGCAGCCAGCTCAGGGGTTATAACCGCATAGAAGAGCCCCAATTTGACCCCGAGGGTGCGAAATCCGTACCCTTAGCGTCTGCCTGAGCACGCCTTATGCGTGGATCAAGCTTGATGACTATTACGAAGAACTGAGGCAATGAGCATGTACGCAATCGTTAAAGCTGGCGGTCGCCAGGAGAAGGTAACTGTTGGCGAGACCATCACCGTCGATCGCATCGACGCTGCTGCTGGCGCATCAGTTTCATTCCCAGCGCTCCTCGTTGTTGATGGCGCAAGCGTTACAACTGATCCAAAGGCTCTTGCAGCAGTAAAGGTAACTGGCGAAGTTATCGACGAAGTAAAGGGTCCAAAGATCGACATCCTTCGTTACAAGAACAAGACAGGCCATCGCCGCCGTCAAGGTTTCCGTGCCCAGCACACTCGAGTAAAGATCACCGCAATCAGCGGTGCTAAGTAAGGGTTAAGGGAGCGAAGTAAATGGCAAGTAAGAAGGGTGTTTCCTCAACACGTAACGGTCGCGATTCAAATCCACAGTACCTCGGTATTAAGCGTTTCGGTGGCCAAGAAGTAAATGCAGGAGAAATTCTCGTTCGTCAGCGTGGAACACACTTCCACCCAGGCAAGAACGTAGGACGCGGTAAGGATGACACCCTCTTTGCTCTCGCAGCAGGAGCAGTTGAATTCGGTCGCGCTCGCGGTCGTCGCGTAGTGAATGTAGTCCCTGCAGTTTAATTTAGGTTTCTCTTAAAGGAGCGGGCCGCATTTATCGCGGTCCGCTTTTTTATTTCATCGGTAAAGAAGCAGAGTAGAAGGGAAGTGAATAGCAATGACAACATTTGTCGATAGCGTCACTCTCTTTGCTACGGCCGGAAAAGGTGGAGACGGTTGCGTCTCAGTCAAGCGCGAAAAATTTAAACCACTCGGCGGTCCTGATGGTGGCAACGGTGGACGCGGCGGCGATGTCATCTTGGTTGTCGACCCATCTGTAACAACTCTGCTTGATTTCCACCACTCTCCACATCGCAAAGCAACGTCTGGACATCAAGGTTACGGCGATCGCAAAGATGGCGTATCAGGTGAAGACCTCATCCTTCCTGTCCCTAACGGAACAGTTGTATACGATGAAAGCGGCGAACAACTTGCCGATCTCATCGGTATTGGAACAACATTTCTTGCAGCACGTGGCGGTCATGGTGGGCTTGGAAATCTTGCCCTCTCATCATCGAAGCGTCGTGCACCAGGATTTGCACTTCTCGGCGAACCAGGAGAAGAACGCAAGCTCACACTTCAGCTTAAATCAGTTGCAGATATTGCTCTGGTTGGATTTCCAAGCGCCGGAAAATCTTCACTAATTGCGGCTATTTCAGCAGCACGTCCAAAGATTGCTGACTATCCATTTACAACGCTTGTTCCAAACCTTGGCGTTGTGCAAGCAGGCGATACTCGTTTTACAGTCGCTGATGTTCCAGGACTTATTCCAGGGGCATCGCAAGGCAAAGGTCTGGGACTGCAATTTCTTCGTCACGTCGAACGATGCGTTGCACTTGTGCATGTGCTTGATTGCGGAACTCTTGAGACAGATCGCAATCCTGTCGATGATTTAGAGGCAATCGAAAAGGAACTTGCGCTGTATGGCGGACTTGAAGATCGCGTCCGTATCGTGGCACTGAACAAGATTGATTTACCTGACGGCAAGGCAATGGCCGATATGGTCGAAGAGCAACTTAAGGCAAAGGGTTACGAGGTCTACAAAGTCTCTGCCGCAAGCCGCATAGGTTTGCAAGAGCTCTTGTACTCCATGGCACGTCTTGTTCAACGTGAACGTGCAGAGGCGGCAAAAGAAGAGCGCACTCGCATTATTTTGCGCCCTGTTGCAGTCGATGATTCAGGATTCACAGTGCAGAAGAACGGCGATGGTTCCTTTAGTGTGCGCGGGCAGAAAGTTGTTCGCTGGGTTCGCCAAACAAACTTTAAGAACGCAGAAGCAATTGGTTATCTCGCAGATCGACTTGCACAACTTGGCGTTGAGAAAGAGCTCTTCAAGAAGGGTGCAGTTGCAGGATCGGAAGTTCGAATTGGTTCTGGCGATAATGAAGTTGTCTTCGAATGGGAACCAACTATCGAAGCAGGCGCAGAACAACTTGCTGGATTCCTGCACCGTCGTGGTGAAGATTCCCGTCTTGAGGGTGCTTGGCAGAGCGTTGAAACTGAACGCGATCGACTCTCTGATGAAGAAGTTGCGCGTCAGTGGGAGTACAACGTTGCCGATCCACATAATCCTGAAATAAAATTAACTCTCAATGAGATTGAAGAGAGCGAATCCGAAAGCGATGACAAGTGAACCGCGCCGCAATTACCAGCGCTAAGCGCGTTGTCATCAAGATTGGCTCATCTTCCCTCACAGGTTCTGCAGGCTCAGAGTTAGACCCACATGCCGTACAAAAAGTTGTCGATCTTGCTTTCTCGCTGAAAAAGCGTGGGGCAGAAGTAGTCGTTGTCTCCTCCGGTGCTATTGCTGCTGGGCTTTCGCCATTAGGTCTGAAAGTTCGTCCTAAAGATCTTGCAACACAGCAGGCAGCTGCATCTGTGGGCCAGGGATTATTGATTGCGCAATACAGCGAAAAATTTAAAGAGCATGGCGTCATTTCATCGCAGGTATTGCTCACCACCGAAGATGTTGTGCGTCGCTCACACTACGCCAATGCGCAGCAGACACTCACCAAGCTACTTTCACTCGGTGTTATTCCTATTATTAACGAAAATGACACCGTTGGAACCCAAGAGATTCGGTTCGGAGATAATGACCGACTCGCAGCTTTAGTGGCGCTCTTGATTCAAGCCGAATTACTCATTCTCGTTTCAGATATCGATGCGCTCTATGACGCGCCACCTTCACAAGCTGGTGCTCAACCGATTCGTTATGTAGCAGATATGTCAGAGATTGAATCCATCACCTTAGGCGGCGCAGGGTCAGCAGGTGTTGGCAGTGGGGGAATGGTTACCAAAGTAGAAGCTGCACGGATTGCAACAAGTGCTGGTATTCCGATGCTGCTTACCTCTCTTAAAGAATCTGCCCATGCAATTGCTGGCGAATATTGTGGAACGTACTTTGAGGCTCATGCTTCCAAAACGAATTCTCGTTTGCTCTGGTTGGCCCATGCTTCAACTCCACGAGGGCGGCTCATACTCGATGATGGTGCTGTGACTGCGATTCTCGAACGTGGAGTTTCTCTACTACCAGCCGGAGTTACAGCAGTTGAAGGCGATTTCATTTCAGGTGACACCGTTGAACTCGCATCTAAGTCAGGCAAAATAATTGCGCGTGGATTAGTTGCATTTGACTCAGAAGAAATCCCTCAGATGCTTGGTCGATCAACAAAAGAACTTGCCGCATCACTCGGCGCAGAATACGAGCGCGAGTTAGTACATAGAGATGATTTAGTACTCCTATGAGCGCCGAATCACTCGTTGCTGAACTCGCAACTACAGCCCGCAAGGCTGCGCGCACTCTATCTACTGCAACCGGTGCAGAACGCAAAGCTGCCCTCGAAGCAATCGCGCAGGCGATTGAGGCCCGTAGCGCTGAAATTCTTGCTGCTAACGAACTCGACATGGTCAATGCACGTACTGAAAAGATGCACCCACAGATGCAAGATCGATTACTTCTTACCGAAGATCGCATCAAAGGTATCGCTGGGGGAGCGCGACAAGTAGCTGCACTGCCAGATCCACTCGGGCAAACATTGCGCCGTTCAACACTTCCCAATGGACTCGAGTTAGAACAGATCACCGTTCCATTTGGCGTTATCGGAATGGTGTATGAGGCTCGCCCTAATGTCACCGTAGATGCCGCTGTTATTTTGTTGATGTCTGGAAATGCAGCGCTACTTCGTGGATCCTCAACTGCGCGCAATAGCAATGAAATTCTCGTCAATATTATGCGAGATGCGTTAGCGCTTACCAGAATCTCTCCAGATGTCATCCAACTTGTGCACTCTGAAGATCGTGCGACGACAAAGGCGCTCCTTACCGCGCGTGGCAAAGTAGATCTCGTTATTCCTCGAGGAAGTGCGGCGCTTATACGTATGGTGGTTGATGAAGCGACAGTTCCAACCATTGAAACCGGTGCAGGTGTGTGCCATGTGTATGTCGATGAGTTCGCCGATATCGAAAAGGCGCTACCGATTCTGATTAATTCAAAAACTCATCGCCCGAGTGTGTGCAATGCCGCTGAAACGCTTTTGGTTCATAAGGCGATCGCTCCAACATTCTTACCCATGGCGCTAAAGGCACTAAGTGATGCTGGAGTTATTTTGCACTCAGATGCAACTGCTCAGAAAGTAGCCGATACTTTCAAAATTAATTCAACGCTAGCAACCGCTGAGAACTGGTCTACCGAATATGGCGTTCTTGAAATGAATGTGGGCGTTGTTGATTCAGTCGATGCCGCAGCTGATCACATCGCTCAGTACGGCACTAACCACACCGAAGCAATCGTCACTGAAAATAAAGAGAACGCTGCCCGATTTATTGCACTCTCTGATTGCGCCGCAGTGATGGTTAATACCTCAACACGATTTACTGATGGCGAACAGATGGGATTTGGCGCAGAAATCGGTATCTCAAATCAAAAATTGCATGCACGTGGACCCATGGGCCTTGAAGCGATGACCACAACAACCTGGATTGTTACGGGCAACGGGCAGATTCGCATCTAATTCGGATTTTTTTACGAAAGTTAATAGACTCCCAGCATGAGCAGCCTCTCCCGTGATGATGTCGCAAAACTTGCAGGGCTTGCTCGCATTGAAATGACAGAGTCTGAACTCGTCGAACTCTCTTCTCAATTTGGAATGATTCTCGATGCAGTAGCTCGCGTACAGGAAATGGATTTATCGGGAGTAAAGGCAACGTCACATCCACAGCCTCTCGAAAATATTGCCCGCCCCGATGTTGTTCTTCCGAGCCTGTCTCCTGAAGAGGCGCTCTCTGGAGCACCAGCACAAGAAGAGTCACGTTTCCGCGTTCCTCAAATTTTGGGTGAAGCTGAATGATTCAACAGACCGCTGCGCAGATGGCAGATGCACTTGCTAAGGGCGAGACAACTTCTGTCGAACTTACCCAAGCGCATCTCGATCGTATTGCCGCAGTCGATGGCCAGGTGAAAGCATTTCTGCATGTTGATTCAGAAGGTGCACTTGCCCAAGCACGCGAAGTAGATACCCGTCGTAAGAGTGGAGAAAAACTTTCAGCAATCGCTGGTGTTCCACTTGCTCTCAAAGATGTGCTTGCACAGAAAGGTGTTCCCACAACTGCAGGGTCAAAGATTCTGCAGGGATGGCGCCCTCCATATGACTCAACCGTTGTCAGCAAACTCAAAGATGCCGGTGTTGTCATCATGGGTAAGACAAATATGGATGAGTTTGCGATGGGTTCATCGACTGAAAATTCTGGTTATGGACCAACCTTTAATCCGTGGGATCTCACTCGCACGCCTGGCGGATCATCTGGTGGATCTGCTGCTGCAGTCTCAGCTTTTGAAGCACCACTTGCCGTAGGTTCAGATACAGGTGGCTCTATCCGACAACCTGCTGCACTCACTGGAATTGTTGGAGTTCGTCCGACATACGGCGCAGTTTCACGTTTTGGCCTCATTGCATATTCATCAAGCCTTGATCAAGCAGGTCCTTTTGGTCGCACCGTATTAGATACAGCACTTCTTCACGAAGTAATGGCAGGACATGATCCAAAAGATGCAACAAGTATCAATGCACCAGTTCCTGCTGTTGTTAACGCTGCAAAGAGTGGCAATGTCAAGGGAATGAAAATTGGCGTCATCAAACAGTTGCAAGGTGAGGGATATCAAAAAGGCGTGCAGACACGTTTTGATGAATCGCTGAAGGTACTAGCCTCCCTTGGCGCAGAAATAGTTGAAGTCGATTGCCCTAGCTTCGAATATGCACTTGCTGCCTATTACTTAATTGCTCCATCTGAATGTTCATCAAACCTCGCGCGCTTCGATGCGATGCGCTACGGGTTACGTACAGGTGATGTCGATGGCGCATCAGCTGAAGCAGTGATGAGCGCTACCCGAGATGCTGGTTTTGGGCGCGAAGTAAAGCGCCGCATCATCCTTGGAACATATGCACTTTCTTCAGGGTATTACGATGCTTATTACGGAAGTGCTCAGAAGATTCGAACGCTAATTATTCAAGATTATGCAAAAGCGTTTGGTAAAGCTGATGTCTTAGTTTCACCAACAGCGCCAACGACTGCATACAAAATTGGCGAAAAAGTTGATGATCCGATGGCTATGTATTTGGGCGATGTGGCGACAATCCCGGTAAACCTTGCAGGAATCTGTGGAATGTCACTACCTGCAGGTCTGGCCGATGAAGATAACTTGCCTGTGGGTTTCCAGATCATGGCACCTGCGATGCAGGATCAGCGTTTGTATCAGGTAGGTGCAGCGCTTGAGGCTGCCTTACTTTCACAATGGGGAGCACCAATACTTTCGAAGGCTCCTGCGTTGGGAGGTGCGAAGTAATGGCTCTTCCAACATACGACGAAGTTATTGCTCAGTGGGATCCTGTACTGGGCCTTGAAGTTCACGTTGAACTCAATACCAAGAGCAAGATGTTCTGTTCATGCGCAACTGAATTCGGTGCAGAACCTAATACTCAGACATGTCCTGTCTGCTTAGCACTTCCTGGTGCACTTCCTGTTGTCAACGAAAAGGCCATTGAATCCACGATTCTGATTGGCCTTGCACTCAACTGCAAGATTGCTCCCTATAGCCGCTTTGCTCGCAAGAATTACTTCTATCCAGATATGCCAAAGAACTTCCAGATTTCACAGTACGACGAACCCATCTGTTTCGATGGTTATGTCGATGTTGAAATCGATACTGAAGAAGGTCCCAAGCAGTTCCGCATCGAAATCGAACGCGTCCATATGGAGGAAGACACTGGCAAATCACTACACGTGGGTGGTGCAACAGGGCGTATTCATGGCGCTGATTACTCACTGCTTGATTACAACCGTGCCGGTATTCCACTTGTAGAAATCGTTACCAAGATTGTCCCGGGCACAGGTAAATACGCTCCAGAATTTGCCAAGGCATATGTTGCAGAGCTTCGCGATATTTTGCGTGGCCTCAAAGTCTCCGATGTAAAGATGGAGCAAGGTTCACTTCGTTGCGATGCCAACGTATCTCTCAAGCCAATCGGTTCCGATGTGTTGGGTACTCGCTCTGAAACAAAGAACGTCAACTCATTACGATCAGTCGAACGCGCCATCCGTGGAGAAATGATTCGCCATGCCGAACTTCTCAATGACGGTAAGAAAGTGAAGCAAGAGACTCGTCACTTCCAAGAGGACACCGGACTTACTCGATCAGGACGTTCAAAGGAACAAGCCGAGGATTATCGCTACTTCCCAGATCCAGATTTGGTCCCAGTGACTCCATCAGCTACTTGGATTGAAGGGCTACGTGCAACGCTTCCAGAGCGCCCATCACTTCGACGCAAGCGTTTGAAAGAAGAGTGGAGCGTTCCTGATAAAGAGATGCAGGCAATGATTAATGCCGATGTCTTAGATATCGTCGAAGCAACTGTTCTCCTAGGTGCAGATCCAACCAAGGCGCGCACGTGGTGGCTGGGTGAAATTTCACGTATCGCCAATGATCAAAATGTTGCTGTAGCAGATCTTTCGATTACGCCTGCAGATGTTGCAGAACTAGTAGCGCTCGTTGCAGCAGGTGAACTCACCGACAAACTTGCTCGCCAAGTTGTAGAAGGTGTTATTGCTGGTGAAGGAAAGCCTTCAGAAGTTGTTGCAAAGCGCGGAATTAAAGTTGTTAACGATGACGGAGCACTGATGGCTGCCATTGAAAAAGTGTGCACCGAACAAGCAGAGACAGCTGAGAAAGTTCGCGGGGGACACTTACCTGCAGCAGGTGCATTGATTGGCGCGGTCATGAAAGAGACAAAGGGCCAAGCAGATGCCGCAAAAGTCAGAGAGTTACTACTCAAACATCTAGGTCAAGGTTAGGATTCACATATGTCGAAGATGAAACCGCGCTCTGGACTTGTCACTGATGGATTAGAGCGTGCACCTGCGCGCGGAATGCTCCGCGCTGTGGGAATGGGAGATGAAGATTGGGTTAAACCTCAGATCGGCATAGCTTCATCGTGGAATGAAATTACTCCATGCAATCTTTCACTTGACCGCCTTGCAAAAGCTTCACGCAAAGGTGTTATTGATGCAGGTGGATTCCCGATGCAATTCGGAACCATCTCAGTCTCTGATGGAATTTCAATGGGCCATGAGGGTATGCACTTCTCATTGGTGTCTCGTGAAGTAATCGCGGATTCAGTCGAAACAGTCATGCAGGCAGAGCGTCTCGATGGAATGGTTACCTTTGCAGGATGCGATAAATCGCTTCCCGGAATGATGATGGCGGCAGCTCGCATCGATGTTGCATCAGTATTTGTCTATGCCGGCTCAACTCTTCCTGGCCAAGTCGATGGAAAAGATGTCACCATCATTGATGCCTTTGAAGCAGTAGGTGCATGTGCTCGCGGATTAATTACAAAAGAGCGAGTAGATCAGATTGAGAAAGCCATCTGCCCAGGTGAAGGTGCATGTGGCGGTATGTACACCGCAAATACAATGGCGAGCATCGCTGAAGCTATTGGGCTTTCACTTCCAGGTTCAGCTGCGCCACCTGCAGTCGACCGCCGCCGTGATGCATATGCTGAAAAGGCAGGAGCTGCTGTCGTTAACTTAATCGCACAAGGAATCACAACGCGCGATATCTTGACAAAGAAAGCATTTGAAAATGCGATCACAATTTTGATGGCACTCGGTGGTTCCACCAATGCAGTTCTTCACCTTCTAGCGATTGCTCATGAGGCAGAAGTTGATCTGACACTTGAAGATTTCCATCGCATCGGTTCCAAGGTTCCGTTACTTGGCGACCTCAAACCATTTGGTAAATATGTGATGACTGATGTTGATCGCGTGGGTGGAATTCCTGTTGTGCTGCGCATCTTGCTCGATGCCGGATATCTCCATGGCGACACACTCACTGTTACTGGAAAGACGATGGCTGAAAACTTGGCAGATATCAATCCACCTCTTGCGGATGGCAGCGTTCTATTTCCCGTCGACAAACCAATGTCTACCGATATTGGAATCACCATTCTTGGTGGTTCTCTTGCAACAGAAGGTGCGGTCTGCAAGACAGCAGGAATTGGAATTGATACCTTTGAAGGACCAGCACGTGTATTCGAGCGCGAACAAGCTGCGATGGATGCTCTTGAAAACGGAACCATTCAAGAAGGCGATGTTGTTGTCATTCGTTACGAAGGTCCAAAGGGTGGACCAGGTATGCGCGAGATGTTGATGATTACTGGTGCAATCAAAGGCGCAGGACTCGGAAAGAAAACACTTCTTCTCACCGATGGTCGATTCTCTGGTGGCTCTACAGGTCTCTGCGTCGGACACGTTGCACCCGAAGCTGTTGATGGTGGACCGATTGCATTTATCAAGGATGGCGATCGCGTCCGTATCGATATTCCAAACCGAACACTCGATTTGTTGGTCGATCCAGCCGAACTCGAAAAACGCAAAGTTGGCTGGAAGCCGCTTGCCCATAAGTACTCCCGTGGAGTTCTCCATAAGTATTCAAAGCTTGTGGGCTCTGCATCAAAGGGCGCAGTCTGCGACTAGTCGCAGATGTAATTCCACTTATTGAGACGTTCATCTCATCTCTTGACGCATAGCCCTGCTCCGATGGAGAATATGGCCATGACGTCAACACGCGCTTCAGTACTTTCAGTGGTGGTGATTCGATAGCGCGTGCCTTAACGTCACGCGCGCCCTCAGATATCTGAGGGTTTTTTCATTTAACAACGCTTATCTATAAAGAGTTCGAGAGAGAAAGGAGCAAGAAGATGGCACAACACGTTCCCACAGCGAACGGCACAGAAATGACAGGAGCTACTTCCTTGGTGAAAAGCCTTGAAGCAGCTGGCGTCGATGTGATGTTTGGACTACCTGGTGGCGCAATTCTTCCTGCTTACGATCCGATCTACGACTCCACTATTCGACATATCTTGGTTCGCCACGAACAAGGCGCAGGACATGCTGCAACTGGTTATGCCCAAGTAACTGGACGCGCCGGTGTATGTATCGCAACATCAGGTCCAGGTGCGACAAACCTTGTTACACCCTTAATGGATGCGGCGATGGATTCAGTTCCCGTAGTTGCAATCACCGGTCAAGTTCCATCTGCTGCAATCGGAACAGATGCATTCCAAGAGGCAGATATTCGCGGAATTACCATGCCATTTACTAAGCACAATTACTTAGTAACCGATCCTGCTGAAATTCCTGGAGTTATTGCAGAAGCTTTCCACATCGCAACAACAGGACGTCCTGGTCCAGTACTTGTCGACGTCGCCAAAGATGCACTCCAAAAGATGACTACATTTAATTGGCCAACATCAATCAAACTTGCTGGATATAACCCAAAGGTTAGACCTGATTCTCAATCAATCTCTGATGCCGCTGCACTGATTGCTCAATCGTCTAAGCCAGTCTTCTATGTGGGTGGGGGAGTAATCAAGGCCAACGCACATGCTGAACTCCGTCAACTGGTTGAAATCCTCGGAGCACCTGTTGTCACAACGTTGATGGCACGTGGTGCATTCCCAGATTCACATCCGCTACATATGGGTATGCCAGGTATGCACGGAACTGTTGCCGCGGTAACAGCGCTTCAAAAAGCTGATTTATTAATTACTTTAGGGGCACGCTTTGACGATCGCGTTACAGGAAAACTCTCAACATTTGCAGTTAATGCAAAGGTAATTCATGCAGATATTGACCCTGCTGAAATCGGTAAAAACCGCCATGCAGATGTAGCTGTTGTCGGCGATGTGAAAGAGACCATCACCGCACTTATTCCTGCGCTTAAGGCAGCGCTTGCAAAGAACCAACCAGACCTTTCGACCTGGTTGCGCCAAATGAATTCACTCAAGTCCACCTACCCATTGGGCTATGACCTTCCTGAAGATGGTTCATTGTCACCACAACAGGTCATCGAACGTATCGGCAAGATCTCTGGAAGTGACACTATCTTTACTGCCGGCGTTGGTCAGCACCAGATGTGGGCTTCACAATTTATCTCCTACGAACATCCGCGCACTTGGCTTAACTCAGGAGGCGCAGGAACTATGGGTTACGGAGTTCCTGCTGCGATGGGAGCAAAAGTTGGAGCACCTAATGCAACAGTCTGGGCTATCGATGGCGATGGTTGTTTCCAGATGACAAATCAGGAGCTCGTTACTTGCGCTCTTAACAATATTCCAATCAAAGTTGCAATTATTAATAACGAATCTCTTGGCATGGTTCGTCAATGGCAGACCTTGTTCTACGACAGCCGTTACTCAAATACTTCTCTTGATTCAAAGCGCGTACCGAACTTCCCAATGCTTGCTGAAGCAATGGGCTGCGTGGGGCTTGCCTGCGATCGCCCTGAAGATCTTGATAAGACAATTGAAAAGGCGATGTCCATCAATGATCAACCAGTTGTTGTTGATTTCCGAGTACATCGCGATGCGATGGTATGGCCGATGGTTGCTGCTGGAACTTCTAATGATGAAATCATGATCGCTCGCGCTACTGCGCCCGACTGGGATTCACAGGAGCTCTAATGACTACCAATCGCCGTCAACACACACTCGAAGTTCTCGTTGAAAATGAACCAGGTGTCCTAGCCCGCGTTGCAGGCCTCTTTTCACGTCGCGCCTTCAACATCGAGACTTTAAATGTTGGGCCAACAGAAGATTCATCCATTTCAAAGATGATTATTGGAGTAGCTGTAGAAGGCCACTCTCTCGAGCAAGTCATCGCACAGCTCGACAAGCTTGTCAGCGTTATCTCCATCAAGGATGTAACTCCTAAAGCACAAGAAGTTCACGACACACAACCCGACTATCAAAACTAAGTAAGAAACGACAAAAGGAGAAATACCGTGGCAACGATGTATCACGAAGAGGATGCAGATCTATCAATCATCCAGGGTCGCAAGGTCGCGATCATCGGTTACGGCTCACAGGGCCATGCACATGCGCTCAACCTGCGTGACTCAGGTGTTGATGTTCGCGTTGGTCTTAAGGAAGGTTCACCATCACGCGCAAAGGCAGAGGCTGAAGGACTTCGCGTCACCTCTGTTGCAGATGCAGTGAAAGAAGCCAACGTCATCATGATTTTGGCTCCAGATCATTTGCAACGCCATATCTACACAGAATCAATTTTGCCTAACTTAGAAAAGGGCGATGCTCTCTTCTTCGGTCATGGTTTCAATATTCGCTTCGGCTATATCAAGCCAACTGCTGATGTTGATGTATGTATGGTTGCGCCTAAGGGTCCAGGACACTTGGTACGTCGCGAATATGCAGCAGGTCGTGGAGTTCCCGTCATTGTTGCTGTCGAACAAGATTCAACAGGTAACGCGTGGCCTCTCACTCTTTCTTATGCAAAGGCAATCGGCGGACTTCGCGCTGGTGGAATTCTTACAACATTCACAGAAGAGACTGAGACAGATCTCTTCGGCGAACAAGCAGTTCTCTGCGGAGGCGCTTCACAACTTGTTATGTATGGCTTTGAAACTTTGGTGGAAGCTGGATACCAGCCAGAAGTTGCATATTTTGAGTGCTTGCACGAACTCAAGTTGATTGTTGACCTTATGTACGAAGGTGGAATCGCGAAGCAGCGTTGGTCAGTATCTGACACTGCTGAATTCGGTGATTACGTATCAGGTCCGCGCGTTATCGACCCACATGTTAAAGAGAATATGAAGGCAGTTCTTGCCGACGTTCAATCAGGTGCATTTGCTAAGCGCTTCGTCGATGATCTCGAGAGCGGCGCTAAGGAATTCTCAGCACTTCGCGCAAAGGGTGAATCACACCCTATCGAGACCGTTGGTCGCGAACTTCGCAAGATGTTTAGCTGGATGAAGAACACCAATAAGGACGATTACAAAGAAGGAAGTGCTGCGCGTGGCTAAACCTGTCGTACTGATTGCTGAAGAACTCAGCGCTGCGACCCTTGATGCACTTGGTCCTGACTTTGAAGTTCGCAATTGTGACGGTGCAAACCGCGCAGAACTTCTCGCAGCACTTGGTGCCGGCGTAGATGCTGTGTTGATTCGTTCTGCAACCAAGATGGATGCAGAAGCGATCGCTGCCGCAAAGGGCCTTAAGGTCATTGCGCGTGCAGGTGTAGGGCTCGACAACGTTGATATCCCTGCAGCAACTGCAGCAGGTGTCATGGTTGTTAATGCACCTACATCCAATATCGTTTCTGCAGCAGAGCTTGCAATCTCTTTGTTACTAGCTTCATCTCGTTTTATCTCTCCAGCTCATGCAGCTCTCAAAAATGGAAAGTGGGCGCGCTCTAAGTACACCGGCGCCGAACTCTTCGAGAAGACTCTTGGTGTGGTTGGTTTTGGTCGCATTGGTCAGTTGGTGGCACACCGCATGCAGGCATTTGGAATGAATGTCATTGCTTACGATCCATACCTACAACCTGCCAAAGCTGCTCAACTCGGCGTTGAACTCGTTGAACTTGATGAACTTTTGAAGCGTTCTGACTTCATCACAATTCACTTACCTAAGACCAAAGAGACTGCAAACCTCATTGGCGTTGAGGCGCTTAAGAAGGTCAAGAAGGAAGTTCGCATCATCAACGCTGCACGCGGTGGAGTACTCGATGAAGCTGCACTGTATGACGCAATCGTTGAAGGTCGCGTAGCTGGTGCTGGGCTCGATGTGTACGTTACCGAACCATGCACTGATTCACCTTTATTCCAGCTTGATCAGGTTGTAGCAACTCCTCACCTTGGTGCATCAACAGATGAAGCACAAGAACGCGCAGGTATCGCAGTTGCGATTTCCGTTCGCAAGGCACTTGCCGGAGAACTCGTACCTGATGCTGTCAACGTAAAGGGTGGAGCAATTCACGATGAGATTCGTCCGTCACTTCCACTTGTTGAAAAGATGGCACAGATCGCAACTGCCATTGCAGGAGAGACTCCGGTATCCATGGAGATCACCGTTAAAGGCGATATCTCAGGACATGATTCATCAGTTCTTGCAATCAGTGCACTCAAAGGTGCGCTCACAGCTTCTGGATGTGAAGACGTCACTTATGTCAATGCTCCAGGGCTTGCGACTGAACGTGGAGTTACATCATCAGTCACAACAACTCCGGATAGCCCTGAATACCGCAGCATGATTTCTCTTCACGCAGCTCTAGCCAACGGAAAATCAATCAAGGTTGATGGAACGCTGATGGGAATTCGTAAAGTTGAAAAGATTATTGCCGTTGATGGTTTTGACTTAGATCTTCCACCTACCGAGAATCTTCTCTTCCTGCGCTACTCAGATAAGCCGGGTGTTGTCGGCACAGTCGGAAACGCTCTTGGTAGCGCCAAGATCAACATTGCGGGTATGCAGGTTGCTCGCGAATCAGCAGGCGGTAGCGCACTTATGGCAATCACAGTTGATTCTCCAGTGTCAGATTCAGTAGCTGATGCAGTCAAGAAGGAAACTGGTGCAGATCTCGTTCGTTCAGTGACTTTGGTGAACTAATGTCTCGAACAATTAATCTTGCAGTCATTCCAGGCGACGGTATCGGAACCGAAGTTGTGGGTGAAGGTCTTAAAGTTCTTGATGTTGTAGCCGCTAAATATGGCGTGACATTTAACAAGACTCACTACGACCTTGGCGCTGGATATTGGCACCGTACTGGCGAAGTACTTCCTGACTCAGTTCTCGCAGAGCTTGCTAAGTCTGATGTGATTCTGCTTGGGGCCGTAGGAGATCCCACTGTTCCTAGTGGAGTTCTCGAGCGCGGTCTTCTGCTGAAATTGCGCTTTGCCTTTGATCATTACATCAATCTGCGCCCTGCAAAATTGATGCCAGGTGTGACAGGGCCACTTGCCACCAAAGCTCCTATCGATTTCGTGGTTGTTCGCGAAGGTACTGAAGGTCCCTATGTTGGAGCTGGTGGCGTACTTGCAGAAGGCACTGATGCTGAAATCGCAACTGAGGAATCACTGAACACTCGCCGTGGTGCAGAACGTGTCATCCGTGATGCATTCGCACGCGCTGCAGCTCGTGATCGTAAGAAGCTCACACTTGTACATAAGAACAACGTTCTTACACGTGCTGGTGGATTGTGGACTCGCACTTTCAATCAAGTTGCAAAAGAATTTCCACAGGTCACAACAGATTATTTACACGTTGATGCAGCCTCGATGTTCTTTGTCACCAACCCAGAGCGCTTTGATGTAGTAGTCACAGATAACCTCTTCGGAGATATCTTGACCGACATTGCTGCCGCAATCTGCGGTGGAATCGGACTTGCAGCATCGGGCAATATCAACCCAACAGGAAAGTTCCCATCTATGTTCGAGCCTGTTCATGGATCAGCACCAGATATCGCTGGAAAGAATCTTGCAGATCCCACTGCAACGGTGATGTCGGTTGCGATGATGCTTGATCACTTAGGACTCACAGATGCCGCACGAGATGTTGAAAAGGCAGTAGCTGCTGATTTAGCATCGCGCGGAGATTCAAAGCGTGGCACGACCGAAATCGGTTCAGCGTTGGCAGAATTGGTGAAGTAAATGAAGATCACTCTCAATCCACATGCAGTTCCAGCCGCAGAGCGCGAAGAAAAAGTAGCTAACTGCGGTTTCGGAAAGTATTACACCGACCACATGGTCGTCTGCGAGTGGACTGAAGCTGGTGGATGGCAAGAACCAGAGCTCAAGCCTTACGGCCCAATCTCACTCGATCCTGCAACTGCAGTGTTTCATTACGGCCAAGAAATCTTTGAAGGTATGAAGGCATATCGCCAACCCGATGGTGGAATTTCATTATTCCGACCAGAAGCCAATGCTCGTCGCTTTGCGCGATCTGCAGCTCGTCTTGCACTTCCTGAAATGCCAGAAGAGTTATTCCTTGAAACTGTGCATGCACTTGTAAAGCAAGATGCAGGCTGGACTCCAGGAAAAGTTGGAGAAGCTCTTTACATCCGCCCATTCATGATTGCTACTGAAGTGGGGCTTGGAGTTCGTCCTACCAATAAGGCGACTTATTTACTCATTGCAACTCCAGCAGGTGCCTACTTTGATCCAACTAAGGCGGTATCAGTGTGGATTTCAACTGAGTATGTTCGTGCTGCTCAAGGTGGAACCGGTGAAGCAAAGTGCGGTGGAAACTACGCAGCTTCTCTCGTTGCGCAGAAAGCTGCTGCAAAAGAAGGTTGCGACCAAGTTGTATGGATTGATGCAAAAGAACGTAAGTGGATTGAAGAGATGGGTGGCATGAACCTTTACTTCGTTAAAGGTAAAGGCGCTGATGCAACCGTAGTTACTCCAAAGTTGACAGGCACATTGCTTCCAGGAATTACGCGCGATTCCATCTTGTCCGTTGCAAAAGACCTTGGTTACAAGACTGAAGAAGCCATGCTCTCCATTGATGATTGGCGCGAAGGTGTGACATCAGGTGAAATCTCTGAAATCTTTGCCTGTGGAACTGCCGCAGTTGTCTCTCCTGTAGGTCAAGCTAAATCTGCGATGGGTACATGGGTCACAGGCGATGGACAACCTGGGCCAATTACTATGCAGATTCGTAATCATTTGCTCGCTATTCAACATGGCACAATCGAAGATAAGCACGGCTGGGTTCAGAAGGTCGCGCTCTAATGTCTGACAACAATTCTTTCGACAAGGAGTCTCTTCATATCTACGACACCACACTTCGTGATGGGGCGCAGCAAGAAGGACTCAATCTTTCAGTTCATGACAAGCTCACCATCGCGCGCCATCTCGATGATCTCGGTGTTGGCTTCATTGAAGGTGGATGGCCTGGAGCAAACCCTAAGGACACGGAATTCTTTGCACTCGCTAAGAAAGAACTCAAACTTAAGAACGCAACTTTTGTCGCATTCGGAGCAACTCGACGTCCCAATGTAAAAGCTGCCGACGATGTATTACTCGGCGCACTTCGTGATTCTGGTGCACCAGCGGTGACACTCGTTGCCAAGTCCTATGACCGCCATGTTGATTTAGCTTTGAAGACAACTCTCGATGAAAACCTTGCGATGATTCGTGACTCTATTGAGCACTTACGCCAAGAAGGTCAACGCGTATTTCTTGACGCGGAACATTTCTTTGATGGTTACCGTGCCAATCGCGCCTATGCGCTCGAAGTGATTCGCGTTGCTATGGAAGCTGGCGCAGATGTTGCAGCGCTCTGCGATACCAATGGTGGCATGTTGCCTGATGAAATTGCTGATGTGGTTCACGATGTACTTGGTGCCACCTCTGCTCGACTTGGCATTCATTGCCACAATGACACAGGATGCGCAGTTGCCAACTCAATGGCAGCAGTTGCAGCTGGCGCTACCCATGTTCAGGGAACACTCAATGGATACGGCGAGCGAACCGGCAATGCAGATTTGGTCACCATCATCGCAAACCTCGAATTAAAGAAGAAGAAGGATGTGCTTCCGCAGAACGCACTCCGTGAAGCATTCCGTATTTCACATGCAGTTGCAGAAGTCACCAATATTTCTCCATCGCCACGTCAGCCATATACGGGCGTCTCTGCATTTGCTCACAAAGCAGGACTTCATGCATCGGCCATCAAGGTCGATCCAGCGTTGTATCAGCATGAAGATCCAGAATCTGTTGGAAACGATATGCGCATGCTCGTCTCCGATATGGCAGGGCGTGCATCTATCGAACTGAAATCTGTTGAACTTGGTATCGACCTCAAAGGCGATCGCGAATTGATCGGTCGCGTAGTAGATCGAGTAAAGGAGATGGAGTCACGAGGATTTACCTTTGAAGCAGCAGATGCATCCTTTGAACTTCTTCTTCGCGAGGAAGCAACTGGCAAGCGTCCATCTTTCTTCACTATTGATCACTGGCTCACAACAACCGAGCGCGACGAAAAAAATTCAATCATTACAAAAGCTGAAGTAACTGTCACCGCACAAGGTAAAGAGATCACTTGCTCAGGTGCTGGTAATGGCCCAGTGAATGCCTTCGATAACGCTCTACGTGATGGCCTCAATCAGCTCTACCCAGAACTTGCATCCCTCGAACTCACAGATTACAAAGTTCGTATCCTTGAAGGTCGTCTCGGTACAGGCGCAGTAACTCGCGTTCTCGTCGAGACTTCTGATGGAAAAGGCGAATGGAATACCGTGGGAGTCCACGAAAATGTGATTGCAGCATCTGCTATGGCTCTCGAAGATGCGCTGACCTTTGGACTTCTACGACAGGGCCGCAAACCTCACTAATATCTTCCGTTTTATCCGCTCGTTGATATATCTTTTTCGTCATGCGCACGAAGACTGTGGGTAGGAGATACACCCAAGAAGAGTCGGCTGATTGGCTTGGGCAAAGACTCGTGAAATTAAATATCGCAACCTATGAAGATTTCGCGTCAATGGTGGGAATCGATCGCGGAACTATTTCACGATACTTCAGACAAGAGCGACGCCCCTCGATTGATGTGATTGCCCCGTTATGCGAAGTACTCGAAGTTTCACCTGAGACCTTGTTGATTGCACTGGGTGCAATAGATAAAAAGTAGTTTTAGCGAAGATCTATATAGAAATCTGTGCTGCCTTCGATAGGCGTAAATACTCGTTGTGTCTCGTCATCTGCCCAGAGTGAATAGGCAACCTCACGCTCGCCGGGTTGAAACTGATCTCCAATAAAACCTTCAATATCTTCAAATGAGAGATCTGTATTGATGGAGAGAATGACTGTGCCGTCGAGCTCGCGACTGAGTGAGGGAATTGCGATGGATTCAGAGACTCGAATGCGCATACCTGCACCGTATCGTCTTTGATGCGTATCCGCATCAAAGACAGACGGGGGTAACGCACTGATGTGGATATATTCTTTATTCATGCCTTCCTTTGCAGAGATTCAAGCGGATTACACCCGCTATCTTGAGAAGGAACGCACTCTCTCTGAGCACACTATCCGCGCTTACTTAGGAGATCTTGAAAGTTTTCTGAACCATCTCGAGATGCAGAAGGTTGATGATGTCTCACAGATCACCATCGCACATATACGTTCTTGGTTAGCAAATCTGCAAGTCAAAGGGGGAGCGCGAACAACGCTCTCGCGTAGGGCTGTCTCTATTCGTCTCTTCACAAAATGGGCAACGAAAAAGGGACACTTAAGAAAAGATGTAGGGGCAACCCTTGCCACTCCGAAGGGACATCGAACTCTTCCTGACGTTCTCACCGTTGTAGATGCATCAACAGCAATGGATTCACTGGCAACTCGCGTAGCTGAATTCGATGATCCTATTTCCAAGCGCGATTGCGCAATCGTGGAAGTGCTTTACGCCTCCGGTGCTCGAGTCTCTGAACTCTGCGGTCTTGACATCGATGATGTCGATTACAACCGCAATACGATCCGTGTTTTAGGAAAAGGAAATAAAGAGCGCACCATTCCTCTGGGAGGACCTGCGATAAAAGCTCTGACTGACTGGCTAAACAATGGCCGGCCATCAATTGCAACAGATAAATCTGCGCGAGCTGTCTTTTTAGGAAGCCGAGGCGGAAGGATTGATCAACGCACTGTTCGCACTGTGGTGTATGAAGCGCTCTCTGCATTAGAAGGAGTCGAACGAATGGGGCCACATGCGCTGCGCCATTCTGCGGCAACACATTTACTTGAAGGAGGAGCAGACCTTCGTACCGTTCAAGAAATTTTGGGCCATGCATCCCTTGCTACAACGCAGATCTATACCCATGTATCAACCGAAAGATTGCAGAAAGCCTTTAAACAGGCTCATCCTCGCGCGTAGTTGTGGGGGAGGGCGTGGATTTTGCACCCCTTGGCGGCAGGTAAGATTTGCCCTGCATCAATCGCGAGATTGGTGACATCTCAGCACCTATGTATGAACTGAATTTTCAGGGAATACAAGCCACTTCGGTCCGCTCTTAAATGAGTGGTCGGCGTTGTAGGTGCGACGGTCTAGGTAAATCGCTTAGACATTAACCGAGCAGGTTTTTTAGTGCTGCGCACAGAAAACCTAAGAAGGAGCGTGCCGTCATGGCAGTAGTAACAATGCGCGAACTCCTCGACAGCGGCGTCCACTTCGGACACCAGACTCGTCGTTGGAATCCAAAGATGAAGCGTTTTATTTTCACAGAACGCAATGGCATCTACATCATCGACATCCAGCAATCACTTGCACTTATCGATTCTGCTTATGCATTCGTTAAGGAGACTGTTGCAAAGGGTGGCCACGTCCTATTCGTAGGAACAAAGAAGCAGGCGCACAAG
This sequence comes from actinobacterium SCGC AAA278-O22, assembly GCA_000372185.1. GTDB lineage: Bacteria > Actinomycetota > Actinomycetes > Nanopelagicales > Nanopelagicaceae > Planktophila. The sequence continues at coordinate 55,629 of AQUA01000003.1, read as the reverse complement.
CCAATCATCGATCAAGCAGCTCGGGTTGGAATGCCAACAGTTACAGAGCGCTGGTTAGGTGGAATGCTCACAAACTTCCCAACCGTCTACAAGCGAATTCAGCGCCTCAAGGAGCTCGAAGCTCTTGAGAGTGCAAACGATCTATTGCTCACAAAGAAGGAACTCCTTGTTCTTCGCCGTGAGCGCGAAAAGCTTTTCAAGAACCTCGACGGTATCCGCAATATGACTAAGTTGCCTTCAGCAATCTGGGTTGTTGATACAAAGAAAGAACATCTTGCTGTTCAGGAAGCTAAGAAGCTTGGTATTCCTGTTATTGCAATCCTCGATACAAATTGCGATCCAGACGAGGTCGATTACAAGATTCCTGGTAATGACGATGCAATCCGTTCCATCGAACTTCTTACTCGCGTCATCACCGATGCAATTGCAGAAGGCCTCAAGGCACGCTCTGCAGCAGCTCCAGCACCAGCTGCAGCTGTGTCCGATGAACTCGAAAAAGAGATATTGGAATCAGCAACACCAGCAAACGAGGCACCAGCAACAACAGTGGAGGCATAAGTAAATTGGCTAACTATTCAGCAGATGATGTAAAGCGTCTCCGTGAAGCGACTGCAGCAGGAATGCTCGATTGCAAGAAGGCGCTCGATGAAGCAGATGGTGATTACGACAAGGCTGTCGAAATCATTCGCGTTAAGGGACTTAAGGGCGTTACAAAGCGCGAAGGTCGTTTAACTTCGAATGGTTTAGTTGTTGCAAAGGTTTCAGGTGACCTCGGTGTCATGCTCGAACTCAACTGCGAGACAGACTTCGTTGCAAAGGGCGAGCGATTTATTGCACTTGGCGATGAGCTCGTAGATCACCTACTTTCATCAAAGTCAGCAGATGTTGCTGCATTCCTCGCTTCAACTATGGCTAACGGCAAGACCGTTCAGTCAGTTATCGATGAAGGCAATGCAACGCTAGGTGAGAAGATTGAAGTTCGTAACGTTGCAGTAATCGAAGGACCAGTTGGTCTCTACCTTCACAAGACAAGCCCAGATTTGCCACCACAGGTTGGTGTTCTGGTCTCACTTGCTAAGGAAGCAGCTGAAGTAGGTAAAGATGTTGCGCAACACATCGCAGCATTCGCACCACGCTTCGTCAATCGCGAAGATGTCCCTGCAGATCTCATTGAAACAGAGCGTCGCCTTGCAGAAGAGACAGCTCGCGCCGAAGGTAAGCCAGAGGCATCACTTTCAAAGATCATTGAAGGTCGCGTCACTGGCTTTGTGAAGGAAGTTTCACTGATTGAGCAAGCATTCGCGAAGGATGCAAAGAAGACTGTGAAGCAGATTCTCGATGAAGCAGGAACAGCCGTGAAGGCATTCCATCGCTTCCGCGTGGGTCAATAAGCTTTTCTATCGAGGGTAATAGACTCAAGAAAAGCTAGAAATTCTTAGGAGCGAAGGGAGCACTCATGCCAGGTACAAGAGGAAAGTATCAGCGGGTGCTCCTTAAGCTTTCTGGAGAAGTTTTCGGTGGAAATAAAGGCATCGGTGTTGATCCCGATGTTTTGCAGGATGTAGCAAAGCAGATTGCTGATGTAGTTCGCAGTGGAGTGCAGATTGCAATCGTTGTCGGCGGCGGTAATTTCTTCCGCGGAGCTGAACTTTCCGAGCGTGGCATGGAACGCTCACGTGCTGACTACATGGGAATGCTCGGAACAGTCATGAACTGTTTAGCGTTGCAAGATTTTCTTGAAAAAGAAGGTGTTGATACCCGCGTTCAAACCGCGATCACCATGGGTCAAGTTGCCGAACCATATGTTCCACGTCGCGCCATCCGCCATCTTGAAAAAGGTCGTGTAGTTATTTTTGGAGCAGGCGCTGGAATGCCGTTCTTTACAACAGATACTGTTGCTGCCCAACGCGCACTCGAAATTGGCGCCGGAGCGCTTCTCCTTGCAAAGTCCGGAGTCGATGGCGTCTATAACGCCGATCCTCGCAAAGATCCAAAGGCGATTAAATTCGACACAATTTCTTACGATGAAGTTCTTCAAAAATCTCTCGCTGTTGCAGATGCTGCAGCCTTTAGCCTCTGTCGTGAAAACCAGTTGCCTATCGTGGTCTTTGACTTAATGACAAATGGAAATATTGGCCGTGCCGTTCGCGGTGAAAAGATCGGAACTCTCGTTTCTTAAACGAGAGAACAAAGGAGCAGAGCCATGGCAGATGTAACCAGCGCACTCGCAGAGGCGACAGAGAAGATGAATAAGGCTGTAGAGGTTGCTAAAGATGACTTTGGCGCAATCCGCACCGGTCGTGCCCACCCTGCGATGTTTAACAAGATCATGGTTGATTACTACGGTACTTTCACTTCACTTTCACAGCTTGCAACTATCCAAGTTCCTGAATCACGGATGGCAATCGTCTCTCCATTCGATAAAGGGGCCATGACAGCGATTGAAAAGGCAATCCGCGAATCTGATTTGGGAGTAAATCCTGCGACAGATGGCGCTGTTATTCGCGTGAACTTCCCACAATTGACTGAAGAGCGCCGTAAGGATTACATCAAGGTTGCCAAGACAAAAGCTGAAGATTCAAAGATTTCGATGCGCAATATTCGCCGTACCGCAAAAGAATTGATGGAGAAGCTTGAAAAAGATGGCGAAATTGGCAAGGACGATTTAAGTCGTGGTGAGAAAGAACTCGAGAAAATCACAGCAGATCACGTGGCAAAAATCGATGAACTCCTCAAGCACAAGGAGGCTGAACTTCTCGAAGTCTAAAGACTTCACTGAAGTTCTACCATTGTGTCTGATCTCCATTCGATCAACGAAGCGATAAATAAGCGCGCTGGTCGCAAACTCCTGCCTTCAATTGCGGTCAGCGTCTTTCTCATTCTTCTCGTCTGGTTCACCCTTGCTTCAGTTCGTATTCTCTTTGCAGCGCTTGTGACAATTGCAGTTGTACTTGGAATTCGCGAACTTCACCATGCCTTAACTACGACCAAAATTGAGATTCCCCAGTGGTCTCTGACAACAGCTGCAATTGCACTATCGGCAGCCTCTTGGTTCGGGGGAGTCTCAGGTCTTGCAGTAGCTACCGCGATTGCTTTCCCGTGTTTGCTTGTCCTTTTACTTCCTCGCGGAATCGAAGGTTTTGTCAGCACCGCATCTGCTTCAGCGCTTGCTCTGATTTATCTACCGTTTCTTGCTGGCTTTCTTATTCTGCTTGCCCGTCCTCACAATGGTTTAGATCGCGTGATGACATTGGTAGTTCTCGTCGGATGCAATGACACTTTTGCTTATTTGACTGGAGTTCTATTTGGAAAGCACCCACTGGCTCCGAAAATTAGCCCTAAGAAAACCATCGAAGGACTCATTGGTTCACTCATATTCACCGTCATTGGCGGCTCGCTAGCTTTCCACTACATCATGAGTTCGCACTGGTGGTTAGGTGCTCTTGCGGGAGTACTCACTGTATTTACTGCAACCTCTGGTGACTTGATTGAATCAGCGCTGAAGCGTGATATGGCAATTAAAGATATGGGCTCGCTGCTTCCAGGACATGGCGGAATTATGGACCGCCTCGATTCCGTTCTCTTTGCAGCCCCTGCCTTGTGGCTGGCACTTGAAATCGTGCGTCGTGCACAAGACTCTGGTCTTCTATGACATCCGAGCGACCAACAGAACTCACATTAGTTTTTGATGAACCAGTTCAACGCAAAAAAGCACCTAAACATTTAGCTGATTGTGGTCCGGCAGAACGTAAAGCATTTGCGCAAGAACTTGGCTTTCAACCATTTCGCGCTGCACAAGTTGCCACACATTACTTCACTCATCTATCCAATAACCCCGAAGAGTGGACTGATATTCCGGCTGCTGAACGCCAAAAAATTGCAGATGCCCTCACTCCTCAATTAATTGAATTAGTCACCACTCGAACCACAGATGGTGGCATGACCCGTAAAGATTTATGGAAACTGCATGATGGAGTTCTCGTTGAATCAGTCTTGATGCGATATTCAGATCGCACAACAGTATGTATTTCATCTCAAGCTGGATGTGGCATGAACTGCCCATTCTGCGCCACAGGACAAGCCGGACTTACTCGCAATCTCTCCGCTGGTGAAATCACCGATCAGATTGTTGCTGCCGCACGAGCATGCGCTAACGGTGAAATGCCAGGAGGACCGACTCGACTTTCCAATATCGTCTTTATGGGAATGGGCGAACCACTTGCTAACTACAACGCTGTTGTACGCACGCTCCATAACATCACAGATCCAAATCCAGATGGACTTGGAATTTCTGCTCGTTCTGTCGTTGTCTCAACGGTGGGGCTTGTTCCAGGTATAGAAAAGCTGATAAATGAAGGAATTAACTGCACACTTGCGGTGTCACTGCACACGCCAGATGACGAACTCCGCGACAGCCTAGTTCCCATCAATAATCGTTTTAAGGTTCGTGAAGTCTTGGCTGCGGCTGATGCCTATGAAAAGAAGACAGGACGTCGATATTCGATTGAGTATGCACTCATTCGTGACATCAACGATCAATCATGGCGATCAGATTTATTGGGACGTCTTCTCAAAAACCGAAATGCGCATGTGAATTTGATTCCACTCAACCCCACCCCTGGTTCAAAGTGGACTGCATCGCGCCGTGAAGATGAAGCAGAGTTTGTGCGCATCCTTGAAGGTTATGGAGTTCCCGTTACTGTGCGAGATACCCGAGGCCGTGAAATTGATGGGGCTTGTGGCCAATTAGCCGCTTCCGAGAAAGAGAAGAATTAACTAGTATCACTTCCATGACATCCGTGGATTTGAAAGAAGCAGCTGCAGCATATGAAGTAGCATCACAATATTTTCTCAATCTTGCTCGCGCTGTAACTCCAGATTTATTGGATGTTCATGCAGAGAATGAATGGTCTGCGCGTCAATGTATCCATCACATGGCAGATTCAGAGGCACAGTCCTATGCGCGCTTGCGCCGTCTGGTTGCAGAGCCTGAAGGTTCGATCATCCAGGGCTACGACGAAGCTGCCTGGGCCAACGAGCCCAAGTTGGCATATGCCGATGGTGATGTTGCACACTCTATTGCTGTCTATGCAGCAGTACGTGCTGCATCCCTTGATGTAGTGAAGCGTTTAACTGAAAGTGATTTAGAGAAATTTGGCGAGCACACGGAATCGGGTAAGTACACCATCGCTCGCTGGCTCGAGACATATACAAAACATCCATACGATCACGGTGATCAGATGGTTCGTGCAACGAAGGGTCAGGCATAACAGGTGAGAAAGCTACAGAATTTCATCAATGGCAAATCAGTTGATGGAGCATCAGGTGAAACGACAACGCTGATTAATCCTTCAACCGGCGAGGCATTTGCAACTGCACCTAAATCCAATGCAGCAGATATCGATAAGGCGATGAAGGCAGCGAGTGATGCATTTCCAGGATGGCGCGACTCCACACCTTCAGAACGTCAGCGCGCTTTACTAAAGATTGCCGACGCTATCGAGGCTCGTGCTGACGAATTCGTCAACCTCGAATCTGAAAACTGCGGAAAGCCAAAGAGCCTTACAGCATCTGAAGAAATGCCACCGATGGTGGATCAGATTCGTTTCTTTGCTGGTGCTGCTCGAAACCTTGAAGGTCGTTCAGCTGGTGAATATATGCATGGAATGACTTCTTATGTGCGCCGCGAACCTATTGGAGTCTGTGCTCAAGTAACTCCATGGAACTACCCGATGATGATGGCAGTCTGGAAATGGGCCCCAGCAATTGCTGCCGGAAATACTGTTGTTCTCAAGCCAAGTGATACGACTCCAGTATCAACTCTCTTCATGGCACAGATCATGGGCGAGTTTCTTCCAGATGGTGTCATCAATGTCATCGCGGGAGAACGCGACACAGGTGCGGCGCTCGTTGATCACGCAACTCCAGCAATGGTCTCTGTCACAGGTTCGGTGCGTGCAGGTATGGAAGTTGCAGCAGCTGCATCGAAATCACTGAAGCGAGTACACCTCGAACTCGGCGGCAAAGCTCCCGTTGTTGTATTTAATGATGCAGATTTACAGGCAGCTGCTGAAGGAATTGCAATCGCTGGATACTTTAATTCTGGTCAAGATTGCACAGCGGCGACGCGTGTTCTTGTTCAAGAGGGCGTCTATGACGAAATGGTGAAGTTGCTTGCAGATCAAGCTACCAACCACATCGGTATGGGCATGCCTGATGAAGATGTCATCGTCGGCCCTGTCAATAACGCTTCACAGTTCGAACGAGTACAAGGATTTATTTCACGCACTCCATCGCATGCTCGCATCGTCGCTGGTGGACAACCAACACATCGCCCTGGTTATTTTGTGGCTCCTACAGTTATTGCAGATCTCAAACAGAGCGATGAATTGATTCAATCTGAAATCTTTGGCCCCGTCATCACAATCCAGAAGTTCAAGGATGAAGCCGAAGCTGTGGCGATGTCGAATGGAGTCGATTACGGACTGGCCTCATCTGTCTGGACCAAAGACCACGGTCGCGCGATGCGTATGTCCAAGGCCTTTGATTTCGGCTGCGTCTGGATCAACACCCACATCCCTATCGTTGCTGAGATGCCACATGGTGGCTTCAAGCGAAGCGGATATGGCAAGGATCTCTCCAACTACGGCTTTGAGGATTACACCCGCATCAAGCATGTGATGACCAACCTCAACGCCTAACTTCACGCCGAAGCCAGCGCTAAATCACAGAAAATTTACCTCGATTTAGGTTTGGTTCACGCTCAAAAGTGCAACATAATGAGCCCTGCACAACCGTCCCTTATTCCGGCATTTAAAAGGAGCCTCTCCGCATGGCTAAGAAACCACTCTCACCTGAAGCACGTTCAATAATTAATTCGCAGATTTCTCGTCGCGCACTTCTTGCAGGTGCTGGTGCAGTTGCAGGTGCTGGTGCGCTCGCAGCGTGTGGATCTGGCGGATCAAGTGGAGCAGCGAAGGACACAGTTCGTTGGGCAAACTGGACTCTCTATATCGATGTTGATGAGTCAGGTAAGAAGTATCCAACTCTTGAAGCATTTACAAAGCAGACCGGAATCAAAGTTAAGTACTCCGAAGATATTAATGACAACGATGAATTCTTCGGCAAGGTACAGGGACAACTCAAGCTGAAGAAAGATATTGGCTACGACATTGTTACTCCAACTGACTGGATGGCATCACGCTTTATCCGTCTTGGATACACCCAGAAGTTTGATAAGGCCAACATCCCTAACGCAAAGAATATTCTTCCAACACTTGCACACCCATCTTTTGATGCCAACCGCGATAGCTCACTCACTTGGCAGGGCATCATGGCCGGACTTGGTTGGAATACCAAGGTAAATCCAAAGGGCCTCAAGACTGTTGATGATCTCTGGCAGCCACAGAATAAGGGAAAGATTGTTGTTCTCTCAGAGATGCGCGACACCATCGGTGTCATCCTTCTCTCACAGGGAATCAAGCCAGAAACTTGTACTGAAGATCAATTTATGAACGCTGTCGACTTCTTGCAGAAGAAGATTGCCGACGGATGGATCCGTGGCGTCAAGGGCAATGAATATAAGGAAGATTTAATTTCAGGAGACGCAACAGCTGTCATCGCATGGTCAGGAGACCTCTTCCAGCTTTCCACAGAGAACGAAGGCAAGTTTGACTTCGCGATCCCAGAATCTGGCGGAACTATTTCAGGCGATAACTTCCTCATTCCTTCAACAGTCACTGCCGAGAGTAAGGTCAATGCAGAGAAGCTCATCAATTATTACTACGAGCCAGCAGTGGCTGCAGAAGTAGCTGCATACGTCAATTACGTTACACCGGTACAAGGCGCACAAGCTGAGATGGAGAAGATTGATCCAACACTTGCGAAGAGTGAGTACATCTTCCCAACTCAGGCAACCATGAGTCGCTTACATGTCTTCAAGGCACTTTCACCAGCTGAAGAGACTAAGTGGACCGAAGCATTCCAGGCTGCAGCCGGTAACTAAGTTGGCAGATGTTTCCACCTCGACTAGAGGAGATCTTCGACTTACACACCTGACTAAGTCATACGGTGATTTCAACGCCGTCAATGATTTGTCACTGACTATTCCTGAAGGATCTTTCTTCGCTCTCCTCGGACCATCAGGATGTGGAAAGACCACGACGCTTCGCATGATTGCGGGTCTGGAAGAACCGACACAAGGTTCAATTTCACTAGGTACTACTGATATTACTTACACCAAGCCTTATCAGCGTCCTATCAATACAGTTTTCCAGAACTATGCGCTCTTTCCGCACCTGACCATCTTTGAAAATATTGCATTCGGTCTGCGTCGTCGCGGAATTAAAGATGTGGATGATGCAGTCAATAAGGCGCTAGCTCTCGTTGAACTCCCGCATCTTGCTCAGCGCAAGCCAACTCAGCTATCAGGTGGACAGCAGCAGCGCATTGCACTTGCACGCGCCATTGTTAATCGCCCGGCTCTGCTTCTGCTCGATGAACCACTAGGAGCTCTTGATCTCAAACTTCGTCGCCAGATGCAGATTGAACTGAAGTGGATTCAAAAGGAAGTGGGAATTACATTCGTACACGTCACACATGATCAGGAAGAAGCCATGACTATGGCTGACACCATCGCTGTGATGAACGAAGGCGAAATTGAACAAATGGGTTCACCAGCTGATCTTTATGACAATCCAAAGACTGCATTTGTTGCAAACTTCCTTGGGCAGTCAAACCTCATTAAGGGAACTGTCACAGGAAACGATGGAGCAAATCAGATTGTTGATCTCTACGGACAGAAGATTTCGCTGCAAAAGGATCGATCACACGGTGTAGATAGCGCAATCTATGCAGGTATCCGCCCTGAAAAGTTCCGCATCTCTCGCCTTCAGACAGCAACCTCCGGCAATATCTTGACTGGTGGAAAAGTTGAAGATGTTTCATACATCGGTGTTTCAACTCAGTATCAAGTGATGATGCCGTGGGGACAAGAGCTCATGGTCTTCGAACAAAATGATGACGGAGTTGCGCCATTTAGCGTCGGCGAATCAGTCAACATTTCCTGGGAACCAATCTTCACATTTGGACTTCGTGGTGATGAAGATGCGGAAGCGGGCACAGAGGTAAATCCTGAAGAGGATCTCGACGAATAATGTCCAGTCAGAAAAAATTTGGGCTAAGCACTCCTTATCTCTTACTTCTGCCTGGAATGGGATTTCTCTTTACCTTCTTTATCTTGCCAATTATCAACCTCGCCCAAACGTCGACTCAAACTCCAGTCGCTGGTGGAGATACAGGACAATACGAACAGACATTACGCTTTCAGAATTACATCGATGCCTTTGTTGAAAATAAGGAACAGTTTGGTCGATCTTTCGTTTATGCAATTCTTGCAACTGCACTAGCTCTGGCAATTGCATATCCATTGGCATATGCGATTGCCTTTAAATCCGGCAAACTCAAGAACCTTCTTCTTGTTCTTGTTGTTGCTCCGTTCTTTACCTCATTTCTTCTCCGTACGATTGCGTGGAAGCAAATTCTTGGAGAACAGGGATTTGTCGTTCCTACTCTTCGCTCACTTCACCTCATATCTGAAAGCACCACCCTGACATCAAGTGCCTTTGCAGTAGTTGCCGGCATGACCTATAACTTCCTGCCATTTATGACGCTGCCGCTCTATGCATCTATCGATCGCATTGATCCGCGCACGCTCGAAGCATCAGGTGATCTCTATGCAAATGGATTTACCACTTTCCGCAAAGTGACATTCCCGCTCTCACTTCCCGGAGTGGTTGCAGGAACTTTGCTTACCTTTATTCCAGCAGCAGGTGACTACGTCAATGCAGCTATCCTCGGCAGCCCGCAGACAAAGATGATCGGAAACGTTATCGATTCTCGCTTCTTTAAGATTGTTGATTATCCAACAGCATCAGCGCTCTCCTTTACCTTGATGGCAGCAATTCTGATTCTTGTGACTATCTATATTCGTAAGGCCGGAACTGAGGAACTCGTATGAGAAAGATTTCTCGCTGGTTCCAGCGCAACCTCATTCGTATTTATGCAGTCATTGCATTTACTTACCTATTTATTCCCATTGCCTACACCTTCGCATTTTCATTTAACGATGGCGGCAAGAGCAATCTGATTTGGAAAGGCTTTACTTTAAGTAATTGGCAGAATCCTTGCGGAGCCCCTGAAGTATGTACCGCGCTTGGCAATTCAATCAAAATCGGTTTCTTGGCAACTACGATCGCAACAATTCTTGGCACCATGATTGCTTTTGCTATCGGTCGCCATAATTTCCGTGGTCGTTCCACCACTAACCTGCTCATCTTCTTGCCCATGGCAACTCCAGAAATCGTTCTAGGAGCTTCACTTCTCTCACTCTTCCTTGTATTTAAAATCAACCCTGGTTTCTGGCCAACAGTCATTGCGCATGTGATGTTCTGTATCTCATTCGTTGTTGTCACAGTCAAAGCTCGCATTGCTAGCCTTGACCCTCGCCTCGAGCAAGCTGCAATGGATCTCTACGCCAATGAAGCAGAGACTTTCCGCCGTGTCACACTTCCGCTCGTTGCTCCAGGAATTGCAGGAGCTGCACTGTTGGCATTTAGCCTTTCATTTGACGACTTCATCATCACCAACTTCAACTCTGGAACCATGGTTACTTTCCCTAAGTTTGTCTATGTTTCAGCAACTCGCGGAATTCCACCTCAAGCAAATGTCATCGGTTCATCCATGTTTATCCTTGCTATTACTATCGTCGCTCTCGGACAATTTGTAGGTCGCAAGCGCAAAGTTTCATGAACCGCGAACTCGTCATTCTGGGTTCCACCGGATCTATCGGTGTACAAGCTCTTGAAATAGTTGAGGCTAACCCCAATCTCTTTACCGTAGTTGCACTCTCTGCAGCTGGTTCCAACCCTGATTTACTCATTGAACAAGCAAAGAAATTCAAGGTCAAAGTTGTTGGAGTATCGAAAAACCGAGAACTCATTCGCCAAGCTCTTCCCGGAGTAGAAGTAATTGATGGACCTCATGCTGCTACCGAAGTAGCAGCCATCAGTTGCGATGTAGTACTGAATGGGATTACCGGTTCCATCGGACTTGCTCCAACTCTTGCAGCGCTTGAGGCAGATAATCGTGTGGCTCTTGCAAATAAAGAATCACTCGTTGCTGGTGGAGACTTAGTGCTTGCACGTGCCAAGAAAGATCAACTACTTCCTGTTGACTCTGAACACTCCGCGATTTGGCAGGCGCTCAATGGTGAGGATAAATCTGAAATTTCACGATTAATTCTGACTGCCAGTGGTGGTCCTTTCAGAGACCGCACCGATTTATCAGGAGTTTCGGTCCAAGAAGCACTCGCACATCCCACGTGGGTGATGGGTCCAGTAGTAACGATTAACTCGGCAACGCTGGTAAATAAGGGCCTTGAAATTATTGAAGCACATTATCTCTTTGGAATTCCTTACTCACAGATCGAAGCAATCATTCATCCGCAATCTGTTGTGCATTCGATGGTGGAGTTTGTTGATGGTTCTACTATCGCTCAAGGCTCACCTCCCAATATGAAGGGGCCAATCTCGCTCGCGCTCAATTATCCGCACCGAGTTCCTGCTGCAACCAAAGCAATTGATTGGACGCAATCACATTCGTGGACATTTGCTCCGATTGATACGCAACGCTTCCCGGCAATTGCACTCGCTCGTGAAGTTGGCGCACTTGGGGGAGGACTTCCTGCAGTATTTAATGCAGCAAATGAAGTTGCGGTTCAGGCCTTTGTCGGAGGTACATTAAAATTCACAGAGATTGTTCAGACAGTGTCAGCTGTCGTCGATTCATTACGGGGTAGCGTCAGCGGCGCTCTTCGAGATCTGGCAGATGTCAGTGCTATTGAGGAAGATGCACGTCGAACTGCTCGCGAATTATTGATGAAAGTCGGACGATGAAGCTTCTTGGAATTCTCGCATTTGCAATTGCACTATTGCTCTCGGTTATGCTCCACGAATTTGGGCACTACATCACTGCTAAACGCTTTGATATGAAGGTCACTGAGTTCTTTCTTGGATTCGGAAAGCGCATCTGGTCCTATACACGCGGTGAAACTGAATTTGGAATTAAGGCAATTCCCGCAGGTGGCTACTGTCGTATCGAAGGCATGACTCCACGCGATCAGATGCCTGCCGGTGAAGAATCGCGTGCATTTTTTGGTGCTACAACTTCTCGCAAGTTGGTTGTACTCGGTGCTGGATCTTTCGCCCATTTCCTACTTGGTTTTCTCCTCATGTTCTCCATCTTCTTTGGCGTTGGCGTAAATGCGCTGCTGTCTGATGTCACTCAGGTAGCACCTAGCTCTGCCGCAGCTTCGGCGGGATTTCAGGTCGGAGATAAAATTCTCGCTATCGATGGCAAGAAAGTCACCGACTGGTATATCGATGCAAAAGCAATCTCAGCTTCTGAAGGTAAAGAACTCACCTTCACCATCGAACGCGATGGACAAGAACTTACTCTGAAAGCAGCTCCTACCTATCTCGCTTCTGAAAAGCGATACATGCTCGGAGTTGTGACAAAAATTGGAACAAAGCGCGAAAGTTTTATCACTTCTATCAATGAATCAGCTCGCGCTACGGCACTACTCACTCGCGAATCCATCAAAGCCCTGATCGCACTTCCCACCAAGGTCCCACAACTAATTCGACAGACTTTTGGAAATGAAAAACGTGATCCCAATGGATTGGTCGGCATCGTCGGCGCTGCTCGCGTTTCAGGTGATGCAGTCAGCAGCAATAAACTCAATAACACAGAACGACTTGGAACATTTCTGCTATTGATTGCAAGCCTCAATATCTTTGTAGGTCTATTTAATCTTCTTCCACTTCTTCCACTCGATGGCGGACATATGGCAGTTGCAATTGCAGATGAAATTCGTGCCTTCTTTGCTCGTCTTCGTGGAAAGCCAAGACCAGCTGGCATAGACGTGAATGTGCTAACACCCATCACGATGTCGGTCTTTGCGGTGCTTGCTGTATTAACCGCAATTTTGCTGATTGCAGACATTCTCAATCCCGTCTCGCTCAATCTGTAGAGATAAGGCAGAATACGGCTCATGGTTGATCTCGGAATTCCTAGCGCTCCCCCTCCTACGCTGCACCCTCGTCGCAAAACGAAGCAACTCAACGTTGGTGGCGTGGGTGTTGGTTCTGATTCACCGGTGAGCGTTCAATCTATGTGCACAACGCTCACATCTGATGTGAATTCAACACTTCAACAAATAGCCGAACTCACGGCTTCAGGATGCCAAATCGTTCGCGTTGCAGTTCCATCACAGGATGATGCCGATGCCCTGGCACAAATCGCAAAGAAATCTCAGATACCAGTGATTGCAGATATTCACTTCCAACCTAAATATATCTTTGCTGCAATCGATGCAGGGTGCGCTGCAGTCCGCGTTAATCCCGGAAATATCAAGCAATTTGATGACAAGGTGAAAGAAGTTGCAAAAGCTGCGGGAGATGCTGGCATTCCAATCCGCATCGGAGTCAATGCTGGCTCCCTTGATCCGCGACTTCTTAAAAAATATGGCAAAGCAACTCCAGAAGCACTCGCTGAATCAGCGCTATGGGAAGCTTCACTTTTTGAGGAACACGGCTTTAGCAATATTAAGATTTCAGTAAAGCACCACGACCCAGTCACCATGGTCAACGCTTATCGTCTCCTTGCAGCCAAGTGCGATTACCCACTTCATCTCGGTGTCACAGAAGCGGGCCCTATTTTTCAAGGCACAATTAAATCTGCAACTGCATTCGGAATTCTGCTTGCTGAAGGTATCGGTGACACTATCCGCGTATCACTCTCAGCTCCTCCAGTTGAAGAAGTGAAAGTTGGAATCTCTATCCTCGAATCCCTCAATCTTCGTCAACGTAAACTTGAAATCGTTTCATGTCCATCATGCGGACGCGCACAAGTAGATGTCTACACACTTGCTGAAAAAGTTCAGGCTGGACTCCAAGGTATGACTGTTCCACTACGTGTTGCAGTGATGGGGTGTGTAGTCAACGGCCCTGGTGAAGCACGTGAAGCAGATCTTGGCGTCGCATCAGGAAATGGAAAAGGCCAAATCTTTGTAAAGGGTGAAGTCATCAAGACAGTCCCTGAAGCACAGATTGTTGAAACACTTATTGAAGAAGCGATGCGTCTTGCTGAAGAGATGGAAGCCGCAGGTGTTGCATCAGGAGAACCTTCCGTCACAACCTCCTAAAGGTCGGGTAGGGTTCGCGATATGTTGCGAATGTCCACCCTTTTCTTGCGCACCTTGCGCGATGACCCAGCTGATGCTGAAGTACCGAGCCATCGCCTCCTTGTTCGCGCAGGTTATATTCGCCGAATCGCTGCAGGTATTTATTCGTGGTTACCGCTTGGTGTCATCACACTTCGTAATATTGAAAATATTGTTCGCGAAGAGATGGACAAGGCAGGTTTTCAAGAAGTTCATTTCCCAGCACTGCTTCCCAAAGATGCGTATGAAACCACAGGTCGCTGGAACGATTACGGACCAGATTTATTTCGACTTCAAGATCGCAAAGGCGCTGATTATCTTTTAGGTCCTACACACGAGGAAATGTTCACCCTCATGGTCAAGGGTGAATATTCATCCTATAAAGATTTACCACTTGCGCTTTACCAAATTCAAACAAAGTATCGCGATGAAGCTCGCCCTCGTTCGGGGATTATCCGCGGCCGTGAATTCGTCATGAAAGATTCATACTCATTTGATCTTACCGATGAAGGCCTCGTTGAGTCCTACATGCGCCACCGAGCTGCTTACATCAAAACTTTTGATCGCCTTCGATTGAAGTACAACATCGTCAGCGCCGTTTCAGGTGCGATGGGTGGATCTGCATCTGAAGAGTTTTTAGCACCATGCGAGACAGGTGAAGATACCTATGTTCTATGCGAGAAGTGTGGTTATGCAGCAAATGTTGAAGCAATGACAACTGTCGTTGCACCAAGCGATGCCTCTGGAGTTGCTGCTCTCGAAGTATTTGATTCACCCAACACGCCTACTATCGACACACTCGTCGATCTGCTCAATGTGAAATTTGGCGGTGGGTATGACGGTTCCATGACTTTGAAGAATGTCATGCTCATGGCAGATGAGACACCGATTTCTGTTCTCGTTCCCGGAGATCGTGAAGTTGACCTCAAGCGTTTGCAGGCAAATTTGGCAGGAGTTAACGATATTCGCGTATTCGAAGAAGCAGATTTTGCTCGATTCCCTGGACTTGTAAAGGGTTACATCGGACCACAAGATGCCAAGAAGAACGGCATCACGGTCTATGCAGATCCACGGATTGCACCTGGCACCGCATGGGTCACCGGAGCAAATGCGAAAGATAAGCATGCTCGCAATGTTGTCAACGGTCGCGACTTCGAAGTCGATCACTACATTGAAGCAGCCCAAATTAAGCAAGGTGATGCATGCCCAAAGTGTGCAACACCAGTAATTATCGACCGCGCAATTGAAATTGGTCATATCTTCCAACTTGGCCGCAAGTATGCAGATGCACTAGGTCTGACAGTTCTTGATCAGAACGGTAAATCTCAAGTTGTCACTATGGGCTCTTATGGAATTGGTGTATCTCGCGCAGTAGCAGCTATTGCAGAACAGAGTTATGACGAGATCGGACTTTCGTGGCCAGTCGAAGTAGCCCCTGCCAAGGTGCATGTGGTTTCTGCAGGAAAAGAGGATGCCATCTTTGACGCTGCTGAAAAGATATCTGAAGAGCTGGAAGCGCGTGGAATAACCGTGATTTTCGATGATCGACGTGGCACAAGCCCGGGTGTTAAATTTAAAGATGCCGAGCTCATTGGTATTCCCGTGATCGTTGTTGTGGGCAAGGCGCTGGAGCAAGGGAACATTGAAATTCGCGTTCGCAAGAGTGGAGATAAATCTGAAGTTCCAGTTGGTTCAGCTGTCGAAAAGATCGCTGCACTTCTTCCTACTTTGAGCTAATGCTTGAAAATCTCACAGCGCTAAATCTTGCCCTGCTGGGGCTCGCAATGTTCTCTGCGGGATTTGTCGATGCAATTGCAGGCGGGGGAGGGCTGATTCAAACCCCAGCTATGTTGCTGACTTTCCCAGATCGCAATCCAGTCTCGGTAGTCGCGACATCAAAGACTGCAGCATTCTTCGGAACTTCCACCGCTGCAATTCAATATCGCAAATCCATTAAGACTGATCCGAAACTTCTGATTGCTATGGTCATTCCTGCCTTTATTGGCGCATGCTTTGGCGCACTACTTGCCTCGCATATATCGCCCGAAAGTTATAAGAGTTCAATATTTGTCATCATGATTGTTATCTTTATTTATACCTTGCTCAAACCAGAACTCGGCAAGGTCCATGTTGATAAGCACTCACCTCGCAAATTGATGGTAATCGGTTCAATCGCTGCCTGTCTTATTGGTTTCTATGATGGACTGATTGGCCCAGGCACAGGCACCATGTTGATGATTGCACTCGTTGCCATTATGGGGTTTGCCTTCGTTGGTGCATCGGCAATCGCAAAAGTAGTCAATGCAACGACAAATCTCGCCTCCATTATTGTTGTGGGTCTTCGCATTGGATTTATGTGGAAACTCGGATTGGTGCTTGCGGTGGCTAACTTAGCCGGTGGATATATGGGCTCACATATGGCGATAAAAAAGGGCTCATCCTTTATTCGCATCTTCTATCTCATCGTTACAGGGTTACTGATTCTGCGACTTGGATACTCGCTCTATATAGAGTAAATTTGGTTGTGCAGTACAGATAGATAATTAAATAACAATCGAATAGGACGACAACAATGGCCCTGAAAGACCAGATTTCTCAACACATTTCGCCAGCGCTACAAGAAGCTGGCTTTTTCCTAGAAGATATCAATCTTGCATCTCCTGGTCACCATCGAAATGTCACAGTTATTGTTGATGGAGAAAGTTCACTCACTCTCGACCAAGTTACCGTTGCCTCTAAGCTCGTTTCAGAACTTCTGGATGAAGCAGCCTTTATGGGCGAGACTCCATTTACTCTTGAAGTAACTTCACCTGGAATTGATCGACCACTTACTCTTCCACGCCACTTTGCCAAAAACCATGACCGTTTGCTTAAGGTGACGAAGAGCGACGGCGACGTGGTCATTGGCAGAGTTCTCTCGAATACCGATAGCGCTGTAACTCTGAGCGTTGTCGACAAGAAAGAAGAAAGAGAAGTAACGATTGCGCTCACTGATATTAAGCGTGCTCAAGTAGAAGTTGAATTCAACCGCAAAGATGGTCAGAAATAATGGGCGTAGATATTCCTGCACTTGTTCAACTCACCGAAGCTAAGGGCATGCCGCTTGAGCAATTGATACAGATGATTGAAGCGGCAGTTCTTACCGCTTACTCCGAAACTCCTGACGCACATCGATACGCTCGAGTTCAGCTCGATCGTGAATCCGGAGATATCCAGATATTTGTTCCTACCTTTAATGAATTAGGCGAACGAATCAGCGAAGATCGACTCGAAGTTGATGGCTTTGATCGACTTGCAAATTCAGCTGCACGCCAGACAATAAAGCAGCAGATGCGAGCTACCAATGATGCAGAGATTGTTGGAGAGTTCACAGCATCTGTAGGAGATGTAATCTCTGGCGTTATCCAACAAGGTCGCGATCCAAAGATGGTGCATGTAAATCTCGGGCGTATCGAAGGTCGGATTCCGCCACAAGAACAAGTGCCCGGCGAGGTCTATACACACGGAGAACGCATCAAATGTTTTGTCGTTGAAGTAAAGCAAGGCCTCAAGGGTCCCGAGATTATGTTGTCTCGTAGCCACCCAGGTTTAGTGAAACAACTTTTTGCTCTCGAAGTACCTGAAGTAAAAGATGGAATTGTAGAAATCATGGGCGTCTCTCGTGAAGCAGGACATCGCACCAAAATTGCAGTTCGTTCACATCGTGCCGGTGTTTCACCTAAAGGTTCGCTGATCGGACCACTCGGCGCAAGATCACGTGCGGTAATGGATGAACTCAATGGAGAAAAGATTGATATCGTCGATTACGACGAAGATCCCGCAAAGTTCGTTGCACATGCTCTTGCTCCTGCAAAGGTAAGTAGCGTGACAATCGTTGACGAGCTCACACGTTCTGCCAAGGTTGTTGTTCCTGATTATCAACTCTCATTGGCTATCGGAAAAGATGGACAGAATGCTCGTCTTGCAGCTCGCCTCACTGGCTGGCGCATCGACATCCACCCAGATAATCCTGCGCCTTCCGCGTAACTCCCGCATGAAATAGGGATTTTCCCTAAGTTTCGCTAGACTGAGCACATCGCACTGGTAAATGTTTATCAGGGCCTAATATGAATTGGATGCGAAAGATATGAAACTCAAATGAGCTCGTTTACATCATGAGGTCGAACAACTAGGGCTCGCATCCCACAAGAATTTATGCGGGCCAAGACAGGAGAAATGTGTCAAAGGTCCGCGTACATGAGTTGGCAAAACAACTCGGTATGGAGAGCAAGGAAGTCCTTGCAAAGCTCCAAGAAATGGGCGAATTCGTCCGTTCAGCATCATCAACAGTAGAAGCACCGGTTGTGCGCAAGTTAGTTGCGCTCTACCCAGATGCAAAGCCCGTTGAAGAGAAGAAGCCAGTTAAAAAAGCAGCTGCAAAGAAGACTGCTGCCTCCAAGAAAACTGCAGAAGTAAATCCAGAACTCGCAGCCGAACTTGCTGCTGAGCTCGGCGTCGATCTTGCAGCACTGAAGGCATCACGCGAGGCTGAGAAGGTTGCACAAGAAGAAGCAAAGAGTGCCGTAACAGAATCGGCTGCACCATCTGCTCCAACACCAACAACTCCTTCGGCACCACGTCCTGGTAATAATCCATTCTCAACAGGTAGTGCAGTTCCACGTCCACCTCGTCCAAGTCAGCCACGTCCTGGTAATAATCCATTCTCAACAGGTAGTGCACTTCCACGTCCACCGCAGCGACCACAAGGTGCACCAGGTGCGCCACGTCCCGGAATGGCTGGAGCACGTCCAGGTTCTGTGCGCCCAGGTTTTGCAGCACGCCCAGGTTCAGCGCGTCCAACGGGTACAGGAAGTGGCACAGGAAATTTCCCACCACGTACTGGTGCTGCTCCAACATCATCAGGTCCATATCGTTCACAAGGTGCAACGAGTGGTGCACCAGGTGGTCCACAACGTCCAGGCGGTGGCGGTCCTAATCGCGGTCCCGGTCGCGGCGGCACTGCAGGTGCATTTGGAAAGAATGCAAGTAAATCTTCAAAGCGTAAGCAGAAGTCACGTAAGGCGCTGCGCGAAGAGTTCGACAACATGCAGGCACCACAACTGGGTGGAGCAGTTATTCCTCACGGTGATGGAAAGACAAAGATTCGTATGCGCCGCGGTTCATCACTCGCAGATTTTGCAGAGAAGATTGGCGCAGATCCAGCAGCGCTAGTTTCAGCGTTATTCCACCTTGGCGAAATGGTGACTGCAACTCAATCAGTTGATGCAGATACCTTTGAAATTCTAGGTGCGCAACTCAAGTACGTCATTGAGATTGTTTCTCCTGAAGATGAAGACCGCGAGCTATTGCAGGACTTTGATATCGATTTGGCTCAAGAGCTAGCCGATGTAAATCCTGATGATCTCGTTGCACGCCCACCAGTGGTGACAGTTATGGGTCACGTTGACCATGGTAAAACTTCGCTCCTCGATGCGATTCGAAAGACTGAAGTTATCAAGGGCGAAGCAGGTGGAATTACTCAGCACATTGGTGCATACCAAATCCACCATGATCATGAGGGCGTTAATCGCGCAATTACATTTATCGATACACCGGGCCACGAAGCTTTTACAGCAATGCGTGCTCGTGGTGCAAAGGTCACGGATATTGCAGTGCTCGTAGTGGCTGCTGATGATGGCATCATGCCTCAGACAATTGAAGCGCTTAACCACGCCCAAGCTGCTGATGTTCCAATTGTTGTCGCAGTAAATA
Organism: actinobacterium SCGC AAA278-O22; assembly: GCA_000372185.1. Classification (GTDB taxonomy): domain Bacteria; phylum Actinomycetota; class Actinomycetes; order Nanopelagicales; family Nanopelagicaceae; genus Planktophila. Next base: position 35,597 of record AQUA01000003.1, on the reverse strand, counting down.
AGATCGATAAAGAAGGCGCGAACCCAGATAAGGTCCGTCAGCAGTTGACTGAATACAACTTAATCGCTGAAGAGTACGGCGGAGACACAATCTTCGTAAACGTCTCTGCCAAGAAGGGGCAAGGCGTCGATGATTTGATTGACTCCATCCTTCTTACAGCAGATGCGGCCATCGATCTTCGCGCAATCGCTGCCGATGATGCTCGCGGTGTTGCAATCGAAGCGCACCTTGATCGTGGTCGTGGGCCAGTTGCAACTGTTCTTGTACAACGTGGAACACTCAAAGTCGGAGATGCGATTGTTGCTGGTGGATCATTCGGTCGTGTTCGCGCGATGCTTGATGAACATGGAGCAAATGTCGAAGAGGCAGGTCCTTCACGTCCAGTGCAGGTTCTTGGCTTTACATCTGTTCCTAATGCTGGAGATACATTCCTCGTTGCAGAAGATGACCGTACTGCTCGTCAGATCGCTGAAAAGCGTCAAGCTGCAGAACGCAATGCACAACTTGCTAAGGCACGTAAGAAAGTTTCTCTTGAAGACTTCATGGAGCAATCCAAGATTTCAACGCTCAACCTCATCCTCAAGGGCGACGTTTCTGGTTCTGTTGAAGCGCTCGAAGATGCACTCATGCAACTTGATGTCGGAGCAGAAGTCGATCTTCGCGTTATCCACCGCGGCGTAGGAGCAATCACCAAGAGCGATATCACTCTTGCCTCCGCATCTACTGCTGTTGTGATTGGCTTTAACGTAAAGCCTGAACCACAGACTGCAATCTTCGCCGATCAAGAAGGTGTTGAAGTTCGCTTCTATTCAGTTATTTACAACGCCATCGAAGAGATTGAGCTCTCACTCAAGGGTCTGCTCAAGCCAGAGTTCGAAGAAGTTGTATTGGGCAACGCAGAAGTACGCGATCTCTTTAAGTCATCGAAGGTCGGAACCATTGCTGGTTCTATCGTCACCGACGGCATCATTCGACGCAATGCAAAGGCTCGCGTCACGCGCGCTGGAGAAACGATTGCCGAAGAGGTCACCATCGAATCACTCAAGCGATTTAAGGATGATGCAACTGAAGTCAAGGAAGGCTTCGAGTGCGGTATCGGCGTCGGTAAGAGCGTAGATCTTCAAGTCGGAGACATCATTCAGGTCTTTGAGATGCGTGAAAAGAAGCGCGCATAAACCCAGAAATGGAAAAGTAAATTGGCACATTCACACCGCAGCCACAAGGTTGCAGACCGCATCAAGGTAGTAGTGGCACAGCTACTCGAGACAAAGATTAAAGATCCGCGTCTTGGCTTTGTCACTGTTACCGATGCGCGCGTTTCTGGAGATCTCCAGAATGCCTCAATTTTCTACACCGTGCTCGGTGGCGAAGATGAGCGTGCTGCAACTGCCGCTGCACTTGAATCCGCCAAAGGTGTCATTCGTAGCGCAGTCGGGAAAGACTTAGGTACTCGCATTACGCCATCACTTGAATTCATTCTCGACGGACTTCCAGAATCTGCTCAAGCGCTCGATTCGTTGCTCGAACGAGTTCATCAATTAGATGCTGAAGTTGCAAAAGCTCGCGAAAATGCAAAGCCAGTAGTTGAGGATGCATACAAAGTTCCACGCACGATTTCCGAAGATTAATTTCAATGAGCGATGGCTTTTTAGTAGTTGATAAGGCCGGTGGCATGACCAGCCACGATGTTGTAGCAGTTGCTCGCAAAGCGCTTGGAACTCGCAAAGTTGGACATGCAGGAACACTCGACCCAATGGCAACTGGAATTTTGGTACTTGGCTTTGGCCATGGCACGCGTTTATTGCAGTACATCACCGATGGCGATAAGTCGTACAGTGCAACGGTTGTGCTTGGAGCATCCACAGTTACAGACGATAGAGAAGGTGAAGTACTCACCGTCACAGATGCTTCGACGGTATCAGATTCAGAGATCGCAGAAATTCTCTCCTCGATGGTTGGAACAATTGCACAGCGCCCTTCATCGGTATCTGCAGTAAAGGTTGGGGGAGAGCGTGCCTACGATCGTGTTCGGGCAGGAGAAAAATTTCAACTCGAAGCGCGCACAGTCACAATTACTCAGCTCGACATACTGGCGATTCGTCATCTCACAACTACAACTGAAGTAGATATAGAAGTTACATGTTCAGCTGGCACCTTTATTCGAGCTATTGCCCGTGATTTGGGAGAGAGCCTTGGAGTTGGCGGTCATCTCAGCGCGCTACGCCGTTCGCGAGTTGCAGGATTTACCGAAGCAGATGCAATCTCATTCGAAGATCTCAAGAGCCAGAAATTCACACCGCTTAATCTGGCCGATGTTGCTCGGACAACCTTTATGCCACGCGAACTTTCGCTGGATGAGGTTCAAGAACTTTCTTTCGGGCGTCCACTTTCTGAAAACGGGAATACAGTCATCAATGCCGCTTTATCTCCCGATAACCGGCTCATCGCACTTCTCAAAGATGAAGGCGGTAAGGCTAAACCAATCGCCGTTTTTGCGGCAGCGAACTAGGTAAGGCAAGATTCGAGTATGAGCGAAAGAAACGTCGTCGTTATTGGCGTCTTTGACGGAGTTCATAAGGGGCATCAACTTCTTCTCAACCGTGCCAAAGAGATTGCTGATGGGCGCAGCATCATCGCTCTCACCTTTGACCCACACCCCACCACAGTCTTTGCTCCAGATAAAGCACCGACCATGCTGACTACTTTGGCTGATCGGGTTGAACTTTTAAAGATACATAATGCAGATCAAGTGGCGGTTATCAAATTCAATGAGAAGTTTGCATCTATGTCACCAGAAGATTTTGTAGAAAATGTCTTGATTAATCAATTGCATGCCAGCACGGTAATAGTTGGGAAGAATTTCACTTATGGCCACAAAGCTGCAGGAAATGTAGATACGCTCATTAAATCTGGTCTCACACACAATTTCACCGTTGATGTGCAAGAACTGAAAGCAGATACAGAAGTTATTTCCTCTTCACGCATTCGAGCACTTGTCATTGAGGGAAAAGTTGAGCAAGCTCGAGAACTCTTATCTCGGCCACACCGTCTCGATGGAGTAGTAATACATGGAGAAAAACGTGGGCGCGAAATTGGTTATCCCACCGCCAACTTAGGAAATATTGAAGGTCAAACAATTCCCGCAGATGGTGTGTATGCAGGCTGGCTCACTGTTGGCATCAATTTTTGGCCCGCCGCAATTTCGATTGGCACTAACCCAACGTTTGAAGGAGTGCGTGGCAGACAAGTTGAAGCTTATGCACTCGATCAAGAAGGTCTCGATCTCTATGATAAGAACGCATCTATTGAATTCGGTTGGTTTTTGCGTCCAACCTTAAAATTTGATGGGCTCGAGCCACTCCTTGAACAGATGAAAAAGGATTGCGACAGGGCTCGTGAATTGACGGAGAAATAGGCGTAATTCAGCCTCAATTTCGCTTATCCACAAGCCGCAGGTAAACTTCACCCTGTCCAACGAGAAAGTGATTTCCCGTGAATCAAACCGGGAAGCCTCTTGAACAGTATCTGTGATTCGTCACAAGAAATGAGAAATGAAAAATGGCATTAACACCAGAAGTAAAGAAAGACATCATTGCAAAGTACGGATCATCAGCTACTGATACAGGAAGCCCTGAAGCACAGGTAGCTCTTTTGTCACGTCGAATCGAAGACATCACAACTCACCTCAAGACCAACCCACATGATCACCACAACCGTCGTGGTCTCTTGTTGCTCGTAGGTCAGCGTCGCCGCATTCTTCAGTACCTCGCAAAGACAGATATCAATCGTTATCGTGCAATTATCGAGAAGCTCGGTATTCGCCGCTAAATAAGTAATTAATTACACGCCGGGGGACAATGGTCCTCGGTAGTGGTTTCCAGATGTATTCACTAAACGTCTACAACTGTGAACTTCGATCGAAGATTCATTTGTTTCGCCTCGCGTGTAGTTACCGCTCCAAGGTGCGTTATGCGCGCCTCGGAAAAGAAGTAAACGAAACAAAGGAGGACCCATGGAGGGTCAAAACGTTAAGTCAGCAGTAGCCGTTATCGATAACGGAAAGTTCGGAAAGCGCGAGATTAAGTTCGAAACAGGACGTCTCGCAAAGCAAGCAGCAGGAGCTGCAGCTGTGTATCTCGATGATCAGACAATGATTTTCTCAGCTACAACTGCATCAAAGACACCTAAGGATCAATTCGACTTCTTCCCACTCACAGTGGATGTTGAAGAGAAGATGTATGCCATTGGCAAGATCCCTGGTTCATTCTTCCGTCGCGAAGGTCGTCCATCAGAAGAGGCAATTCTTACCTGCCGTTTGATTGACCGCCCATTGCGTCCATCATTTATTAAGGGGCTCCGTAACGAAGTTCAGATCGTTGTAACCGTTATGGCGCTCGATCCAGATCATATGTACGACGTGATTGCTATCAATGCATCATCAATGTCTACACAACTTGCCGGACTTCCATTCTCTGGTCCTATCGGTGGAGTGCGTGTTGCACTTATCGAAGGACAGTGGGTTGCATTCCCTAACCACTCACAGGTCGAAAATGCAGTATTTGATATGGTCGTTGCAGGTCGAGTTACAGCAGATGATGTTGCCATCATGATGGTGGAAGCAGAAGCTACTTCTCGCACAATCGAACTCATTGCAGGTGGAGCTCCTACTCCAACTGAAGAAATCGTTGCGCAGGGACTAGACGCTGCAAAGCCATTTATTCGTGTGCTCTGTGAGGCTCAATCAAAGCTTGCAGCAGTTGCTGCAAAGCCAACAGCAGAATTCCCAGTGTTCCTTGATTATCAAGCTGATGCATATGACGCTGTCTATGCAGAAGTGAAGGACACACTTGCAGCAGCGCTCACCATTGCTGGAAAGCAAGAGCGCGAAACAAAGATTGATGAAATCTCAGAGGCAGTGAAAGAGAAGCTTGCTGCTCAGTTCGAAGGTCGCGAGAAGGAAATTTCAGCGTCATTCCGTTCTGTCACCAAGAAGCTCGTTCGTCAGCGCGTATTGCGCGACAAGATCCGTATCGATGGTCGCGGACTCCGCGATATCCGTGCGCTCTCTGCAGAAGTTGAGGTCATTCCTCGCGTCCACGGTTCAGCAATCTTCGAACGCGGCGAGACTCAGATTCTCGGAATCACAACACTTAATATGCTCAAGATGGAGCAGCAGCTCGACACCATGAGCCCTGAGACATCAAAGCGCTACATGCACAACTACAACTTCCCACCATATTCAACGGGTGAAACAGGTCGTGTGGGTACACCAAAGCGTCGCGAAATCGGCCACGGTGCACTTGCAGAGCGCGCGCTTATTCCAGTACTTCCAACTCGCGAAGAGTTCCCTTACGCAATTCGTCAGGTCTCTGAAGCACTTGGTTCCAATGGATCAACATCTATGGGTTCTGTATGTGCATCAACACTTTCAATGCTTCAAGCAGGCGTGCCACTCAAGGCTCCTGTTGCAGGTATTGCAATGGGTCTGATCTCTGATGATGTGGATGGCAAAGTTGAATACGTTGCTCTCACAGATATTCTCGGTGCAGAAGATGCATTTGGAGATATGGACTTTAAGGTCGCAGGTACTAAGGACTTTGTTACAGCTCTCCAGCTCGATACAAAGCTCGATGGAATTCCTGCATCAGTTCTTGCTGGTGCACTCCACCAGGCAAAGGAAGCGCGCCTTGCAATTCTCGATGTCATGAGCGAAGCAATCGATACACCTGATGAGATGAGCCAATACGCTCCTCGCATCATCTCTGTAAAGATTCCTGTCGATCAAATTGGTGCAGTAATCGGACCTAAGGGCAAGATCATCAACCAGATTCAAGATGAGACTGGTGCAGAAATCTCTATTGAAGATGACGGAACTATCTACATCGGTGCAACCGATGGACCTTCAGCAGAAGCTGCTCGTGCTCAGATCAATGCAATTGCTAACCCACAGATGCCAGAAGTGGGAGAGCGTTACCTCGGTACCGTTGTAAAGCTTGCAACTTTCGGCGCATTTGTCTCATTGATGCCTGGTAAAGATGGCTTGCTCCACGTATCTCAGATTCGCAAGATGCATGGTGGAAAGCGCATTGAAAACCTAGAAGATGTCATGAAGGTTGGCGACAAGATTCAGGTAGAAATCGGCGAGATTGATCCAAAGGGCAAGCTCTCATTGGTACCAGTTCTCGAAGATGGATCGACTCCAGCTGCTGAATAAGTAGATGTCAGTTAAACGCTCAGTTCACTCAAGTGGCCTGCGCATTGTTACGGAAGAAGTTCCGTCAGTGCGCAGCGCTGCTGTGGGTATCTGGGTCAATGTAGGTTCACGTGATGAAGCGCCGGCAACTGCTGGTGCTTCTCACTTTTTAGAGCACCTTCTCTTTAAAGGAACAACGAGTCGCACAGCGCTAGAGATTTCATCATCCATTGAATCTGTCGGCGGCGAGATGAACGCCTTTACCTCAAAGGAATACACCTGCTTCTACGCACGTGTCATTGATACAGATTTGCCGATGGCAATTGATGTCGTCAGCGATTTGATCACATCTTCAATTGTGACGGCGCTCGATGTGGATGCCGAGCGCAAAGTGGTCCTCGAAGAAATTGCGATGCGCGATGATGATCCCAGTGATTTAGTTCATGACCTCTTTAGCGATACCTTTTACGGAGATACTGCAATTGGTCGTCCGATTTTGGGAACTATCGACTCGATTAAGGGAATGTCGCGCAACACGGTCTTTAATTACTACAAGAAGAAGTACCTTCCACAAGATTTAGTTGTCGCTGTTGCAGGCAATATTAAGCATAAGCGCGTTGTAGCGATGGTAGAACAAGCACTCTCGCGCGATAACTTTCTCGATGTCTTAGCTGCTCCCGTAATACGACCCAATATTCCTGTGAAGAATACGAAGCAGAAATCTGTAGGTTTGATGTACAAAAAGAGCGAACAAGCTCATATGTTCTATGGAATGGAAGGAGTTGCTCGTGCAGATGAGCGTCGCTTTGCCATGGGAATTCTCTCTGCCGCACTTGGTGGTGGAATGTCATCACGACTCTTTCAAGAGATTCGCGAGAAACGTGGACTTGCTTACTCTGTCTATGCCTATGCCCAACAATTTGCAGGTTCTGGAGTACTTGGCTTTTATGCTGGATGTAACCCTACAAAGGCCATTGAAGTTGTAGAAATCATTCGTAGCGTTCTTGCTGATGTTGCAGATAATGGAATGACACATGAAGAGATTGAACGTGCAAAAGGTGCGGTACGTGGATCCCTGGTTTTGAGCCAAGAAGATACTGGCTCTCGCATGAGCAGAATCGGCAAAAATGAAATTGTTTACGGCCAAGTGATGGATTTTGACGACATTCTCAAAGCCATTTCTCGCGTAAGCGCTGAAGACATCCGCGAAATTGCTAGCGAGTTCCTGGTCAAAACGCCTACCCTTGCTCTTGTCGGTCCATTTAAGAATGAAAGTAAATTTGAAAAGGTGCTTCAATGATGATCAAAGTAGGTGTACTCGGTGCTCGTGGTCGCATGGGCTCAGAAGTAGTCAAAGCAGTCACCGAAGCATCTGATCTTGAACTTGTAGCTGCCCTCGATCTTGGAGATTCACTCGATACGCTCGTAACCAATGGAGCACAGGTTGTCGTTGATTTCACGACACCGGATTCAGTAATGGCTAACCTTGAATTTCTGATCTCTAAAAATATTAATGCAGTAGTAGGCACCACGGGTTTCGACGATGCACGCATCGCAAAGATTAAGTCACTCCTTTCATCCTCTCAATCTGGAGTTCTGATTGCCCCTAATTTTGCCATCGGAGCAGTGTTGATGATGGAGTTTGCGACCAAGGCAGCCAAGTACTTTGAATCTGCGGAAATAATTGAACTACATCACCCCAACAAAGTTGATGCACCTTCAGGCACTGCTGCGCGCACAGCTGATCTCATGGCTAAATCGCGTAAAGAGGCAGGACTTGGACCTATGCCTGATGCAACTTCAACATCTATTGACGGTGCACGTGGTGCAACTGTTGGCGATATTCCAGTGCACTCTGTTCGACTTCGCGGACTTGTAGCCCATCAAGAAGTTTTGCTCGGTGGAATCGGCGAGACGCTTTCAATTCGTCATGACTCAATAGACCGAGTAGGTTTTATGCCAGGAGTACTTCTTGGCGTTCGTCAGGTAGTGACGCATCCAGGGCTGACATTCGGTCTTGAACATTTTATGGAGGGCTAAAAATGGCACACGCAGATATCACAATGTACGGAGCAGATTGGTGCGGAGATTGCCGCCGTTCAAAGCGTCTCTTTGAAGAGCTAGATATTCAGGTGAACCACATTGATGTAGAAGCAGATGAATCAGCTGCTGCGAAGGTGCAGGAAATTAATGGGGGAGCTAAGTCAATTCCAGTGATTGTATTCTCTGATGGCACTCACTTAACAGAACCTTCAGATAATGATCTTAAGGCGAAATTAACTTCGCTAGGAATTATCTAACTACATTCGGTATAGCACTGCCGATGTAACTGCGGCAGATATCACCACGACAAAGTACGGAGCCTTTACGCTGAGCGCAATCAGCGCTACTGCCACTCCAGCTAGTCTTTGATCGATGACCCACTTTCCCTTTTCGGTAAGAGTCTGTACGCCGACAAGGGCGCTTAATAGCGCGATTGGAATCAAGGTGTTGATACGTAAGGCGCGCGGGTTTGTCACGTACTTCTCCGGGATTGAATGTCCAGAAAATTTAAGAAAAAATGCAATGAGTGAAGTACCAAGCACTCCTAGCCAAAGTCCGTTCATACGCGTTCCTTCCAACCAAATGCAGCTGCCAGAAGAGCAGTTGCAATAATCGGTAAACCCGCAGAAATAATGGGACTCAAAGCAATCGCCAAGAGGACAGAAGATGCTGCGAGTATGCGTTCAAATTTTCCGATAAGCCTAGGCCACACCAGGCCAAGGAAAGCTGCAGGAACGGCTGCATCAAGTCCCCATGCAGATGGATTACCCATGGCTTGTGCACCAAGTGCTCCGAGCAATGTGAAGAAGTTCCAGAAAATATAGACGCCAAACCCTGTCAACCAGAATCCATGTCTCATCGCAACAATTCCGCGATCTTCTTGACCAATTGCAACGCCAGTTGATTCGTCAATTGTTATCTGTGCAGCAATTACTCTTTTTAATCCACGTACCTTAAGAATCGGTGCCATTCGAAGGCCATAAAGACCATTACGAATACCAAGTAGTGAAGCAGTTGCGATACCAGAGAGCGCACTTCCACCTGCACCCATGACTCCCACGATTGCAAATTGTGATGCACCCGAAAAAGTCAGAAGTGAGAGTAAGCATGTTTGAAAAATGGAAAAACCGGCTGCGATAGATGCTGCCCCAAAAGCAGTGCCGTAGAGGCCAACTGTGAATGAGACACTCAGACTTTGCGTTGCGGTGGCGCGGTTCACTCTGGACACGCGGTAATTGTGCCCTAGATATCCAAAGGGTGAAGGGGGGTAGAAAGATAAGGTGCGCTCATGTCTGAGACCGTAATTTTTAGAGACGATGTTTCTGTCGAACTCATCAAGGCAAGCGCCAGCGATGCTGATGTGATTTGGGCAGCCCGTGTATCAACAGCCGGCGAACAATCCATGGATGAAATCGGAGAAGATCCAGCTCGTTCGGCAGGTTTGATCAATTACCTCGCACGAGAACGCCACGGTTCACCCTTCGAGCACACTTCGATGACTTTCTTTGTCTCAGCTCCCATCTTTGTATTTCGTGAATTTATGCGCCATCGCATCGCTTCCTACAATGAAGAATCAGGGCGTTATCGCGAACTCAAGCCAGTTTTCTACATTCCATCTAAAGAACGTAAGTTGGTACAAGTGGGCAAGACAGGCGCCTACACATTTGAAGATGGAACGGCAGAGCAATACGAAATTTCTGTCAAAGCGATGAAAGAGGCATATCTCGTCGCTTATGACTCATATCAAAAAATGCTGGAAGCAGGAGTTGCCCGAGAAGTCGCGCGCGTAGTTCTCCCTGTTGCAACATACTCATCTATGTATGTCACCATGAATGCACGCGCACTCATGAACTTCTTATCGCTTCGCACAGCTCGCGAAGGTTCACATTTTCCTAGCTACCCGCAACGTGAAATTGAGATGGTCGCTGAAAAAATGGAAGCCGAATTCGCAAAATTGATGCCTCTTACATACGGAGCATTTGAAAAATCTGGTCGTATCGCGCCTTAAGCGATAAGATGCCCAAATGAGTACGCAGGCGCCTTTCGGTCGACTTCTCACCGCAATGGTGACTCCTTTCAATAAGGATGGGTCTATCGACTGGGCTGGCGTAGAAAAACTTGCACAACATCTCGTTGATACTGGCCACGATGGTATCGCCGTCAACGGTACTACAGGCGAAGCGCCTACGACTAAATCTTCTGAAAAACTTGAGATCATCAAAGTTGTAAAGAAGGTTGTGGGCTCCAAGATTCAAGTTCTTTCAGGTGCTGGTGACAACGAAACTTCTTACACAGTCGAACAAGCGAAACGTTCACAAGATGCGGGAGCAGATGGATTACTCGTTGTTACTCCGTATTACAACAAACCTCCACAAGCAGGTATTGAGGCGCATTTCCGCGCAGTAGCTGCAGCTACAGATCTACCCATCATGATGTATGACATTCCAGGTCGCACTGGTGTGGAAATTGAATCTGACACCATCGTTAAGCTCTTTGAGTCAGTCGACAATATTGTTGCGCTCAAGGATGCAAAAGGAAATATTGCCGCAACTTCATGGGTAATTAAGCGTTGCAATATCCCGGTGTATTCAGGTGATGACATTCTTAACCTGCCTTTCCTCTCTGTCGGCGCAGTGGGATTTGTTTCAGTCTGCGGACATACAGTTGGTCTTCAACTCAAAGCAATGCTCGATGCGTGGTTTGCTGGAAATGCAGCTAAAGCCCTTGATATTCATCAGCAACTTTTGCCAGTATTTACCGGCACATTCCGCACACAAGGTGCAATTTTGACCAAGGCAGCGATGTCTCTTATGGGACTTCCCGGAGGAACAACACGGCTGCCACTCGTTGATGCAACTGAAGCGCAGATCGAACAACTTCGAAAAGATCTGATTGCTGGCGGCGTCACACTAAAGAATTAACGTATGACTCAACATCCCCACCCGAATCTCGGCACACCTTCCAAGCTTGTAGATGGCGGACTTCGCATAGTTGCTCTAGGTGGCATCTCTGAGATTGGTCGTAATATGACTGTCTACGAGACCAATGGAAAGCTACTTATCGTTGATTGTGGAGTTTTATTTCCAGAGGATAATCAACCAGGAATCGATCTGATTCTTCCTGACTTTAGTTATATTCGTGATCGCCTGAGCGATGTCGTTGGATTATTTCTCACACATGGCCATGAAGATCATATCGGCGCAGTTCCATACCTCTTACGCGAACGCGGAGATATTCCTGTCTACGGTTCACCGCTCACCATCGCGCTGATTGCAGCTAAATGTAGAGAGCACCGCATTTCACCGCTCACTCACGAAGTCCGTGAAGGTAACCGTGAAGATGTAGGTCCCTTCGAACTCGAATTTGTGGCAGTCAATCACTCAATCCCAGATGCGCTAGCAGTTGCGATTCATACACAAGCAGGAACAGTTCTTCACACTGGTGACTTCAAGATGGATCAGCTTCCACTCGATGGACGTATCACAGATCTGCGAACCTTTGCACGATTGGGAGAAGAAGGCGTTGATTTATTCCTTGTTGACTCCACCAATGCCGATGTTCCTGGATTCACTCCTGCAGAACGCGAAATCATGCCTGCGCTCAATCGCGTTATTGCATCCACGAAGCGCCGTGTCATCGTCGCCTCTTTTTCATCACATGTTCACCGCGTTCAGCAAGTGATTGATACTGCAGCGCTACACAATCGCAAAGTTGCATTTATCGGGCGTTCGATGGTTCGCAATATGAAGATTGCCGTGGATATGGGGTATCTCCAAGTGCCAGCCGGCATCCTCTTTGATGCACGCGAACTCGATAATTACGATGATCGCGTTGTACTTATCTGCACAGGTTCACAAGGAGAACCTATGGCGGCACTTTCGCGAATGGCTAACGGCGACCACCAAATTCGAGTAGGTGATGGCGATACAGTCATCTTGGCGTCATCACTTATCCCAGGAAATGAAAATTCAGTATTTCGAGTCATCAATGAACTCACACGATACGGAGCCAAAGTAGTTCACAAAGCAAATGCCATGGTGCACGTTTCGGGGCATGCGGCGGCCGGAGAACTTCTCTATTGCTACAACATTGTGAAGCCGAAATATGTAATGCCGGTGCATGGTGAATGGCGACACCTCAAGGCAAATGCAGAGATTGCGATTCAAGCCGGTGTGCCGCGTGACAATGCATTTATTATTGAAAACGGAATTGTTGTAGATCTCATCAACCACGAAGCAGAGGTCGTGGGATCGGTTCCATGTGGATTTGTGTATGTAGATGGACAAAGCATTGGCGATATCACTGAATCTTCTCTTAAAGATCGTCGCATTCTTGGTGAAGAAGGCTTTATCTCAGTGATTGTGGTTATTGAATCTCAAACTGGAAAGATTGTTGCCGGCCCCGATATTCATGCGCGTGGATTTAATGAGGATGAAGCGCTCTTTGACGAAGTCCGTGGCCAAATCGAAAAAGCTCTCACTGCCGCTGTTGCAGAAGGTGTCAATGGAACTCATCAACTTTCACAAGTAGTGCGCAGAACTATCGGGGGATGGGTCGGCCAAAAGCATCGTCGTCGTCCGATGATTGTTCCGGTTGTCGTCGAGGTCTAAGTCGGCGCGCCTACGCACGAGCAAAATACCCTCCACCTAAGATTGAAGGTGTGGCTACCAAGAAGAAACGCACATCGAAGAAATCTTTTCTTAGATTAATTGGATCTGCCCTCTCTACTTTCTGGCGCCTGCTCGCAAAATCTTTCGGCTCATCCATCCGTTTTATAGCTCGCGGGGCTCGTGATCTCGACCCAGAACACCACAGAGATGGCGCCGCTCTACTTGTACTTCTTCTCTCTCTTTCAGCATTTGCAGGAACATGGTTTAGAGCCGATAACTATGTGGGGCGCAATCTCTACTCTCTCTTCTTCGGCGCATTTGGACGTGTTGGAATTTTCGCCCCTCTCGTTCTGCTCTACTTTGCAATTCGACTCTTTAGAAAACCAGATGATAAGAAAACGACAAGTAGAATCACAGTTGGAACGCTGACCATCTTAATTAGCGCAACTGGATTGGCTCATCTTCTCAATGGATCACTGGGAGCCATCAACCCAACAGGAGCTACCGCCATTCGTGATGGGGGAGGTCAACTCGGTTACTGGGTAGCAAAACCACTTGTTGCGCTGATGACCTCACTTCTTGCATACCCGCTCTTATTCGCCATTTTTTTCTTCGGAATTCTTATTATTACAGCGACTCCGCTCTCTAAAGTAGGAATCCGCATCAAGGTCATAGCAATCTGGCTGTGGTCCAAGCGGCCACAACGTCGAGAAAATGAGTTTGAAATTTCAGATACCCCGCCATTTGAATCACCAGTCGTTGCTTGGAATCAAGAACCAGATGACATTGATGAAGAAGAGTTTGATGAAGAGTTCACTGTAGAAATCCCTCGTATCCCACTTGAGGCACAGCTTAAGGAAGCTCCAAAATCAGATAGACGTCCTGAACAACTCCTGCTCACCAGTGATGTGAAGTACGAACTCCCATCTCAAGATCTACTGAAATTGGGACCTGCAGCCAAGGCGAAGAGTAAAGTAAATGAGACTGTAGTTGCCTCGCTGACAGAGGTCTTTAAACAATTTGATATCGACGCTCAAGTGACTGGCTTTATGCGTGGGCCAACTGTGACACGTTACGAAGTTGAGCTTGGAAATGCAGTAAAGGTCGAACGCATCACTGCGCTCTCAAAAAATATCTCTTACGCAGTAGCAAGCAGTGAAGTTCGGATCTTGTCTCCCATTCCTGGAAAGTCTGCAGTAGGAATAGAAATCCCTAATGCTGACCGTGAGATTGTTGCGCTCGGCGATGTGATGCGCTCAAGCGTGGCTGGACAAGACCATCACCCCATGCTTGTTGCGCTCGGTAAAGATGTTGAAGGTAATTTTGTCTGCGCCAATCTTGCAAAGATGCCACACCTTCTCGTAGCAGGTGCTACAGGTGCGGGTAAATCGTCCATGATCAACGCGATGATTACTTCAATTCTGATGCGAGCTACCCCTGATGATGTTCGCCTTATTTTGATTGACCCAAAGCGCGTTGAACTCACCGCGTATGAAGGTATTCCACATCTGATAACACCGATTATTACCAATCCAAAGAAAGCAGCTGATGCGCTGACGTGGGTAGTACGCGAGATGGACCTACGGTACGAAGATTTGGCAACCTTCGGTTTTAGACATATCGATGATTTCAATAAGGCTGTTCGTGCAGGAAAAGTTGTTGCACCTCCGGGATCGGATCGCATTGTCGAGCCATACCCATATCTTCTCGTCATCATCGACGAACTTGCAGATCTGATGATGGTTGCAGCTCGCGAAGTTGAAGAGTCTGTTGTTCGAATTACTCAACTTGCACGTTCTGCAGGTATTCACCTTGTGCTTGCTACTCAACGCCCATCAGTCGATGTTGTGACTGGGCTCATCAAGGCAAATGTTCCATCGCGTCTATCCTTTGCCACTTCATCACTTGCAGATTCTCGAGTTATTCTCGATAGCCCCGGTGCTGAAAAACTTATTGGTCAAGGAGATGGCCTCTTTATTCCTATGGGAGCTAGCCGAGCTATACGTATTCAGGGCGCATATGTATCAGAACGTGAAATTGAAGCTGTGACGAGCCATGTCAAGAAGCAACTGTCACCTCGTTATCGAGATGATGTCACTCAAGTTGCACAAGCAAATAAAAATATTGATAAAGAGATTGGCGATGATCTTGAAATTCTTATTCAGGCAGTCGAGCTTGTTGTTGGAACACAATTTGGATCTACATCAATGTTGCAGCGCAAACTGCGCGTTGGATTCGCTAAAGCTGGACGGTTGATGGATTTGATGGAGTCTCGAGGAATCGTTGGACCATCAGAGGGTTCCAAGGCTCGCACTGTCATGGTTAAACCTGATGAACTCGATTCCGTCCTTGCAACCCTTCGCGATTACTAAATTTCATCTTCTGTTGGGTGCAATTTAGGGGTGATTTAACCGAATAGGGGACACTTCCTATTAACCACCCATCAGTCTAAAGTTAGAATTAGCCTCAGGTAGTTCCCCATAGCAAGGCGGCAGATAATGACTCTTGGAAGCACAATTCGCGATGCTCGCGAAGCTGCTCGCATAAGTCTTGAGTCGCTCTCTGATTCAACCAGTATTCGTATCGGTCTTTTGACAGAGATGGAAAATAATAATTTTACTCACTGCGGTGGCGATACATATGCCCGAGGACACCTTCGCAATATTGCAGCGCGAGTTGGAATAAATCCACAGGTATTTCTAGATCTCTACAACGAAGAACATTCAACCGAACATCGCGCCGTACAAGATCTCCTCGTTGAAAATAATGTGATGCAGGTACCGCGCGAAGAAAAGACTTTGTCGTGGAAAGTGCCAGCAATAATTTCTATAGCTGTTCTTGTAGTAATAGGTTTTGTTCAGATTGTGATCTCAAATCAAAGCTCTGATACACCGGTGAATACTCAGCCAACTGTGGCAGCAAGTGCAAATCCAACGCCGGAAACTTCGCAAGCACCTGCAGCGCAAGTATCGCCATCAATAACCCCACAGAGCGGACCCATCATTCTCACTATCGCGGCAACGCGAGGCAATTCCTATATTGATATTGTCGTAGATGGCAAGCATGTATCTAAAGGTTCATTCTTTCAGGGAGACTCAAAGTCTTTTCAGGGCAATACCGCAATTAGTATTTACTTAAGCAATCCAGCAGGACTTGATCTGACTCTCAATGGAAAGCAATTGCCTCCATTGGGCGGTCAAAATGAAGAGGTTCGACGCACCTTCCGATAGCATCACCCTTATGTCTCGCACCGTTGCTATTGTCACAATGGGGTGCGCACGCAATGAAGTTGATTCCGAAGAGCTAGCAGGTCGATTAGCAGCTGACGGTTGGACACTGGTAGAAGATGTCGAATCTGCTGAAGTAGCAGTGGTAAATACTTGTGGTTTTATAGAATCAGCGAAAAGAGATTCTGTTGATGCGCTCCTCGAAGCAAATTCGCTCAAAGGTCACGGAACAACGAGAGCGGTAGTTGCAGTGGGATGCATGGCTGAGCGCTACGGAAAAGAGCTTGCTGAAGCGCTTCCCGAGGCTGATGCAATCCTTGGATTTGATGATTACCAAGATATTTCTGCGCGATTGCAATCCATTGTCAGCGGAAACTCACACACAGCGCATGTGCCACGAGATCGTCGTGCCTTGCTTCCGCTAGCTCCTGTCGAGCGTGCAGCTATGCGGGATGAAAGTTATGCATCCTCTGTTGGCGCTGGTGGTTCACTCTTTCGTAAGCGCCTTGGATCAGCGCCCTGGGCTCCACTCAAAATTGCTTCAGGGTGTGATCGTCGCTGTTCTTTCTGTGCGATTCCATATTTTCGCGGATCATTCATCTCTCGCCGGCCGACCGAAATATTACAAGAGGCGAAATGGCTTGCTCAGAATGGTGTGAGCGAACTATTTCTTGTCAGCGAAAACACGACCTCGTACGGAAAAGATTTAGGCGACCTCAAGCTTATGGAGAAGATACTTCATGAATTTGCAGAGATAGAAGGAGTCGAACGAGTACGACTTTCTTATCTGCAACCAGCAGAAATGCGCCCATCACTGCTTCAAGCGATGATTGAGACTGAAAAAGTTGCACCATACTTCGATCTATCATTCCAACATACAAGCCCTACCGTATTGCGTCGCATGCGACGCTTCGGAGATTCTGAAAAATTCCTACACCTCATTACTCAAATACGCGCTCTCTCGCCTGAAGCAGGAATCCGCTCCAACTTTATTGTCGGCTTTCCTGGCGAAACAGAAGGCGATTACAACGAGTTGGCAGAGTTCATCACTGCAGCAAAGCTGGATGCGGTGGGAATCTTTGGCTATTCCGACGAAGACAATACCGAAGCGCTCGATCTTTCCGATAAAGTTGAAGAGGAAGTCATTCGCGAGAGAGTTGAAACTCTATCCTCACTTGCGGATGAGATGGTCTCACTTCGCGCACAAGCTCGTATCGGTGAAAGCGTTCGAGTTCTCATTGAAGATGCCGAGCTACAAGAGGGCCGCGCTGCCCATCAAGGACCAGAAGTTGATGGAACCACCTCATTTATTGGCACTAGTTTTGAAGTTGGCCAATATATTGATGCTGTGGTGATTGACTCCATGGGCGCAGATTTGGTTGCGGAAGTTCGATGAAAGCCCCTGCTGGAATTTCTCCAAATACTCTCACTGTTGCACGCATACTTTTGATTCCGGTTGGCGTATATACGCTCTTTCTCGATGGCGGAGATAACGCGACCTACCAAATCATTTCTTGGTGCATTTACTTCACACTTGGACTTACCGATATTGCTGATGGAAAATGGGCGCGCCAATCAAATCGCATAACCTCACTAGGAACTTTTCTCGATCCAGTTGCCGATAAGGCGCTCATAGGATCTGCCATGATCTCACTCTCGATTTTGGGGCGTTTTCCTTGGTGGATTACCTTCCTGATTCTCTTTCGCGAAATTGGGATTACTATCTTTAGATTGCTCGTGATTCGCGGGGGAGTAATTCCTGCAAGTAAGGGTGGAAAACTGAAGACTGCGATGCAAAGTTTTGGGATTGGTTTCTTCATGTTGCCCTTTCCAGCGTGGCTTGACTGGTTTAAATATGGATTTATCAGCGTCGCGATTGTGCTGACCATAACGACTGCCTACGACTACTTACGTTCGTGGTATATCAAGAGGTAGATTGTGTAAATGTCTTCCAAAGCCCCAGCGCAATCGATCGTCGAAATTTTGAAATCTCGAGGTGAAACGGTTTCGGTTGCAGAGTCTCTTACTGGTGGTGGATTGGGACACGCACTTACTCAGATTCCAGGTGCCTCTGAAGTATTTATTGGCGGAATCATTGCCTATACATCTCAGGTAAAAGTAAATTTTCTCGGAGTGAAGCAATCGACAATTGATCAATACACCGTTGTGAGCGAAGAAGTTGCTGTTGAAATGGCTCAAGGAGCTATGGAAAAGTTAGGTACAACGTGGGCAATCGCCACAACGGGGATCGCAGGCCCAGGTGATTACATGGGAATCCGCGAAGGCACAGTCTGGATCGCAATCTGTGGTCCTATTCGCCAAACCCTTCATCTCACCCTCGATAGCGGTCGGGATGGAGTACGCCAAGGCGCTATATCCAGCGCAATGGGCACCTTTGCCCGTATCCTTAGGTAAGGTTCGAAGCGATTTTGAAAGGGGCAGCACATGACACTTCTTCGTGAAGCAGTGGGTCACACACTCCGTGATGCGCGCACTTCTCAAACTCGAACACTCCGCGATGTTGCTCGTGAAGCTCGCGTCTCACTTGGTTATCTCTCAGAAGTTGAACGTGGTCAGAAAGAAGCATCATCTGAACTTCTTAATGCAATTTGCGAAGCACTTGGCCTTACCTTGTCATCTGTGATGACTGGCGTTGCACACGAACTTAAATCTCGTGAAAGCGCAAAGCTCTCCGTTGTCGACGCAGCCTAAGTACGCCTTGCAAGGCGGAATTCATCGTCGCACTGAGAGCGCAATTCTCGAAGGTACAAAATCTCTTATTGCCCTTCATGGTATTTCACATATTTCTATGATTGATATTGCAGATGCTTCTGAAGTATCTCGCGCGACTTTATATAACCACTACCGCGATAAAAGTGCAGTTCTTGAAGCGCTCATCACGGCCGAAGTGGAAAAACTAGTCGAACTCGCGCAACGAGCAGGAACTCCTGCAGATGCTCTTGAAACGCTCTCAAAGGCAATTTCGTCTGATCCAGCACTTGCTTCGATGCGCATACATGATGCAGACATTCTAATCGCCATGATGTCCCATGCAGAGAATCCGCTCTATCTAGTTTTAGCGACTTGTATTTACGAAGCTACAAAATCTGAAGCAGGAACAGGGCTTGCCATGCGATGGCTGCTGGGGCAAGTGACTCAGCCGATAACTCCACAACAATCACGTGAGCAAGCAGAACTCCTTGTAGAGCGCACACTCTTCTAGTTCATGCGAATTTCAGATCTGCGCGAAAGAATCGCGCTCTCATTTGGAGATTCTTGGGCGCCATCTTTTTCGCAAGATATTGCAATCAGTGAACTTAACTCGATGACAGTGAATGAAGCTCTCTCAGCAGGTCGTGAAGCAGATGAAATTTGGCGAGCTGTCTGCAAACAATGCCCCACTGAGACCGAGAAGTACCGCTACTAATAATGCCGGTTACTTCAGCCGTTATTTCACAGAAAGCCGGTCTACCAGCGCTTGTTCTAGTGCATGGTTTGGGTTCTGCAGGAAATATTTGGAAGACGCTACACGCAGGGCTTGCTGATTCATTCACTATCTACCCCGTGGATCTGCCAGGACATGGCAGCGCCCCGCTGCACGATGAACCCCTTGATCCACGCTCACTTGCACACTCCATAGTTGATGTACTTGAAAGAGATCACGGTGTTCACGAATTTCATGTCGCCGGCAATTCATTAGGGGGATGGGTTGCATTGGAACTTGCAGCCCTATTTCCAGAGCGAGTTAAGAGCGTGACAGCGCTAGCACCTGCTGGGTTGTGGCACGAAGGCCCTACACAGAAGTTGCCACCGAGCCTGCTTGCTCGAGTACTTGCCAAAATTTCTCAGCACTTCCTCCAGCTTGCTTACAATCTTCCGCCGCTTAAAGCGCTGGGTTATAAAAAAATTACTCATCTGTGGCGCGAACTTTCTTTTGAATCATGTAAAGACTCTGTAATCGCGATGGCTCGTTCTGTTGGTTATATGCCAATGTGGCGAGCGCTTCGCCACAAAAAATTTGAATCAACTATCAGCGACAAGATTCCAGTTTCAATTGTCTTTGGAGATTACGATTTAACTTTGCCACACCCGCGAGCACAAGAGCGCGAGATTGCTCCCCGCCATGCACGGTGGATTGTTGTAGATAATTGCGCCCACGTTATTATGTGGAACTATCCAAAGCTCACAGTCGATTTCATTAAGAAGACTGCATTGTCCAACGCTTAATTACACTGCAATTACTTCCAGAATCCATGGTTCAACTCCATCCGAAGGTGTGAGCGCGCAGGGATATTTCTCAGAGACTATGGCATAGAGATCTTCGGGCGTTTGAGGAGTTGAACGAGATTGCAGTAACCATCGCGTGATTTCACCGCGAGTTTTCTTTGACATATGTGTCACCACTGTTCGAACCCCATCGACCACTGTCGACACTCGAATTTCGACAGTGATATCAACAGGGGAGTGCCACACCGTCTTATAGGTGGAAGAGCGACAATCGATAATCAGCTCTGTTGTGATGGAATCAAGCACTTCTCCCACTGGCCCTCGCATTGCCTGGTTATCAATCTTCTCTTTGTAACTCTCGATACGTTGCGAAGGCCGAACAACGCCGTACTTTGCCGAGATGATGGCGATGGCGGTCTCGCCACGCTTCTTGGCAGCAGGTGAGAGCGATGGCCAATCGAGGGCTTGGTAGAGAACCCCCGCATAGACGCTCATGGCTGGGGTTGGTTTCTCTGTCGGCCGCTTCTTCTCTGAAGGAGGGAGCAGGATCAACACGCGACACACCCTACTTGTCAGTGGCTCCTGCTACCTTTCGAACAGATGTTCGGATACCCTTACATCACGTCAGGCAACTGACGAGCCACCCTGTGTGGCTGCACAACCAGAGCGGTGCTCAGCTTCCGCCCACAGCGTCTCTATAACGCGAGGGCCGTCGCAGAGAATTTCCGTACCTTCTGGGCCGAATACCAACGGCTGCGCTCGCAGACGTTCGAGATGAAATGGAGAAGACAGTGGCTGCAGAAAAAGCAAAGCCTGAAGATAAGAATGTCTCTGATCGCCAGAAGGCGTTAGATACCGCATTAGCTCAAATCGAACGACAGTTTGGTAAGGGCTCAGTAATAAAGATGTCAGATAAGCAAGCGCAGGTAATCGAAGTTATTCCAACCGGTTCTGTGGCTCTCGACGTCGCTCTTGGAATTGGCGGACTACCACGTGGCCGCATCATTGAAATTTATGGACCAGAAAGCTCAGGTAAGACAACTCTTACCTTGCACGCAATTGCAAATGCACAGAAAGCTGGCGGCATTTGCGCATTTATCGATGCTGAACATGCATTCGATGCAGAGTATGCAAAGAAACTTGGCGTCGATATCGATGCACTTCTTGTCTCACAGCCAGATACTGGCGAACAAGCGCTCGAAATTATGGATATGCTGATTCGTTCCGGTGCTCTCGATCTTGTTGTCGTTGACTCAGTAGCAGCACTTGTTCCTCGCGCTGAAATTGAAGGCGAGATGGGCGATTCCCATATGGGTCTACAAGCACGTCTTATGTCACAGGCGCTTCGTAAAGTTACTGGCGCACTTCACCAGTCAAAGACAACTGCAATCTTCATCAACCAGCTCCGCGAAAAGATTGGTGTCTTCTTCGGCTCACCCGAGACAACTACAGGTGGAAAGGCGCTTAAGTTCTATGCATCTGTGCGTCTTGATATCCGTCGCATCGAAACTCTCAAAGATGGACAAGAGTCAGTCGGAAACCGCACCCGCGTCAAGGTTGTCAAAAATAAGATGGCTCCACCATTTAAGCAGGCAGAGTTCGACATCATCTACGGCGTCGGAATCTCACGCGAAGGCTCACTTCTCGATATGGGCGTCGATCTCGGAATCGTTAAGAAGTCAGGCGCTTGGTATACCTACGAGAATGATCAACTCGGCCAAGGCAAGGAAAATTCACGCGCATTCCTCATCGACAATCCAGATCTTGCCAATGAGATCGAATCTAAGATTCGCGCCAGCTTTGTACCTGTAGAGGTAGATGCAGCGTTGATCGCAGAGATCGATGAAGCAGCAGCAGAGGTTGAATTCTAATTTCTCTGCAATTTGCAAAGGTAGAACGTGGTGAGGGCTCCGACCCTTACGAAGTAGCTCACACAATTGCACTCAATGCTCTTGTGACCCGAGCGAAAAGTAAGGGCGAGCTTCTCGCTCACCTTAAAACTCGCGGCGTCGAAGACGACGTTGCTCAAGCTGTCGTCTTCCGGTTGCAAGAGACTGGCCTCATTAATGACCGTGAATTCGCTGCAGCATGGGCGACCTCTCGCCACTCGCATAAGAAGTTATCTAAGCGCATCATCGCTGGTGAACTTCGCCAGAAAGGCGTTACCCAAGAGCAGATTGACGAGGCGCTCGATGGCATTGATGATGAATCAGAATACCGCGCCGCATTCGATTTAGGTTTCAAAAAGTACAACACCATGTCACGCCTCGAAGTGGATGTGAAGATTAGGCGCATCCAATCGCTCTTGGCTAGAAAAGGTTTTGGTTTTGGAGTCATTAATCGAGTCCTGCGCGAACTCGATCTCATTAATAGCTAACTACTGGCCCAAATCCAATGTGCGGGCAATATCGGCGAGCGCGCGCATATTGACGATCCCTGAGCGCAGCGGAGAGAGGCGACTTTCATCGAGATCGGGATATTTCAGGTAGAGCTCTTCGGTGACAATTAGACCCAAGACAGAGTCACCGAGAAATTCAAGGCGCTCGTTGGTTGTGGAGATTCCGGTTTCGTATGCAAACGACCGATGGGTAAAAGCTAACTCAAGCAGTTCGGGAGAAAGTTCAACACCTAACTGTTCAAGAAGTTTTGAGAACAGATCAGACCTCGAGAACCTGACGGCGGTTATAGGTTCCGCATGTTGGACATGCGACGTGGTTGAGCTTTGGCTGCTGGCACTGAGGGCAGGTTGAGATTGCCGCTGCAGTTGTCTTCCACATGCTGCGACGTGAACGTGTCTTCGAACGAGACATCTTTCGCTTTGGTACTGGCACGGTAATCGTCCTTAATCTTGATGAAATCCAGCGCTTAGTATCGCTTATTTATCGCTTTTGCCAAAATCGAGCTTATCGAGCCCCGACCAGCGCGCATCGATGACCTCATGGGCATGGTCCTCGGGAAGGGTCTCCCACTTCTCGCCGCAATCGGGACAGAGTCCAAGGCACTCCTCCGAGCAGAGCGGGTTAACTGGAAGCGCCAAGATAATGGCGTCGATGATAGGAATCTCAAGATTCATGAGATCTCCTTCCATCTGAAGTTCATCTTCGGCATCGAGATCTATGTCATCGTCTTCGCGTCGCTTCTTACGACCTTTGTCGTTGGTGGGCTCGTATCGGTAGAGCTCTTGAATTTTGCGTTCGACAACGAGCTCGACGGTATCTAGACAGCGGATACATTCACCGATGGCGACAGCGTAGATATCTGCACTCAGAAGTACGCCTTCGGTCACAGATTCAAGTCGAAGATCGACTTCAATAACATCACCTTCAGGAACTGCGATAAGTGGAACCCCGATACGCGCATTGGCTTCGATATCGAGTTGATACTCCTTCATCTCTCCCGCACGGCGCGGTAATTCGTGAGTATTAAGAAGGAATGGGTTGGAAGCCCTAGTCATCAGAGTTGAGCTGCGAAAGGACATCTTTATCGTCAGCGCCCTCAAGTCGTTCGCGGCCGCGAGCTACCGCTTCCATGGTCTTATTGAGAATAACTTCGAGTGTTGCGAGTCGGCCATCGATATATGCCTCAACTTCACGGCGTTCATCTTCTGCAATATCGCGAGCTTCATCAAGAATTCGCTGCGCCTCATCGCGAGCTGCCTGAACAATCGAAGTCTGTTCGACCATTCGAGCCACATCTTCACGGGCAGTTGCAATCATGGATTCAGCGCTTGTTCGACCTTCTTCGATGATCTGATCGCGCCGCGCGATGATCTCTTCGGCCCCAGAAAGATCTGCCGGCAAAACATCACGAGCGCCTTCCAAAATTTCGAGCATTTCTCCACGATGGACTACGCAGGAGGCAGAGAGTGGAACTCCGCGCGCCTCCTCAACGATGGCGATCGCGGTGTTGAGCTTTTCAATTGAGTCCATTGTCATTTCTGTACCCCTGCTCGTGCTTTCAGTGCTGCATTGACATTTTCGGGAACCATTGATGAAACATCGCCACCATAGTGTGCAAGTTCTTTCACAATGGAAGAAGAGAGGAAAGAGTGTGTAGGAGATGTTGCCATAAACATTGTTTCAACACCTGATGCTTGGATATGCACCTGAGCCATCTGAAGTTCGTAATCGAAGTCTGTTACAGCGCGAAGGCCTTTCACGATTGCCTGTACGCCATTTTTCTTGCAGTACTCAACCAACAATCCGCTGCCAGAATCGACTCGAACATTAGGAAACTTCTTAACATTTTCAGTAATCATGGCCATGCGCTCTTCAACTGAGAAGAGCCCTGATTTATTGCGATTGACGAAGACCGCGACAATGACCTCTTCGAACTGGTTGCTGGCACGTTCAATAATGTCGAGGTGGCCAAAGGTGATTGGATCAAAGGATCCTGGGCACACAGCGCGCTTCATGGCACAAACGCTAGCAATGATTTGAGCGGTTATCCATTCTCGCCTTGTGCCAGCGTGGGAGATGTGTGCGCAGGAATGCCATAAAAGATAGTCGCCTGACCGTAATTCTTTTCACGTAGCGCTTCTAGCCCATCAGGCCAAGAAATCTCTTTGACTCGTGAATTTCGTTCCACTGCAATGAGTGCTTGCGGATGCAGGAATCCTCCATCACGTAATTGGATGAGAGTCACAACTACATCAACGTCATCAACATCATAGGGTGGATCGATATAGATAAAGTGATAAGGCTGCGCAGCTTTATCTTGTAGAAAGCGATGAACGCTCATTGCATAGAGATGAAAAATTCCAGGGCAATGTGCATTCTTAAGATTTTCATGATTCTTAGTAATCGCCTTCACTGCAGCATCATCCTTTTCTACGGCATGCACTAAGGCTGCACCGCGTGATAGCGCCTCAAGTGCTATTGCGCCGGTGCCTGCATAGAGATCGAGAACATTGAGTCCTTCAAAATCGCCGAATTCTGAAGCAAGAGTTGAGAAGAGGGCTTCGCGAGCCCGATCTGATGTGGGTCTGGTCGATGATGCGACAGCATCGATGGTGCGACCTTTCGCAAGCCCTGCAATGATGCGCATCGTTAAGCCTTATCTATATATTCGGCTGCAGCATCTGCTTGTATCTGTGCAAGCTCTGCCGCAAGAAGTGGATAACGTGTAATTCCTGACTCGAGAATTGTAGTTGCATCGTGGCGCGCTTCTTCAATCATCGATTCATCACGTAAAACTCGTAATAAGCGAAGATGCGAGCGAGAACCTGATTGGCTCGCACCCAATACATCGCCTTCACGACGCTGTTCTAGATCGATACGTGAAAGTTCAAAGCCATCGAGCGTTCTAGCAACTGCATCCAATCGAATCCGTGCAGAACTTTCGGGTTCTGCACGAGAAACTAAGAGGCATAGACCCGGTGATGTACCACGACCCACGCGACCTCGTAATTGGTGAAGTTGCGATACGCCAAATCTATCTGCATCCATGATGACCATAACTGTTGCATTCGGTACATCGACGCCAACTTCAATGACAGTAGTAGAGATCAGAACATCTATCTCCTTCTGAGCAAATGCTTGCATAGTGGAATCTTTCAATTCGGCGCTCTGTCGCCCATGAAGTGGAGCCACTTTCACGCCTAGTAGAGCTCCTCCTGAGAGCAGCGGACCAAGTTCATCGACAGATGCAATCTCGGTTGAACTTTCTCCCATTAAGAAATCCATATCGCTATCTTCAGGAGTTCCAACTGCAATTCGTGGTGCGACGATATATGCCTGATGCCCTTGGGCGACTTCTTCTTTTATTCGCTCCCAAGCACGATCGAGGAAGCTTGGTTTTTCCAGAACCGGAACAACATGTGTCGTTATGGGTTGTCGACCAAGTGGAAGTTCGCGCAACGTTGAAACATCAAGATCACCAAAGACTGTCATTGCAACTGTTCGTGGAATTGGCGTGGCAGTCATTACAAGAAGATGTGGTGGGTTGGTGGCTTTGCTCTTAAGCGCATCGCGCTGTTCAACACCGAATCGATGTTGCTCATCGACAACAATGAGCCCCAAATCCTTAAATGCAACGCTCTCTCCCAAGAGCGCATGTGTGCCGATGACAATTCCGGCAGTTCCTGATGCAGCAAGTGCCAGCGCCTCTTTACGCGCCGCAGCGTTCTGCGAACCCGTAATGAGCGTTACTTGCGTTGCTTTGTCCGATCCGCCCAACATTCCACCTTGTGCCAGCGTTCCCAATAATTTCTGAATTGTTCGCAGATGCTGTGCTGCCAGAACTTCTGTTGGAGCAAGCAACGCTGCTTGACCCCCGTTGTCGATAACAGTGAGCATGGCGCGCAGTGCCACAACAGTCTTTCCAGAGCCAACTTCGCCTTGCAGTAATCGATGCATGGGATGCGGCTGCGACAAGTCATGAGCAATCTCAGAAGCAACTGTTCGCTGGCCCGCTGTAAGTTCGAAAGGAAGGGAGGCATCGAATGCATCAAGCAACCCACCTGTAATGGATGGGCGAGCTACCGCATCGAGATTCTTTAGTTCTTGTCTGCGAGTAAGAAGAAGAAGTTGGAGCAAGAACGCTTCATCGAAAGTCAATCGCTGGCGAGCCTTCTCTGCGCTATCGAGATCAGCAGGATTATGTAATTGCACCAGAGCTTGGTGGAGCGTTGGATAGCCATATTTTTCGCGCACTGATGTGGGGAGAAAATCTGGAACTTCATCAAGGGCTGCGATGGCGAGTTCAATGCACTGTGCAATTTTCCACGATGGCATCTTTGCGCTAGCGGGATACATCGGTAAGTACTTTCCGGCAAAACCTTCGACTGCAGCATCTACATCATTTCCATCTGCGATGAGTTCGTAATCAGGGTGAGCGAGCTGTCGCTTGCCATTAAAGACTCCCACTTTGCCGGCGAAGAGACCTTGTTTTCCCACTTTAAGGTCTTTCTCGCGCCAGGCCTGATTAAAGAATGTGAGTGAAAGTTTTGCCGATCCATCGGTCACTATGACTTCCAGAATATTTCCTTTTCGGGCATGCAGGCGTCTGCTGGTAGCGCTAAATACTTCAGCAAGAATTGTGACTTCATCACCTTCTTGGAGCTCAGAAATATTTGAAAGCTCTCCGCGAACCAAATAGCGGCGCGGATAGTGATGGAGCAAATCTGCGACTGTTACGTAACCGTAGAGGTCTTTTAATACCTTCGCGGTGCGATCACCCAAAACTCCAACTAACTTTGAGTCGAGGGTGGCCATGGAGCTATTCTCGCGGTAGCAACGCTGACTTACCCCACTTTATGCGCGAATTTCGATGGATTCGCCCTACCCCACCCCCTCTTGCTACCCTTACGCCCTGTTCCTGATGGGAACGAAAATTCTTTAGATCTAAGGAATTTGTAATCTAGAAGGAGAACCGACATGGCATCTTCATGCGACATCTGTGGCAAGGGCCCAAGCTTTGGCAATAACGTTTCACACTCACAGGTGAAGACACGTCGTCGTTGGAACCCAAATATCCAGCGCGTTAAGACAATGATCGCTGGCACTTCAAAGCGTCAGAACGTGTGCACTTCTTGCCTCAAAGCAGGCAAAGCAACTCGCTAATTCTTTGTAAGAATTAAAAATGGCTCCAGGAAACTGGGGCCATTTCTCTTTGAACTCCAGATACTCCTGAGCCTGCGATTACTGATCCAACACGTATCCCAGGCAATTCTCTGCCAGTTGCAAGCAGGACATGATCTTCTCCCCCTGCAAATATCCAGTGAAATACATCCACCTTGAGCTCGGATGCCAGTCCTGAAAGTTCGCTAAATTCCGCTGCCTTTGTTATTTCACTTTGATCAAAAGCTAACTGTACGCTCGATGCGCTAGCGATCTGTTCAGCCTGAATAAGTACAGAGTCACTGACATCAGCCATCGCTGTTGCTCGAGAAAAATCGATGGAATGATCCAACGTCGGTGCAGAGAATTCAGAGAGAGCCTTCTCTGCAATCGGGCTATTGATGGAAATTTCACGAGTAAGAAGTTCAAGTCCTGCTGCTGACCAACCCGTGAGTGAAGATAGAAATATTCCATCTCCGACTGTGGCGCCACTTCGAAGAATGGGTGAAGAACAATGACCCATAGCAGTCATTGAGATAACTACTTTCGGACCTCGAGCAATATCTCCACCCACGATATGGGCACCTGCAAGGTCCGCCTCGTGCTTCATCCCGCGGGCTAAGTTCTCAATCCATTGCAAGGTTTCGATTCCTGTAAGCGCCACTGATGCGGTTAGAAAATCGCAACTGCCGCCCATCGCTAGAATATCTGCCACATTGGCTGCGGTGATTTTTCGCCCGATATCAAATGCAGATGACCACTCAATTTTAAAGTGCACATTTTCAACTGCCATATCGGAAGTCATAAGCGCGTGAGGGTGCGCAGTAACTACGGCAGCATCGTCACCGAT
The DNA here is from genome assembly GCA_000372185.1 of actinobacterium SCGC AAA278-O22. GTDB lineage: Bacteria > Actinomycetota > Actinomycetes > Nanopelagicales > Nanopelagicaceae > Planktophila. Next base: position 6,888 of record AQUA01000003.1, on the reverse strand, counting down.
ACCTACCTGAATGCGCGGATCTGTCGTTGCGAAAATCTTCTGTAACACAGATATAACATCGCGCTCCTGAAAACCCATAGCCACAAGACTAGGTCATGGGATAGCGTTAGGTCGAAGCACTCGGGGCGGAAGAAGGAACTCATATGTCAGTACAGGCGTACATCTTGATTCAAACAGAAGTTGGCAAGGCATCATCAGTTGCAGCTGCCATTAACTCGATCCCTGGAGTCTCACTCGCTGAAGGTGTAACTGGTCCTTACGACGTCATCATGCGCGCTGAAGCTCCTTCCATGGAAGAGTTTGGTCGCGCTGTTCTGACTAAAGTGCAAGCAGTGCCTGGAATTGCTCGCACCTTAACTTGCCCAGTAACAAATTAACTTTTCGTAAATTAGCCTGCCTGTAAGGCGCTCTTAATAAGATGACTAATTAGTTCTGAGTAACCGATTCCAGTTGCTTGCCACATCTTGGGATAAGCAGAAGTTCTGGTAAAACCTGGCATGGTATTAATTTCGTTGATGATGATTTTTTCATCTGGAGTAACAAAGAAATCCACACGAGCTAAACCTTTGGCACCTATTGCTGTAAAAGCAGTAAGTGCGAATTTCTGAATTTTCTCAATCACTTCTGCACCAAATGGCGCTGGGATATCTATGCGGGTTGCTCCATCGAGATATTTTGCCTGATAGTCATAAAATTCATAGTGGGGATCAATCCACACTTTTCCTGGAATTGAGGCGCGCAGATTTCCATCAATCTCTAGAACTGCACACTCCACTTCGGCACCAGTAATCGCACTTTCAATTAACACCTTCGAATCAAAAGAGAGCGCTTCTTCCATCGCTGCTGCAAAGGAAGTTAATTCCTTTACCTTTACTGTTCCCCGACTCGAACCTCCACGAGATGCTTTGACAAAAAGAGGCAATCCAAGCGGTTCTATAGATTTCGTGACTGCTTCAGAATTTTTCTTCCATTCAAACTCGGTCAGAGTAACACTGGGAGCGATTGCGATACCTGCTGCAGAAAAGTATGACTTGGCATCTGATTTATCCATGGCGAGTTCAGATGCAACTGCGCCGCTTCCCACATAAGGAATACCAAGAAGATCGAGATCTCTCTGAAGCTGTCCATCCTCACCATATGTTCCATGAAGAACCGGAAAAATCACATCGATAGACATCGATGTTGCACCAACAGTTAACCCATCTACTCCACGAATCACTTCAGGAAAATCTCCACTCACCGATGGAAGAGATCCATTTTCAAGTGCTAACGGATAATCCAGTGGCAGCGCCATCCATGTCCCTTCGCGCGTAATACCAATTAGAAGTGGTTCATATTCACTGCGATTGATTGCTGAGAGAACACCGCCTGCAGATAAGCAAGAAATCTCGTGTTCGCTTCCGGGGCCTCCGCACAGAATTGCAACCCGCTTCATCGAATGAAGTTTTCTGCCTTAGTAGTTATCTCCATCAATTTCTGAAGAGCTGCTTCTGGTGAGAGTTGCTCACTGACAATCTCAGCCACTGCCTCGATAACAGGCACTTCAATGCCAACTCTGTGTGCAATTTCGACAACTGCACCTGCAGATGCAACTCCTTCAACAGTCTTAGCAACTTCTTCACGTGCTTTAGCCATGGAACCAGAGCGGCCAATGACCTCACCGAAAGTGCGATTGCGTGACAATGGTGATCCGCAACTTGCAACCAAGTCACCCATTCCTGCAAGACCTGCCGCAGAAAGTGGATCGGAACCATGAGCTGCACACAGTCGCGCAACTTCATTGAGTCCTCGAGTAATGAGCATCGCCTGCGTATTTTCGCCAAAGCCCATACCGATAGAAATTCCAACTGCTAATGCGATAACGCTTTTGATTGCACCTGACAATTCACAACCCATGACATCGATTGATGTGTAGACGCGGTAGTACGGAGTGCGAAAGAGATTGCGAATGGAATCTGCAAGTTCGATCGAAGCCGCCGCTGCAACAGCCCCAGCAGGTTGGCGAAGTACTAACTCATCAGCCAAATTGGGGCCTGTAATGATGGCAATTTTGTGAGGCCCAAGAACATCTTCGATGACTTCTGTCATGCGCATCTGGGTACTGATCTCAATACCTTTGAGCGTGCTCACGATGGTTGATGATGGTGAGAAATATGGCTTCCACTCCTGCAAAGTAGAACGCAATTGCTGAGCTGGAATAGCTAGGACATAGGTGTCTGAAAAGGAGAATGCCTGATCGATATCTATGGTTGCCTTGATTGATGCGGGCAAAGTGTGAGCACCCAGATATTTAATATTTGTATGTGAGCTATTAATTTCAGCGATAACGCTTTCGCTTCTACCCCAGAGAAGTACTTCATTTCCGGCATCGCTTAAGACCTGCGCCATCGTTGAACCCCAGGCGCCTGCTCCAAATACCGTTACTGTGCTCATGCTCGTTTCTTCTTAAAATTTCCAGTGCGAGGAAGATCTGATGTGTGCGGGTCAAAGATTACTTGAGGTCGCTTTTCGCCACGAATTTCCTCGAGGAGTGCAGTAATTGCACGCATGATTTCTGCGGTTGCTTCGATGAGTGCCTGCGGGTCATCGCCTTTGCCAAACCATCGCGATAAATCAACTGGCTTGCCGGCACGGATGATGATTGTCTTGCGAGGAAATAAGTTGAGTTTGGTTGTGTAATTGGGAATCACTAATTGCGAACCCCACTGCGCGATAGGAATTACTGGGGTATCTGTCTGCAAGGCAAGTCGTGCACATCCAGTTTTGGCAACCATGGGCCACATTTCGGGATCACGAGTGAGTGTGCCCTCAGGGTAAACACCGAGCATGTGCCCTTGTTCCAAAATTATCTTGGCGTGGTCGACAGCTTTCTTTGCATCAGCACTTTCTCGCTCGACTGGCACTTGTCCCGCTGCCAGGAGAATCTTGCCAATCACTGGAACTTTGAAAACGCCCGACTTACCGAGGTACCTGGGGGCTCGACCATTGCGATAGAGAAAATGAGTGAAGACCAATACATCGAGGTAGGACATGTGATTGCTTGCCACAATGACGCGGCCTTGCGATGGGATATTTTCTGCACCCTTCCAATCTCGTTTCATCAAGAGATTGAAGATGGGAATGATGATATTTGCACAGATAGTAAAGGTCAGGTTGGTACCTAGCGGATAACCGCGAGGCGGTTCATAACGAACCTTGAACTGCGACATGTCTGAAATCCTAACCATAAAAAAACTGAGGCCGCACATTGTGCGACCTCAGTTTTTAAAGAAGTTGAGTGAAGAAGAATTAACGCTTCTTTGCTACCTTCTTTGCTGGCTTGCGCTTTGCAGGAGCCTTCTTTGCTGACTTCTTTGCAACCTTCTTAGCTGCCTTCTTCTTTGCTGGAGCCTTCTTAGCTGCCTTTTTTGCAGCTGGCTTTGGTGCAGCCTTTACTTCTGGCTTTGGTGCTGGGCCGAGCTTGCGATCGCCAGCGATAACTTCCTTGAGCGCCTTTGCAGGGAGGAAGCGTGCCTTCTTTGAAGCCTTGATCTTGATGGTTTCGCCTGTGAATGGGTTACGTCCCATACGTGCCTTGCGATCAACCTTCTTGAACTTACCGAAATCATTGATCATGACATCGTTTCCAGCTGACATGTTACGTGTGATGGTGTCGAAAACGATATCTACAGCGTGAGCTGCTTCTTTCTTGCTGCCGTTGAAGTGTGGGGCCAACGCAGCGATGAACTGGGCCTTATTCATTCAATTCCCCTTATGTTTACGCGTAAATAATTAAGCTTTTGCTTAACTGCGTAAAACTTAAACCTATTTATAGGGTGAGCGTGTTATTGACATGTGCGTGTCGCACCTAAATATTTCGCGAAAAAACCACTTTTTATGCGTAAAAAACTCTCATTCTCTGATTGAGACTTTTACAGGAAGTGCTCACCCCACCAGATAAATCAGCGATTTACGCTCACTTTTCGGTGCTAAATGCGAATCGGAAGAGTTTTTGGCTTATAACTTGGTCGCTTAGCCTCAAAAGCATCGATGGAATCAGTGTGTTTCAAGGTTAATCCGATGTCATCGAGCCCTTCCATGAGGCGCCAACGGGTGTAATCGTCGAGTTCAAATGGGATCGTCACATCGCTGTAGGAGACGGTGCGAGTTTCGAGGTCAACTGTGATTGCAGTCGATGGAACTGCCTCAATCGCCTTCCAGAGCGCTTCTACCGCTTCTTGCGGCAAGATAACTGTTAAGAGGCCGCCCTTAAGTGAGTTGCCACGGAAGATATCTGCAAAGCGGCTTGAGATTACTGCCTTGAAGCCGTAGTTCTGAAGAGCCCATACAGCGTGTTCGCGTGAAGAGCCTGTTCCAAATTCAGGGCCAGCTACAAGAACTGTTCCGCCCTTATATTCATCTTTGTTGAGTACAAATTCTGGTTCGTTGCGCCAGGCTGAAAAGAGGCCATCCTCAAAGCCGCTACGAGTAACGCGCTTGAGATATACGGCTGGGATGATCTGATCGGTATCAACATTGCTGCGGCGAAGTGGAACTCCGGTGCCAGTGTGCTTAATAAATTTTTCCATGGTCAGAAATCCCTCTCTTACAAATCTGCCGGTGATGAAAGTGTGCCGCGAATGGCTGTGGCCGCTGCTACGAGTGGACTTACTAAGTGCGTACGACCACCTTTTCCTTGGCGGCCTTCGAAATTGCGGTTAGAAGTAGAAGCAGAACGCTCGCCTACTGCAAGCTGATCTGGGTTCATTCCAAGGCACATCGAGCATCCTGCGTTACGCCACTCAGCTCCGAAATCTAAGAAGACCTTATCGAGGCCTTCTTTCATCGCCTGCTGACGAACGCGCTCTGATCCTGGCACAACAAGCATGCGCACCTTCGGTGCAATCCTCTTTCCTGCAATGACTGATGCGGCTGCTCGCAGATCTTCGATGCGACCATTGGTGCATGAGCCCAAGAAAACGGTGTCAATAGCTATCTTTTTAAGTGGCGTTCCTGCGGTGAGCCCCATGTATTCAAGGGCACGTTCTGCTGCTCCACGTTCTTCAGAATCTGTGAAATCTGCAGGGTTAGGAACAGATGCGTTCAGTGGCAGCCCTTGACCTGGGTTTGTTCCCCAGGTGACAAATGGTTCGAGAGTATCTGCATCAAGATTTATTTCCACATCAAACTGTGCATCAGCATCGGTAAAGAGAGTCTCCCAATAGGCCTGTGCTGCTGCAAAATCTTCAGGCGCATGAGGCTTACCCTTGATGTAATCAAATGTCTTCTGATCAGGTGCAATCAGTCCTGCACGTGCGCCAGCTTCGATAGACATGTTGCAGATAGTCATGCGGCCTTCCATCGAAAGTTCGCGAATAGCTGAGCCACGATATTCAATGATGTAGCCCTGACCACCGCCTGTGCCAATCTGAGCAATGATGGCAAGGATGATGTCTTTTGCTGTAACTCCTGGCTTCAGTGAACCTTCTACGTTAATCGCCATAGTTTTTGGGCGTCGTGAAGGAAGAGTCTGTGTTGCAAGAACATGTTCAACTTCAGATGTTCCGATACCGAATGCGATAGCTCCAAAAGCGCCATGTGTTGAGGTATGTGAATCACCGCAGACGATTGTCATACCAGGTTGTGTAATACCAAGTTGTGGACCTACCACGTGGACAACGCCTTGATCAGCATCACCCAATGAGTGGATACGGATTCCAAATTCCTTCGCATTGTTTCGAAGGGTATCGATTTGCAGCTTTGATACCGGATCTGCAATTGGTTTCAAAATATCTAAGGTAGGAGTGTTGTGATCTTCTGTAGCGATTGTGAGATCAGGACGGCGCACCTTGCGACCTGCAAGACGCAGACCATCGAATGCCTGCGCACTGGTTACTTCGTGTACAAGTTGAAGATCGATGTAGAGCAGATCTGGCTCTCCATCTGCCTGACGAACGATGTGGTCATCCCAAATCTTCTCCGCTAGCGTCTTACCCATCAGCTGATGTGCTCCTTTTAGATTCGAATATCTGGCATCTCACTCGCAATGAAGACTTGGCTATATTGCCATCTTAATAAGTGAGATGCTAATATCACTGCGTGGATAAGAAGAATAGCGGAGTCGGCGTTCTAGACAAAGCCGTGGCCATCTTGGCAACGCTTGAATCAGGGCCTCACTCCCTCGCCGAGCTCGTTGCTGCAACTGGAATTGCCCGTCCTACCGCCCACCGCCTCGCAGTAGCGCTTGAATTCCACCGTCTCGTTGCCCGCGATCTCAATGGTCGCTTTATCTTGGGTCCTCGTTCTGCTGAACTCGCAGCCGCTGCAGGTGAAGATCGCCTCATAGCTGCCGCTGCTCCTGCCCTAGCGGCGTTGCGCGATGCCACAGGTGAATCTGCCCAGTTATATCGTCGTCAAGGAGATATCCGTATCTGTGTAGCAGTGGCTGAAAGACTTTCAGGTTTGCGCGATTCAGTTCCTGTCGGGGCATCGCTGACAATGCAGGCAGGTTCTGCGGCACAGATTTTGATGGCGTGGGAAGACTCCGAAAAAATTCATCGCGGTTTGAAGAATGCGCGTTACACAGCTGCGCATCTTGCTGCAGATCGCCGCCGTGGTTGGGCCCAATCTGTGGGCGAACGCGAAGCAGGCGTTGCATCTGTATCAGCACCTGTGCGCGGACCCAATGGAAAAGTGATTGCGGCAGTTTCCATTAGCGGACCAATTGAACGCCTAGGACGACAACCGGGAAGACTTCATGCAGCAGCTGTTGTTGCAACTGCTGAGCGCCTGACAGAACATTTAAAACAGGGTAAGTAGTTAGCTATTAATGAGATCGAGTTCGCGCAGGACTCGATTAATGACTCCAAAACCAAAACCTTTTCTAGCCAAGAGCGATTGGATGCGCCT
>AQUA01000002.1 GCA_000372185.1 actinobacterium SCGC AAA278-O22 | reverse complement strand
CGTAGACAAGTCCAGAACAGTCAAAGGAGTTAGGTCCTTGAGTTCCCCAAATATATGGCTTGCGTGCAAGTACTTGCTTCTTCGCATACGCAACTGCGGCCAATCGTTGTGCATCAGTTGTACGAATTGTTGATCGACCCTTAAAGCCGAGATCAGGCCAAATTTTTGCCTGGCCAATCGTATTTGCAGCAGTGTTCGCTTGGCTTTCTTCAAGAAGTGCCAACTGTCGCTGTTGTTCAAGAGTGATTCGAACATTGCGTGCATTGGCAAGTTCCTTCATCAACTTATCTTGAACTGCTCGAAGTTTATCTACCTCTTTCTGCTGCAAAGCTTGTGCTTCGTCTGCAACTTTCTTGGCAGCAGCAACCTTTGCGGTAGCAACTTCTTGTACGGCTTTGGCTTCATCAGCTTTCTTCTTCGCAGCCTTTGCCACAATTTCAGCTGCCTTGTATCGCTCAAGCGCAGTTGTATTGCGAGCTCCCAATGTATTAAGTGTTGAAAGTTGATCTACCAAGTCTTGTGGGCCATTAGAACTGAGCAGCGGTTGGATATCACTCATATTCCCACCAAGAATGTAGGCATTTGCTGCAAGTTTTCCGATGACTCGATGTGCCTCTTCAACTGCAGCAGCAGTCTCTGCTGCATGTTTTGCGGCAGCTATCGCCTGCGCGGTTGCGATGTCGAGCTCTTTCTTCGCTTTGAGATAGAGCGTGCGTGCTGCATTGGCGCGTGCAGTCAATTGTTTGAGAGTGAGGTTAGCTGCCGCCAATTTCTTCGCCGCCGCATCTGCTGCAGCCTTTTTGGCTGCTTCCGCTTGTTTTGCCGCTTCGATTTCTGCGAGCGTTGGTTTGGGCTTTGCGATGGCAGGGGTGGCCGCAACTGTGAGGCTTGCAATGATTGCAAGGCACATCAAGCTCTTTCTGGAGAAAGAATTACTGCGGCGCATTGTTGAAGAATAAATGAGCCTTCGTTCTAAAACGCGGGTATCGCCTGAGTGTCGCTAGTTAGCCACATCTCTTCGAACAAATAAGAAAGCGGCGACTATCGCCCCCACAATTACATAGGAAGTTCCCAGAGTAAGCGCGTGCAAATATGAAATATCTGCGCTACCACCCTGTGCAATTGTGGTGAGCTGACTTCCAGGCATCCAATCTAGGAAAACAGGCTTTACTGCTCCCAAAAGATTTTCGATAATCAAAATCCATAGAACTCCGATAGAGATTGCAGATATTGGTGAGCGCAGTAATAAGCCGAGAATCATCCCGACAATCCCGTAATAAATAACTGAGATTGTGACATTTAAAAATGTCTTACCGATTTCGTGAAATCCGTCAGAGGTGAACCAGAGATCAGTGGTGACTTTTGCTCTATCTGAAAGTGCGACTGAGAGAGAAACGCTGACGATTGCTGTAATGACAACAAGAATGAGCGCAAAGAATTTCATTGCAATCAATTTGCCCATCAATATGCGAAGCCGTCCTGGTTGGCGCACTAAGAGATTACGAAGCGTTCCGTAGGTGTACTCCTGAGAAGTCTGAGCAGCAAATACACAGAGGGCAATGATTCCGAGCAATCCGCCGACAGATGCAAATCCATAGACAGAGCCTCCGGCCAGGTTGAGAACTTCGCGTCCTACGCGTCGACCGCGATCAGAGTTACCTTGTTCAGAATCAATCATCAAGTATAGAAAGGTGGTTGTAAGTCCAGTAAAAAATAGCGCAGCTCCCAGTGTCCCGAAGAAGAGAGTTGGGCGGCGCAGTTTTCTCCATTCGGCAAAGATGACGCGAATCATGAACGGTCTCCAGTCATTTCAAAGAATGTCTCTTCAAGATTAGGTAGTTGTGGTGATAGTTGCGTTAAAAGAATGCCGGCTTCAAAAGCTTTCTTGTTAAGTGTTCCTGCCCATTCTGCAGGTCCTTCAATATGTGCTACCTCGGATCTAATTGTCGCTCGGTGACCATCGGCATGTGCAATCTCAACTATTTTAATTAAATCGGCTGATGACTCAGTCTTTACCAAAATTACTGGTTGTTGCTTCATTAATAAGTCTTGCATAGATCCAGCAAAGACAACTTCACCTTTTCGTAGCATCACGATGTACTCACTGATGAGTTCTAGTTCGGAGAGTAAATGTGAAGAGACAAAGACAGTTGTTCCGCCGCTAGCAAGCTTCTTGAGAAGGTCACGAACTTCTTGAATACCTTCGGGATCTAATCCATTTGTTGGTTCATCAAGTACCAAGACTTTAGGTTCAGGAAGTAAAGCTGCTGCAATACCCAATCTCTGCTTCATGCCGAGTGAGTAAGTTTTATATTTCGAACCACCGCGGCCTGCTAGGCCTACCGTTTCAATAAGTTTGGAAACTCGTTCGATGGGATAGCCACCTAGTGTTGCTAAAACTTTGAGATTTTCTTCTCCTGATAAAGCTGGATAGAAAGCCGGTCCTTCAATCATCGCACCAACACGGGAGAGATATTTTTCAGGATGTGTAATGGATTCGCCCAAAACCTCTGCGGTGCCGCCAGTTGGCGTGATTAATCCAAGGAGCATGCGAATTGTTGTTGTCTTGCCAGCTCCATTAGGTCCCACAAATCCACAGATAGTTCCGAGCGGTACTTCAAAATTTGCGTGAGAAACTGCAAATCCCGTCTCATATTTCTTGCTGAGATCCTTTACAGATATTGCTAAAGCGGTCATGTGGGCAATATAGCCTCCAAACCTTAGGATGTTCCTTATGAGTAAAGAGGTGTGGGGCTATCACGAGCATCCAAAGCGTCGCGAGCCGGATTGGGAAATCAATCCGCAAACTGCCGCAGTGCGCGAAGGTTTAGCCCGATCTGGCTTTGGCGAGACATCTGAAGCTCTCTATCTCAATAGCGGCTTCACCTATGCAGATTCACAGGAAGCAGTTGATTCATTTACCGATGAGACTGATCACTTCCTATATAGCCGCTTCCATAACCCCACCGTTGCAATGTTTGAAAAGCGCCTTGCCGCTATCGAAGGAGCTGAACATTGTGTAGCAACTGGCTCAGGAATGGCTGCCATGTTTGCATCTCTTGCATGTTTGGTTGAAGCTGGAGATCACATCGTTGCATCCGCAGCGATGTTTAGTTCTTGTCACGTTGTTATCACAGAGATCTTGCCTAAGTGGGGCGTTACTTACGAGCTTGTTAAGGCAAACGATAAAGCTGCTTGGGAAAAGGTGCTCTCAAAGCCAACGAAGGCAGTATTTATTGAAACGCCAAGCAATCCATTGCTTGAAATTGTAGATATTCGCTTTGTTTCAGATTTGGCGCATAAAGTTGGCGCAACGGTGATTGTCGATAACGTTATGGCTTCACCCGTATTACAGAAACCACTCGAAAATGGCGCAGATGTCGTTATGTACTCGGCTACAAAACATATTGATGGTCAAGGTCGCGTTCTAGCTGGCGCTCTTCTTGGCTCCTTTGAATACATCTATGAAAAATTGATTCCTTTTACCCGCCACACCGGTCCATCACTGAGTGCATTTAATGCGTGGGTTCTGGTGAAATCACTAGAAACGATGGAACTTCGGGTTACTCGTATGAGTGAAAATGCACAGAAAATTGCTGAGTTCTTGGAAACGCGCAAGGAGATAAAGAGCGTTCGCTATCCAGGACTTGATTCACACCCAGATCGCGACGTTATCAAGAAGCAGATGAAAGCTGGTGGAACCACTATTGGCATTGAATTCGCAGGCTCACAGAAAGATGCATTCCGTGTCATGGATGCTCTGCGCGTTATAGATATCTCCAACAACCTTGGCGATAGCAAATCGCTCATTACTCATCCAGCATCGACTACACATCGTCGCCTCAGCCCTGAGGTGCAGGCAGAGATGGGTATTACGCCTTCGGTTCTACGACTATCTGTTGGCCTTGAGCACGTCGATGATCTCATAAAAGATTTAACTCAAGCACTTAATAGCTGAGCCACAACAAGCAAGACAGAGAGCAAACTCAAATAGGAAATTGACCAGTGAAAGATGCCCGCTGCAACTTTATTGTAATTATCTGAATTCTCTTTTAGGGCAAAGAGTTGGAAGGTAAATACTGCACCTAGAAAAACAGTCGCACAAAGAACCCAGACTGGCAGATGTGACAACTGAATCATGGCAGCCGATGAAACAACCATGGCAATTGTATGGAACCACATTTGGCTGATGACTATTGATTGGCTTGCAACAGAGGGAAGCATCGGTATTCCAGCTGCTGAGTAATCATCTTTATATTTAATAGCAAGTGCCCAAAAATGCGGAGGTGTCCAGAAAAAAATCACCATAAAGAAAGCGACAGGCACCCAAGTAAGTGAACCTGTCACTGCGGCCCAACCTATCAGTACCGGCATGCACCCAGCTGCTCCGCCCCAGACAATATTCTGAGATGTATTTGGTTTTAAGATTATTGTGTAAATGATTACGTAATAAAAAATAGCGAGCGCAGTAAGTAACGTGGCAAGAGTTGTCGTAAAGATTTGAAAGATTGCCAATGAGATAATCGTGATAGCCCATGCAAACACTGTGGCTTGCGTTCGGCTAATTACTCCAGTTACTAATGGACGCTTTGATGTACGTGCCATTAATTTGTCGGATTCGGATTCGATCACCATATTAAATGCATTCGATGCCCCAGCGGCCAAAGTTCCACCGATGAGGGTTGCTGCAACCAATCCAAAGTTGGGCAGCCCTTTCTGGGCTAGAACCATGGCGGGCAGAGTGGTGATGATCAAGAGCTCTACTACGCGCAACTTCATCAGATCGATATAGGCGCGAAGTACTGGCACGCGCTTAGGGTACCCACTATTAACAGGGGATAAGGGGTTTTCTCTCAGTTCGCTTTAAGGAAGTAGAACTACCTTTCAATCAACGAAAGGGGTCCACAATGACACCAAAGAAGCCCGACTGGTTTGAGCTCACAGATGGTGAAAATTCACCTGCGCAGGTTCGAAGAATCAATAAGAAGCTTCCTATTGTGGCCGTTGCTGCTGCTGGAGTAATCATTGTGGCCGGTTCACTTTTTGCAAATGCAAATGATGAACCATCTGCATCAGCAGATACACCTGCAACCTCTCAATCAGCATCTGCATCAGCATCTGCATCTGCATCTGCATCAGCAACCGGATTTCCAACACCAACAACAACTGCTTCAGGAATGAATTCACTTCCCGTGCCTACAGTCACCAACGTTCCTAAGCGCGGTGATGGTGATCATGACGGTCGAGAGCGCGGAGAACACCATGATGGCTATTATCCTGACGGAGATCATCATGATGGCGATCGCCCAGAACACGACGACTAATTAGCCGAAATACTTACCTCACTTTGAATAGGTAGAAACTCCGGAAGAAGTGGCTCAGCTACTTTTCCAAGCAATCGGTCAACAGTATTTCTCGCTCTGCTTTCTGCCACGCTTCCTTTACGTAAACGATCGGCGAGAATTACAAACGCGTATTCGCGATCACCAGATTCCACATATCCCGCTAAATTTGCGGTTCCATTTAAAGTTCCTGTTTTAGCTTTAATCAAACCAACAGCTTGTGGTGCTGTCTCAATAAATCTATGTCGCAACGTTCCAGTCACGCCTCCAACTGGTAATCCTCCAATGAGCGCTGCGAATTTTGAATCTTGGCGAATTTTAAAGAGCAACTCGGCGACTTGTTTTGCAGTTATTCGATTATCACGTGAAAGACCACTGGCATCTTGAATGATGGCGTTCTTCTTCTCGATGCCAAAACTGGAGAGAACGTCGCTAAAAGTCTGTGCTACTCCAGCATCATCCAGCGAATAACCAGCAGCTTGAGATGCCAATCTGGCTATCCGTTCTGCAAGAAGGTTGTCACTCCATGTGAGTGTAAAAGCCAGGATTTCTTGGAGCTCAGGGGAATCTGAAGAAAGTATTGGCTGTGCTGCTAATTCTGCAGCCTCGACATCACTGACTCGCTTCATATTCGGACGTAAACCATGTTTGACATAGAAATTTTTGAGGTTTGCTACATCTTGGGAATATAGATTTGAGTAATAGATAGTTGAGTAGCGAATCGATCCAGAATTTGTCTCTTTAAGAGCGTTGAGGGTGTTGTACTCGATGCGAGGAAGCGATGTGCGCCCCATCTTCTTGGCTTGAGGATCGTTCAGACTTATCCACGGATCGAGTGAACCTTGAATCACAACGCTCTTCTCTTTCACGCCAATCCAAGCTGAAGTGGTAAATCGCTGAGTTGGAGTGAGGTAGGTCAAAGCAGCTGAAGCAGTGAGTAACTTCTGCACTGATGCCGGTTTACGTGGAGAGTAACCATTTTTTTCGAAAACTGTCTCGCCAGTTTTTTGATCGATCACCACGATAGAAGGATTAGCGAGCTCTTTATTTGATGAGATCCGATCAAAAATCGATGCAACGGAATTCGGATCAAGAGCTTGTGCCGAAGAAATCGAAAAGTTGGAGATAGCAAGTAGAAAGCATGCAACTATCGCCAACTTCTTCATGTGAGAATTAATTCCAGATTGTTGCAATAAGCACGTTGAGAATGGTGAGTCCCAACATGGTTGCCCATACAGAGTTCTTTAACTCTGTCTTTTTAACATTTTTATATCCGAGGGTCAGAAGAGCAGTGATTACCAGTCCTTTAATCCCATACTTTGTATGGTTGAGAACTTCGTCCGGATTAACTTTTGTATATAAACCAACCATCACAAGACCTGCAATAAGTGCCGTGAGCGTTGCATGCACTACACCGGGATTGAGTTTCTTTGGGTTCTTCTTAATCTGAGTCAATAGCATGGCCAGAATTGAGATAACCGAAAGAACGTGGATACCGAAAGCGATGTTATAGGCGATACTCATGAGACTCCTTGGTATTAATGGATACTTAAGTTTAGAGTGCATCTATGGAAATCAATACGCCTGCAGTCATTGGTCCGGGTGAATTTTTCCCTGTAGTTGGAGTCGGTCCTCATGAAAAACCATGGCCCACCGGGCCCCACTACGATCCCGAGCTTCTTGAAAATGGCGATCGCAGGAATGTCTTAGACCAGTACAGATACTGGACTGTCGAAGCAATCGTTGCTGATCTCAATACCAAACGCCATAAGTTACAGATTGCAATTGAAAATTGGCAACACGATTTAAATATCGGCTCGATTGTGCGCACCGCAAATGCATTTAATGCTTCATATGTTCATATCGTTGGAAAGCGTGATTGGAATAAGCGCGGGGCGATGGTCACCGATCGATATCTCAACGTCTTACATCACGCCACAATTGCTGAATTCGCACAGTGGTGTGCTGACAACGAGACTCCCATTATTGGTATCGATAATGTCCCTGGCTCTAAACATTTGGAAGGCGCAGAACTTCCTGAGAAATGTGTACTGCTCTTTGGCCAAGAAGGAGCTGGAATGTCTGAAGAAGGAATTCAGATCTGTGAAGTGCTCTATGCGATTGAACAGTACGGTTCAACCAGATCTATGAATGCTTCTGCAGCGGGAGCTATTGCGATGTATCACTGGGCTTTGCAGCACTTGCCTCGAGCAAAGTAAAGGTAAGGATTGCAGCGAAAGCCATCGGCATGAGCCACCACGATTGCGAACCAATTTGGTGAGTCGAAAGTAAACCAAGCGCTATTGCTGCAGCCACTCGCCAGTCATCGCCGATGATGAAGTCATACCAAAAGAAGAGGAATCCTCCAACCAACCGAACCAATCTGGATGAAGTTCTTTGCGGCTGATGAAAGCTGGGAATATTTAGCGGCCGGACTGCATAATTCTTCGCTTTACGTACCTTAAGAAGTTGAATAAGCACAAAGCTGACTGCCACAACAAATGGAATTATCCCAAGCAGAGATAAATCGTGATGAGGCCAGTTCACTCCCACGCCCTCGGTGCCCCAAAAAATTCCAAAGGAAGTAAGGAGTACGCCGACAATAAATTTCATCGTATTTTCAGGAACTTTGGAGAGTGGCTTATGTATTACAAATCCTGCAATGGTGACGATAACAACTGCAATAAGCGCACCCCAGATAGCTAGAGAAAGCGCTTGTGGATTTGCACCCTTTTGAATCACTCCAAAGGTGAGCACAATAAATACTACTTCGAGTCCCTCGAGTAATACCCCTTTAAATGAGAGTGTAAAGGCATACCAATCGCTAACAATAAAATGTGAAACTCGAGCTACAGATTGTGAAGCACGTACCTCTTCTTGAAAGATCTTTTCTTCATCATGGAGCGCCTTAAATCCACTCGCACGCAAGATTGCTTTCCGAAGCCATTGCATGCCGAAAACAAGTAATAGCCCTCCGACTGCTAATCGAAGGGTATTTTCAGGAAGTTTTTCAATATTGGGGCCAAGTAGAGCAATCAGCGCAACAAGGACCACTAAAGCTGAGATGACACCTTGAAACGATGACTTCCAGTTTCGCGATGTCCCCGCTGCGAGAACGATTGTGACAGCTTCGACCGCTTCAACTGCACATGCTAAGAAGACAGAGATAAAAAGGGCTGCGTCAGCCCCTGAAAACGATTGGATCATTTAGTCGTTGAGTGTGGAGTCGGCCTCAGAAGCTGGTTCATCAGCAAGGGCTTCACGCACAGTCTTAAGGCGTCTTTCGACCTCATCAGCTTCATCCATGCGCCCGAGCTGGCGCATCACAGAAACCATTCGTTCTTCAATATCTAGAATAAATTCAAAATCTTTTGGTTCTTCTTCGGCGATGATTTGTAGAACTCCATCAAGAGTTGAAAGTCCATCTTCAAGTTTGCCAAGAAGTATTTCTGCCTTGCCAAACTCAAAGAGGGCAAAAGTTTCGCGACGATGATCATGCGCAGTCTCAAAGACATCGATTGCCTTTCGAGCAGCATCGATTGCTTTTTCACCATCGCCGAGTTCAACATAGCAAGATGCAATCTTCTGATCGCAGCGAGCTACATGGATAACTTCTTTTTCAAGTTTAAACATTTTGCG
Organism: actinobacterium SCGC AAA278-O22; assembly: GCA_000372185.1. Taxonomy (GTDB): domain Bacteria; phylum Actinomycetota; class Actinomycetes; order Nanopelagicales; family Nanopelagicaceae; genus Planktophila. The sequence goes on along the minus strand of AQUA01000002.1, from coordinate 124,821 downwards.
CGCTTCTTGGAAACAGATAATTGCTTCGGCATAATTCTTTAGTTCGCGCTGCGCACAACCAATCAGGTGCATATCGTTAGCAGCACCAATTGTATTTCCATCAACTAAATGTTCTTGCGAACATTCATACATAGTTTCAATGACTTTTTCGTAATTCTTTGATGCATACCACCACTCACCTAAGGTGCAGGCAAGTTCAAGAGCAATAGGAGATTTGTTTTCGCGCAAAATAGATACTGCTTTGCTCATTGCAGTTGCAGCTTCATCCATTCGTTTTAATTGGTTAAGGTTGTAACCAATTGCTGAATATGCTTGCGCTAGCCCTTCACTGGGTGCAGATGCTCCGAGTTCAGAGAAAATATCTCGCGCAGTTTCGGCGAGCGCGAGCGCTTCGTCATATTGGCCGCGAGCAAAGATTCGGGCAGAGAGCTCGTAATACGTATTGGCACGTTCTTCACCTTGGACCTCTGGGATTCGATCCCACAGCATCTCTTCAGTAACTAGCTCGTCCTGGCCTTCGTCATCACTCATCTAAAGACCCCCCAACAACTCGAGATTCCCGCACTGTAGACCTAACGCTGCCTGTGCCGTGGTTATTTCAACTCGCATGCGCCTAATTTCTCCCTTAACCTTTTCTTCTTGCAAATGGTTTGCATCTAGCATAACCTTGTGTTGTTGCAAATGATTTGCATCTAGCTAGAAAGGGCTCCCCGTGAACGAAGTTGTACGCCCAGCGCCCAAGATTCCTATGCGCGATCGCCTCACACGCGACGAATGGCGCCGCATGGGGCTGATGTTCGGCTTTATCGCATTCCTTCACATTGCTGGAGCGCTCTTGATGTGGAAAGCCACCACTGGAAAGTATCAACTCGCTGATGGCTCACTCTTCGGCTGGGGAACAGCAGCACTCGCATACACACTTGGCATGCGACATGCATTCGATGCTGATCACATCAGCGCCATCGATAACACGACTCGAAAATTAATGTCTGAAGGCAAGCGCCCGTTAGCAGTTGGATTCTTCTTTTCACTCGGTCACTCATCAGTTGTTGCAACGTTAGCAATTCTATTGAACTTTGGAATTAAAGCTGTTGGTAGCCAACTGAAAGATGACAATTCCACTTTGCACCATTACACCGGCTTAATTGGCACCACGGTGTCAGGAACCTTCTTGCTTGTTATCGCTCTTTTAAATTTGATGATTCTCATCTCTATTGTTGGTGTCTTCTTGCAAATGCGCAAGGGTATGTACAACGAAGAAGAGCTCGAAAAACATCTCAACTCGCGTGGGTTGTTGATGCGCTTCTTCGGACCGATAGCTCGTCGTATTGATGCAAGTTGGAAGATGTATCCGCTCGGAATTCTCTTTGGACTTGGATTTGATACCGCAACTGAAATTGGTTTACTCGTTCTTGCAGGATCTTCAGTTATTGCAGGTCTTCCTTGGTGGGCAATAATCTCGCTCCCCCTCTTTTTTGCAGGAGGAATGAGTTTGCTGGACACCATCGATGGTTCTTTTATGAATTTTGCTTATGGCTGGGCATTTTCAAAGCCAGTGCGTAAGGTGTATTACAACATCATTATTACTGGACTGTCAGTTGCAGTTGCACTCTTTGTTGGTGGGCTTGAGCTCTGCCAAGTGCTTGCAAACCAACTCAGCCTCACAGGTGGATTCTGGGATTACGCCTTAGATTTCGATCTCAACGCAGCTGGCTACTTTATTGTGGGCGCTTTCGCTGTTGTCTGGGCTATCGCCCTTCTCTTGTGGCGCTATGGAAAAATCGAAGAACGCTGGCATAACACCGCCCATGCTGCTCAAATGGCGCGAGGAGAAAATACCGACCACGCTGCAGCTGGTATTGATTTAGGACCGATTAAAGATGGTTGGAAGATCGACTAATTCTGATTCGCTCTTGAGCGATTGCGGCTCCTAGCAAAACAATGAGCGCTCCCACAGGTTCATGCCAAGTAATTTCCTCATTGAGAAATATCAAGCCAACAATAACTGCAACAACCGGCGTTAAGTAAGTAACAGTGCTGGCAATCGCACTGCCTGCTTCTTCCATAACCTTAAAATTCCATAGATAAGCAAAACCACTACCAAATATGCCAAGCCCTAACATTCCAAGTATTGGTCCAACTCGATATTCATCTTTGGCAATCCCATCAAAGAGATAGAACGGAAGCAGAGTGAAAGCCGCAAGTGTAAGTTGAAGTGAAACGACAGATTCAGATTTTAATTTATATGGCATGACAAATCTGCGCGTGTATGGAAATGAGATCCCGTAGCAAGAGACGGCAAGAAGGAGCACGAGAATTGCCCACAATGGATTCTCTCCAAGCCCCTTCCAGACTCCAAGAACAGTCAGCACTCCAATAAATCCTATTGCCAACCCAATTAATTGAAATGACTTGGGTTTTTCTTCGCGATTGACAACCAGAATTGCGATGATTGTCATCAAGGGAGTTACTGCATTGATAATTCCTGCAAGTATCGACGTTACTTCGGTCTCTGCAAGAGCAAAGAGAATTCCCGGAATCACATTGAGCAAAAGTGCAACGACCCATATGTGAAAGCGCACAATGCGATCTGAAGGTAGTTGGGTGCCACGAATGCGAGCAACGATAAGAAGAGTTGCCGCTCCCAGTGCACATCGTCCAAAGGCAACGCCAAATGGCGTTAAGAATTCTAGGCCTAGCTTGATAAAGATGAACGAGCAGCCCCACGCTAGCCCTAGGGCTAAATAGGAAGCTATCCAGCCAGAACCAGATTTAGGCGAAGCTGAGTGAGAAGGCACCTAGCAATGATGACACAACCATCCAGACCCACCAGACATTAACGATATCTACATGCCAATGATCAGCCTTATAGAGCCCAAGTCGTGATCGATTCCAGTTTCCTAGCGAAATAAATGCCGTGAGCAATAAGTGAACTGTGTTCATCACTGCAAATAGATACCAGCAGGATGCATATGCACCGCTATAAAAGGTAAATGGAACTGTTCCGAATTGCTGAATCTGTAAAACCGTGGCAAATAGAGAAGCTATAAATGCCATCAGGCCGAAAGTCTTAAGCCCTGACTGATTTCCACTGCGAACATTCCTGAGCGCCATGAAATGGGCAATCAGACCTACTGCTGCAATTGCAGTGATTCTCCATGCTCCTGAGCTTGATACAGGAGTTATCGCTGGGTTCTCTTCAGTTGCTGCAGGAAGCCACATCTCATTGACATTCTGTGCTTTGAGATAGAAAAAGGTAAAGACCATGCTGAGTGCGAATGCAACGTCAGCAACAATCAAGAGGATAACTCCTAGTCGATTGCGACTACCTACAACATCGGGATGTTCGTGATGTGGGTTTGCGTGGGTATCGACGCTCATGAGCTCTTCCTTCCGTATCCATAAACATCTTCTGTGACAACTGGCAACGTTTCAAAGTTCTCAAGTGGAACAGGATTTGGAACTGTCCATTCCAGAGATTTGGCATGCCATGGATTCATAGAGGCTTTGACGCCATTGCGCCAAGAACCAATGACGGCTGCAAGCAATATAAGCATTCCCGTCATAATCGTTGCTGCACCGATAGATGTAACAAGATTGCCCTTATTAAATATCGCTGCATATGCTTCTACGCGACGAGGTTGTCCTTGAAGTCCAACAAAGAACATTCCAATAAATGCCACGTTGAAGCCGATTTGAACGAGCCAGAAAGAAGCCCAAGAAAGCTTGGTATCAAGCATTCTTCCGGTCATCTTTGGGAACCAGTACACAAGGGAAGCGATGGCTCCGGTAAGTCCTGCTCCCATCAAGGTGTAATGGAAGTGCGCTGTCACATACATCGAACCGTGGAGGAATGCATCTGCAGGAACATCTGAGAGATAGATTCCAGTAACTCCACCGATCATGAAATTCCAGAGCAGCGCAAAGATTGACATCGTAGGAACGGTCATCCACAAACGCCCTCGCCACAAAGTTCCGACAAGAACCAAGAAGAGCATTCCGGTTGGTATCGAAATCAATTCTGTCGTTAACATAAATGGTGCGTTCAGTAATGGAGCCCAACCTGACATATACATGTGGTGAGCCCAAACAAGAACTGAAAGTCCACAGATTCCTGCGATACCCATCACTGCAACGTTGAAGCTAAAGAGTGGGCGTCGAGTAAATACTGGAGCCATCTCCATGAGCGCTGCAACTGCTGGAATCAAAATTACGTAAACCTCGGGGTGGCCCATAATCCAGAAGAGATTTTCATAGAGCCAACCGCTTCCGCCACGCGCTGTGTCATAGAAAGAAGTGCCGAGCGCGCGATCCATTCCTGACATTACTTGTGAGAGGAAGAAGACGGGGAAGGCAGGAAGTGCAAGTGCCACAGATGCAACAACACCATAAATAAAAATCGGCGTGCGATTCCATGTCATACCACGTGCGCGCATGCGCACAACTGTTGTTGTGATATTTGCACCCGCAACCATTGTTGAAAGAGCAAAAATACAGATGAACATGATGTAACCGTTCATGCCGAGAGGCGCTTGTCCTGCAAGTGGGTTATATGCAGACCAGCCAGTTGAAATACCGCCGATAAATTGGCCCCAGATAAGTGGAATTGCTGCAGCAACAATCAGCCAGAAGCTCAGCGCATTGAGGCGAGGAAATGCCATATCGCGGGCACCAATCATGATTGGCATGATGTAGTTACCAAATGGACCTGTCACCATAATGATCGTTCCAACAATCATGATGATGCCGTGAGTTCCTACGATTGAGTTATATGCCTGCGGATGAATCCATCCACCTTCGGGAGTTCCGAGGTTGGCACGGATTAACATCGCAAGGATTCCACCCATTCCAAAGATTGTCATTGTGATGACCAGGTACTGAATACCTACAACTTTGTGATCAGTTGTATATCTGAAATAGCGCTTTACTCCCATATCTTTACCAGCAAGATACATATTTTCTTCATGAGAAAGATCTTTACCCATCACCCAGCGGAACGGTGCCACGAGTGCACCTATGCCGGTCATGAATCCCACAAACCAACCAATCATCGAGAGCAGCGTGATCTTGTCTTCACGTGTGAAGAGTGGTGCGCTCTCAGAATCGGCAGGCAGAAGTGATAGCGATAATCTCCATACGACGATTGCAGTGAGAGCGCCAAGTGCAAAGGCGGTAAAGATGTTGAGGTGGCGAATAATTCCCACCTTTGGTGAATGACCTGACGTTGGCGCTGGATGTTCCATCATGGTTGTCATTACGCAGCCGCCTTTTCTTCTGTCCACGTTGTCTTACCCGTATCAGGTTGGCTTGCCAACCATGTTTCATAATCTGATTGGCTTTCGACGATAACTTTGTTCTGCATATAAGCATGCAGTAGTCCGCATAATTCAGCGCACCGAATGTCGAAAGTTCCAATTTTATTTGGTGTCACTGCACTCTCAGTAAATACACCTGGGTTTGCATCAATCTTGATTCCCATTTGAACGACCCAGAAAGAATGTTTCACATCTTTACTTGTGACATGAAAGACAACAGGTCGGTCGACTGGTAAGTGCAAGACATTGCTGCGTACACCAGCAGTTCCTGGATAGTCATAGTTCCATGCCCATTGCTGGCCAACGACATTGACATGGATGGCTTTTGCATCAAGTAAAGAAGCATTGTCTTTCTGAAGAGCAATTAACCCCGCAACAAGTGCAAAGAGGCAGAGGAGTGCAGAAATTACTATCCACACTGCATTAGTACGTGGCGAATTGCTGATGTTGTGTTCAGCTTCAGGAGGTGGAAAATCTCCATGATGCCGTTTGCCCATGAGGGCTCCAATTGCAATTGCTGCAACAAATCCTGCAACGGGCGCTGCTGCCCAAGTGAAGATACGAATCAAGTGAATGACATTCTCCATGGCTTCTGAAGCAGGCGTACCCATCGCACGAGTCTGAATTTCTGATCCGAAGTAGCCAATCAACGCGGTAAGAATTACCCAGAGAACTGCGTGGCGTTTTACATCCTTGCGCTTCCACCACTGACCAGTGAAGTACGGAGTATTTGTATCTGGCATCTGTCTTACCCCTTCACAATCAGGTGACCGGACATATAGCCCATGGTTGACATAGCTGCTCCGAATCGAGCGATAGTTCCGTCGCCACAAGGGAATTCGCAGTTCCACACATATTCACCTTCATCGCCTGTAATAAAGGTGAAAGTCGTTTTGGTTGGGAACTGGGTATAACCACCTGCTTCTTCAGCTGCTGTAACTTCGTCATCATTAGACATCATCAAAGGGACGCTGACAAAAAGTTGTGATTTCTTATCTGAAATTCCATGCACTGTGAAGGTATGACCGACCATATCGGCTGGAATATTTGTAATCTGCTGCTCAGGTGAAGCATTTGCCTTCGCCTTTGTATCCCAGCGCTGAACAAATGTTGCAGTCCCACCAACGGTTCCGCGGATATGTGCGAAGTAGTCGTTATTTAGCGTTTCTCCAGAGTCATATTGATACACGGTGATTGTTACCGCTGTATGTGGAGGTACTTGAAAGTTAGTTCCTGCTTTGGCATCAGAGAGAACTTCGCCGTTAGGGCCTCCGGCCGCATAACTGACGTAATCAGGATGCGCACCACCGCCAGCGCCATGATGACCGCCAAAGAGGCTGTTGGGATACACGTTGAGCGAGAGTTTTACTTGAGGATATTGAGTGCCATCAGGAGCGGTGTAGTCCTCTGCACTCTTTGCTATCAGAACACCTGGATCATTCTTGGCCGCTGCAACATACGTTCCAATTCCGGCGATGATGCCGAAACCAAGAACGACAGTTGTAAGCGCAGCGAATATTCGCCTATTCATGCATTCCCCCACTCTTCGTTGAGTTTTACCTCGGGTGACCCACAGAGTTCCATGGGTTGCTTCACAGCAGGGTACGCCTGGCATCTCTATATAAGAAGGACTTACAGCCCTTATTTCTCGCATTTCTCTCAGGTCTTGCATAGGAATTTGAGGAGTTGAGGGCTAGCCTCCACTTTTATGGAGATGCATCACCACGACCAAAGCGTCATCAGTTCGTGGCAAGTTGCTCCCGAAATTCTGATTCCTGTCATTCTTCTCGGGTACCTCTACCTCAGATTCGCGAAGTCAACCAGCCGCCAAACTATTTTCTTCTTCTCAGGAATACTTTCAATTGTTGCCGTCGTAAACACCCCAATAGGTGCACGTGCAATGGATTATTTCTCACTCCACATGATTCAACACATTACTTTAATGATGGTTACCGGGCCTTTATTGGTGCTCGGTACCCCGACCTCATTCAACCCATCGGGCCAAATTTTCCGAGCACTCACCCACCCCATCGTGAGCTGGGTTACCTATGCCGCACTGATGATTGGCGTTCATCTTCCCGGGCCACATAACTTCATCATGGAAAATCCTTGGGCGCATACGTATATCGAAGTACCTCTTTATATTGCTCTTCCATATTTCTTCTACTTTAATCTTTTAGATCGAAAAACTGCCGAGCGCAGAATTTCACCAGCGCTGGCTGTCATCTCACTCTTTCTCATGATGGTTCCTGAAACTCTGACCGGATTTTTTATCTATGTCAGCCACGGATCTCTTTACAACGATATGTACACACTCAATGATCAACGCAGAGGTGGATCACTCATGTGGTCTGGTGCGATGATCATCGACACTATTTGGATGTCTTTCGCTGTCTATCACTGGATTAAATCCGAAGAGCGAAAATCAGTTGAAGTAGATGCGCAAATAGCTGCAGAGAGAGTAGCGAAGAATGGTTGAGAAAGAGTTTGAAGCTCCGGACTGGGTACAGAAGAATGAGGAGCTCAAGCCTCTTACGCCGAAACAGAAGCGATACTTTCTGGCAGTACTTGCAATAGTGATTCCTTTTTGTTTATGGGCCGGTTGGTTTGAATGGCACCGTGCACATGAAGGCCATTGGCGCGCTTGGGTATATACCTTCGAATGGCCATTCTTTGCAGGCGTTGCTATCTATATGTATCGCAGATTTTTAATCGGAGATCGACCAAAGATTCCGCGTCCGAACCTCAATGAAATTGATGGCGGTGAAATTAAGTAAGTGGGCCCAGACAGGCTCGAACTGTCGACCCACGGATTAAAAGTCCGTTGCTCTACCGACTGAGCTATAGGCCCCACTGGTAAACAGGTTTACTTCCGAATCAATGATGGATATCAACTTCTGTTTAGCGGGGTCATACTACGGCATTTTTTGAGTGATTATTCGACAGTTACTCCATCGGCTCAATGCGAGCTGATCCATATGAACTACTTGGGTTTATAGGTAAACGAGAAGCTTCCATCAACTGGGTGACCATCTTCAGAAACGATTCTGTAGGAAACCATGTACTTTCCGGAAGGCAAACCCGGTTTCAATTTAGTGGAGATTCGGGCGCCACCGACAATCGATCCGCCGATATCTACCCGTACCTTCTTTGAATTTGTGACGGTAAGTTCATTGACTGCCTTGCCATCAAGAGTTATGAGGTCGCCATCAAATTCGAGCCACACCAAATTTGGCAACATTTTTATCGTCTGGTTCTTGCGCGGGACACTTGAAGTCAATTGTGCATGAGCATTTGCGCTCTCAGTGTGCGAAAGAATAAGTGCAACTGAAAGCGCTGCGAATATTAGTTTTCTCATTATGAGTTAGCCCCCAGCCAATATTAGCTGGGGGCTCTCCCTTTCTACTTAGTCGATGGTGCTGCGATAGTGGTGACGGTTGGAGCAGGTCCGAACTCAGTGTCCTCTGTTGCCGCCTTTGTACTTCCATCAGTGATAATCCACTGAAGATAGAGGGGCTTCTTCCCAGGTGCATAGCAAATCTGAGTTGTAGGGAATGCAATGGTTTGTGGTGTTGCATCCCACTTCAACTTCAATCCGAAGTCATAGAAGGTGCCATCATCGATTGCATGACCCAATGTCTTAGCTGTCCAAGTTACGGTATAGCTGAGTGGAGCATTATTTTTATCTAACTCAGCGCTGGCTACTACTGATGTTTTGAATCCGTAGTGAAATTCAGGTGTCGGTTTACCTGCAGTAGCAGGGACAACAACTTTGAATACGCTCGTTGGATAATGGCCATCTTTATAAGTACAACCATGACCGAGCGAAAGCCAGAGGCGACTTGATTGACCAGCAATCAATGTATATCCCTTTGATTGAGAAGAGACATGCGCTGAAGCTGGTGAAACAAGTGCCAGAAGCATAGAAAATGAAATGCCGAAAACTGCTAGAACTTTTTTCATAAATTCCTTTTTTTTGATAAGAATAAATTATTAGCGGCGCTTCTTGGTGAAGTACCACCAGGCAGCAATAGCGACAAGAGCTACTGCCGTTTCAATAATGTGCATTTGGTGCATATGAAAAAATGAGTCGTGTTCATGATTCATTTAGTTCTCCCAAGCAAAAGGTGGGCCACGGAATTTGAGAGAGGCGGTGAGCTGGCTTATCTGAAAGTTAGAGATGCCTTCTGCCGCCGTATGTCCAAATGGCTCGGGGAGAGAAAGCGTGAGAAAAATTTTCGTTGGAACTAGGGCTATCAGGATTGAAGCAATCAAATCCCAAACGATGTCAAAATACGATATAGCGAAGTAAGAAACGAAACCAGAAAGTAAGTGAGCGAAAGTCATTCTTGATTCGTTTTGATAAGTATTTCCACCTAGTACGAAGTGGCTAGAGCTCTGTATGAACAGTATTAGTAGCGCCAAGCATGGCCCTTCAAGTTTGATGCCCCGAATGCCAAAGAGAATTGCCCCTAGACCGACTCCTTGCCAAATGAAGTTGGGGGTTTCTACGAAAGTACCTCCCGCAACTACGTGGGCCGAAAGTGCCGAGAGCAACAGGACCTGAAACCTGACAAATAATGTCATTGGGCGCTCATCCGACACATAGAGCGAGCATAGCGGAATACGGAAACTTCAATCTAGAAGCTAAACATTTTTACTCGCGCTGCTTACTTCCTCAACGCCCGCGGCTTGCACGCAGTAGTCGGTCTCTGATTGCAACGGAGATATCGTCACCGGAAGGCTGCATTACAACTACTCGCGCAAGTAATTGCTGATCTGCACTTCGCAGCGCCGCATACAGCACTCGCGCAAATTCTTCATTGCTTGTGGGTGATGCCAATCGAATGACTCCATCAGGGGTTGCGAATGAAGCGGCCGCAATGAAGCCGTCGCCTTTCTCGGGAGTGATATCAAGAAAAACTTGTGCTGCTGGTGAGTAATGGTTTTCAAGAGAACCGCTCACTCGAATCTCAGTCGCGTCATAAGACAAATCGAGGTTGGTAACTTCTTCAATCATCTCTTCTGTAACTGCACCGGGGCGCAAAATCTTGGGGTGATCGGTTGTGCAATCGATGATCGTAGATTCCACACCAACCAGAGACGGGCCACCATCAAGAATCAAATCTTCTGAATCTAAAAACTCAGCCAGTTCTTCACTAACAGCCTGTGCAGTTGTCGGTGAGACATGGCCAAAACGATTAGCGCTGGGGGCTGCAATACCTTTGCCGCCAATCTTTTTAAATTCATTCAACAGTGCAAGTGCAATGACGTGATTGGGAACTCGAAGCCCAACAGTCTCTTGTCCACCCGTGATGAAATCGTGAGCAAGTGAAGATCTTTTCAAAATTAAAGTCATGGGCCCTGGCCAAAATGCGCGAGCAAGAGCAATCGCGTAGTCAGGAATATCGTCAGACCAATCAGCAACATCCTGCATATCGGCGAGGTGAACGATAAGTGGATGATCAGCAGGGCGACCTTTTACTTTATAAATTCGAGCAACCGCCGCAGCGTTTGTGGCATCAGCTCCAAGTCCATAGACAGTTTCGGTGGGAAAGGCGACTAGAGCCCCTGATTTGATACTGGCGGCGGCGCGAGTCATCGCATCTGCTGTGCAGTTGGTTACGAATTGCCCGCTCGTCATAAGTTCAATTATCCAGCCTTTTTGCGAGAAGATAACCACATGGCGCAGCGCATCAAAGTTATGCAGATCATTGCCCGCATGAATGTGGGTGGACCAGCTGTCATTGTTGCTGAATTAATGCGCGGCCTTGATTCATCTCGCTTTGAGCAGATTCTTATAACGGGTTATTGCGATGAAACCGAAGCGGATTATCTCGATGAAGTTGCAACCGATATCACGGCAACTCGAATTGCTGGTCTTGGGAGATCAGTTTCACCTATCGCAGATCTCAAGGCATTCTTTGGATTGGTCCGCACAATCAAAACGCTGCAACCAGATGTTATTCATACTCATACAGCAAAGGCTGGAGCCCTAGGGCGATTAGCTTCAATCATCGCTGGCCGCGGAGCAGTGCGAATTCATACCTTTCACGGTCACCTGCTGCATGGCTACTTCGCGGGATGGAAAACAAAGCTTGTTGTGGTGGTTGAAAAATTCTTTGCAAAGCGCACTCATCACTTAATTGCCATCGGCACTGAAGTAGAACGTGAATTACTTGCAGCGGGAATCGGGAAAGCTAGCCAGTACAGCGTCTTCTTCCCAGGTCTTCCTGAACCACATACAGCAAGCAAGGCGGAAATTCGCAGAAAACTTGAACTCGATCCGAGTGCGATTTACTGCACCTTTGTCGGTCGTTTAACCCACATTAAACGTCCAGATCGTTTGCTCGATATTGCTGCTGCAATGATCAAGCGCGAAGTCCCTATTCACTTTCTTATTGCTGGAGAAGGTGAACTCTTTGATAGTTCAAAGGCGCGCGCAACAAATGAAAACTTACCTGTCACATTTTTAGGGTGGCGTAAAGATATTAGCGATCTCTTTGCAGCCAGTGATATCGCAATTTTGACAAGTGATAACGAAGGTATTCCACTTACTTTAATTCAAGCAGCACAGGCAGGACTTCCGATCCTCGCTCCAGAGGTTGGATCTATTTCAGATATTGTCGAAAATGATAAAACTGGCCTCCTTACATCTCCTCAGCCAGGGGCAATGGCTAGCGCACTCAGTGCACTGGCAACTGATGCAGACCTTCGGAATCGTTTGGGCGCCGCTGGAAAAGTGCGTGCACATGAGTACTTCTCTCTTGAGCGAATGCTCCGAGATCACACAGAGATCTATAACCGAAGCCACAATAAGTAAGAGATAATAGGGTTATGACAACTCGTACACGCGTTTCACTGATTGCACTTTTTACCGCTGTTGTTTCCGTAGTTGCTCCAACAGCAGATGCTGCAGCAACTCGCTACATCACAGTGTCGGCTCAAGGGTCGGTCAAAGTTGTCCCCGATGCAGTGCGAATTAATGCAACTGCATCCGCAGTAGCCGCTTCCAGTAAAGATGCTCTCGCTGCAACGGCAAAGACTGCCAATGCAGTTCGAGCAGCCCTGAAGAGTGCGAAGATTGATACCAAAGATATTTCCACGCAGAGCGTTACCGTCTATCCGGAATATAAATACACCAACGAGGGTGGATCTACTCTCATCGGTTATCGGGGGTCTCAGTCATTCACTATCATCGTTCGCGCAGCTGATACCGCCGGGGCGTTGGTGGATGCACTCGTTGTAGCTGGTGGAGATAACGTGCAGATAAACGGCGCAACTCCTTTTGTTCTTGATTCAACCAATTCTTTGGAAGCAGCGCGCTCTGCAGCAGTAAAAAGTGCGCGAGCAAAGGCAGTTTCCTATGCAAAATTGATGGGGGTAAAACTTGGCAAAGTTAATTACCTTGTTGAAAATTCTGCGCCAACAAATTACACACCTGTGATGTCTGTTGCTAAAACAGAATCAGATGCAACGGTGATTGATTTAGGTCAGCAAGATGTGACCATCTCTGTCACAGTGCAGTGGGCCTTGCTCTAAAAACTCCTTATTTCATACCTATCTCGAGGGGCTTTTTCACCGAGTTTGGTCGTGCCCGCTTAAGCAGGTACGATTTGCGAGCCTCAAACGTCCCCATCGTCTAGGGGCCTAGGACATCGCCCTTTCACGGCGGTAACACGGGTTCGAATCCCGTTGGGGGCACGCTTCGAAAGAAGTAGCTGCTTTGAAAGAAGTAGCGATGGTCGAACGCATGAAAATGTGTAAGGCCCGGTAGCGCAGTTGGTTAGCGCGCCGCCCTGTCACGGCGGAGGTCGCGGGTTCAAGTCCCGTCCGGGTCGCGAGAAGTTTCAATGGCGTAGCCATGTGAAACACATTGCGAGGCGAAGGTGTCCACACACCTTCATCTTTTTTACATATAGAAGTGCCTACAACTACATATTGGCTCGGTAGCTCAGTTGGTACGAGCGCGCGACTGAAAATCGTGAGGTCGACAGTTCGATCCTGTCCCGAGCCACAATTACTTATTAATTACTTCTTACTGGTTATTTGTTAACTATTAGCCTGCAGAACCAGAACCCGAAGGTCCTGCTTTGCGCTGAACTTGTGGTGCGCCACCGCTGCGCTGTCCGCCACGAATCTTTGATCCGCCCTCAGAATGTGTTTGAGTCCCAGGAACGCCCTTCTTATTCTTCTTAGCTTCAAGGGCAGCAAGCATTCTTGCTTTTACATCATCATTCTTATCGGCCATGGTGTGAGTCTACCCCTCAGATGGAATTCGTAAGAAGAATATGAGCATCGCAATCCAAGCGGATGCGCCAACGAGAATCAGTGGGAGTCCATAGCTATCTGGCCAAATGTATATAGCAACCGCAATCAGACCATAAATTGCAGCAAGGCCCCAGAGAGTAAATGCCGTTGTTCGACGGTTAAGACCTTTTCGCATGAGGCGATGTGACAAGTGATCGCGGCCGCCTTGGAATGGCGAGATTCCGCGATAGAGACGTGAGACAACTGCAACCGTTGTATCGAGAATCGGTGTGGCCATTAAGAAAAGTGGAATGGCAAGAGATTTATAAGAAGGAACAACTCCTGGACTAAGTCTGATTGTTAATACAGAGATGATGATGCCAAGAAAGAGCGAACCCGCATCCCCCATATAAATCTTTGCAGGATGGCGATTCCAGATGAGAAATCCCGCTGTGGCACCTGCTGTAACGATGGCCAACGCGCTCACCAATATCTGTTGGCGGTCATAGGCGATAAAGAAGAGGAAGAAGGTAATGACTGCCACTGTGCCTGCTGCCCCACCATCGTGGTTATCAAAGAAGTTGATCGAATTACAGACACCAACAATCCACACAACGGTGATGAAGTAATTGAGATAGTGGTTGTTGAAGGCAAATCCCATCGTATCTGTTACGGTCAAAATTACTGCGACGATAATTCCGGTGAAGGTCTGCGCAACAAGACGTGGCCATGGTTCAAGGCCTTTAAGGTCATCCCATAACCCCATTGCTGAAATTGCCATCGCTGGGACTAAGACGAAGCTCGCTAATTTCACTGTCTCGAACGAAAAGTTCACGGCAAGAAGTGATCCATAAGAAACGGCCACGATTCCAAGTGCAATCGCTACGCCGCCTAAATACGGAACAGGTTCTTTCTGCGCTTTACGCGCCAAAGTTGGAGCATCTACTGCATCTAATCGAAGAGCGAGTTGGCGCACAGGTGGAGTTATTACTCCAACTAAAATAAAGGTAAGCAAACCAAGTAAGAAAAATTGCGCGATTGAATAGGTCATGGTGCTAGTGAAAGATTAGTTCTGGGCCTTGAAATAATGTGCGCGAAGTTCATCGACTTCAGATTTGCGATAACGACGATGTCCACCCAATGTGCGAATTGAGGTGAGCTTTCCTGCCTTTGCCCAACGTGTGACTGTCTTGGGATCGACGCCGAAGAGATCTGCAACCTCGCGAGGAGTCAGCAAGACTTCTGCATCGGGCAGACGATTCATATGCTTCTCCCAGCTCATTCACTCATCGGATTCACGGATTGAAATGTCCGTTTTGCTCCGTAATGACGGGAAGTATTCCCCACAGTTCCCGCTCTGGCAATACCGCTGCAAATGAATAAATGCAGCGTTAAATAGCGGATTCGAATGCTTGGACGGTGCGCCAGCGAGAAACCAGGCGCTCATAGCCCTGACCTGCGATTGCGCCATCTCCTGCCGAGAGCCCGGACAAGCTAAATGCGACATCTTCGATCGATGAATCTTCATGAATACCGTCTAGGCCATTTTTGCGAAGCGCTACATCAAGATAAGCAGCCAACCCGCCGTAATCGAGTTCGACGAGTGACTCGGGATGGAAGAGTTCAAGCCAATCAATCATATTTTCAATCTCTTGCTCGACCGGACCTTGGCCAAATGCGCCGAGGACAACCTCATGAGAGTTCAGTGCACGTTCACGCGCTTTCGACATCGTGGTGCGAGCAAATGAATATGGACCATCGTCATCTTCGCCGCGGACTCTTTCATCAGGAGTAAAGATAGAGAACCAGCGAGGAGGGATTACCCAATTTTCGGTGATGATATGTGGGACGCGATCTTCGAGGAGATCAACTCCGGTAGTAATGACTTCTTCAAGTGATGGCGGAATAAAAAATGGAGTGATGGAAGAAGGAAGTGATTCTTTAAAATCATCGAGCGCTGCCCAGCATCGAGTGGCAGTTGACCATGGAGACACATAGCGAATTCCATTGATATCAAGAACATGTGCTCCATCTGGACGCACAGCGGGAGGTTCAGGAAAAACTAACCGGCGAAGTGCGAGCGCTTGTTCTTCTTTGCGTGAATCAATCGTTGCATCAATATTCTGCCAACGGATTCGATCGACAGGTTCAAATGCTGAAAGTGGTTCGTAGATGCGCAGCGATGCGACGTACGGTGTTGGTTTCAAGCGCGTGGAATGTAATTGCCTTCAGCAAATGGATCGTCATCATCCTGGTTCTGCTGATCAGGGACATCCCCGTGGAGTTCCTTTGCAAGGCGGTCGAGATCCATCTCCTGAGAGTTGTACTTCAAATCGCGAGCAACCTTGGTCTGCTTAGCTTTTGCACGGCCGCGGCCCATGGGCGACCTCCTTACGAATAGCTGGTGTGTCAGGCGCGTAGGTTATCGCGCCTCGGCGCCGGACTCCAAAGCAACGGCAAATGAGCCTGTTTTGACCCTATGGCGCAGGGCGAAGTAGCCCATCACCTGCAGGAAGACGCTCAGCGACATCGTTGGAATACGGAAGCGGTGATCGCCGATCGTTCCCATGGCTACGAGCCAAGAAATCACCACAGGAATGAAACTGGCGTAAGCAAGATTGGCGTAGATGCCCTTCATTGAACGCAGCCAGAAGAATCCGATGAAGAAGAGTGAGATGCAACCGATGACCCAGAAGAATGAAATTCCGCGGCCTACTGATTTATAGACAAGGTCATTACCAGATTGGCTGCCCTTAGCGATATTTACAATCGGATTAATTTTCAGCCATGGATTACGCGCCATGGTTCCGTTGCCAAGTGGTCCTGACCATGGTGACCAGTAGAACCACCCCTTATTGATAAAGAGGCGGATTGATTTAGTGGGATGGCTGACATACCACTTGACCACGCACTTCACTACTTCGTTATCACTCACAGTTGTTGCTGGTGGAACAGGATCGCATGGAACATCTGGACCGGTATGTGCGTAGCCACCTTGCGTTTCATCGCCAGCACCAAGACGCATGGTGACACCAAGGTTTGTTGAAATAACAGCCTTATCAATTGACTTTACGTTGCGTTGAATCATGATTGCAGGTGCAATTGCCATGATGGCAACGACTCCGACCAGAATGAGAGCTTGCGCTTTGCGCCCTTGAGTCATGATTGCCCAGACAATCGCAATCACAACTGATGTCAAAACCCAGCGCGGTTGCATAAATGAGGCAAGCGCTGAGAAAAATCCAACTGCAACAACGCGAAGAGCAAATTGGCGATCGTGGCTGCTCTGACGTGACTTCATAATCAGTCCAACTACCATCAACATGCATGCTGCAATGGGGCTTTCGTATCCGACTGCGAGCGAGCTCAGCGAAAGAGTTGGGTTAAACGCAAGGGCAATCCCAATGAGAAACATAAATGGTTGCAACTTAGTTCCACGAAGTTGCTTCACAAAGTAATAGCTGGCATATGCGTAGAAAATCGATTGGGTAAATGAAATCAAGTAGATGACATGAGCCAAAGAAATTTTGGTGAGAATCCAAATGAGTATTGGATAGCCTGCTGGCCAGTAAGACAAGATGCTCTTATCGCTGAAATATCCTTGCTGAAGTAAGCCATCAACGCCGCTCAGATAGTTTTCACCGTCAGCTCCGAGCCAACCGCCTAACATCGCTCCATCGGTGCCTTTGATATTGGCCATGATGATTAACTTGATGAAGAAGGCGAATATAGGGATTGCAATCAGATAGAAATTAATTTTCTTTGCAGATGTTGCCTGCTTCTGTCGTGCGACTTTGGACTTACTTGCCATGAAATTTACCCCTTGTAGTCAGATACCAAGTATGAACGAGGTGCGTCTTTATCTGTAGAAGGCTCAACGACTCCTGCAATCCATGCCGTCATTCCACGCGCAGCGAGTGAGCGAATCACCAAATCGCCGATAGCTGGATCGACCACCGCCGACATTCCGATTCCGCAATTCCAGGTGCGTTCCATATCTGCTTGTGGAACACCTGCAACATCTGCCAAGAATCGTGTTGCTGCCGGAAGTGCCCACGTCGAACGATCATATTGTGCAGTTAGCCCCGCAGGAATAACTCGGGCTGTGTTATCGGCAAGTCCACCACCTGTGATGTGGCTAAAGGTGCGCAATTTTTCTCCTTGCGCCTTGATGAGCGCTAAACAATCAAGTGAGTAAATCTCAGTAGGTGTGAGAAGAATTTCTCCAAGTGTTTGTGCGAAACCTTGATAGGTCTTAGCAAGATCAAGTTTTTCTTCTTTAAGGATATGGCGGATGAGTGAATATCCATTAGCGTGGAAACCGCTCGCTGGCATCGCAACGATGAGGTCACCTGCCTTAACGCGATGTGCGCCTAATTGCTTATCTGCATCAACGGCGCCGGTTGCAGCACCTGCGATATCGAATTCATCGTCAGCAAGTAATCCAGGATGCTCTGCAGTTTCGCCACCGATTAACGCTGTTCCTGCCTTTTCGCATCCGCGCGCGATTCCAGCGACGATTTCGGCAATCCGTTCAGGGATCACTTTCCCAACTGCGATGTAATCAGTCATAAAGAGTGGTTCTGCACCGCAGACAACTAGATCATCAACAACCATGGCAACGAGATCTTCGCCGATGGTGTCGTACTTACCCATCTGGCGAGCTATCTCAGTCTTTGTTCCAACGCCATCTGTTGATGTTGCAAGAAGTGGTTGCTTCATCTCTTTGAGCGCCGATGCATCAAAGAGTCCAGCAAATCCACCGATTCCACCCATTACTTCTGGGCGTGAAGCGCGCGCGATGGATGCCTTCATCAATTCAACAGCGCGATCTCCTGCATCAATATCGACGCCAGAATCTTTATATGTCGCCATTACTTATGCACTCTCTCAGTATGCACATCAGTAATTTCAAGGCGCATCTTTCCTTCAGACATATCTGTTGGGATAGCAATTGGGTATTGACCTGAGAAACAGGCGCGACAGAGCTTTTCTGCTGGGACGTTGGTCGCTTCAATCAGGCCTTCTTCAGAGACATAAGCCAATGAATCTGCTCCGATAGAACGTCGAATCTCTTCAATTTCAAGACCACTTGCAATCAATTCAGCGCGAGTTGCGAAATCGATTCCATAGAAACATGGCCACTTCACCGGAGGAGAAGAGATACGGACGTGAATTTCGAGTGCTCCTGCTTCACGTAACATGCGAACAAGTGCGCGTTGTGTATTTCCGCGAACGATGGAATCGTCGACAACGATGATCCTCTTGCCTTCGATGATTTCACGTAATGGATTGAGTTTGAGGCGAATACCTAATTGACGAATAGTCTGCGATGGCTGAATAAATGTGCGACCAACATATGAATTCTTAACAAGTCCTAACCCATAAGGAATGCCAGATTGCTTTGCATAACCAATAGCGGCAGGAGTTCCAGATTCAGGAACTGGAATAACGAGATCGGCATCAACGGGAGCTTCGATTGCTAACCGTTGCCCAATGCGACCACGTACTGCATGAATACTCTGGCCTGCAATAGATGTATCAGGACGCGCAAGATAGACATATTCAAAGATGCAACCCTTGGGTTCTGACTGTGCCCACATCTCGGAACGAATTCCATCTTCATTAATTGCTAAAAATTCACCGGGTTCGACTTCGCGCACAAATGCAGCGCCAACAATGTCGAGCGCTGCAGATTCAGATGCAACAACCCAACCACGATCTAATTTGCCGATAACAAGCGGGCGAACGCCGTGTCGATCGCGTGCTGCGTACAAGGTATGTTCATCCATAAATACCAATGAAAATGCACCTTCAAGTTTCGGTAGAACTGCCATCGCGCTAGCTTCAACATTCTTCTCATCTTGTAAGCCGATAAGAGCTGTCATGATTTCAGTATCAGTGGTAGCACCGCGATCATTCTTTGATACATCTATTTCCAACTTCTGCACTAACTCGGCGAGATCTCCAGTGTTGGTGAGATTTCCATTATGAGCAAGCGCCAAAGTTCCGTATTTAGTTGGACGCAGTGTGGGTTGGGCATTGACCCATGTACTTGATCCCGTTGTGCTGTAACGACAATGTCCGATTGCAAGATTGCCGACAAGCGAAGCTAAATCTGTCTCAGTAAAGACCTGCGAGACTAGGCCCATATCTTTATATACCAAGATGCGATCACCATCAGAGGTAGCAATTCCTGCTGACTCTTGACCGCGATGTTGGAGCGCATAGAGTCCGTAGAACGTTAATTTGGCAACTTCTTCGCCAGGTGCCCAGACACCAAATACTCCACATGCATCTTGTGGACCTTTATCGTCTTCAAGAACATTGTGATTTAACAATCCATCGGGGCGACGGCTCATGGGGTCATCCTAAGCGGTAATAGTTGCGTTAAATCGGCGCGTACACCCGATGCAACAATGAGGCCTTCAGCCATTGCATCTGCCCAGCTTTTTTCACCACGAGCAAGTGCGAGCCACGTCTTGGCATCCATCTCGATGACATTGGGTGGAGTTCCGCGAGTATGTGTAGGTCCATCACCACATTGCACAGCTGCATATGGCGGGATACGAACTTCAATGGCGCGACCAGGTGAACGTTCAGTCAAGAGAGCAAGCGTCTCTTTCACTTCAGCAAGTACCTTGGGATCGCGCATGTCTTTATCCAAATAACTTCTTAAAAGTTGAGGTATGCGCTTGGCGAAGTTCGGTCAATGAAATCTTCGCATCATTGATAACGAGTGAATCTCCCCCCGTTACACCAATCTTGGTCAACGCAATCTTCTGTGCTGGAGCTTCCTGAGTCAGTGCTGCACTTTGGGATGGATCAATTGCAACAACTACACGACCTGGAGTTTCACTCAAGAGCATGAGCCCAACGTTATCGAGTTGAACCGTTGCACCGATGTTGTGGCGAAGCACCATTTCAGTCAGAGTTGCTGCAAGTCCTCCTTGGCTAAGGTCATGTGCTGCTGCAAATATCTTTTTGGTGCGACCTGCGACAAGAAATTCAATCAGACGCATTTCACGTTGCAGATCTGCAACAGGTGCAACTCCTCCGCGCTGATTGTGTAAATATGCCCATTCGCTTCCCGCCAAATCGCTATGAGTCTCACCGAGTAAATAAAGATCGAGTCCAGCGCGATCAAATGACATCGGTGTGCGCGTGCGGACATCATCGATGACGCCAAGTACGCCAATGACAGGCGTTGGAAGAATTGCAACAGAGCCAGTCTGGTTATAGAACGAGACATTTCCGCCAGTAACAGGAAGACCCATTTCTAGGCAACCATCTGCCAGACCGCGCACGGATTCAGCAAATTGCCACATCACACCAGGATCTTCTGGTGAACCAAAGTTAAGACAATTGGTCACCGCAAGTGGCTTTGCACCAGCTGTTGCAATATTGCGAGCAGCTTCAGCGAGTGCGAGCTTTGCACCTTCATAGGGGTTGAGATACGACCAGTTGGCATTGGCATCGGTAGCAACTGCAACTCCAAGATGGGTCTTCTCATCTATGCGCACCATTCCAGAATCATCTGGTTGTGACTGAATGGTATTTCCCTGTACATAACGATCATATTGATCAGTGACCCACGACTTATCTGCCAAGTTTGGAGTAGCGGCAAGTTTCAGAACAGTGGATGTAATTTCAACAGCTGTTGTTGGAAGAGGAACGTTGATTACTTCCTTAGCAACTGCATCGATATAAGCAGGTTGTGCAAGTGGGCGGTTATAGACCGGCCCATCGTGCGCCACTGTGCGGGGTGGAACATCGACGATGAGTTCGTCGTTCCAGGTTATTTCTAGATGGTTGCCGTCAGTAACTTCACCAATAACAGTGACAGTCACATCCCACTTCTCGCAGATTTCGAGGAAGCGATCAATCTTGCTTGGTTCGACAATGGCACACATACGCTCTTGTGATTCCGACATCAGAATTTCTTCTGGTGAAAGAGAAGGATCGCGTAGTGGAACCTTGTCGAGTTGTACTTTCATTCCACCTGAACCACCTGATGCAAGTTCTGATGTGGCACATGAAAGACCAGCGCCACCCAAATCTTGAATACCAACAACGAGATCTTCAGCAAAGATTTCAAGTGAACACTCAATCAATACTTTTTCTACAAATGGATCTCCGACTTGAACCGCAGGACGTTTTGCTGGCCCCTTTGATTCAAAAGTTTCAGAGGCAAGAACTGATACGCCACCGATTCCATCGCCACCAGTCTTTGCACCGTAGAGAACAACGAGGTTGCCAGCGCCAGCTGCCTTCGCCAGCTTGATATCGCTATGTTTCATCACGCCTACGCAAAGAGCGTTTACCAATGGGTTTCCAAGATAGGTTTCATCGAAGACAACTTCACCGCCGATATTTGGCAGACCTAAACAGTTTCCGTATCCACCAACGCCAGCAACAATCCCTGGTAATACGCGACGTGTGTCCGCTGCATCTGCAGGACCAAAGCGAAGTGGATCCATTACCGCAATAGGGCGTGCACCCATCGTCAAAATATCGCGCACGATTCCGCCAACGCCAGTTGCAGCGCCTTGATACGGCTCGATAAATGATGGGTGGTTATGCGATTCAATCTTGAAAGTAACTGCGTAACCCTGTCCGACATCGACAACGCCAGCATTTTCACCAATACCTACAAGAAGTGCATCTGTCTTCACTGCCTTCTCTCCAAATTGCTTGAGGTGAACCTTTGAAGATTTATATGAGCAATGTTCAGACCACATCACTGAATACATAGCGAGTTCAGATGACGTAGGGCGGCGACCCAGAATTTCCTTGATGCGGGCATACTCATCGGGCTTAAGTCCAAGTTCAGCAAATGGTTGTGAAGCATCTGGATTTTCTTGTGCTTTAGCGACAGTATCAAGTGACATTACTTCACACTCCCAGCAAGAAAACTGTTCAATACTGATGTGAAGAAACCAAGTCCATCTGCAGATGGTCCAGTGAGTGAATCAATTGCATGTTCAGGGTGAGGCATCAAGCCAACGATATTTCCGCGTTCGTTTGTAATTCCAGCAATCAAGTTGCGTGAGCCATTAGGATTTTCACCGACATAACGGGCGATGATGCGACCTTCGCCCTCAAGCATGGCAAGAGTGTTGTCATCACACATATATGCGCCTTCGCCATTTTTTAGGGGAATAAGAATCTCTTGTCCATGGGTAAATGAAGAAGTCCAGGCTTTATTGGTATTTTCAATAGTCAGCTTTTGATCACGACATAAGAAATGAAGTTCATGATTACGAGTAAGTGCCCCTGGGATCAAGTGAGCTTCGGCAAGAACCTGAAACCCGTTACAGATACCGAGTAGAGGCATCCCATCAAGGGCAGCCTTAATAATGGGTTCCATCACGGGAGAAAAGCGAGAGATTGCGCCGCATCGAAGATAGTCACCATAGGAGAAGCCGCCAGGGAGGATGACCGCATCTACGCCGCGCAAATCTGCATCGTTATGCCACAGCGCAACTGCTTGACCACCTGCATGGTTTACAGCGCGCGCAGCATCTCGATCATCGAGAGTGCCGGGAAAAGTTACAACACCAATTTTCATATCTTTTACTTCTCCACTCGAACTGTGAAATTTTCGATAACAGGATTAGAAAGTAACTTTTCGGCCGCTTTTTCAACTTCTGCAAGCTGAGCTGCAGTTGGTTCACCATCGACTTCGATTTCGAAGCGCTTTCCTTGGCGCACATCTTTCGCAAAGGTAAATCCAAGGCGAGGGAGAGCTGCAGCAACAGCTTTTCCTTGTGGGTCGAGAATCTCGGGCTTTAACATCACATCAACCACGATCTTTGCCATTTTTATCTCCCTTATTTTTGATTGTAAATTTATTAGAACTTACTTCCGGTAATTCGTTGAAAAGCTTCTTCATATCGAGCCGCAGTTTTTTCGACAATTTCTGCAGGCAATTCTGGAGGCGTGGATTCTTTATCCCATCCACTTAATGTCAACCAATCGCGGACAAATTGTTTATCAAAAGATGGTTGTGATTTTCCTGGAGCCCATCCATCTGCTTCCCAGAATCGAGAAGAGTCAGGAGTTAAGGCTTCATCTCCTAGAGTAATTTCGCCAGCCAGATTGATTCCGAATTCAAATTTAGTATCTGCAAGGATAATTCCGCGCTCTGCAGCAAAGTCTGCAGCGGTGTCATATAAGCGAATTGTAAAATTGCGAAGTTCTGCAGCTTGTTCTGCGCCAACAATCTTCGCAGCATTGTCAAAATCAATATTGATATCGTGATCGCCGATTTCAGCCTTTGTCGCGGGAGTAAAGATGCTGGCAGGTAGCTTTGAACCATCTAATAACCCTGCTGGGAGTGGGTTTCCGCAGACTGCTTGATTGTTCTTATATTCACTGAGCCCACTACCGGTGAGATAACCACGAGCAACACATTCAATAGCAAACATTTCTAGGGGTTGAACAATCACTGCGCGATCGGCAACCGAAGCTGGCACTTCATCGCTGATGATGTGGTTAGGAACAATATCTGCAAGGAGTTCAAACCAGAAGAGTGAAAGTTGGGTAATGATTGCGCCCTTATTGGGAATTGTGGTTGGCAATACCCAATCAAATGCAGATATGCGGTCGGAAGCCACTAAGAGAATTTCGCCAGCGTCATTGGTATAGAGATCACGCACTTTTCCTGTGCGCAGGTGTTTCCAACCAACAATGGTTGGTGCTGGCGGTGCGCCAGCTGCGCCGAAGCCGCTCACCGGATTGCCAAACTCATCGAATAGATTGAGGTTTGTACTGCGCTGCGGCAGGGTGCGCGGATGTAATCGCCTCGATGCGAGTTACAACTCGAGCTACTTGTTGGCGAGCATCGCCAGTAAATTCAAGTGGGTTTCCAATCAAGGCATCTAGATCAGTGCGCTTCAATGGAATGCGATTATCATTTGCAATCGCATCAAGGAAATTATTAGCTCTGCCTTCGCGCATTCCAAGAGCTGCAGCAACCGCATGTTCCTTGATTACTTCATGTGCAACTTCACGACCGACGCCAGCTTTTACAGATGCCATCAAAATCTTTGTTGTTGCTAGGAATGGTAAGTAACGCTCGAGTTCTGCAGAAATAACTGCAGGAAACGCACCAAATTCATTGAGAACTGTGAGCATTGTTTCGAGCAAACCATCCATTGCGTAGAAGGCATCAGGGAGTGCAACGCGACGAACCACGCTGCATGAGACATCGCCTTCATTCCATTGATTGCCCGCCAGTTCAGAGACCATCGAGGCATAACCACGCAAAATAACGGTGAGGCCATTAACGCGTTCGCACGAGCGGGTATTCATCTTGTGAGGCATCGCTGATGAGCCAACTTGGCCTGCTTTAAAGCCTTCTGTCACAAGTTCAGCACCGGCCATCAATCGGATTGATGTCGCAAGTGATGATGGTGATGCGGCGAGCTGAACAAGAGTGGTGAGAACTTCATAATCAAGTGAACGTGGGTAGACCTGGCCAGTGGAATCAAGGACGCGATCGAAACCGAGTTCTTTTGCTATCGCAGCTTCGAGTGATTGATGCGCTTGAGTTGAACCCAATAGATCGATGGAATCTTGTGCAGTTCCAACTGGTCCTTTAATTCCACGCATTGGATACCGACTCTGAAGAGATGCTAATCGTTCGTAGGCGTAGAGAAGTTCTTCGGCTGCTGAGGCAAAACGCTTTCCCAGTGTGGTGATTTGAGCCGGAACATTATGAGAGCGACCAGCGATTGCTTGATCAGCATACTGCGCAGCTTTTGCACCGAGTGCAGCAAGTAGTGACACGGTCTTGTCATGAACGATTGCTAGTCCATCACGAACTTGGAGAGCTTCAATATTCTCTGTCAGATCACGACTCGTCATTCCTGCATGAATTGCTTCATGTCCTGCAAGAGCATTGAACTCTTCGATACGAGCTTTGACATCGTGACGCGTTACTTTTTCGCGGGCATCGATAGCAGCCAAATCTACTTTTGTTAATACTTTTTCATAGTCGGCAATAACAGCATCAGAGATTGGGTGCCCGAGCTTTGATTGCGCACGCATAACTGCGATCCATAGTTTGCGTTCGGCGATAATTTTCTGTTCTGGCGCAAAGACTTGGCGCATCTCATTAGACGCATAACGATCAGCTAATACGCTCACTGGTGCATTCTCCCTCATTTAATTGCCCTTCTCCGCGACCGACGCATTGAGTGCAATATCAGAGCGGTAGAACGAACCCTCGAGTTCAATCTGTGAGATTGCTCGGTATGCGCGATCACGAGCTTCAGTTAAATCCTTGCCAGTTCCGGTCACCGTAAGCACACGGCCTCCCGATGAAAGCAATGTATTTCCGCTCAGCGACGTGCCTGCATGGAATATCTGTGATTTATCAATTGCAGGAATTGCTGAAATAGCAGAGCCAGTCTTGGGTGATTCTGGATAACCCTGGGCTGCTAGTACGACAGTGACTGCACTTTCTTCGCGCCATTGCAGCACTGCATCATCGAGGCTATTTGTTGCTGCTTTATACAGTAAATCTGCAAGCGGCGTCATAAGCCTTGGAATCAAAACTTGTGTTTCAGGATCTCCGAATCGCACATTAAATTCAATCACCCGAATTCCATCATCGGTCAGGGCAAGACCTGCATAGAGCAAACCTACAAATGGAGTGCCTCGTGCAGCCATTTCCGCAATCATCGGTGCTAAAACTTTTTCATATGTTTCTTCGACAATATCGTCGGGCGCCCATGGCAGTGGCGAATATGCACCCATTCCACCAGTGTTAGGACCTTCATCATTGTCATAGGCGCGTTTGAAATCTTGCGCTGGTTGCATCGGCAAAATATTGCGACCATCAGAAATTCCAAAGAGTGAAATTTCAGGACCTGCTAAATATTCCTCAATCACAACGCGCGTACATGCAAGTGCGTGATTCAGCGCTACTTGGCGATCTTGGGTGACAACTACCCCTTTGCCTGCAGCAAGGCCGTCATCTTTCACAACATACGGTGCACCAAAAGTATCGAGTGCTTTTTCAATGTCAGATTGTTCAGAGCAGGTAAAGCTTCGTGCTGTGGGAACACCAGCATCGCGCATGACTCCCTTTGCAAAATCTTTTGAACCTTCTAATTGCGCCGCCGCTTTTGAAGGGCCAAAGACAGCAAACCCTGCATCCCGCAATACATCGGCAACGCCATTTACCAAAGGCACTTCAGGGCCTACGACAACAAGATCAACTGCCAATTTCTGTGCAAGTTCGCAGATTGCTTGGTTGTCGGTAATTGCAACAGAGTGAAGTGTTGCAACTGAAGCAATGCCGGGATTACCGGGAGCTGCATGGAGTTCGGTACAACTTTTATCTGCTTTGAGTCCTAGTGCGAGTGCGTGTTCACGACCGCCGCTTCCGACTAGGAGGATTTTCATGGTTTAGATGAAATCCTTCACGACAATTGTCTGGGTACGCCCGGGACCTACGCCGATAGCGCTCATTGGGGCGCCTGAAATTTTTTCGAGGAAGGTGATGTAATCCTGTGCATTCTTTGGAAGATCGCTGATCTTCTTCGCATCTGAAATATCTTCTTTCCAGCCAGGAAGATATTCATAGATTGGCTTTGCGTGGTGGAAATCAGATTGTGACGCTGGAAGTTCTTCCACGCGCTTTCCATCGATTTCGTATGCAACGCACACTGGAATCTGATCCCACCCTGTGAGTACATCGAGTTTGGTCAGGAAGAAATCTGTCAGCCCATTTACACGAACCGCATAACGCGCAATTGGTGCGTCATACCAGCCACAGCGACGTGCACGACCAGTTGTCACACCCACTTCGCCACCGATGGTGCGTAGCTTTTCGCCATCTTCATCGAAGAGTTCTGTTGGAAATGGTCCTGAACCAACGCGAGTTGTGTAGGCCTTCACGATTCCGATGACGCGATCAATCTTTGTAGGCCCAATTCCAGAACCAGTACAGGCTCCGCCAGCGGTTGGATTAGATGATGTGACGAATGGATAAGTGCCGTGATCGACATCGAGCAGAGTTCCCTGTGAACCTTCAAGAAGTACACGTTTTCCAGCCTTAAGAGCGTTGTCCAGTAAAAGCACTGTATCTGCTACGTATGGGCGCAAAATTTCGGCATATTTCAAATATTCTTCAAGAACTTCTTCAACCTCGATATTTTTGCGATTAAAGACTTTGATAAGTACTTGGTTCTTATCGCGCAGTGCACCCTCAATTTTTTGACGCAAAATCGATGGATCAAAGAGATCTTGTACGCGAATACCGATGCGGTTGATCTTGTCAGCGTAGGCGGGTCCGATTCCGCGACCTGTTGTGCCGATCTTTGATTTACCTAAGAAGCGCTCTGAAACCTTATCGATTGTGCGGTGATACGGTGTAATCAAATGCGCATTTGTTGAGATTACCAACTTGCTGCAATCAATTCCGCGTTCAGTAAGACCTTTAATCTCTTCAAGAAGTACACCTGGGTCGATGACAACGCCATTTGCAATTACTGGTACAACGTTGGGAGAGAGAATTCCAGATGGAAGTAAGTGCAATGCGTACTTTTGATCTCCGATGACAACGGTATGTCCTGCATTGTTTCCGCCTTGATAGCGAACTACGTAATCAACGCGATCGCCCAACAAATCGGTAGCTTTACCCTTGCCTTCGTCGCCCCACTGAGCGCCAAGAAGTACTAATGCAGGCATGGATAAAGCCTCTCCGACTCGTCGTTAATTACTTACGTAGTGATGTGCCAGTTGAACGAAGATCTTCGCAAGCAACGCCAACGCGTGCTGCGATTCCTGCTTCAGCAGCCTTACCCCACGCACGTGGATCGTAAGCCTTCTTATTTCCAACTTCACCATCAACCTTGAGAACTCCGTCGTAGTTCTTCATGACGTGATCAACGACTGGACGTGTAAATGCATATTGAGTATCAGTATCGATATTCATCTTGATCACACCGTAATCAAGTGATTCGCGAATTTCTGAAAGAAGTGAGCCTGAACCACCGTGGAATACGAGATCCATTGGCTTGCTTCCAGCTGGAAGACCTAGCTTTGCAGCAACTGCATCTTGGAGAGTCTTTAGAATCTTTGGCTGAAGAACAACGTTTCCTGGCTTGTAAACACCGTGAACGTTTCCGAATGTTGCCGCCACCATGTAACGCGCATGTGCATCGGTGCCGAGAGTTTCAATTGTAAGAAGTGCATCTTCGGGAGTTGAGTACAACTTTGCATCGTGCTTTGCCTCAATGCCATCTTCTTCTCCGCCGACAACGCCGATTTCGATTTCAAGAACTGTGCGCGCAGCAACAGACTTATCGAGAAGTTCGCGCGCAACCTTCATATTTTCAGGCATATCAACTGCTGACCCATCCCACATATGTGAGTTAAAGAGTGGTTGCTTGCCTTCCTTAATGCGCTGCGCACCGATTTCAAGGAGTGGACGCATGAAACCGTCGAGCTTCTCCTTTGGGCAGTGATCAGTATGAATTCCAATATTGACGTTGTAATTCTTTGCAACAACGTGAGCAAACTCTGCGAGCGCTACTGCGCCATCGACCATGTGCTTTACAGTCGAACCTGACGCGTATTCAGCTCCACCCCAAGAGAATTGAATAATTCCATCTGATTCAGCTTCTGCGAAACCGCGAATAGCGCCAATGATTGTCTGTGATGATGAAACGTTGATTGCTGGATATGCGAATGCACCGGCCTTAGCACGGTCCAACATCGCTGCATAAACTTCAGGGGTTGCTATTGGCATCTTCTGCTCCCAAGTACTAGAACTGTGTGTAAACGCTCTGACGCACCATTGGGTCTAAGTGAGGCTTACGCCTAATCCAACCACCTACCCCCGCGTAAGAAAAATCGGCGCACTCATTACGCGAGGGGCGGAGGCCGACCCAGGCGTTATGGATGGAGGGTCTTCTGCAGGAAGGCGATGAGACCTGCGATAAGGGCAGGGCTACTGAGCACTTTGAGCAGAATCGCAAGAAATGCCGATACGGTCATTTTTCTCCTTTCGTTTGTGATCGTTTCTTTCGAAGGCGCGCATTATTCGCAATGCAATCAATGACCATCTAAATATTTATCGTCATTGTTGATAAGTAATCCCTTTAAAAAGCAACTCTGCGACGGTAATCTCCATTGCATGGCTAACGACTCAATTGAAAATCTCTCAACCGAGGACCGTTCCTTTGCGCCATCGCCAGAGTTCGCAGCTCAGGCAAATGCGAAGTCAACGCTTTACGCTGAAGCTGAGAAGGATCGTTTAGCTTTTTGGGAGAAACAGGCTGATGCACTTGTGTGGCAGCAGAAGTGGAATACAACGCTCGAGTGGGAAGTTCCGTATGCAAAGTGGTTTGTAGGCGGAAAACTCAATGCCACAGTTTCGGCTCTTGATCGCCATGTCGCTGAAGGTCGCGGAAGCCGTACCGCGTTCCACTTTGAAGGTGAACCAGGTGATACCCGAACGATCACGTATGCAGATTTACTCGCTGACGTTAGCAAAGCTGCTCATGCGCTGACTTCAATAGGAATTAAAGATGGCGATCGCGTAGCAATTTACATGCCGCTCATTCCTGAAGCAGTTGTTGCCATGCTTGCTTGTGCTCGCATCGGCGCCATTCATTCGGTCGTTTTCGGTGGATTCTCTGCCGATGCTCTTCTTTCTCGTATTCAAGATGCAGATGCAAAGTTAGTGATCACTGCAGATGGTGGATTTAGAAAAGGTGCAGCTTTTGCATTGAAACCAGCAGTAGATGAAGCGCTCAAAGGTCAGACCAACGTGAGCCACGTGCTTGTCGTACAACGCACGAGGCAAGAAACAGCGTGGGTTGAAGGTCGTGATCTGTGGTGGCACGAATTGGTCGATCACCAGAGCCCCACACATACTCCTGAATTCTTCGATAGCGAACATCCACTCTTTATTTTGTACACATCGGGTACAACCGCAAAGCCAAAAGGTATTTTTCACACAACGGGTGGGTATCTGACGCAGGTTGCGTACACGCACAAAGTTGTCTTCGATATTAAACCTGAGTCCGATGTCTACTGGTGCACTGCTGATGTTGGTTGGATTACCGGCCACTCATACATGGTTTATGGACCACTGATTAATGGTGCGACTCAAGTTATCTATGAAGGTACCCCAGATACTCCACATAAAGGTCGTATCTTCGAGCTTATTGAAAAGTATGGTGTGACTATTTTGTATACAGCTCCAACATTGATTCGCACATGGATGAAGTGGGGCGATGAATTCCCAAATAAATTTAACCTCTCAACTCTTCGCTTGCTCGGTTCTGTTGGAGAACCAATTAATCCTGAGGCATGGATCTGGTATCGCGAAGTAATTGGTGGAAGTAATTGCCCCATAGTTGATACCTGGTGGCAGACAGAAACTGGCGCAATCATGATTTCGCCTTTGCCAGGTGTTACAGAAACGAAGCCAGGATCGGCGATGAGAACTCTTCCAGGAATTAGTGCAAAAGTTGTCGACGATAAAGCAGTGCCTGTTCCCAATGGGCATGGAGGTTTTCTTATCCTCGATCAACCATGGCCATCAATGTTGCGTGGTGTGTGGGGTGAAGATCAACGCTATAAAGAGACGTACTGGTCACGTTTTCCTGGCATCTACTTTGCAGGTGATGGCGCCAAACTCGATAACGACGGCGCGATTTGGTTGATGGGTCGCGTAGATGATGTGATGAATGTTTCGGGCCACCGTATTTCAACGACAGAAGTTGAATCAGCGCTCGTATCCCACGAAGCAGTTGCTGAAGCTGCAGTTGTGGGAGCAGCCGACCCACTTACAGGCCAGGGAATCGTTGCCTTCGTGATTTTGCGTGGTGGTATCGAACATGCAAATGGAGATGAACTCGTAAAAGAGTTACGCAACCATGTTGCAATAGAAATTGGTGCGATCGCAAAGCCTCGTCAGATTATGGTCGTCAATGAATTGCCAAAGACTCGAAGCGGAAAAATCATGCGTAGGCTTTTGAAAGATGTTGCTGAAAATCGAGCAGTAGGAGATGCAACAACGCTGGCAGATCCCAATGTGATGAAGTTAATTTCAGAGGGTTTGAAATCCGCTAAAGACGAGGATTAGCGAGAACTTTCTCAACTTCACGGCGAATATCTGCGATAACTCTGGGTGCATGTTTATCGACCTGTAAATAGAACTTACTTTCAGAGACCGCGTTCTGCCCTGCAGTCCAAGGAGCCCATAACAAGATTGTTCCGATAACGTAGAAGAGAATTACATACTTTCCCACTTCAAGTACTGCACCGAGAATTGAATCAATGAATCGAAGTGGGCCACGGATGAGTGTGAACTTAAGCAACTTAGCAATCTGCGTTCCAACCCATGCAGCCGCATATGCGCCGACAATGATTGCTGCAATGAGCCATCCGCTTTGATTGTGCTTCACAACCAGATACATCGAGGCAACACCACCTGCAATAAAGAAAGCGGTACGAAGAATTGTTGTCAGCAATCCATTCTTGTAACCATTGAAGAAGGCTCCAACTGCGATGATGACGATGATGAGATCAAAAATCATTGGGCTCCTAGATATTTAATGACATCAAGTTCTATCTCTTCAACTGACTTAAATGGACCATACTTCTTATAGACCACCTTGCCCGAAGAATCGACAAACCACGTGACAGGCACTCCCATGCCAAATTTCCCGCGAGTGGAACCATGTGTATCGTAGAGAATCGGCCATGTCATACCGTGTGTTTCTACAAACTTCTTTACTGTCTCTTTGCTCTTCTCTTCTACCGCAATACCAATAACAGGTACAGAATTCTCTTTCGCAATGTAATGAACAAAATGTGGAAGCTCTTGGCGACATGGGGCACACCATGTTCCCCACACATTGATCAGAGCTGGTCCGGCGATGGCATCAACGGCAACGCCCTGAGATCCATCGAGGCATTCCAACGAGGTTCCACTGCTGGAGATGGTCTTGATACCAGAACAGCTCATGACTTCACCTTTTATTGGAATCGGCTGCGTAAGTGAACAACCAGTGAGCGCGACTACAGATAACAACGCAATAAGAATCTTCTTCATCGAAAGTCCTTATCTGTCTTTACCAATAGCTTCGCTTTCTTTTTATCCATCTCACCGATTCCTACAGAAGGACAAATCTTTGCTACGGGGCAGGCACCACATGCAGGTTTACGTGAATGACAGATGCGACGACCGTGCCAAATCATGCGTTGCGAAAGATTGGTCCACTCTTTCTGTGGGATGAGTTCTCCGACTTCGTGTTCGACTTTCACCGGATCCATCGACGTTGTCCAACCAAAGCGTCGTGACAATCGACCAAAGTGTGTATCAACTGTGATTCCAGGAATATCAAAAGCGTGGCCAAGAACTACATTTGCAGTTTTGCGACCCACACCAGGAAGCGTAATTAAATCTTCAAGATTTCCCGGAACTTGTCCATCAAACTCTTCAACTAACTTCGTTCCCAATCCCTTCAGGTGACGAGCTTTTGCGTGATAGAAGCCTGCTGAATAAATAAATTCTTCTATCTCAGCAACAGGTGCCTTTGCATAATCTTTCGCCTTCTTATACTTCTTAAAGAGCGCTGGCGTAATGGTGTTCACTCTCTTATCGGTGCACTGTGCAGAGAGAATTACTGCAACCGTGAGTTCGAGAGGATTCTTAAAATCTAATTCGCAACGGATTTCGGGGTAGGTCTTGGTCAAGATCCGATAGATAGCTCGAGCGCTTTTTCGAGTTTCGCTATCTGCGGTCATGCGAGTAAACTACAGATGTGCCTCAAGAAGATGAAGTCGTAAGACGAGCCCCCCTATTTACCGCCCTCGATGATGCTCAAGCGGCATCTCTTCGCGCCTCAATGGACTCTGTCAAAATTTCTAAAGGTGGAATCCTCTTCAAAGAAGGCGATGAGGGCGAGCACGTATACGTAATCGTCGATGGAAAACTTAAGCTCGGAACATCAAGTGGTGACGGGCGAGAAAATCTTCTCTCTATCCTCGGACCAGGTGAAATGTTTGGTGAACTTTCGCTCTTTGATCCAGGTCCACGCACTTCAACTGCCACCGCTGTCACTGACGCAAAACTTTTATCACTGAGCCACGAAAAATTAATCCCTTGGCTTAAGGGAAATCCAGATGTATCACTTCAGCTACTTGCTCGTTTAGCGCAGCGCCTTCGCCGCACCAATGAAGCAGTTGGCGATCTCGTCTTTTCTGATGTTCCAGGTCGCGTTGCCAAAGCGTTGATTGATCTCGGTTCACGCTTTGGAAAGAAGACTGATGACGGACTCTTCGTCCACCACGACCTGACTCAAGAAGAACTTGCTCAACTTGTTGGCGCATCACGCGAGACAGTAAATAAAGCACTCGCAGATTTCGCAGGACGTGGATGGCTCAAACTCGACGGTCGCGCTGTATTGATTACAGATCTAGAGCGCCTCGAGAAACGCGGTAAATGACGTGTCCGGAGACACTGCCTTCGGAAATTAGTTCGAGGTTCCTCGCACGTGTGCGAAAAAATTATATGTCGCTAAGCCAACGCGACCGTAAGCTCAACCTCAACAGGTGAATTGAGTGGAAGTTCAGCAACACCAAGTGCGCTACGTGCAGCAACTCCAGCATCTCCCCAGATATGCATAAAGAGTTCTGATGCCCCATTAGCAACTGCTGGTTGAGAAATAAATCCCGGTGCGCCATTTACATAGCAGACGATACGTACAACTTTAACAATTGAATCAACGGGCGCAACAAGTTCGACTGCAGAGAGTGCATTCAGTGCACAAATCTTTGCTAATTCATATGCTTCTTCAACAGTGACATCAGCGCCAACTTTTCCAGTCTTGGCGATTGCACCATCGACCATAGGAAGTTGGCCTGCAGTAAAGACGATGTTGCCTGTGCGAACTGCTGGAACATAGGCAGCAAGTGGCTTTGATGAAACCGGAAGAACTAACCCTTTTTCAGCAAGTTTTGCGCGGACATCAGTCATTACTTCACCTCGCGCTTCATATATGCAACGAGTTGTTCTCCACCTGGTGCCGGAATGACTGTGACGAGTTCCCATCCATCTGAACCCCATGTATCGAGAATCTGCTTGGTTGCATGTGAAAGTAGTGGAACTGTCGCGTATTCAAATTTCATATTAATTTCCTCCGGCTAAGGCAGCTTTAACGAGTGATGAAACAAGTGCTCCATCAGCTTTTCCTGCAATCTGTGGCTTGATCGCGCCCATCACCTTGCCCATATCAGCAGGACCTGCTGCACCTGTTGATGCAACTGCTGCAGCAATTAACTTCTTAATATCATCTTCAGAAAGTTGAGCCGGCAAATACTTGGCAATGACTTCACCTTCTGCCTTTTCATCTGCTGCTTTATCGGCACGTCCTGCCTTTGCAAATTCTTCAGCTGCTTCGCGGCGCTTCTTCGCTTCGCGTGAGAGAACGGTAATGATCTCGTCATCAGTAAGAACGCGCGCCTCTTTACCTGATACTTCTTCGTTGGTAATTGCAGTCAGAACCATTCGAATAGTTCCTGATACGACCTTGTCGCTGCTACGAATCGCCTCGGTGAGGTCGTTCTTGAGTGTCTCTTTTAAGCCCATGGGTTAATCTTCTCATGGTTATGACATACGTTCTCCGCGAGGCCGAGATGCCTATTCTGCCTGCAGGCCATGACGATATTCGCATCCTGCACTTCTCTGACCTGCACTTAACACCTTCGCGCAAGAAAGAGATTGCCGATATCAAGTCATTTATCTCACTGAAGCCGGATCTCGTTATTAGTACAGGCGACTTCTTGGCACATAAGAAAGCAGTTCCTGTTGTACTTGATGCTCTTGATGCACTTATGGATATTCCAGGCCTCTATGTATTTGGTTCAAATGATTATTTCGAACCAGTACCTAAGAATCCTTTGAAGTACCTACTACCCAATCACGGCAAGCGAGTACATGGACCTGAATTACCGTGGAAAGATCTTGATGCCGGTCTTCAGGCTCGTGGATGGAAGAACATCAATACCTCGCGCACAACAATCAAAATCAATAACACGGTGATTGAAGCGCGCGGCACTGATGATGCACATCTTGAATTTGATGACTATTCACTCGTTGCAGGCGAAGCAGGAAAATGCGATATTGCAATCGGTGTCACTCACGCACCTTATTTACGCATCATTGAAGGCATGAAAAACGACCACCTTGATGCAATCTTTGCCGGCCATACACATGGTGGCCAAGTACGTTTGCCATGGCCAGGTGGATCAAAGGCTCTTACGACAAATTGTGATCTTCCAAATTGGCGCGCACGTGGATTAACTGTCGTTAAAGGCGAACCTTTATTGCATGTATCTGCCGGTATGGGAACCGGACCATTCTCACGTATCAGAGTTGCAAGCCCACCAGAGGTTTCCCTGGTGACCCTAACTGCAGCTTTTTAATTAATTATTGAGAGCTGCAATATCGGCATCGACCATAAGTTCTGCAAGCTCTTTCCAGTGGGTCTTAGCCTTCCAATTAAGCGCCTTTTCAGCCTTTGATGGATCTCCGATGAGTGCATCAACTTCTGTTGGGCGGATGTACTTCTTATCGGTTTCCACATGGTCGGCCCAATTAAGTCCGGCTCGTGAAAATGCCGCTTCTGCAAAGTCTTTCACTGTTGCACCAACACCTGTAGCAACGACGTAATCAGATGGCTTATCTTGCTGAAGCATCAGCCACATTGATTCGACATACTCTTTTGCATAACCCCAGTCGCGAACTGCATCAAGGTTTCCAAGGAATAGCTTGTCTTGCTTGCCAGCCTTGATTGCAGCAACCGCACGGGTAATTTTGCGAGTAACGAATGTTTCACCACGGCGAGGAGATTCGTGGTTAAACAAAATTCCATTTGTTGCGTGGAGGCCATAACCATCACGGTAATTGACTGTGCACCAATACGCCATCAACTTTGCAGCTGCATAAGGAGATTGCGGGCGGAAAACTGAAGTTTCACTCTGTGGTGGTGGAGTTGAGCCGAAGAGTTCAGATGTGGATGCTTGGTAGAAACGAATATCAAGATCTGCTGAACGAATTGCTTCAAGTAGACCGACTGCGCCAACAGCATCGACTTGACCTGTGTACTGAGGCATCGTGAATGAAACCTGCACGTGTGACTGCGCACCAAGGTTATAAACCTCAGTTGGTTTAATTTCGCGAATCAGGTTTGTAAGTCCCACACCATCAATCAAATCTCCATAGTGCAAGAAGAGCTTTGGGTTCTTCTCGTGTGGATCTTGGTAGATGTGATCGATGCGAGATGTATTAAATGTTGAGGAACGACGAATAAGGCCGTGAACTTCATATCCTTTGGCAAGTAAGAACTCTGCAAGATATGAACCATCTTGGCCGGTAACACCAGTAATTAGTGCAACTTTTCTACTCATCGTCTCGCTACTCCCTTTGCAGATGCATCTTTATACCAAGCGATAGTTGATGCAATTCCATCGCGTAGAGAAATCTTCGGTGCCCAACCTAGCGATTTAGCCTTTGAAACATCAAGAACCTTACGTGGAGTTCCATCAGGTTTTGATGAATCCCAGGCAATTTCGCCCTTAAAGCCAGCTAATTCAGCGACAAGTTCGGCAAGTTCCTTGATGGTGAGATCTTCGCCAGTACCGATATTGAGATGGTCAGAGGAGTTATAAGAAGAACCAAGGTGCACAACAGCTGCAGCTAAATCGTCGACATGGAGAAATTCGCGTTTTGGTGAACCTGTTCCCCATAAAGTTTCAGTAGCAACGTTATTTTCTGCCGCCTCAACAAAACGGCGGATAAATGCAGGCAGTACGTGTGAACCTTGAAGTTCAAAGTTGTCATGTGGGCCGTAGAGATTCGTTGGCATCAATGAAATCCACGTACGACCATATTCTTTACGGAAAGATTTAATTAATTCGATTCCAGCAATCTTTGCGATTGCATATGCAGAGTTGGTCTCTTCAAGTGGACCAGTGAGCAGGTACTCCTCTTTGATTGGCTGCGCACAATCACGTGGATAGATACAGCTTGATCCAAGGAAGATAAATTTTTCAACATCGGCAGCGTGCGCTGCTTCCATGAGATTGCTCTGGATGCGGACATTGTCCGAAAGGAATTCAACAGGAAATGCGTTGTTGGCGCCGATTCCACCAACTTTGGCAGCCGCATCAATAACCAGCGATGGTTTTATCTTCTTCAGAAGCGCTGTCGTCGCATCGCGATCAAGGAGATCGACAACTTTTCGGTTGACTGCAACTACATCTGCCCCGGTTGCCAGGTAGGCGCGAACGATTGCAGAGCCTGCAAGACCAGTTCCGCCTGCGACAACGATTGTCATGGCGTCAGTCTAGTTGTCGTTAGCGTGTGAGTTCAGCAGCTACGAGTTCCGCAATTTGTGCAGTATTTAACGCTGCACCCTTGCGCAAGTTATCGCCGCAGACAAAGAGGTCGATCGCCTTTGGATTATCCAAAGATTGACGGACACGACCTACCCAAGTTGGATCAGTTCCAACGACATCGGCAGGAGTTGGGAACTCCTTCTTCTCTGGATTGTCATAGAGCATGACGCCCTCTGCCTTCTTGAGCGCAGATTGTGCAGCTTTACGTGTAACAACTTTTGAGAAAGTTGCATGCACTGTGAGTGAGTGAGTTGTAATTACCGGAACACGAACACATGTGGCAGAAACTTTTAGCTTTGGCATTCCAAGAATCTTGCGAGATTCATTGCGAACTTTATGTTCTTCAGATGTGTAACCGGCCTCTTTCAGTGAACCTGCCCATGGGACAACGTTCATGGCAAGAGGGGCTGGGAATGGTCCAAGATCTTTAATTGCACCGCGCACATCTTTTGCAGTAGAACCAAGGTTCTTTCCTGCAACCTGTGAGATCTGCTCATGTAGCGCATCGATTCCTGGTTGTCCTGCACCTGATGCTGCTTGATAAGAAGAGACAACTAATTCTTTAAGACCAAACTTTTTATCAAGTGCACCCATTGCAACAATCATTGAAAGTGTTGTGCAATTTGGGTTAGAGATAATTCCCTTTGGACGTTTCTTGATGTCCTTTGGATTTACCTCTGGAACAACCAGTGGAACTTTCTTATCCATGCGGAATGCACCTGAGTTATCAACGACAACTGCTCCACGCTTTGCAGCAATCGGCGCCCATTCAGCTGAAATCTCATCTGGGACATCGAACATAGCGATATCAATTCCATCGAAGGCTTCTGGTGAAAGCGCTACGACTGTAAGTTCTTCGCCACGGCACATTAACTTCTTGCCGGCGCTACGAGCAGATGCAATGAGGCGAATTTCGCCGTAGACATTCTTGCGCTTGCTCAAGATGTCGAGCATGACGGTGCCGACTGCACCGGTTGCACCAACTACTGCAAGTGAAGGAAGTTTCTTTTTCTTACTCATCGACCTGTTCCTCCATAGACGACTGCCTCGTTCTGATCTGAATCAAGTCCAAAGGCAGTGTGTGCTGCACGTGCTGCACGTTCGAGATCATCCTCGCGAACGATGACAGAGATGCGAATTTCTGATGTAGAAATCATCTCGATATTCACGCCGGCTTCAGCCATGGAAGCGAAGAAAGTTGCTGTCACTCCAGGGTGTGAACGCATTCCTGCGCCTACAAGTGAAAGTTTTCCAATGGAGTCGTCATATTGAAGTGATGCAAATCCGACTTCACCTTGAATCTTCTTAAGAACTGTTGTTGCTTCTGCACCATCTGACTTTGGCAGCGTGAAGGAGATATCTGTGAGGCCAGTAGCTGCTGCCGATACGTTCTGCACAATCATGTCGATATTGAGATCGTTATCAGCAAGTGCCTGGAAGATACGCGCTGCAACACCAGTGCGGTCAGGAACACCAACGATGGTCACCTTGGCCTCTGACTTATCGTGTGCAACTCCGGCGATGATTGCTTGCTCCATGGTGCCTCCTTCTGGGTGGTTTTCAACTACCCATGTTCCTTCTAGTGGTGAAAAAGATGAACGTACGTGGATCGGTAAATTAAATCGGCGCGCATATTCAACGCAGCGCAGATGAAGAACTTTTGCTCCCGCAGCTGCAAGTTCGAGCATCTCTTCATAAGTAACAGTCTTTAATTTACGAGCTGCAGGAATTGCCCGCGGATCTGCAGAGAAGATTCCATCAACATCTGTATAGATTTCACAGACATCTGCTTCGAGGGCTGCGGCGAGCGCCACTGCAGTTGTATCCGATCCACCGCGACCAAGAGTTGTAATGTCATTTGTATCTTGCGAAATTCCTTGGAAGCCCGCAACGATTGCAATCGAACCAGAATCAATCGCTTCACGAATACGACCTGGTGTCACATCGATAATGCGCGCCTTGCCGTGAACTGAATCTGTAATAACTCCAGCTTGCGAACCGGTAAATGAGAGCGCTTCAAATCCAAGATTGTTAATAGCCATTGCAAGCAACGCCATCGAAATTCGCTCGCCTGCTGTAAGCAACATATCGAGTTCGCGCCCTGGTGGAATTGGGCTGACTTGGTTGGCAAGATCGATCAACTCATCGGTGGTATCGCCCATCGCGCTGACTACGACAACAACCTGGTTGCCAGCTTTCTTCGTCGCCACAATGCGCGCAGCAACGCGCTTCATGCCTTCGGCATCAGCGACCGAGGAACCGCCAAACTTCTGAACGATCAGACCCATGGCTTAATAGTGAAGCAATGGAAAAGATGGCGCTAGCCAGTTTATTGAAAATCCCGATATATGAGACAGCGTATCGCCCACATAATGAGACTAAAGGTTGGTTCGACCCTCGAAGGCTCGTCCGAGCGTCACTTCATCGGCATATTCGAGATCGCCGCCGACAGGCAAGCCTGAGGCAAGGCGCGAGACGTTGATACCCATCGGCTTGATGAGGCGGGCCAGATAAGTGGCGGTTGCTTCTCCCTCAAGGTTGGGATCAGTCGCCAAAATAATTTCAGTAATTGTCGAATCAGAAAGGCGTTGCATTAATTCGCGAATACGTAGCTGGTCTGGACCAATTCCATCGATGGGACTGATGGCACCGCCAAGTACGTGATACTTCCCGCGGAATTCGCGAGTACGTTCGATTGCAATCACGTCTTTACTCTCTTCAACCACACAGATCTTTGTTCCGTCGCGTCTTGGATCGCGGCAAATTCGACATTCACTTTCTTCAGAAACGTTTCCGCATTGGGTGCAGAACCTCACGCGCTCTTTTACGGTGCGTACTGCTTCAACCAAGTTGGCTGCGATTTCAGAATCCGATTGCAAAATATGAAAGGCAATTCGTTGCGCTGACTTTGGTCCGATTCCCGGCAAACGACCGAGTGCATCAATCAGATCTTGAATCGCACCTTCATACATTCCGGTAGACATTAGTCGTGGCTCGTTTCGTTAATGACAGTTGCACCAAGTTCTGCTGCAAGGAGTGCTGCACCTGAAAGTTGTGTGGGATCTGTTGGCGCTTCCGATGTTCGCACTGCGCGAGCTTCAGGAGTTGAGGTTGTATCGATACTTGGATCGACAGTGACTTCAATCTTTCGATCGAGGCCAACCACTTCGATAAATGCTTGTCGCAGAATTTCATCAGACTCGCTGCGCACAAATGAATCACGAGCACCCGCGTTGACGATTCCGATCGTGATGATTTTTTCATCGACGCCCAGAATCTGCGCACTTGCAGAAAGCAGTGACCACGTTAAGCGGCGGCGCTTCTTTACGTTTTCAATAACATCTGGCCACAAACGACGAAGCCCAGCAACATCAATCGTGTTGATCTGTTTGGCGGGCTCAGAAGCTTGCTTCGTCGAACTGCTTGCTTCGCGCACAACTTCGACTCCAGCAACTTCTTTCGCCTCTTTGACAGGAACTTCGCGCTTCGCTTCATTTGAAGTTACTGGAGCCGCGTCTTTACTTACCTTCGGCTTCGCTACGGGAACCTCTTTTGCGGGAGTTTCAGCAGTGCGAGGTTGCGGAGCAATGTTCTCTACTCGCTCTAGGCGTTCGATGCGAGCGAGTAGTCCTGATTCTGAAGAGTCGCCGATAGGGAGAAGGATGCGACCGCAGATGAGTTCGAGAATTAAACGTGGCGCTGTTGCACCGCGCATTTGGGTCAGACCTTCAGCTGCAATATCTGCAGCACGTGAAAGAGATGCTTGTCCGATGTTCTTTGCTTGCACACGCATACGTTCGAGTTGATCATCCGGCAATTCGCGCAAAATGCTGTTGGCATTTGTTGCTTCAAGTGCATCAACAATCATGAGATCGCGAAGTCGTTCAAGTAAATCTTGCGTGAATCGACGTGGGTCGTGACCGGATTCAATGACACGGTCAACAGTTTTAAAGAGCGTTGCACCATCGCGAGCAGAAATTGCATCCATCGCATCATCAAGAAGTGCGCCATCAGTAAATCCAAGTAATTGAATCGCGATTTCGTAGCTGACTCCATCTTTGCCAGCACCTGCAAGCAACTGGCCCAGCACAGAAAGTGCATCACGAACAGAGCCACCAGATGCACGAACAACAAGTGGAATAACGCCCTTAGCGACTTTCACGCCTTCGGATTCACATACTTTTTCAAGATGCGCACCAAGAGTTCCAGGCGGAACTAAACGGAATGGATAGTGATGTGTACGAGAACGAATAGTTGAGATTAACTTTTCGGGTTCAGTTGTTGCAAAGATAAAAATAACGTGGGGAGGTGGCTCTTCAACAACTTTGAGCAGCGCATTTGCTGCACCTGGCCCAAGCTGATGCGCCTCATCGATAATGTAAATCTTGTATTTACTCTGCACCGGTGCGAAGAATGCTTTATCGCGAAGATCGCGGGCATCATCGACTAAGCCGTGTGTTGCCGCATCGAGTTCGATGACATCGATTGAACCAGGGCCGTTTGCTACAAGGTCTTTGCAGGATTGGCACTCGCCACAAGGAGTAGGTGTGGGGCCTTTTTCACAGTTAAGTGAGCGCGCCATGATGCGAGCGCTAGAAGTTTTTCCGCAGCCACGTGGGCCACTAAATAGATATGCGTGATGCGTTTTGCCTGATTCAAGCGCGTTAGATAAAGGAACAGTCACATGTTCTTGCCCGATGACATCTGCAAATACAGAGGGGCGATACTTTCGATATAACGCTAACGACATCTTTATCTACTCTCGTTAAGGTCGCGATTCAATTCACTTCTAATTGGCCGCAACGCTTGGTGGTATTTAATTCTTGGGACCTCCGGTGCACCCGCTAGAGCGTACCTACCCTTGCTGTATTCCTACCCTGGGGGAGTTCGGCACGATAACGTCGCACCGGAGATCTGCGCTTATCTTATGTGTCGGAGCTGACGCTGCACACCGCTACCCTTGGCTCGTTGAGGCTCGCGCCTTAGCGCTGGAGGATTCGCATAGCGGCCGAGTGCGCACGCTTGGAAAGCGTGTATAGGGAAACCTATCGAGGGTTCAAATCCCTCATCCTCC
The DNA here is from genome assembly GCA_000372185.1 of actinobacterium SCGC AAA278-O22. Classification (GTDB taxonomy): domain Bacteria; phylum Actinomycetota; class Actinomycetes; order Nanopelagicales; family Nanopelagicaceae; genus Planktophila. Next base: position 81,750 of record AQUA01000002.1, on the reverse strand, counting down.
GCCAGATTCTCACCCAGTTACCGAAGGTTACGGAAACTACTGCGGGTGATCGCATGAACTCGGTACGGTTATATATGGCCGAAAATTCCGAAAACATTCTTAGCCAACAGGATTTGGCTTGGGAAGGTTCGTACTTTTCGCTGATGGCAGATTTGAAAAGAATTAATTTGTCGAGGTACGAGGAACTTGCTGTTCGCCTTTCAGCTGGAGGCGAGGAGCCTCTCGAATTGCCAAATGGAACTTATAAAATTTCCGTGGACAAGAATGGTTGTGGCTATAGTTGCCGAGAGACAGATGGGATAAATTTCCAAAGACTTGGGTGGATGAAACTCACAGAAAATCTCGCGGAGAGAATCACTGCTATTACAGATGCATTAGCTGAGTGTGAAGCTAGGGCACAGATAGACGGTTAGTTTCTAGTTGGATTACGAAGCGATGGTGAAAACTGTTGGCAGCGTGAGATGTTTATTAGACATCAAGCTTGAATACCCGCACTCGTCGCAGAGAACCATTGGACCGTTTTCTGCATTCATCACGAGCTCGAGGTCTTGAGAACGACACAAGAAGCACTCTGGCAGATCATTAATTTGTGACATGGCAACCCCTTCTTATTGCAAGTAAATGGCTGGGGAAGCAGTTAAATAATCCGCTCTCCGCACGCCCTACTGGCTAGTTGAGGATGAATGTCAGGTAAATAGCGAGCGAAAACTTATTTACGGGCGTATGAGACGCTCAAGCTTTTCTGGGCAAGAACTTTTCCAACTACCGCAGCTTCTAGCGCGGCCTCCGTTGTCGCTGAAGGTTGAAGGTCGAGCATTGATGAGAGTGCATAAATAGTGAATGTATAGATCTTGTCGCCAGGACCTTGCGAGCATGGCGGTGTGTATCCCAGCGTCTTTCCTTGGAAGTTCTGGCCATAAGTGCCTGCTGATTTATTTCCAGCTGCGATTGAAGTTGCAGTAGCCGGAATATTGAAGAGCGTGAACATTGCATGCTTTCCTGAATCAGTTTCTCCAGGACGTGGTGGTCCCGGAAGCGTGTCAAAGGTAATTGCAAATGATTTAGTTCCTGCTGGAGCCCCGCTCCAGGCTAATGCTGGAGACATGCTTGCACCGTCGCAGGTGTACTCGATAGGAAATTTTCCGCCATCGACAAAAGCAGGGCTAGTTAATTGAAAGTTAGCTGTCGAAACTTGTTTAGATGAGGCAGGTGCTGAAATAGTCTTGCGAATCAAAACCGTGTTATCGAGTTTGAGATCTGAACTCCAGATGAGTCCTGCGGTGTTGGACCACGAAATATCGAGATAGCCATCCTTCACTCCCACTTCTTCCTTTGTATATGAGGTAGCAGACTTCCATGCTGTGTCTTTAAAGCTATTAGTAGACCAGTTAGCTGGGGTATTTGTGTTCAGATATTTGCAATCAACAAGTGGGTTTGAAGATGAAACACATTCCGGATTGAGTGGCGCCTTGTTTATAACAAGCGTCTTCCATGATGTGTCTGTGGCCATAATAATTTTATTCGTTGATACATCTCGAATTTGGGCTATCGCTCCACCATCGCCAATTTGTTGATTTGGTTTACCAATGTATTCGAGGCCTGAACTATTTTCGGTGAAGTCGCGAACCATAAGCCCCACGGTAAATGGATAGGTAGCAGTGAATTTAATCTTTTCACTATTGAAAGAACGTTCTGTTGTAATTGGGACAGAATCTTCTCCGACTTTCTTGCCATTGATATAGAGGGCGAACCAGTTATCTACCCAAATTTCTGCCTGGAAAGTAGTTGGTTTGCTCACTGCTGCATCTGCAGGAACGGAGAGGGTTGTACATAACATTGCTAGAACAAGTGCGAACCTCTTCATCGTTACACCGTTCTCGTATATGTATCGGCAACTTTTCCTTCAAAGGTAATGAAGTCGACCTGCGCTACCGATCCTGAAGTTGAAACTTTGAGATACCCCGAGCCTCCCACGCCCTTACCTGAGATATATCCGTACTGCGTGACATCAATTTTCTCTCCAGGATGACTTGGCTGGGGAAGAGTCTGATAAATAATTCCGTCGAGCTCTTGCTTCACATAGAGATGGTCGTGACCCTTAAAGACAAAACCAACTTTGTAATCAAGCAGAAGCTGATGAATTGGCTTTCCCCAACCCGGACGGTTGGAATCGAAACCATATGTTCCATCATTGTTATTTCCGCCCCACTCATTTTTCTTTGCGATTTCAATTCCGCCGCGTGAGGTTTGATCTCCAACAAGTAAGTGGTGGATATATATGAACTTATGGCGCTCTTGCGAATTCTTTAAGGTGGCAACAAACCAGTCATATTGGGTCTTGCCCAAGGTCCATTCCCACCCAGCTGCTGAAGGGTTTTTGGTTGTGTATGTAAATGGATCGAGCACAATATGGAGTTGATCAGGCCCTGTAAATGAGTAATAAGCCAGCTCACCAGTTTGCTCTGGGAAATACTCTTTGCGATAACTCTTCGTATTGAACTTGCTATAGCCAAGTTCTCCGTCGTGATTACCTAAACAGATTTTCAGCGGGACGTTTCCGAGTTCTTGGTAATAACCTTTCATTAGCTCAAAACGGCCACGAATGTTTGACTCGGATTTATCGGCGAGCTTGTCGACCATGAAAATGTCGCCTAGATCCAAAAGAAATGCCGGGCTGGCGGCCACAATCTGCTTCAGAGTCCCCTTATAAACATCCGCACTTGAATTTTCATCCATGTGAGGGTCTGCTTGAATTGCGAATACTGCATTATTTGCTGTCGCAGCTGTTGAAACTATTTTCTGCGTTAAAGATGCAAAATTTTTGCTAGTACCAATTGCATATCTGACTCTATAAAAAACTTGCGAGTTGGCTTTAAGCCCCGAGATAGTGAAATTCGAGGTAGCCCCTTGAGCGATTCCTACGGTGGCGGTCTTCCCAGCGATAGAACTTTTTGTGTACCCGTATTCGATATAGACGTTTGCTTTGACGGATGCTGAGACGGCAACAGCGAATGAATATGCAGAAGGTGTCCCAAATATTTTCGCGGTGACTGGAACGGCTGCAATCGCGCGAGAAAGTGGAGACGCGGCAGCGACTCCTAAAACCGATGCCTTGAGGAAATTTCGGCGGCTAAAGAAAGCGAATGGGTTACTCATTTTCTCGCATACACCTCACTTCGAGTTGCTCCAGATGGATCAGTAAATTGCATACTTACTTGAGCAAGTGATGCTGTGTACTTCACATGACCTTCTGCACCATTGAGCGTGTATGTGAGATCGAAAGTATCTGTTGAAATTCGGGTAAGCCCTGTAATGACTGCACCTCTGAGTGGTTCACCTGCTGGCCTAAATGCTTTCGTGAGTGATTGTGGGTCAACTTGGCCTTCAATCTCTGTAACTACTCCCTTAAATCCACCATTGATATATGGATAAGTCTTGGTTGCGTGATAGTGATAATTTTTCTTCGAATCGAAATGGCCATTAAAAGAATCAAGACCTACAACTTTCTTTCCATCTGGTTCTTTTTCACCATAAATCGGGAAGCCATCGAGGGCATATGCGATCGGCACTTTGGTACCAACAACGCTCTGTAGATGAGTTGGTGCAACGTGGTAGTGGTAATCATCAGCGCGACCGCAGTGCCCTCCCCAGTTATCAAGTTCGCCAGCCAATAGTGCGTCATCCCCACGATTATTGAGCGCGTTAAATATCGGAACTCCATTCACTGCGATTGCAATAGCGCCTCGTAAGAAATGATCTTTTGCCAAAATGGGGTTTGTTACAATCACCGGAGTAATGGGAATGGACCATGCATTTGTTCCTGAGTAAGGCTGCACAGTTGGCACTTGTTGTTGCCAACTCTTAATACCAACCATCATTTGATGGGCCGGAATTCCATCGCTTTCAACAAGGTAATACTTATCGCTCTTAAATACTTTGACACTCTTTGCAAATGCAGAGAACCCGGGAAGTTTCACCGCAGGAAGTGCTGCTGAAGCACTAGTTTCGGCTAAAGAACTTAGTAGGCCGACACCTGTTGCCAGCCCTGCAAGTTGTAAGAATCGTCGTCGATCAAATTCGCTGAGATGGAATACTTCATGGTCATGCATTTCCTACTACCTCACTGACTTTGGTTTGACTGTGTATGAGTGGGCAGTAGATAGATTCGTACGACCGGAATCTTGAGTACGTGCTGCCAAGAAGTATTCAACTTTTGCCTCAGTTGGAGAAACGCTTACTCGCACGTGGCCAGAGTTGGGCGCTTTGGTGCCTGATAAATAAGCTGAATCGTTAAACATTGAAAAAGTGTCGTCTGCTGGATTCGGCATAGATTGATAAATCAATCCATCTCGCTCCTGTGTAACAAATATGTGATCGTGACCTTGGAAGAAGATAGATACTCCGTTCTTCACCATCAGATCGTGGATTGGAAGCTCCCAATTTGGTCGCTCCTTTGCGAAAGTACTTATTCCTTTTGGATCTTTTCCTCCCCATTCGTAATTGGTAGAAACTTCAACAGCGCCACGGCCAGTTCCAAGAACGTGGTGTGCGAAGACAAATTTGTACTTAGCCCTGCTGGTTTCAAGCGTTTTCTTTAGCCATGCGTACTGCTCATCACCAATTCCAACGTTCCATAAGTTTGTGGTCTTCCCACTTCCAGATTTACCACCGGCTTTATCGTTGGTATCTGCACTTACGCCCGCGACATTGTCGACTGCTTGCTTGGAGTGCCAATAAGGATCGATTGAGATAAAAAGTGCATCGCCCCAAGTCCATGAGTAGTAATCGCGCGGGAGTCCGACATTGGGGATTTCGTAACTGTCGCCAGTGTAAAAACGATTGGGAGCTGGAAGCGGGTAGTACTTCAATCTCGCATTTCCGGCTAGAACAGCTGGGTTTGAAGCTGTGCCATCAAGCAAATAGGCAGCAGCCTGCTCATGATTTCCATTGACAAGAAATATTGGAACGCTTGCTCCTGCAATTGCCAGCCAGTTGCGATGGGTGCGATAAATATTTTCAACGCCATCTTGATTCGCCTGACCTTTATCAATCAGAGGATCGATGCTGAAGTCATCTCCAAGAAGAATATGGAAATCTGGTTGCTGCGAAGCAATATTGGCCATCGTCACGCTGTATAAATCTGCGTTGAACATCTTTCCAGCACGCTCTGGGTGAGTATCACCTTGCACAGAGAAGGAGAATGATTTACCTGAATTCTTGGCAGTAGAGAATGAATTTGTTTTCCCGGTTGCAAATGAAGATTCAGTGGTTTTCTTGTAGCGCAATCTGTAGTAGTTCTTTGTATTTGCTTTAAGTCCGCTAATTTCGATGACTAGAGGTACGCCTGCCGTTAGTGCAACAGTTGGAGATTTCTTCACGAGTGCAGTTTTGGATGTTCCATACTCAACGTAGACGCTCTGAGCCTCTGAGCCCAAAACACTGATAGCAATCGTTGAATCGGTAGGTCGCCCCAGGATTATGTTTGAAAGTCCCGGATCAAGACTGAAGGCCTTTGCAAGATATGAATTTGCAATTAAGCCAGTGATCGATGCTGCGATAACCGAGCGGCGGCTCAGATGTGTCTGAAGAATTTCTCGGCCCATGGGTAAAACGGTAGGTGACTATCCAAGAAAAGACATCATATTATTTTGGGGAAGTTGTAGCGAGAATTCTGTGAAAAGGCGGTGTTAAATCTCGACGCCGATGTATTTAGTCTGCAAGAACTCGTGAACTCCATCGAAGCCACCTTCGCGACCAAGACCTGATTGCTTTACGCCACCGAAAGGTGCTGCAGGATCCGAGAGAAGTCCGCGGTTGATGCCGACCATTCCAGCTTCAATACCTTCAGCGAAACGAATGGCGCGCTTGAGGTCTTCTGAATACACATAACTTATAAGTCCGTATTCGGTGTCGTTAGCCATCTTGAGCGCTTCTTCATCTGTATCGAAGAGAACGACTGGTGCAACGGGGCCAAAGACTTCATTAGCAAGGATTTCATCATCCTTTGAAACTTCAAGCACGGTTGCAGGATAGAAAGCACCCGCACCATCTGGAGTTGTTCCACCTAAGTGAACTTTTGCTCCGCGTGACTTTGATGCATCAACGAGTTCTGCAATCTTGTTACGTTCTTTCATAGAAACACTTGCACCAAGTTGAATTCCAGCTTCGCGACCAACGCCCATTTTCAGCGCTGCCATAGCCTTTGCGAATTCTGCAATGAACTTTTCGCCGATAGAACGTGCGACATAGATGCGGTTTGCTGCAGTGCATGCAGCGCCACCATTGCGCATCTTCGCCATCATCAAACCTTTAACTGCTTCTTCAATATTTGCGTCATCGAGAACAACGAATGGCGCATTGCCACCTAACTCCATTGAGCAGCGAATTACTTGATCGGCTGCTTCTTTAAGAAGAATCTTTCCGACCTGTGTTGAACCAGTAAATGAAAGATTCTTAACGCGTGAATCGTGAAGGACTTTGCTAATTCCTGGTCCTGATTGCGCAGGGAGAATCACATTGAGTACACCTTTAGGTAATCCGCACCGTTCAAGGATGTCGACGATGGCGAGCGCAGTCAGTGGTGTTTCACCTGCTGGTTTCAAAATCATGGTGCATCCTGCTGCAACTGCTGGACCAATCTTGCGAGTAGCCATACCTGCAGGAAAGTTCCACGGTGTAATAAGAAGTGATACACCAATCGGTTGATGAGTAACGAGAATGCGCTTATCTCCTGATGGAGCCATTCGGAAATCTCCTGAGATACGAACAGTTTCTTCAGCAAACCAACGGAAAAATTCAGCTGCGTAATTCACTTCAGCTTTTGCATCAGGCAGCGCTTTTCCATTTTCTTTAGAGATGAGTTCAGCTAAGTAATCAGCTTCAGCGATCATCATTTCAAATGCTTTGCGCAAAATTTCACTACGAACGCGAGGCGCTGTCTTGGCCCATGAGGCTGCAGCGCGGTCAGCGGCATCAACAGCTGCGAGGTTCTGTTCATCGCTAGAAGTCGCAACTTTGGCGATAACTGAGCCATCGCTGGGATCAATAACGTCTAAAGTCCCGCTTCCATCGACCCATTGACCATCTATATATAACTGTGTGCGCATAAGATAAGCATACTTACGAGAAATCAACGGGTCACCTAAAATGGTTACCTACGCAGCGCTGATGCTTTAAATGCAACGGCTGGCTGCGAAGCAGAGGGAGTAGTTGTGGCGAAGTCTTGGACTGATGATGCACCTCAGCCGGTGGCACTTCAGGATCACGCACATGTGAAGGATCCCTTCTCATACAAGGTCAAGCGCTTCTTTCTCGGGAGCGCGCTCAACCGTCACTCTCTTGGACATCAACGTCTGAGCAAGAGATACGCACTTGGAATTCTTTCTTCTGACTGCATTTCATCTTCTGCTTATGGTTCTGAACAGATTCTTATTGCCCTCTTACCTGCATTTGGTTTAGCTGCTTTCGCGATCTTGATGCCAATGACCGCAGTCGTTCTGGCAATTCTCGTACTTATAACTTTGTCTTATCGAAGTGTTATTGATGTCTACACAAAGACGGGTGGCGCATACATTGTTTCGCGCGATAATTTCGGGCCCGTAGTTGCACAGATTGCTGCAGTTGCGCTGATGCTCGATTACATCGTTACCGTTGCTATTCAATCTGCAGCAGGTGTTGCAGCGATTATTTCTACATTCCCTTCCTTCGAACCAGCGAAGATGTACATGATCTTTACCGTCATCGGAATCCTCACCTACGGAAATCTGCGCGGTGTCAAAGAGGCTGGCAAGGCATTTGCACTTCCCACATACTTCTTCGTTGGTTGCATGTTTATCGTCTTTGGTATGGGTCTCTATCGCTTAGCTAATGGAACTCTTCCAGTCCTTGATACCGATCTTCCTGGAGCTGTTCATATCGGTGAAGCACAAGGGCTACTGACATTCTCTGCAATCTTCATTCTGCTTCGCGCTTTCGCAAATGGTGGCTCTTCACTGACCGGTCTTGAAGCAATATCAGATGGCGTGGCCCTCTTTAAGACACCTGAACACGTGAATGCAAAACGAACTTTGGTAGTAATGAGTACCCTGCTTGGAACGCTTGTACTGGGTGTTTCATACTTCGCGCACCATATACATGCCATGCCTTACGAGTCTGGTGTACCAACTGTGATCTCACAGATTGCAAAAGCAGCAGTCGGCACCGGCACATTTGGCTCAGTAATGTTTATCTTGGTTCAGCTTGCGACGATGCTTATCTTGTTTGCTGGCGCAAACACCACATATAGCGCTTTCCCATTACTTGTTAACTTTGTAGCAACCGATGGTTATTTGCCTCGTCAACTTACCAAGCGTGGACACCGTTTAGCTTTCTCCAACGGAATTCTCTTGCTTTCAGCTGGCGGAATCATTCTTGTCACAATAACTGCTGGCTCTGTCGAGCACCTCGTTGCTTTCTACGCACTTGGAGTATTTACCGGATTTACCTTGGCTGGCTTTGGAATGTCTCGATACTTCACTCGCACTAAGCCAAAAAATTGGAAACTAAAAGTAGCTATCAATACCGTAGCTGGATCTGTTTCGTTAACAATTGTCATTATCTTCTCTGTTGTTAAATTCACTGAAGGTGCCTGGTTAGTACTCGTAACTGCACCGATCTTGGTCGCAACCTTCTTGCGCCTCCGCCGCCAATACACACGCGAACAGAATGCGCTATCTGTGAAGTCTCACGAAGAGCGCGCAACATCAATGGCGCGCCATAACGTCACAATCTTCGTCGATAGCGTTGACCTAGCAACTGTTGGTGCAGTTCGTTATGCACGCAGCCTCAAGCCTCATAAAATCAAAGCAGTTCACTTTGTTATCGATGATCGTCGCGCCGAAGCTATTCAGAAAGCATGGGCAGAATCCGAAGCGCTCGAAGATGTGCAGCTTGATTTAATCGACTGCCCTGATCGCCGTCTTGCAAACTCAGCTCTTGATTATGCGATCCGGAAGACTGAACAGCCCGATGTCGAATTAACTATTCTGCTTCCACGACGTTCATATTCACGTTTCTTAGGTCGATTGCTTCACGACCAAACTGCAGAAGAAATTGCAGCACCAATTTCACAGCTTGAGCGCGTTGTAGCAACCATCGTTCCTTTCGATGTAAATCAAATTACGTCAGGTAAAAAGCTTGATATCCACCGTGAAAAGAGCGAAGCGAAAGTTGCTCCAGTTGCTGAAAAGGAGAAGCCTGCTCAGCAAGCACCAAAGGTATTTGCTCCTGTCACTCACTACGCTGAAGATGTCACTCCGATTGGCAAAATTGAATGGCGCAAACGCTCCAAAGTGCATGGTCGAGTTACTTCAATATCAACAGCTCCGCGCGGTTCTGCGCCAATGCTTCAAGTAGAAGTCTGGGATGAAACTGGCGGAATTACTCTTAACTTCTTAGGCCGTCGTGAAATTGCAGGGCTTGAAGTAGGTATGGAGTTACGCGCTGAGGGTATGGTCGGAGAAGAAGAAGGTCAGCTGACTATTTTGAATCCATCGTACGAACTACTTGTCTAAGAAGAACTCTTTCAACAGCTCAGCGCACTCATTCTCAAGAACTCCTGAAGTAACTTCAACTTTAAATATCGAGCGCGGATCACGAAGCACATCCCACACTGATCCCACGGCACCTGCCTTCTCATCCCAAGCACCAAAGATGAGGTGAGAAATCCGCGACTGGGCTATTGCCCCAGCACACATTGCGCATGGTTCGAGCGTCACAATCAATGTACATCCATCGAGACGAGAATTTTGTAAGCGAGCAGCTGCGTTTCTAATCGCAACTACTTCAGCATGAGCAGTGGGATCGTTATTGGCTTCTCGTTCATTTGAACCTTTACCAATGACAACACCATCTTTATTAATGACGATTGCTCCAACCGGGATATCACCCGTTGCAATCGCAGAACGAGCAATGTCGAGCGCTTCATTCATGAAATCTTCAGGCGGACGAGAGGAAATTTTAAGACTCCAACAGTTCAGTTAATTGATCGCTAAAACCTAAACGGTTTGCTATTGCCTCAATTTGTTCATCAGGAAATAGATCTGCATCATCACAAAGCGTAGAAAGCTCCATGCTGTGCAGGCCTAAATCTGCAAAGATATCGAGATCGCCAGCTGGAAGAGGTTCGTCATCGTCTTCCGGTTGATCAATATCTGCAAGATCTAAAAATTCTGCGGCAACTTCGTAATCAATAGCGCATGTAATATCGCTAATAAAGAATTTCACATGTGTTCCAAGTACTCGTATAGCTAAGAAAAACTCATCATCAATTGCAATCAGTGCAACTGCCCCACCATTTGTCTGTTGTTTCTTGAGGCGGTCGATGATGTGAGTTAGGTCATCAGGGTCAGGTAAGGCTGCAACAGACCAGCGGCCATCTTCATGCCACGCCTCGATTGCGAAGTCTTGGGTTTGCTCTGACACATCTCCCATATTGGCACTCATTGAAGTGGAAAGAAAGCCCTGTAAGGTAGATGACATGAAAGTTCACGTTGCGAATCACCCACTGATCTCTCACAAACTCACTGTTTTACGCGATGAAAGAACCGATTCGCCAACATTTCGACTTCTTGTTGAAGAACTGGTGACACTCCTTGCATACGAAGCAACGCGCGAGGTTCGCACTAAAACTATAAAAATTAAGACTCCTGTCTCTGAAACTACAGGGCAAGTGATGGCAGAGCCGCGTCCGGTTGTTGTGCCCATTCTTCGAGCAGGTCTTGGCATGTTAGAGGGAATGACCAAATTGCTTCCCACTGCTCAAGTTGGTTTCTTAGGTATGGTCCGCAATGAAGAAACTTTGAAAGCAACCACGTATGCCAACCGCTTGCCAGAAAATCTCTCTGGTCGTCAATGTTTCATCCTCGACCCAATGCTTGCAACTGGTGGAACATTGGTGATGGCAATTCAATATTTGATTGAACGCGGCGCAAATGAAATTACTGCCATTTGTTTACTTGCTGCACCAGAAGGAATCAAAGTACTTGAAGATGAATTTAAAGATTCTGGAGTTCCAATCACTCTCGTTACTGGATCTCTCGATGAGAAACTCAATGAAAAGGGTTACATCGTTCCAGGTCTTGGTGATGCAGGCGATCGCCTCTACGGTGTTGTTTAAATGGCATCCACTTCGCCCGGCTACGGAATAACAATTCGTGTCGAAGGTGCTCCTGAGCTTCACCCTGTGGCACTTATTACTTCAACAATTACATCCGCTGGGGCAACAATTACTGCACTCGACGTCGTTGAATCACTCCTTGAAAAAGTAGTTGTTGACGTCACGTGCGACACCATCGATGCAAATCACGCGCAAGAGATTCATGGCGCCTTATCGGCCCACGATGGATTAACCGTACGTAAAATCAGTGACCGCACATTCCTACTTCACCTCGGCGGAAAGATTGAAGTCTCCTCCAAAGTTCCGCTCAAAACTCGTGATGATTTATCTCGCGCCTACACTCCTGGCGTAGCTCGTATCTCCCAAGCGATTGTCGATGATCCATCCGATGTCCGTCGCCTCACGATGAAGCGCAATACGGTCGCAGTTGTCACAGACGGATCAGCAGTTCTAGGACTTGGAAATATCGGTCCATCTGCGGCACTTCCTGTCATGGAAGGTAAAGCTGCACTCTTCAAGCGCTTTGCCAATGTTGATGCCTGGCCTGTCTGCCTTGATACACAAGATGTTGATGAAATTGTTCGCACGGTTCAATTAATTGCTCCTGTCTACGGCGGTATCAACCTCGAAGATATTTCGGCGCCGCGTTGCTTTGAAGTTGAACGTCGTCTACGCGAACTTCTTGATATTCCTGTCTTCCATGATGACCAGCACGGAACAGCAATCGTTGTCAGCGCTGCTCTGCGCAATGCACTGAAGTTGGTAAAGAAAGATATCTCGAAGGTAAAGATCATCATGAGCGGTGCAGGTGCTGCGGGCACTGCCATTGCACGACTACTTGTTCTCAGCGGTGCCACAAATATCATCGCATTTGATAAAGATGGCGTTATTTCAAAGGATTCCACATCTGAAGATGCGATGCGCGATTGGTTTATTGAGAACTCAAATACCGCTAACTTCAAGGGAACTATCCATGAAGCGATGGCAGGGGCAGATATCTTTATCGGCGTAAGCGCGCCGAATGTTTTGAATGAAGCTGATGTCGCTTCCATGGCTGCTGGTTCAATCGTCTTTGCACTTGCCAACCCAGATCCTGAAATTGATCCCGCTATTGCTCGCAAATATGCAGCAGTTGTTGCAACGGGTCGCAGCGATCATCCCAACCAGATCAACAATGTTCTTGCATTCCCAGGAATCTTCCGCGGATTGCTCGATGCTAATGCACACAAGATCACCGATAAGTTGCTCGTTGCAGCTGCCGAAGCAATCGCTGATTGCGTAAGCCCCTCACAGCTCAATACATCTTTTATCGTGCCGAGTGTCTTCGATCCCAATGTTGTAGCGATGGTGGCAGCGGCAGTAAAGAAGTCGGTGTAATGGAAGTTCTTGCGTCCTTTGATGCTCAATTTGCTGCGCTCAACCCATTTATCTTCTACGTATTAGTGGGCGCAATCGTCTTCATTGAAACAGGGTTGCTCTTTGGCTTCTTCCTGCCTGGTGATTCAGTCCTATTTAGCGCTGGTTTGGTCGCTGCTGCGATGACCGATGTGAATATCGTTATTTTGGTAACTGTCATTCTTGCCGCCGCATTCTTCGGCGATCAAGTTGGGTTTGTCATCGGTCGAGTTGTTGGTCGTCCATATTTAGATAAGCGCGATTCACCGCGCATGCGCCGCATGATTGCTCGCTCTGAACGTTTCTACGAACACACTGGTTGGTGGGCAGTTGTTGCAGCGCGGTTCTTCCCTTGGATTCGCACCTTTGTTCCACCTATCGCTGGTGCTTCAAAGATGAATTACTACAAATTCTTATCTGCCAACGCCCTCGGTGCTGTTCTGTGGGGTGCAGGCATTACCTTGGCTGGTTACTACGCAGCGACCTTACCTTGGGTTAAAACATCGTCTTATGCAATTGCAACTTTCTTTATTTGTGCGTCAATCGTTTCCGGGATTGTGAATTATTCACGCCGCCCACGATAACTCCAAAGTAAGTCATGGCAATTCCAGTTACTAAATAAACTGAAATGTGTACACCATCAGTAGGTGAATACAGATCGATTAAGAGCGAACCCACTAGTTGTCCACCAACGCTAAAAAGTGTGAAGGTAAGCACTCCCAGGTGTTGAACGATTGTGGATGTAAATGCGATATAGATAACTCCTATTACTCCACCTGTGTAGATCCACCAGGGTCCAGCTGGAAGTGGGACGAGATCTTCAGAATGAATAAGAACCAAGATTGTTAAGAAAATAACGAGAAAAGATGTACCCATAATGAAGTTCAGAAATGACGTTGTAAAACTCTGATGAGAGTGCTCATTAATTTGTCCGTTCATTGCACGCTGCACACCGACGATGGCACCTGCAACACATCCCATAAGCACTGCAAAGAGTGAGAGATTTTTAGCATCAATGCGATCAAAGACAGAGATAAAGACTGCAAAGACCGTGAAGAAAGCTGCAGCGATACGGCGCGGAGTAATGTGCTTCTTTCCGCCACCCGTCAGACCAATGCGATCTACAACCAGTGAAGCTGCAGTTTGGCCAGCGATAGATGCAACAGAGTAAATAGCAACGCCAATGAGCGGCACGATGTGAGTCTGGACTGCTACGAAACTGCCACCAAGGGCGCCAGCAAAGAGTGTCCACCGAGGTAACTCTTTACGATCAACTGCGCCCCGTAGATTGCGTGCGCCTTCCTTAATTGAAGGAGTGAAGAGCGCGATGACTGAAATGATGATGAGTCCAGATCCAAAAGAGACTAAAGCTGCCTCTACCCCATTGCCAATCAGATGAGAAAGTTCGCCATTTGCGCGAGCTTGCAGCGCAATCATTACTCCTGAAATTGCTGCAAGAAAATCTAGCCGCTGAGTCTTCTTAGACATCTGCAAATCCTATTAACTTTCCAGCGCCAGAGTTACCTCTAGCCACTCTTCTTCACGAATTTGTAGTTCTTTTTCAACTTTCTCGATTTCGGCAGCAATTGCAATCAATCTTTCTGGGTTGAAACTCTCAATTTCTTGCTCTTTGAGCAGTTCTGCTAGACGTTCTCGAGCTTTTTCCACCTGGCGTTCAACGCGAGCAAGATCTTTCTTGAGTTGTCTCTGTTCGGCAGCACTTGATGGCGAAGAAAACTTTCCGCCCGAAGATGCAGAAGATGCAATGGATGCAACGCGCTGTTCAAGGTATTGATCTACGCCTCTAGGTAAATCTCGTAGCTGTTTATCGCCCAATAGTCCCCAGAAGCGATCGCACACTCGTTCTAGGAAATATCTATCGTGGGAAATAACAATGAGAGTGCCACCGTAGCTATCAAGTAAATCCTCTAATTCGGTAAGAGTTTCAATATCAAAATCGTTTGTTGGTTCATCGAGCAGCAATACATTCGGAGAATCCATCAGTAGCCGTGTTAACTGTAAGCGGCGACGTTCTCCACCTGAAAGATCTGCTACTGGAGTCCATTGCGCATCTCGATCAAATCCCAGACGTTCGCAGAGTTGAGATGCTGAAAGAGTCTTGCCCTTGCCAATTTCAACATGCGTTGCAACTTTTTCTACCGCTTCCAACAAGCGCCACGTGGGGTCGAGTTCATCAAGATGCTGCGTGAGAAAAGCTATCTTGACGGTGATTCCTGTAACTAATTTTCCGGCTGCAGGTTGTATCTGACCTGCCAAGGTGCGCATCAGCGATGTCTTTCCAGCGCCATTTATACCGACAATGCCGATGCGATCTCCTGGTCCAATATTCCAGGTGAGGTTATCAATCAATTCTTTATCTCCGGCCTTGATTAAGGCATGGTGCAGTTCGAAGACAGTATTTCCAAGGCGGTTGAGTGCGAACTTCAATAGTTCAGTTGAATCACGAGGCGCAGGTTCGGCAGAAATTAATTCATTTGCCGCATCCACGCGAAACTTGGGTTTACTTGTTCGGGCTGGTGCTCCGCGACGTAACCACGCTAGTTCCTTGCGAATTAAATTATTGCGGCGAGCATCCATCGCGCTTGCTTGGCGTGCGCGTTCAGCTTTGGCCAATACATAAGCTGAATATCCGCCGTCATATTCTTCAACTTTACCCAAGACAACTTCCCAGGTGCGATCTGTCACTTCATCCAAAAACCAACGATCGTGCGTTACAACGAGTACTGCTAAATCTCTGCGATTCTTCAGATGTGCAGCAAGCCACGCAACTCCTTCGACATCAAGGTGGTTGGTGGGTTCATCAAGCAGTATCAAATCAAGGTCATCAATTAAAAGTTTGGCTAGTCCGACTCGACGTTTTTCTCCTCCTGAAAGAGAGATAAATGTGCGGTCGAAGATATGATCATCAAAACTTCCAAATAACCCAGTAAAAATTTCTCGAATACGAGAATCACTTGCCCACTCATGTTTCTCTCGTTTACCGATAACTACATCACCCACTGTTGAATGAGGGGCAGCGCTATCTATTTGCGAAAGAATGCCTATCTTTGATGAATTGCTCTTTGTCACACGACCCGAATCAGGTTCTTCAACGCCAGCAATTATCTTCATGAGCGTAGATTTACCAGCACCATTGCGGCCAACAATTCCGATGCGATCACCTTCAGAAACTCCGAGTGATACTCGCTCGAGAAGTGGGCGAATATCAAAGGCTTTAGAGACCTCTTCGATATTCACAACATTGCGCGCCACGGTAGGAGAGCGTACCTTTGAACTATGAAGGTCACTGACCGCGCATATGCCCTAGAGCTCGATAAGAATGACCCACTCGCTGGCTACCGCAGCAAATTTGTTATTACCGACCCAAACCTTTGCTATCTCGATGGAAATTCACTGGGCCGACTGCCTCACGCAACTGTCAAAGCTGTCAGCGATTTTCTTTCGCACGAATGGGGTAATGAGGTTGTCACAGGTTGGAGCCATTGGATCGATGAAGCGCAAGTTGCCGGTGATCTCTTAGGTCGTGCAGCTCTTGGTGCTGGTCCTGGACAAGTTCTTGTCTGCGACACAACGTCGGTCAACTTTTATCAGCTCTGCTTGGCAGCAATTAACGCACGCCCCGGGCGAAAAACAATCATTACCGATGCAGCAAACTTTCCCACTGATCGCTACATCCTGATCGGAATTGCTAAACAATTAGGACTCAACTTAGTCATTATTGATAATGAAGACCCTGCAATAGCTGAGAATGAATTAATTACGGCACAGTTACTTGAGAAGTACATGTCTGAAGATGTTGCACTTGTAACCTTCGAAGTTATCCAATACCGCTCAGGTGCTCGCACCGATATCCAATCCATTACAGATTTAGCTCGTTCATATGGTGCATTTGTGGTGTGGGATGCCAGTCACGCAGCTGGCGCCATCGAATTGAATTTTGATCAGTGCGGCGTGGATCTTGCCGTTGGCTGCACTTATAAATATGGAAATTCAGGTCCAGGCTCTCCTGCCTGGCTCTATGTCAATAAGCGCGTACAGAAAGAACTCCAGGTACCAATCCAAGGGTGGTTTGGCAATGAAGATCAATTTGGAATGGGTCCTCACTTTGAAAAAGCTGAAGGAATTCGCGGCTTTCAAATTGCTAGCCCATCGATTATTGGAATTCGCGGAGTACAGATTGCCTTTGAAATGATCGCTGAGGCTGGCATTGATGTGATTGCTTCAAAAGCAGCTATCGGAACACAGATGATGATTGATCTCTTTGATGAATGGCTTGCTCCACTTGGATATACGCTCCTTACATCTCGCAATCCAAAGGAACGTGGAGGGCATATCTCAATCGGCCATCCTGAGGCAGCAAAGATTTGTGTTGCACTCCGTAAATTTGCCAATGTAATACCTGATTACCGGACCCCAAATGCGATTCGTTTAGCGATTGCGCCTCTTCCTACTTCATATGTCGAAGTCTGGGATGGTTTTCAACGTATCCGCGATCTGACAGAGAACCGTCAATACGAAGAAATACAAGGATCGGATTCACGAGTCACATGAGCGAAAATTACGATTCAGCACTTACCTACTCTTCTTACTTAGCTGTCGACCAACTTTTACAGTTACAGAAGCCGCTCTCTGAGGGACCTGAACATGATGAGATGCTATTTATCATCATCCATCAAACGTACGAACTCTGGTTTAAACAACTTATTCACGAATTCCAACAAGCCCAACGTGCACTCGAAGCCGGCGATACTCATTACGCTCTCTCAATTCTTGGTCGCATTCGCACGATTATGAAGGTCTGTGTTGCTCAAGTCGATATTCTCGAGACGATGACTCCCCTGCAATTTAATGCTTTCCGCGGATATCTCTCTTCTTCAAGCGGTTTCCAATCAGCGCAATTTAGAAAGGTTGAAGCAATCCTGGGGCGCCGCGATAGCCGCATGGCTAGCCATTTGCCTCCAGAAATGCAGGCAGAGATTAAGGCGATTACATCTACCAATTCGATTTGGGATTCTTTCCTGGAATATCTAATGAAACGTGGGTATTCGTTACCCGTTGACGTGGTTGGCAGAGATAAATCAATTGCGTATGAATCTAATCCTGCAGTGCAAGATGTATTACTGAAGGTCCACCAAAGCGATCCGGAAAGTGCGATGGTTGCTGAACGTCTCGTTGATATCGATGAAGGTATTCAGGAGTGGCGTTATCGCCATGTGAAGATGGTCGAACGCACTATTGGCCACAAGATGGGAACTGGCGGTTCTAGCGGCGTTGAATATCTGGCAAGTACTCTATTTAATCCAGTCTTCAAAGACTTGTGGGAGATTAGATCTCGCTTCTAAGCGGGCAAACCTTTAACAACGATTTCGCTCAATGGAAGTCGCTCACGCTTTGCCATTTCACGTTCGAGTAGGGGACCTGCAAGCTTCTCTGGGACATCTTGCGTTCCAATAGCAACGACAACAACAGGGATGAGTTCGGGTGCGATGGAGAGCGCATCTTGCGCAACCGCCTTATCAAATCCAGTCATTTGGTGAGCAATGAGACCGCGGTGATGAGTTTCAATAACTAACTGCGCAACTGCAAGTCCGCAGTCGTATTGATAGTCAGCATGGATAGAACCGTCTTGTCTAGTTGTTTTTCCAGCAACCAAAATCAGAGCAGAAGAGTTCTTCGCCCAGGATTTATTAAAATCTCCGAGAGAAGACAGAATTTGACCAAAGACTTCATCTCCACGCTTTCCTACAAAGAAGCGCCAGGGTTGACCGTTAAATGCTGATGCCGCCCAACGAGCGGCCTCAAGAATTGCTGTGAGGTCTTCGTTGTTGATAGACGCACTTTCATTAAATGAACGTGGGCTGCGGCGTGAAGCGATAATTTCGTGAACGGGAACTGATGTCTCTGCTTTCATGTTATGAACCCTATTGCTCAGATACAGTTCTCGCATGTCGATTTCAGAGTGGATACATCACACTGCCGACACTCTCGTTGCACATAATTTGCAACTTCCACTCTTTGGGCTACTTATTCTCTTAGCTTTTGCAGAAGCTGCAGCATTTGTTGGTTTTATTCTGCCGGGTGAGACATCTCTCCTCATAGGAGGAGTCCTCGCCCATGCAGGTGTGTGGAATCTTTGGGTATTTCTCTGCGCCGCTATCGCAGGTGCGATTGCTGGCGACTCTGTTGGTTACGAAGTGGGAAAACATCTAGGTCCTCGTATTAAAGAGAATGCATTTGGAAGATTTGTTGGTGAGAAGCGTTGGAGGTTGGCACAGGCGATTTTTGATCGCTATCACGGAGGCGCCATCTTCTTTGGTCGAGCCCAAGCGCTCCTACGTGCACTCGTTCCAGCACTTGCTGGCATGAATAAGGTGCCTTATCGCCAATTCATTAAGTGGAATGCAGCAGGTGGAATCGTATTTTCAACCATTGTGGTTTTACTGGGATATGAATTTGCTAATTCGCTAGCAACTCTCGAGAAATATCTTCGTTACTGGGCTTTCTTCTTCTTAGCACTTGTCGTAGTTGTAATTGTTATCTTGAAGCGAAAGCTAGAGCACTTACTCGAAAGCTAATCTTTCTTCTTATCAATGACTTAAATTTTCTTACCATATGCGACATCAGCAATTTCATGGCGACGTTTAATATAGCTCTCTGATGCACCAGCAATGAGATGTTCAAAACGTCGCGGTCCTCTAATGAGTGGATGCAATTCGTGCGCTGTGTTTTGTGATCCCCAGACAGGTGGTTCTACTTGAGTTTCTTGTACATTTTTATGTGGATTGATTATCCGATAAACAAGAGAGAGTCGGCGAAGACCCATATAAATCACATGGCGCATTCCTCGATTGATGTGATCTTGCGCCCGAAGTTGTTTATACCGTAACCATGAGGGGCGAATGGGTTCTTCTCGCACCGCTAATTCATAGAGAATCTTTGCAATCTCAGCGCCACCAGTTGGATCAGGTAATTCTGCGCATTTCTTACTTAATCGCGCACGCGTTTGCGCATCTTGTAACTTCTTCACAGTTGCGGTGATATCTCGTAAATCTGCTTGATTGGCACGCAGTGCAAAGCCCATGTCATGGCACCACTGTGCTCTCGCCTCTTGATCATCAGTTCCGCGGATATTAGAGACAAAAACTGTCGGAACTTGAGCAGGTAAAAGTTCGTGCACTCCGTTATATCCCGTTGCACAGACTGCGGCATCGAATGCATGCAGAACACGAGCAAGTGGGAAGTGGCGAACGACTCGAATATCAAGACCTTCAGGCGCAAGTGACCTGCCATCTTTATCAAGCGGTTGCTTCGTCAATATGACCTGCAAATCTTTCCATCCGAGCAGCCCCGAAAGCGCTGCGGTCATCTTCTCATTGACATCGCTATCGCCTGTTCCGAGCTGAACCAAGACTGCTGGGCGGTTGGGATCAAGGCCCAACACTGTTCGTGCTTCGTCGCGAGAAAACGCAGTATCTTTCTGGAAGAGCGAAACGGGTGCAGTTAAGCGAGCATCTGTGCGTTCAGCTGTTGGTCCAAAATCATATGCTCGAGCAAAATCACCGGGTTCGACAATGTAATCCATCATCTGTGATTGCAAACCTAAAACTAATCGCTGTGGTTTTTTCTGCCATAAACCACGTCGCACCCACACAAGTGCAAGTTTGGGATGTGAGAACTTTGCTGCAATCACACCAGGATATGGAACAACTCCATCGAATGACATAACGCGAGCGCCAGTTTCATCAACCAAGGCCATTAGTCGATCGCGTAAGTATTCATCCCATTTTTCACGAGACATCCACATGCGATCACGACCTGGAATATATTCGCAACGAATTCCCATGTACTCTGGAATTTCTGCAATGCCGCCTGCCATTGAAACAATAATGGGGTTTGCATATTCTTTAAGAGCCAACGCAATTGCACTTGCACGTGCAAGGTGTCCCATTCCTACGCCATTACTGGTCGCAAGAATAATCGTTGGTTTTTCCATAAGGGTCAAAGATTAGCAATCCTTTATGCGTAAGCCACGCGGGAAAATCACTATTAGTTGCAAACTTTTTTGCCTTCGGAGATACTTGGCTTGCGTTCATTCGCAGCACTCAAAGGAGAGTACTTCTCAAACAGTTTCTAAATCAGAAACATTTGCCGTACAGCTTTACAATGACTACACCAACAGCGATTCAATCGCACCACACAGCAACACATCGTTACGTACCAACAACATCAACTCCTATCTCGCCTGAAAAGGTGGCTTCTATCCTGGCCGCCGAGTGGGAGCTCTTCACCAAGAACACCAAAGGCTCTGCCGCTGAAAGCAAGCGCGCAGTGAACTCACTGCCGCTCGGCGTCACCTCCAGTTTCCAACATTGGGATCCCTACCCGATCTCGATTTTCTCTGCCCGCGGCGCCTATATGACCGATGTCGATGGCCGTCAGCTCCTCGATCTCTCCATGGGATTTGGTGCCATGCTCGCCGGCCATCTCAACCCTGTCGTCGTGGAGGAAGTTCAATCTGCCCTCAACCAGGGAATGCTCTTTGTTACTCCATCACCAACATCTACCGATGCTGCAGAGCGAATCTGTAAGCGATTCGGAATCGATCAAGTTCGCTTCACCAACTCTGGAACTGAATCGACGATGTATGCAGTTCGCGTTGCTCGTTCTGCAACCGGAAAGATGGGAATCCTCAAGGTCGAAGGCGGATACCACGGTAGCTACGACCCATTCGTTGTCTCTGCTAAGCCACCACTTTCAATGGCTGGAGATGAAGAAGAGCCAACTCCTTACATTGAATCAAACTTGGTTCCCGGAGACGTACACGTCGTACCATTCAATAACATCGAAGCGCTCGAAAAAATGTTTGCTTCCCATGCACAGAAAATTGCCTGCTTTATCGTTGAACCAGTTCTTGAAAACATTGCAATCGTTCTTCCTGATGCTGGTTACCTCGAGCGTGTCCGTGAACTCTGCGATCAATATGAAGTCGTCCTTATTTTTGACGAGGTAAAGACCGGATTGACTGCGGGTGCACATGGCGCTTCTGCGCGACTTGGCGTAAAACCAGACCTTATTACTCTCGCTAAATCCATCGGTGGCGGAGTTCCACTTGCGGCCTTTGGTGGCAAGAAGAAGTACATGGACTTCGTTACCAACGGCAAGATGGCTCACTTCGGTACCTTTAACGGTAATCCCCTTGCCATGGCTGGTGTTCGCGCAATCGATCGCATCTGTTCTGATGAAGCTCTAGCTGTTGCTGAAGACTTTAACTTGCAGGCGCTGACTCGCATCGGTGAAATCATTGATGAGTACCAACTTCCAGCACACACGGTTGGTTTTGGTATTAAGGGTTGCGTTACCTGGTCAACAACACCAGTTCGCAACTACCGTGATTACAAAGCAACTGACTTTGGTGTTGCTGAAGCACACTGGTTATTTGCTCTTAACCGCGGCATCATCACTCCACCAGGACTTGATGAGCAATGGTTGATCTCATTGGCACATGGCCAGACTGAGATTGATATTTTGGTTGAGGATTTCCGCGAGTTCGCTAAAGCCATCCGCGCTTAATTATTAAATAAGAAAGGCCCCGCACTCACCCTCGAAGTAGTGCGGGGCCTTTCTATTATTTAGTTGTTTGTCCCGGAATTAAGAACCGAAAACAGTCTTCCAATCAGAGATTGTGAGGCTGTAGTAAGCGCCACCTTCAAGAGTCTTCTGGTTGAACTTCAAGATTCCGCCAGTTGTCTTTGTTGTCAGGTCTGGGCGCGCGGTGTAGCCGCCAGTTGTGTGAACCTGAGCATTGAAGTAGAAGTGCTTTGTAGTGTCGCCAGGCTTGCTAATCAAAGATGTGACATCGATGATTCCTGAAGTTTCTTCATCGACTGTCATAAACTTTGAACCAGTCTTTGCGAAGTAATCAGAGTTGAACTGTGCAACGACTGCAAGCTTTCCATCCTTTGGACGGAAGGCAACGATGCGTGAAACGTGTGCGTTGTTGCCTGGATCTTCCTGGAGCAAGACGATGCCATCTGAAGTGATTGTCATGTTATCTGGCTTGCTCAAGTATGGAGCTTCTGTTCCATCAAGAAGGAGTTCTAGCTTCGCGCCGAGTTCTGGCTTCTGGCCATCAACAAATGTCAGTCTCCAGAATCCGCCACCATCGCGTGATACGCCTGGCTCTGATGGATTTTCCTTAGTAGCTCCTGCATCCTTATTTGATTCAGTTGTTACGAAGTAGAAGACGTTTGGATCTGTCGGATCCCAGTTTCCATCTTCAATGCGCGCAAACTCTGTTCCCTGTGCAGCGTGATCTGCTGCCTGAGTCTTCATATCGCCTTCCCAAGTTGTCTTTGCGAAAGTCACATCAACTGGCTTGTTCTTGCCGTATGCAGCGCGGAATGCGTTGTCGTTAGCAATGTTTGGAACGCTGAGGACATGAAGATCTCCGTTTGTGAGACCTGCCTTATCTGCGAATGTTCCTGAAGTTGTCTTTGTACCAACGTACATAAAGAGCTGTGAATCAACGGCTGATCCGTCTTCGTCGCCCATAACAACTGTGTTCTTACCTGGCTTGAGGTTTGGCATCAAGTTCTCCCATGATGCAAGACCCATACGTGGAAGATTTATTGCATTTCCATCCATGTCGAATGCGAAACCACGTGCGTAACCGCTATCGCCATCTTCTTCGCCAGCTAGGTAAACGGCACCTTCATACCCGTATGTTGTGCCGCCATCCTTAAATGAAAGCTTTCCTGGCTGTACGAGAGTTGCTGAACAGAAGCGGCTGATGAAGTTATCCATGCCCAATGTCTGTGTGGTTGGAGCAGCACCTGATGGTGATGACTGGTAAGTCTTTGTGTTGTAGTTGTAGAAACTCCAAGACTTGATGAAGTCTGAAGCTCCAATGATTCGAGTTCCTGCTGCATTAAGAGTGAACTTTGTAATTGATGTTCCAAGAACTGGCTTGCCCTTATCCGCAGCCTTAGCGAGAGTTCCAATCGGAGCATATGAAGGAACTTCATGGTTTGAGAGCAATGTGATTGTTCCATCTGCATTGCGCATTGCGCCCATTCCATCTGGAATACCGCGAATTGTGAGTCCGTTGACGACATCGCCCGCATATGCAAGAGGTGTAATTGATGCTGCATCTGTTGCAGGAAGAATGTATTCAGGCTTTGTTAGCACTGAGTTTGCAACAGCTGTTCCAGTAACCAATGTTGCTACTGAAAGAACTGCAGCTACTTTGTAGCGAAGTTTCATTTCTACCTATTTCCCTTGGGTTCGAATCAGAGTTGCCCCCGATCGAAGATGTGAAAGAATTGTGTCTCTCCAGAGATGCAAGTGAGAAAATGCAGGGTGAAATTGAAGTAAAGACTTGCATCTGCATTTTTCGCGCAAATACACCTCTTGTTCACTTTTCTGTCATAGCGTGCGCGGCGTGAACCCGATTTCGCGCAGAATCGTCGGCTTTGGATTCCTTACCTCCTTGGCCTCTATTGCATTTCCAGCACTTGCTGCAACCACCCCACCGATAAAGTGCCGAGTATTGGGAGAGACCACGACTTACAAGGGCAAGCTCTACACCTGCATCAAAACCAAGTCGAAAGGCAAGACTGTACTTGCCTGGGATTCTGGAAAAATTATTCCTGCCGCAGCCGCTACCTCGAGTTCAACTCCGACTCCAACTGCTAGCCCAACGCAGACTGCACCAACTCCTGTTGTTGTTAAAAAGATTGAGATTCCAATTGCGAAGTCTTCCGAAGTTCCAAATAACTCAACAAAATCTTTTGTAGCGAAGAATCGCCATGGAAATAGCACTACTTATATTGTCATTAGAAAATCAGATGGGCTGCTGGCCCTAGATGCCACCTGCCCACACAAAGGATGCATAGTGGCTATCGAATCTGAAGGTCTGCTTTGTCCATGCCACAACGCCCTCTTTGATTCAAAGAACGGTGATGTGTTGCGAGGACCTGCTTCCTATCCTCTAGATCGTTTGCCAGTGCATGAATCAGATGGTGTCATCTATATAACAGATTAAAGTTGCCACGCGCGAACTCCGCCAGCAACTCCGGCAGAGTTCGGAACGATAACAACGTCATCGCCCATTAAGGTCAGATCGCGCTGTTGAATGCTGTGTGAATTTCCACCACCGATATAGAGGCGATCCCACAAAAATACTGGGCGAAGTTCAGAGACCATCAAGCGCACGCGACGTGACCAGAAAGTATTTCCCATACGGCGGCGTTCGCGTTCGCCAATCCATGTGTCATACGTTGTATTACGGCGCACGGTTGCATGAGAAAGTTCAAAGTGCGGCGAAAGCTTTCCACCGTGAAAGATTGCAAAACCGAGTCCAGTTCCCAAGGTCAGAACAATCTCAAGACCAGAACCTGTAACTACTCCAGCTCCGTGCACTTCAGCATCGTTTAATACCTTTGCTGGAATCCCTAACTTAGCTTCTATCGCCGCTTGTGCATCAAAGCCCCACCATTCAGTCTTCAACTCAGGGTTCATACGAGTATGAGGGCCCGCATCATTGATGTAGTGCGGTGTTGCAACGACAACGCCATTACGAATCATTCCGGGAACACCCACAGTGACGCGCTTTGCCTGTGGTAGCGAATCTGCAATCTCTTTGATTGTCTGCAAGAAACGTTCTGTTGTAAGTGGATATGGGGTTTCAACCCGAGTAGGAGCTGCGTGCATAGTTCCAGATTCATCTAAAACGCAGCTCTTGATAAATGAGCCACCGCAATCGATGGAAAGGGTGAAGTCGCTCATGGGAGTTGATCCATAACTGTGATGGTTTCGCCGAAGACTAAATCTTTCGCAACAGCCTGCCAGGCTTTGCTGTTTTCATTGACCATATGCGCATCCCATGAAGGTCGATCTGACCAGATTTCCCAGACGTTCACGACGTTCTCTTTCTGGGTATCGCGATAGATATCGATAAATTCGCAACCAGATTCTGTACGAATCACTGAGATGTGCTTGGAAAGTGCTGAGACAAAATCATCATATTTACCTGGGCGTACATCAATTGCCACAAAGAGGAAGATTTTGCTCACTGGGTAACGATACCGATAGATACTTCAAAAAAGAAAAGCCCCGAGTGTGAAAGGCACTCGAGGCTTAACTTGTGCGCGCGAAGGGATTCGAACCCCTAACCTTCTGATCCGTAGGATGAAATGTGTTGATGCATTCTGCAGTCAAACATTTCAACCCATTATGAGCCTGCTTACGCATACTCATAAGGTCACACGCTCTATCCGTCGTCCAGATTGAACTTTTAGTATGACATATTCCCTCAGAATTGTGTACTCCTATGCCCTGTCAGGCTTAGTACGGCTTATAGGCAAGACAGTTCTTCAAGTTTTCAAGAATGTTCATAGAACCATTACCCCCTTGGCTTTGCATAAGGGCAATGTCATAGTTGTTTTGGGCATTTAAGCAAGATTGATACTCGGCTAACTTAACTGCGTCGTAAGTTTTTGCAGCGCTCTGCGCCTGTTGTGTTGAAAGTGAGAGAATCAGTAGTCCTGAGAGTACTGCGATCAGATAATTTTTATAGTTTTTCATAAATCGAGACTATCTCCCTGCCATATGGTGGGCAATCTTTGACCCCAGGTTATTAAATCCGAGCGTGTTTTTTATATATATAGTCCCTACGAAATTCTCTGTTATTTGACTGATCAGTGGAGAAATTCCTATTGCCACAAAAATTGATTACTGCCAAGGTTAGCCTATGGCTTTGCACCTAAATCCAGAGACTGAGACAGCAATTCTCAATTTTAGGAATAGTTTTCGTTATGTGCTCGGAAAAGAAGTAGTTCATATCAATCGGGCGTACTTTGAAGAACTTGAGTTACTTCAGTTGAAGAACCGACTTTTAGATGAGATTGATGAAGACTTTAACTCGGACTTTCCAAGCAATCGCCAAGAGATCTCTCCATTTTTTGACACCTTGCACCAAGTAGGTTTGCAGCAGATCGACGATGCGGCAGCCAAAGTTGGACAAAGAATTTTTGAACACCTGAAGTCGGGAGTAACTCTCCAAAGCCTGGGCTCAAACATTCCTCCCTCCCCAGAAGAGTTGGACAGATACACCTCATACAAGGGTAAGGATCTGCTGGTCTATATTGTTGCTGAGGAATTCAATATCGAAGCAGGAACGGATGACTATGACAAACTCGAAGAGTATTCATATCTAATTTCTGCATCTATAGTAAATTTTTTTAGACAGGGATACAACGTATCGGGACCTTCGATAAACGCCGCATTTGTTTCAGGGGTAGGAGTACTGATGCTCTGGGCGCTAGTCAAGTAAAACTTAAACTCTAAACAGAACCGAATCACTATCCAAACCTGTTTTCTTGATGGATACTAAGTTTATGAATCCTTTAGAGTTCCTCAACAAATTCATCATTCAATCTGCTGAGAATAATTTGAAAACTGTGGAGTACCCAAGAGAATTCGACAACCTAAAAATGAAGGTTTCATTCGGTATGGGGATGGCAGCCAGAGTACCTTGGATCAGTTTTACAGCCCCAGGCATCTCGGCAAGCAATGGTTATTTCCCTGTTTACCTATATTACAAAGAGCAAAATATTTTAGTCCTCTCATACGGAATAAGCGAAACCTCTCAATATCCCCTAAATTGGAGTAGAGAAATCCAAGAAAATAATGAGTTGATTTCCGAAGTTGTTGAGGGTGCGGCACGTTACGGAGACTCGTATGTCTTCAAAACCTACGTGCCAGAGATTACAGGTTCATCTGTCAAATTCTTAGATTCGAACGGCAAGGATCAGGCAGGCGAAATTGCTACACACCTATCAGAAATTTTAAATACATATCGAAACACCCTTGATCTTGAAGTTAAGGATGAAAGTTCTGTAGTTAGTTCAGGTCTCTTTTATATGGAGAAACAACTTGAGGAATTCATTATTGAAAATTGGAATGAATCAGAATTCGGCAAGACTCTCGACTTGATCTATGAAGATGGGGTTCTTAAGAGCCAGCAATACAAAACGGATATTGGGATAATTGATATCCTCGCAAAAGATAAGTCAACAGGGTCATATGTCGTGATTGAATTAAAGCGTAATCAAACGAGCGATGACACGGTGGGTCAAATTCTTAGATATATGGGTTGGGTAACCGAAAATCTAAATGAGAAGAGTGTCAGGGGAATTATCGTCGCTGGTAAGTACGATGAAAAACTCTATTACGCACAGAATATGATCCAGGCAGTTGATGTATTTCTCTATGAGGTTCAGTTTAAATTGAAGGAGTATAAGAAATAAATGGGACATCCAGTAAGAAAGAATCGAAAAGGAAGGGAGTAAAGTGATTGGAATAAAGTGGTTTATTTCCAGCCTCATTTATGGCTACCAGCGTCGCAATCGTGCAGGGCGTATCGGTTACATTTTCAGCGCGTTAGGAATACTTGGAATGGTTCAACGCTTTTTTATGCAAACACCCCCAGGCGCATTTGGAGGAATACCTGCAATTCTCTTTATCGTTGGAGTTATTTTTACTCTTATAGGATGGATACTGTCAATCATTTACCCACAACGCAGGCTTTAAGTATATTAGAGAATTAATTTTAGAGAATTATTTATTCTCTTCATCAGGGTAACGCCATCGTTCTTCTTCATTAATGCGGCGATCACGTTGCTCGAGCGATTCGCCACCAAGTGGAAGTTCGCCACGATTAACTTTGTAATCCGTCCACAGCCAACCAACAATTGCTCCCAGAATTAGTCCTAAGAGTTCAATGCCCAGAAAAAACCCTAGGACCGATCCACCTAGAGCAAATAAACCTGCGCCCATAGCCCGCTCAATAAACCAAGTCGAAAAGTCCTTGTTTTTCACAGTTAAGAGTCTGCTCTTTTGCAAAAGATTTAGCAAGGGTAGCCGTGCACGGTGTGTGGAATGCGTCCTGTTAATTGTCGGTGGTTGAAGGCACAATAGGAATGTGGCGAGAATAAATGCAAAGGAAGCCGAATCCTTTATGCTGAATGCTGGGTACAAGCCGTTGGAAGCATTCAGTAAATCACACGCGAAATGGAAATGTATTCATCTTGCTTGTGGCAATACAGTTTTCCCGAGCTATCACAGTTTGAAACAAGGGCAAGGTGGATGCTTCTCTTGCGGGCGCAAAATAAGCGCAGATAAGAAGAGACTCTCTGAATCTTCAAGTGTTCAGACTATGTTGAATGCCAACTTGCAACCTTTGGAACCTTATAAAGATTCGAAAACTCCTTGGAAGTCTCGCTGTCTGTTATGCGACAGAGTGGTGAAACCACGACTCTCTGCAATTAAACAAGGCCAAGGTGGATGTGGTTACTGTTCGGGGGTATTTGTCGACCTCGACAATGCACTAATCAAAATGGAGGAAGCCAACCTGCTTCCTCTCGTTGAATACACAAGTAGCAAAGCTAAGTGGAAGTCCAAATGCCTCCTTTGCGGGCGAGAAGTATTTCCAAAATATAATGATATTCAACAAGGTAATGGTGGTTGCAAATATTGTGCCAAGAAATTTGTCGATGCCAAGGAGGCAGAGGCAATAATGCTTAGCAAGGGGTTAAAACCCTTAGAACAATATATTAAATCGAATTCAAGATGGAAATGCGAGTGTCTAACCTGTGGAAAGACTGTTACACCAACTTATGCCAGTATTAGAATTGGTAACGGTGGATGCAAATATTGTGCGGGATTAGTTATTGAACCTGAT
Organism: actinobacterium SCGC AAA278-O22; assembly: GCA_000372185.1. Lineage (GTDB taxonomy): Bacteria > Actinomycetota > Actinomycetes > Nanopelagicales > Nanopelagicaceae > Planktophila. Next base: position 52,438 of record AQUA01000002.1, on the reverse strand, counting down.
AAAGCAATAGCGCTTATGGAAAGTGTGAATTTGAGACCGTTAGTCTCTTTCAAAAGTGGTCACTCAAAATGGAAATGTGAATGTCTCGTTTGTGGGAAGATTGTGTACCAGAGTTATAACGCTATGCAGCAGGGCTATGGTCCTTGTGGATATTGTGCAGGGAAAGTTGTAGATATCGAGGAAGCCATAAAGACTATGCATAACGCTGACCTCAAACCATTAGACCCTTACTCGAAAGCTTTAGATAGATGGAAATGTGAATGTCTAAAGTGTGGACGAATCGTCTACCCCACATACAGTGCGATAAAGAAGGGTCAGGGTGGTTGCAGGTTCTGCGCACTAATTGGAATCGATTACACAGGGCCAGGGTTTATATATCTAATGACACACCAACATCTGCAATCGCACAAAGTTGGCATTGGTGGCTCAAAGCGCTCAAGGAATAGAGACCGGGTAACTGAGCATCAAAAGTTTGGGTGGAGTCTGCACTCACGTAAGGATTTTGAATCGGCAGATGATGCCTTCCAAGTCGAACAAAAAGTTTTGTATTGGTTGAGGAAAGAAAAAAACCTGGGGATTTTCTTGTCAGACTCCGAGATGCCACAAGGTGGGTACACGGAAACTATTGACGCCACAGAAATAGACCTTCCAACTATCTGGGCAAAGGTAGAAGAGTTGAGTAAGTTGAATAGATCCGATGACTAATTGCACGGTGGGTGAGTTTTGAATGGCTAGTCCATTGACTGGGGAATAGATAAGTTCTCACCCCATCTATCTAATGAAGATTGAAGTTCGCTGCTGCGCTTGGGGCTTCGCAGCGTTTATTCTTTTTGTTATTAGAACGTTATTTATTGAATATATTTTCAGTTAGTTCTTATCATCAGCCCACTCTGTCAGAGCCAGAGTGAGCAAACGATAAGACCCCCTATTTAAAGGGGGCTTTGAGACTTGTCATATGCCGCCGTTTCACAATTACTCAAAGACACAATCGTTAGATTGTCGGTGATGGTCAACAGAAATTTGCTTGAAACTATCGCCCAGATACCGCTTTGCCGATACAAATTTCCGTCTGGGATGCTGCCCCGATAGACAGCCTTACTCAACTGCATCTAACGCAGGTTTAACCGCTTATCTAAACGGTCCATACTTTTTGGGTATGCATAGGAAACCATAAACACACTTTCTGAACCCTGCAAAACGGGTCCCGTTTAATGCATTCGGCGTGTCTCAATTATTTTATGGGATTTATGTGGGCAGATAGTCGCTCCCCTGCTAAATCTATTTCATCGTCTAGGACTGATGTGTAGACCTTTAGTGTCATCATCGGATCAGAGTGACCAAGTAACTTCTGAGCAGTCGTCACGTGTACACCCTGAGTCTTCAGGAGATAGGCGTATGTCCGCCTAAAACTGTGCACTGTTACCCCGTGTAAGTTCGCACATTTTTGCATTGGCTTATAGGTGGCAGGCAATGGCTGAAAGTGCCCTAGGTAAGGAACTTTTCTGACACTACTCCTTGATTTACAAGGACCGTAGACCGACTTCGAAATAAAGACAAAGCCGTCCCTGATGTCGTGTTCTGTGATTACAGCAGCCTCACTCCAACGTAGCCCGTGAAGTGCCAGAAATCTTATTTGCTCGTCGTAGCGCCCCCAAGAACGGGAATCCACTTCTTCCCAAGTAAGAAACTTCTTTTCCGACAATTGGATTGCTGGAGTTTTCAAACCAAGAGTTGGGTTTGCAGATGTGTGCCCGTATAGGGCTGCCTCGCGATAAATAGTTTTAACCAGCATCAAACAGTGCCTGGAGGTCTGCGGAGGTAGAGAAAGCAAACACCTTTGAATTTCTACAGGCGCTACTTCATTGAGTTCCACAGAGCCCATTACGGGTTCTAAATACTTACCGTATTGATGTTTATAGTTTTGAAGAGTCTTAGGGCGAACGTTTAAGACGCTCCAAAGGATTTTTACCCAGTCATTTACAAGCATTACGTTTCCCCCCGTTGGAGGACCTACTGATAAAGCATCAGTCAGTTATGCCATTTGGCACTTTCGGGATGGATATCCCGTGTACGCACTATGTGCGCGCGAAGGGATTCGAACCCCTAACCTTCTGATCCGTAGTCAGATGCTCTATCCGTTGAGCTACGCACGCTTATTGAATTGTGTATTGCGAATGCGAATACTACAGGGTTTTAACGATGGAGAAAAACTGGCCAGAATCAGCGTGGTTCAGTGCTTATCCGCGCCACGATTGGCTCAATGGTCGACCCTCTGCATAACCTGATGCAGATTGAATTCCAACAACTGCACGGTCTGCAAACTCTGCAAGATTACTTGCACCTGCATATGTGCATGATGAGCGAAGTCCAGAAATAATTTCATCAATTAAATCTTCAACACCTGGGCGATTTGGATCAAGGAACATTCGTGATGAAGAGATTCCTTCTTCAAAGAGCGCCTTGCGTGCGCGATCAAATGCATCTTCTTGTGAAGTACGTGCACTTACTGCGCGCTTAGATGCCATTCCGAAAGATTCTTTATATGAACGACCTGAACTGTCGCGCATTAGATCTCCTGGTGATTCATACGTTCCTGCAAACCAAGAACCGATCATGACCTGTGATGCGCCAGCGGCGAGCGCCAGTGCTACGTCGCGCGGATGACGCACTCCACCATCGGCCCAGACATGAGCACCTAACTTCTTAGCTTCGGCTGCGCATTCAAGTACTGCAGAAAATTGTGGGCGGCCAACGCCAGTCTGCATACGTGTCGTACACATTGCTCCGGGTCCCACGCCGACTTTGATGATGTTTGCACCAGCCGCAACTAAGTCACGAACTCCGTCTGCGGTGACGACATTTCCCGCAACGATTGGCACGCTGAGGTTCAATTTTTTAATCGCTTGAAGGGCTTCAATCATCTTCTTCTGATGACCGTGTGCTGTATCGACAACAAGCACATCAGCGCCAGCGGCAACCAATTTCGCTGCCTTATCGGCAACATCGCCATTGATTCCAACAGCTGCAGCAATTCGAAGTTTGTTCTTCTTATCTACAGCGGGTGTATATAAAGTCGCACGCAGTGCACCGACTTTGGTGATGATGCCAACGAGTTCGCCATTTGCTGAAACTACTGGGGCGACTGTGCGAAGACGCTCATTGAGGAATTCAAAGGCTTGGCGTGGATTGAGAGTGTCGGGCATAGTTGTGAGCTCTTGAGTCATTACTTGGCTCAGCTGAGTAAAGCGATCAACTCCCGCTAGGTCATCTTCAGTAACGATGCCTACTGGCTTCTTTCCATCGACAATGATGATGGCTCCATGAGCGCGCTTATGTATCAGAGATGCAGCATCAGCGACTGTCTCTTTTAAAGTCAGAGTAATGGGTGTTTCAAAGAATGTATGTCGAGCTTTAACTGATGCAATAACTTCAGCGACGACGGGAATTGGAATATCTTGCGGAATAACGACCAGACCACCACGACGAGCAACAGTTTCGGCCATGCGACGACCAGCGATTGCGGTCATATTTGCCACAACTAAAGGAATTGTTGTTCCGCTGCCATCGTTTGATGTGAGGTCAACATCCATACGGCTTGTGAGTTCTGAATGACTTGGTGCCATGAAGACATCGTCATAGGTGAGGTCGTATTGAGGCTCGTTGATAAATCGCACGTACTACAGCCTACCTAATTTCAAGAGTTCTTCGCGAGCCACAGCCTTACGACGCGGCTTACCAAGCGGTTCTCCGGCTGCGACTTCAGCTTCATTGATCGCTTGCCAGTGCATCTGAGTTACAACTTTGTTATGTGTAATTACATCAGTGATATCGCCTAAATTCTTTGGTGTTCCAAGATCTTCAACGAGTAACTTCATCACATCTGCAGCATCTGATTTATTTGTACCAATCACTCCTGAAGGCCCGCGTTTGGCCCAGCCAACGACATAGATATACTCACTCACACGACCATCTGCATTAACAACTTTGCCCTTTTCAAACGGAATACCTTCTAGTGATGATGCTTCATAGCCGATAGCAGTAATCACTAACCCACACTTAACGCTGAAGGTTTCATCACTTCCTGTTTTTTGAAAAACAACCTCTTCTACGCGCCCGTTGCCTCTAATCTCTTTTGGGGTTGCAAGAAATTGAAACTTCATCGTGCGTTCGTGATTCGTTGCTTCGTGCTCAGCGATTAAGAGCATCGCGTCAAGATTGCTCTTCACATCTTTTTCGGGGGCATCCCCAGAGCGAAATATCGCTGCTTGGATATCGGCCTTATCGATAATGACATTTGTATGTTCAAGCTTTGGAAGCTCGCGAAGTTCAGGAGAAGTAAACGCTGCATGCTCAGGACCACGACGTGCGCTAATTATTACTGTTCGCACCTCACTCTTCTTAAAGGCATCGATTGCGTAGTCTGCAGTATCTGTGGGGTCTAGTTCACTTGGCTCAAGGGCCAACATGCGGGCCACATCCATCGCCACATTGCCAGCACCAATAACAACGGCCGTCTCGCAACTTAAATCAATACTTTCATCTTTGAAATCAGGATGTGCGTTATACCAAGGCACAAAAGTAGCGGCAGACATAGAGCCCGCAAGCTCTTCTCCAGGAATTCCTAGTTTCTTGCCCAATGCAGATCCGGTGGCAATGACAACGGCGTCGTACTTCTCTTTGAGTTGCTCAATAGTTAAATCACTTCCCAGTTCAACGTTGGCGAATAATCTAAAGTTTGGTTCGTTAGCAACTTTTTCAAATACTTTAGAAACAGTCTTGATCTTTGGGTGATCAGGTGCAACACCACTTCGAACTAAACCCCATGGAGTTGGGAGGCGTTCAATCATGTCGATTGAAAATTGGAGTTCTTCACTCTGTAAATTCTGTAACGCAAGTGCTGCAAAGTAGCCGGCAGGACCAGCACCGACGATTGCAACTTTGTATTTAGGCACTGCATAAGTTTACCTCTTTACTTTAAAGAATTTCACCTACGTTTTGCAGCGCGTAGGTAGGGTGAAAATTGTCTTTGGCTTCTGCCAACATCTCACGAGTAGTTTCACCAGTAAACACGAGTGCAGAATCCATTCCAGATGCATGTCCCATTGCAATATCTGTATAGAGCCTGTCTCCAATGATGATGCATTGATCTGCTTTTAAATTTGTTAATTTAAAAACTAATTCAGCCATTAATTTATTAGGTTTACCTACATTTGCTTCACATTTGACTCCGGTGCATGACTCAAGTGCAGCAATGACAGGACCTGCATCAACTTCGCCCCTTCCTCCCGGCAATGGACAAAATTGATCTGGGTTGGTTGCAACTAAACGAGCTCGCTTATAAAACCACAATGCATCAAAGGCGATTTGAAATTTTTTCCAGTGAAAATCTCTGTCATACGACGCAATTACAATATCTATCTCTTCAGGATTTTCTGTATATTCAAATCCAGCCGCTTTTATTGCATTAATGAGAGGGGCTTCTGCAATCGCATATATTTTCTTTCCCACGGCATTTTCTTTTAGCCACAAAACCATTGCCACCACAGTATTGATGACATCTGATGGACTCGTTGGGATTCCTAGGCGAGTTAGCTTATCGGCATACATTTGGGGGTCTTTGGTTGGATTATTACTTAAGAAAATAACTTTTCGATTTTTCGCTCTTAGATTCGCAATCAGCTCTTTTGCTCCAGGCAACAAATTTTCTTCTAAATAAATAGTGCCGTCTAGATCAAAAATGTAGCCTTCGTAATCTCTTACGGTATTCATCATTCTGCCAGCGCTTTGCTCACAACAGGGAATATGTTGCGCAACGCCGGATAAATCATCCGATATGCGTCATAAAGTTCTTGATACACGCTAATATTTTTGGAATCTGGCTCAAATACCGATGAAACTCCACTCATGGCTCTTGCCGCGTATTCGATATCTTTATGAATTCCAACTGCAGCTGATGCAAGGATTCCGGTTCCTAGGCATGTTGATTCGGATTCACGAACAACTTTCACTGGACGTTGCATTACATCAGCAATTATCTGGCACCAGACCTTGCTGCGAGAACCTCCACCAAGGGCGATAATTTCCGACGCTTTTGTGCTTGTTGCCTTTTCTGCTCCTTCCGTCAAGAATCGCTGTTCAAATGCAATTCCTTCCAGCATCGCGCGATACACATGTGATTTTCCATGTCGTCCAGTAAAACCAATCAAAGCGCCTCGTGCATGATGATCCCAGAAGGGGGTCAATGCACCTGTCCAGTAGGGAAGCGCCATCAATCCTTCTGCTCCGGGTTTCAACTGTGCAGCAGCAGTCTCTAAGACTTGTTCCGGAGAAAGTTCAAGGCCCAGTGCTTTAGTATCTACACCTGCAAATTTCTCAATAAACCACTGCAAATTAAATGTTCCGCCACCAATAAAAGTTTCAAATGTGTATTTATGCGGAATCCCGGCTGCCAATACACGGAATGCTTTATCAAATGCATACTTATCTGAAATCGTTCCCGATACAACCCCACTCCCAAGATTGAGATAATAAGTGCCAGGAAAAATTCCACCTGTTCCAAGCTGGGCACTCTGGCCATCCCCGACTCCAGCCACCACAGGTAAGTCTTTTGGTAACCCAAGCTCTTCAGCTACATGAGCTGAGACGGTTCCGATAATTTCACCAGGTGCAGCAAGACGAGGAAATTGTTTTCTAGAGAGCTGAGCAAGATCCAAAAGTTCATCGCTGTAGTCGAAAGTTTTCATATCAATGACACCGAGTGGATCTGCTGATCCATAGGAAGTAACCCATTCGCCAGTAAGTCGATTAACAATAAAGCCCTGGACATCAGTAACACGAAAGGTTCGTTCAAGAGTTTCAGGTTCATTTTTTTGCAACCAGAGTAGTTTGTACCACGCAGGGGTTAAGTTCACTGGCTTGCCGGTAATTGCGTGAACACGATCAGAGCCAAACTCCTCAACTTCGGAGACAGCTCTGGAATCTAGCCACAACATTGCGGGTCTCAGTGGATTATTTTCCTTGTCCACACAGACAAACGTTTCGCGTTGATGTGTGATTGAAATAGCCGCAATGCGAGATGTGTCCACTGTTTGCACTGCACGACGTACTGAATTTGCGGTCGCATCCCACCAATCCTCGGCATTTTGCTCACCCCAGCCGGGTTGTGGTGTGCTCAATGGATAAGTTGACTTTGCCTGTGAAAGTGGAAGTCCTTCTGAATTCCAGATGACAGCCTTGGCAGCGGTCGTGGATGCATCAACACCAATCACCAAATCTCTAGTCATGCTGGTGCGCCTACTTTTTTAATTGCTTGGGCTGCACGATTGAAGACCCAATTAACTTCAGATTCAGTCCAGAAACCTAGAAATTCCAATAAATCGATACCAACAAATCGATTCCGCATGAGATGACAATTCGCGACAGCCCAACGAGCAATTGGGTCACCTATTTCTGGTTCAAGATCTCCAAAAGTTATAGGGGACCCAGAAGACAGAAGGCCTTGAACGATTTCTTCAGGAGATTTAATCAGTTTCTTCAATTCAATTGAATGAGCATTCCAATTTTGTAAGAAGTTTTGAATGACTTCAAAGTTTTCATTCCAGAAAAGAACTTTCTTTTCGTAATCTTTCCAGCATTCTTTGCCAAGTTCATCTGAGTTATCTAAATTATGAAAAGCAGAGAAAACTCGACTCTTAAAAAAAGCTTGATCTGGAAAATGATTAATTGAGATCCGATCTCCTGAGAGCTTGATAAAAATCAAATCCCACACAGACGCTGCAATTACCGAGCCGACACCGACCTGTGCTCCATGTTGGCCAATAGGACCGTGGGTTGCCGATTGATGCATATCAAGCATGTGGGAGATCAAATGCTCAATCCCTGAAAGGCAGGCAGTGGTGTCAGCAACTCCAGTAACGATTCCACGTACTGCTAGTGCATTGACCAACTTCTCAGTAGAACCTATCTCTGAATTACGAAGTCCGGGTGCCCATTCTTCAATGCCTTCGCCAACTCCTTTGAGAAGTTCAATCGGCCCCCAATGAAACTTCTTTTCAAATCCTAATAGCGCTGCAAGGCGCCAATCTGCTGGTGCTGTGAACATTGAGTTAATTTCACCGTAACCAGCACGATTCATGATTGTAGGCGCCTCCGCAATCAAGGTTGTATCTGCCACAAGTGCTTCGGGCCAACGAGAAGGAACTGTTCTTTTCACACCTTTAATCAGGATTACAGATACATTATCTGTGAAGCCATCAACTGATGCAGCTGTTTGAACAGCAATATGTGGGATTTGCCCTAATGCCACAGATGTCATCTTCCCTATATCTGTGATGGTTCCACCGCCAATGGTCACAATGCCATCTACACCACTACTGAGTGAAACAGATTTAGCAATAATTTCTTCCGAGGCATGTAATTCAGTATGTCCGTCGTTTAGTTCGACACTTCTCACCGAGAAATTTGTTGCAAGCAGTTCTCGAACTGTTCTTTTAACGTCAAGTTGCTGCCGTAGAATTAAAGTTTTGTCAACTATTACAGCTACTGTGGAATTAAATGGAAGAAATTTTTCAACTACTTCACAAATTTTAAAGAGGGTGTCACTTCCAATTTCAATCTGCTTAATCTCGCAGAGTGGAAGTGTTCGCTGGGGATCGGCCTGTTTGATTAACTCCTGAGCGCGTTCTAGGGCACCCATTAGACTAAAACCGATTCTCGATTTTCTGTAAGTTCATTAATCGAAAGATCTACTTCCAGCACTTCAAAGTGATCTCTGAGCGTTGAGTTGAGCGCAATTAAGACGTCGTCAACTGAGATTGAGGAATCAAACTCGTTAAGTGCTGCGACAGTGTCAGGATTCATGTCCAACTCGAGTGCACGATATACATTGCTCAACACTTCACGCACTGGGGCAGCGTTTCTGACAATAATTGACGCTCCAACAAGCCACCCACCGGGCATTACTCGTTGTGCCGTACCGACTAATTTCACATTTCCACTAACGACAGAATGCTTTCCCGGACAAAATTCACGAGGAACTTCGCCAATACGAGAATCAATTCCAAGTCTTTCAAAAGTTTCTACAAATACTTTTCCTATAGCCTTAAATCGCTCATCCATATAGCGATGAGGGTCTGGATCATGAGAAAGTAGATCAATAACTACCGATTCTTCGTGATATGCAACTGCACGCCCGCCAGGTGATCTCATCACGGCTTGGAAACCCAATTTTTCAGCTTGAGTCATCGCATTTTCATATCCAGGTGTTGATCGATCGCGACTTGTCAACGCAACAGTTCGCTGTGGACGATAGATACGTGCGAGCGTGCCCGATGATTTTTCTATGGAGTACTTAAGGAGACGAGGAGCAATTGAAATATCGATTTCAGGCTCTAGAAAATTAGGACCATCGATAAGTTTCATTTGACCATAAGGTGAGAGAATTTTTGAGATATTCATTCTTTTTCACTTTCGATAATGGAGCGTAAATTTGCGAGGAAATTAGCTCCAGTTGCACCATCAATAGCTCTGTGATCACATGTAAGTGTTAAATTAGCGATTTTTCTTATAACAATCTTGGAGTCTGATACAACCGGAAGTTCGCGAGTTGAACCGATAGCGAGAATAGCCACTTGAGGTGGATTTACTATTGCATCGAAATTGTTAATTCCCAACATCCCTAAATTTGAAACCGTAAAAGTCGCACCCTCAATGTCAGGCATGGATAGTTTGCCGTCGCGTGCCTTTGTTACAGCATCTTTGCGCTTTTTCGCAATAGCTGATAAATCATCTGTTTCAACACCATGTACAACCGGGACTAATAATCCGGCAGTCGTTGCAACTGCAATACCGATATTTATTTCAGAAAATGTTGTAACAATCTCATCCGCGTAGTGTGCATTAAGAGCCGGGTTCGACTTCAACGAATCTGAAACAGCGGAAATTAATACATCTGTGACTGTCGTTCCTGCCTGTGCTTTGGCTCGTGCTAACGCAGATTCCATTCTCACATCAGTAGAGAGGTGGAAGACTGGAGCTTGCCAGGCTTGAATCATGCGCCTTGCCGCAACTTTTCTAATTCCCTTAAGCGGCAGCGCCGTTCCAGAAGTTAGTACTGAACTAGCTTCATTCACCATTTGCGGCTGCTATCGATAGAAAATTTCTCAAATACGGTTGCTTTGCCTGCAGAGCCAAATAACTCCATCTTCTGAGCAGTTGCACTCACCATATATTCGCGACCCAGAGACATTGCTACCTCGAGCTGTGCATCTCCCTTAGCCCAAACTTCTTCGATTCCTTTGCGAAATGCAAATCGTAGATCTGTATCAGCATTAATCTTGCTGACTCCCGCAGCGATTACTTCCGAAATTTCGTGATCAGGAACTCCAGATGCGCCATGCATAACAAGGGGAATTGAGACCACTTTTCGAATATTTCTGACGACTTCTATAGCAAGAGGCTCCGGTGCGATATCTGGTATTACGCCATGTACTATTCCGCAAGATATTGCTAGTGAATCGATTCCCGTCTCGTTTGCATAACGCTCTGCTTCGTGTACATCCGTGTAGAAGTCTTTCCAATTAACTTTTTGCCCGACATCTGGAATGCGACCTAACTCTGCTTCAACATAGACATCGTTATCGTGGCACCGCTTAACTATTTCACGTGTGACTTTAATGTTCTCCTCAAATGGATAATGAGCACCATCAAACATGATGGATTTAAATCCAAGATTGATTGCTTCGATGACTTCTTCCTCGGAGCCATGATCGAGATGAATGATGAATGGCGCATCAGATTCGTCTGTAATTCGCTTTGTCATTTCGAAGGCAGCTTTTAATCCCATATGCGGAATGATTGCTCGTCCAATCTGCATAAATATTGGGGATTGAGTTTTTTCTGCAGCCTTTAGGAGCGCCTGGGTGGTTTCAGGATTGTGCATGTTGTACCCACCAACTGCCCAACCTCCGCTTTGTGCACGTTGCATTACTTCTCGAGTTGATATTGCAGCGGTCCCGTTGCCTGTATTTTTGGTCAAAATCACTTCTTAATTCCTCCGATGAGAGTCCGATTTACTGCTTCTTTCCATTCTGACTTCAATTTTTCCCGATCAGAATCTTTGGCGACGGGCTCAAAAATTCTTTCGGCAGTCCAGTTGTTGGATATCTCTTCCAAACTGTTCCAAATCCCAATGCTTAACCCTGCGACATACGCGGCGCCGAGAGCTGTTCGCTCCAGCTCAAAAGGACGCTGAACTTGCATCCCTGTAATGTCCGATAGGAATTGACATAGGAAATTTGAACTGGCCGCACCACCATCGACCTTGAAAGAGTTGACTGGAAATTCTTGTAGCTTCTCAATGATGTCGAGTGTCTGGAAAGCCATCGCCTCTACCGCAGCACGTACTAAATGTGCTGCTGATGTATCTAAAGAGAGACCTTGAATTGAAGCGCGCGCTTTACGATCCCAATATGGTGCTGCAAGCCCCCCAAGGGCTGGGACGAGATATACACCGCCATTGCTGCTTACCGATTTTATAATTTCATCAATGCGATTAGCTGGTGCGTAAATTCCTAAGTTGTCACGTAGCCACTGGATTGTTTGACCACTATGGAAGACAACCCCTTCCACTTCATACTTGAGATCTCCTTGCACTAGCCAGGCAACAGAGCCAGTTAAGCCTTCTACATCTCGAGGTGTATCCCCCACATTGACTGTAAGTACACCAGCTGTTCCAAAAGTATTCTTCAAGGAATTTTTAGCAAAACAAGCCTGCCCAAACATCCCCGCCTGCTGATCCGCCAACACTGCCCGAATTGGAATATCTGCGTCCAAAATGCTTCGATCTACTTTTCCAAAATCGCCATCTGAATTTAGGACTTCTGGAAATATCACTTCAGGGATATCAAGCTTGCCAAGTAATTCGCTATCCCATTTCAAAGTATGAATGTTGAAAAGTGCTGTACGTGACGCGCACGAGGAATCTGTTGCATGCACTGTTCTGCCGTTGAGATTCCATGTCAACCAAGTATCGACTGTTCCGGCTATGCACTGACCGCTAGCAATCTTCGCCCTTAATCCATCCACATTTTCGAGAAGCCATGCAACTTTGCCAGCTGAGAAAAATGAGTCGTTGTGGAGACCTGTGCGCGCCTTGAATTCAGCTGCTAAACCTTGCTTACTCCAGCGATCAATAATTTCATCTGTTTGATTCGATATCCATACAAGTGCATCATGCACAGGTTGACCCGTTGTCTTATCCCAAATCATAAATGTTTCGCGGTGACTTGTAATCCCTGCCGCAGATATCTGTGTGACAGAAATTCCTGCATCAATAACTGCATCCAAGATAGTTTTTCGGGTGGCATTCCACAGCTCCAAAGGATCCAACTCCGCCCAACCTGGGTTGCGATGTTTCCATATGACTTGACTTCGACCCTCGCCAACGATTACACCGGAATCATTGACAATAAGCGTGCGGACGCTAGATGAACCAGCATCAATAACGAGAATATGGCGCTTGAAACTCATCGTGATTCACTCATTTGCTTTGCACCAAAGTGTGTAGAACGTGGTCCATTTACATCAGGTATTGCTAAGTGATCAAGCCAAGTTTTATAACCTTCAATTTGGCGTGAGATTTCAACCGAGGACCATCCCAACTTTCCCGCCGCTATCTCAGCTATCTTTTCAACAACGTTCAGACCATGACCATCTTCAAATGCCAGTATCAATCGTCGCGCCATGAGATCAGCGAGCGTTTTAGGAAATTCTTCAACAAGAACATATTCAATTTCGGCACGAGTCAAGCCAATTGAGTTATCAACTGCCTCTATAGCAGATGGATCCAATTCAATGATGTTCCATATTTCAAGTGAACGAGAACCATATATTCGAACTAGGCGATTAGCTACATTTGTTGGTGCGCCTTGATTGATGAGTTCTGAAGTGAGAGATTCAATATCATGGAAGTGGGCTCCTGGTAATTTACGGTTTCGCGTCAGAGATTTTGTTTTCTTACGATTAAGTCTCTTATTGAGATCAGAAACTGCGTCTTCAGCCAACTGTCTAAAAGTTGTGAGTTTCCCACCCACCACAGTCACGAGACCCTCTGCTCCATTGTTCTTGTGATCAAAAAGAATGTGCGTTCGCGTAACTGCGGATTCATCTTTCTCTGGCTCGTATGGAAGCGGGCGCACTCCACTATATGTGTAAAGAACATCCCCAATAGTCAGGTTCGCTTCTGGGATTAATGCGTTTACCTCTCGAAGGAGATATTCCAATTCTCCAATGTCGCAACGTGCATCTTCGGGATCATGCTCCCAACGAATATCAGTAGTGCCAAGCATGTATTTACCCAGCCACGGAATAACAAGAATGAGTCGACCATCGGTGCGGGTTTCATAATAAATAACTTCCTTTGGTGCCCCAGGAAATGGATTCACAATGAGGTGTGAGCCTTTGGTTCCACCGTTTAAGCGAGGTTGAGTTGGGAACTTTGCGTCCTGAGTGAGTACTCGATCAATCCATGGACCTGCCACATTATAGACAACTGGCGCGTGAGCAGAATGTGTTTCACCTGTAATCAAATCTGTATAAGTCACACCGGTTACTTTCGCTCCGGTAAAAACTGGAGCTTGTACGCGCGAATGTGTTCGAATCTGTGCCCCATGTGCCTGTGCATCAAGTGCCAATTCGATACAAAGGCGCTCAGCTAGTTCAATCTGCCCATCCCAATAATGAAATCCACCCTTGAGTCCATCAGTTTCAATCGCAGAAAACATTTTGAGGACTTTCTTTCTGCTTAAGAATTTGTGACGCGGTGCTGACTTATCAAATGAAAGAATGTCAAAGAGAATCATTCCCATTCTCACTAGTAGCCCACCTCGTTTATTGTGCTTATAAACTGGCATAATCCAGGGCACATGCTTCGCTAAATGTGGGGCATTCTTTACAAGTCGTTCTCTCTCAAGCAGAGATTCCCGAACCAGAGCAAAATCGAAATGTTCTAAATAACGTAATCCTCCGTGTGCTAAACGACCTGACCATGCGGATACGCCACTGCATAGATCATCTTGCTCAAGCAACAAAGTTCGATAGCCCTGAAGCGCTGCTTCTTGGGCAATCCCAACACCATTGACGCCTCCGCCAATAATGATTACGTCAAAATTTTCCATCATTATGCTGTTTCGATAATCGCAACAACTGTTCGCACTTCTGCGGTATCTCCTGCAGGTACCAAAATTTCAGTCAGAGTTCCAGTTGCTGGAGCGGTGAGCTCTTCTTCAACTTTTTCTGCCTCGACTTGTGCAATGGGTTCATCTTCTTTCACAGAATCTCCCACTTTCTTTAGCCAAAGCGAGATAACACCTTCGCTCATCCCCATTCCCCACTGGGGAAGCAATACTTCTACTCTCATCTTTCTTCTCTTTCTCTAGACCGGTTGTGAAACTTTTAGGACAGAACGCGCTGCCGCTGCAATTGAAAGACGATTTGGATAAAGGTGCTTTTCAAGTGCAGGACTGAATGGAATCTGTGTATCTGGTGTGGTTACTCGCTTAATTGGAGCTGTCAGCGAATCCCAGGCATGCTCTGCGACAAGTGCCGAGATTTCCGATGCCGCGCTACATGTTTGATGTGCTGGATCTGCAACAACAAGGCGTCCAGTTTTAGTTACAGACTTAATGATTCCTTCAATATCCATAGGAACCAAGGTTCGCGGATCAAAAACTTCGGCAGAGATTCCTTCCTTAGCAAGTTCTTCAGCTGCAGCTACCGCTTCAGGAACAGCGCCAGAAATGGCAACGATTGTTATATCGGTCCCTTCGCGAAGTGTGCGGCCCACGCCAAGTGGAATCCAATATTCATCTTCTTCCACTTCTTCTTTCATGGGCCATAAAGGACATGCTTCAAAAATCAAAACAGGATCATCGCAATCTATGGCAGAACGCAAAAGCCCTTTTGCATCACTAGGAGAAGCAGGTGTGATGATTTTTAGACCTGGGACATTCATATACATTGGATAAGGGCGATCGGAGTGGTGAGCTCCTGTATTGAGACCATAAAACATCGCAGAGCGGAATACGACTGGAATTGATGCTTGTCCACCAAACATAAAGCGATTCTTGGCAATTTGATTTACAAATTGATCCATCGCAAGGTAAGTAAAGGATGAGTAAGAGAGGTCTACCAGAGGTCGCAGACCTGTCATCGCTGCGCCAGCAGCTGCTCCCACAATAATTTCTTCTGAAATTGGAGTATTGCGAATTCGATTCTTGCCATAGCGCTGTAAAAAATCACCTTCGGCTGCCCTTGCCTTACCGGCACCAGTTGTTCCATAGACATTCGCTTCAACATCTTCACCGATGATGATGACACGTTCATCAGCATCCATTGCTTCACGTTGTGCGGCACCAATTGCGCCGAGATAGCTCATAACAGACTTCATGCATACACCTCAAATGGTTCGGTATAAAGATTTAAGTAAGGATCGCTCGCATCTGGGAATGGGCTTGATTGACTGAATTCAAAAGCTTCTTCCACCTCTGCCTCAACTGAGGCGAAGATGGCATCAAGTTCCTCCGCAGTAGCAATTGATTCTTGAATCAAATAATCACGGAATAGAACTATTGGATCTTTAGCCAGCCATTCAGCCTTCTCATTTTGGTCGCGGTAGTCGACTCCAAGGCGAAGCCCTTCTGAATGTTCGTTAAAACGATAAGTAACAACTTCGATCAGTGAAGGTCCCTCGCCGCTGCGAGCACGCTCAACTGCGGTTTTAACTGCGTCAAATACTTCAATGAAATTTTGACCATTCTCAACTCTTATGCCTGGAATATCAAAGCCAGCAGCACGTGATGCAATCACACCGCTTGTCACTGTATGCGCTGGGGTTGAGAGAGCGTAAAGATTATTTTCACAAAGAAAAATCACGGGAAGCTTCCAAATCCCTGCCAAATTCATGGACTCGTATAAATTGCCTTGGTTTGCAGCTCCATCACCAAAAAATGCAAGTGCAACCTTGCCATTGTTGAGAATTTTGGAAGAAAGGGCTGCACCAGTTGCGATGGGAATTGAAGATCCAACAATTCCGGATTCACCGAGTGAACCAACGCTAAAGTCTGCTAGGTGTAGAGAGCCACCACGACCTTTACAAACTCCAGTTGCTTTGCCTACAAGTTCAGCCATCAATGGTGATAGTGGAGAACCTTTACCAATCGGATGGCCATGTGAGCGGTGATTTCCAGTCATGTAGTCCTGATCACCTAGGGCCATACATGCGCCGACTACTTGCGCCTCTTGACCAATACTCGTATGTACTGTTCCTGGAATCTGTCCGCGTTTGACCATTTTTGAGGCACGTTCATCAAAGAGGCGAATGCGTACCATGCGACGTTGTGCCTCGAGTAAAAACTCTTTACTTAATTGACTACTCATTATTTGATCTTCTTTTTAATACGGAGGCTGAAATTAAATTGGTTTCGATCTGTCAGCACTGCACCGAGAATTACGGCACCAATCACAACTTGTTGTAAATTTGGATTTACGTGTAAGAGTGCGAGGCCTGCATTGAGTACACCGATAATGAGTAGACCAATAAATGTCTGACCCATAGATCCAACTCCTCCGGCAAGAGAGGCACCTCCAATAACAACGACAGCAATCACAGTAAGTAGATAGCTCGAGCCCGCAGTAGGTTGCGCTGAATCAAGCAGCGAAATGTTGATCCATCCTGAAAGAGCAGCTAAAAAACCGGAAATTACATATACAAATGTCTTGAGTGGTTTTACAGGTAATCCTGAAAGTCGTGCGACTTCTTCGTTTCCTCCTATTGCAAAGAGTGCTCGTCCACTTGGGCGAAATTTAAGCCAAAAACCCAGTGCCATAAATACAAATACAAGGAGTATCGATTGCATAGGAACCAAGGGCGCAGCACTTTCTGTAAGAACTGCAAACCATTCAGGGAAAGTATTAATTGTATTTCCATTTGTGATCACTAAGGCCATGCCTAGACATGCGGACATAGTTGCAAGTGTGGCTACAAAAGCCTGAACTCTGCCGTATGCAACCAATAAACCATTAATTAATCCGATAAGTGCTCCTAGAATCAAGCCGGCAATAAGAGCTGGAACAAATGGAACGCTCTGAAATTTGAAGAGCCACGCTGAAAACATCATGGTAACAACCATGATTGCCGCTACTGATAGGTCAATTCCACCAATGAGAATAACAAGAGCTTGTCCGGCAGCGAGAATTCCAATATCTGAACTTTGCACCAAAATATTGTTGATATTGCGAGTTGTTAAGAAATATGGCGAAGTGAAAGTCAATACAACGCACATAAAGATCAAGCCAATTATTGGGCCGTTGGCTACTCTCCCTATCCACGTTAAAGCCAATCTTGCTTGACTAGATTCATGCTCCACCTCATATGATTTTGAGTCGTTCATATGTTCCCCCACTTTTTGGCTATCTTTAATTTTTGACATTCTCATTTCGCTCCAATCGGCATAGCTAGGCTCATTACGCTCTCTGCATCTGCTTCAGAGCGACTCAAAATTTTTCGCTGCTTCCCGCCAGACATAACTAGTACTCGATTTGATATACCGAGAATCTCTTCAAGTTCAGAAGAAACGACCACCACTGCAACTCCTCGAGCTGCAACATCGCGAATGATTTGATAAATAGCCATTTTGGCACCGACATCAACACCGCGGGTTGGTTCATCGAGAATGAGAACTTTCGGTTCCATAACCAGCCACTTGGCAAGTAGGACTTTCTGCTGATTCCCACCTGAGAGTCGCACAACCGGCTGATGTATTCCACCTCGGACATCAAAGGCTTCAGCGGTCTTTTCAGCTAGATCTTTTACCCATCCTTTTGTGACAAAACTAGATCTTCGCAAGATTCGTTCCCAAGGCGAAACAATATTCTGAGCACCAGTATGACCAAGATTTAATCCTTGGCCTTTCCGATCTTCAGGCACCATAACAATTCCCTCGCGAATTGCGCTTGCAGGAGAATTTATCTTGACCAGTTTGCCATTAACGCAAATTTCTCCTTCTGTACTTCGATCTACGCCTGCTATCGCGCGCACCAGTTCCGTACGACCTGCGCCTACCAAACCAGCAATCCCAAGAACTTCACCACTTGCCACAGCGAAGTTAATCCCTTCGAACACGCCGCTTCGGGATAAATTTTTAACTTCAAGAACAATCTCATTTTCTTCAGCCTCAATTGGTGCATGGTGTTCAAAGCGAAAATCACGTCCGACCATAGCTTTTACTAGATCATCCTGAGGGATATTGCCGGTATTCCAAGTCTTTGCTACATGGCCATCACGTAGACAGATAACTTGTGATGCAACTTTTGTTACTTCTTCTAAGCGGTGGGATATGTAGATAACTCCCGCGCCATGGTCACAAAGCACTTTTATCTGCTGTAGAACCCGATTGGTTTCATGTGGTGTTAGAGAAGCAGAAGGTTCATCAAAGATTACATACCTTGGATTGCGAGAGATAGCTTTTGCGATTTCAATACTTTGTTGTGCGGCAATTGAAAGTCCTCGGATTTTTCTGCGAGGATCTACATTGACTCCTAGTTTTTGAAGTACCACATTTGCATCTTCAATTAATTTTGTTGAATCAACTCGACCGTTCTTCATCGGAAGTCGGCCAAGAAAAATATTTTCAGCGATTGAGAGATCTGGAATCATACGAATCTCTTGGTGGATAAGAGCGACACCACTGGCGATAGCTTCAGCCGGTGAGCCTGGGGTATAAGGTGCCCCATCGATAGTCATCTGACCTGAGTCCTGCTGAACAACTCCCGCGATAATTGAGGAAATAGTCGACTTTCCCGCACCATTTTCGCCTACAAGACCGACCACTTCTCCAGCAGGGACGCTGAAACTCACAGAGTGCAGCACTTGTACACCCGCATATGACTTATCTATATTTGCCACTGTTAATGACTTAATTGGGTTCATTATCGCTTCACTCCTTTCAATTAAGTAGAGGACCCGTTAGCCCCGTCGTATTGCTAACGGGTCCTTTACTTTTCCGTTGCTTCTGCTTTAGTGCGAAGTTATTTACTTAACGTTTGGTCCGTAGAAATCAACCGGATTAACCGAATTTGAATTCTCTGTTGTAACCAAAACAGTTGGCTTGTACTGAACTGCAGGTAACTTCTTTCCTGCAAGTACCTTCAGCGCATCAGTGATTGATTGCTGACCCATAAGGTAAGGAACTTGAGCTTGGGTAGCTTGGGTTAAACCATCCTTGATTGCAGCGACCATAGTTGGGAAACCATCAATTCCAACTGAAATGATCTTGCGGTTTGCATCTTTCGCTGCCTTTGCAGCACCTAGACCCATCGCATCTGACTCACCGAAGATTGCCACGATATTTGGGTTTGCTTGCAACATGTTCTGAGCAGCCTTATAAGCCTGTGTTTCATCCCAGTTAGCTGTAGCTTCTGCTGCAACCTTAATTCCTGGTGTGCGCTTAAGAGCGTTTTGGCACCCTTGTGTGCGCTGAACTTCAGCTGTTGCGCCAAGGACACCATGGAGAATTCCAATTTCGCCCTTATTGCCAATTTGCTTAAACAACCATGTACATAGTTGATCAGCTGCTGTTACTGAGTTAGTTGCGATGTAAGTTGCCAAAACTCCGTTACCAGACTCTGGCTTCTCATCAACTGCAATTACTGGGACCTTCGCCTTATTTGCAGCCTTCACGCCAGCCGCAGCTGCGGTGGCATCCTGTGCGATAAAGACGAGCGCATCGATGTTCTGAGTTAGGAGGCTGTTGACCTGCCCAACCTGCTTATTTGCATCGTTATCAGCTGATAGAACGATTAACTTAACGTTGTTCGCCTTGGCAGCCTTCTTCATTCCATCGACCGCTGCGATGTAGAAGAGTGACTTCTGATCCGCAACTGCGACTCCGATTACCTTCTGCTTTCCTGCAGCCTGAGCTGCTGGGCCAGCAAATGATGTTCCTGCAACCAGGGCAGCGATAGCTGCTGCTGCAAGAGCTACTTTCTTTCCACGCATTTTCACTCCATTTCTGCCCCTGTTGAGGGGGTTCGGTGTATGAATAGTTATTCATTCATTTAATAACTATTCATGCAGAGGTACGTTAAATCCTGATATGGTTCATGTCAACGAGTTTTGTGGTTTGTAACTAAATTGTTATAAACCAGCCTTTAGGGGGGTCTTCGAACAATGGCAAAGGCTAGCAAGGCGAATAATTCTGACGCAATAGCCCGTTCGCTCACAAGTGCGGATTTAGACCTAGATCGCCTCGTTGCCAAGGTTGCTTGGATGTATCACGTGCGGAATTTGAGCCAAGGAGAAATAGCCAGGCGTTTTAAACTCTCACAATCTGGGGTCTCACGCCTGCTCGAGCAAGCAAAGTCCACAGGAATTGTGCGTACACAAATCAATCTACCCGAAGGTCTTTTTACCGAGCTAGAGAGTGGGCTTGAGGAAGCCTATGACATGAAAGAGGTTCACGTCTTTGACGTGCCCGAGGTAAAGAGCGAGAGCGAGCTCGTGCATGATCTCGGCCAGCTGCTTGCAATCAGACTCGCTACGGTGGGAATCCACGCCAATGTTGTCGGCTTTACTTCCTGGTCCCGTTCTCTCCGCGCAACGGTTGAGGCTTTGAAGAACACGAAAAACTCAGATGCTAAATATGTTGTCGAGATGCTGGGTGACGTAGGCGATCCGGCTGCCCAACATGAAGCAGCCCTCACAACCCAACAGTTTGCTGAAATTGTTGGCGCGGAACCAATGTTTCTGCGAGTTCCAGGTGTGGTACCGAGCAAAGAGATCCGCGATGTTCTTCTAAAAAATGATTTTCACGTACAGGACGCCTTTCGTCTGCTCGAGCGAGTTGAGCTGGCGCTGGTCGGTATTGGTACATGCGAGATCGTACCCCCTCTTACTGGTGGAGATAATTTCTTTACCTCGAAGGAATTTGATCTCGCCAAGAAAGCAGGAGCCGTTGGTCAGGTAAATCTACGTTTCATCGATAAAGATGGTAAACCCGTGACGACCAAGCTCGACGACCGCGTTATCGGTATTACTTTGAAACAACTCAAGCAGGCAGATACTCGAATCGGCGTTGCAGGAGGCTCTAGCAAATATCAGGCAATACGGGCCGCGCTCAGAGGCGGTTGGATTAATACCCTTGCGACCGATGTCGAAACAGCAAAGTGGCTTTTAGTTAATGCCAAGCAATAATTAGTAAAACTGGCGGAGACGGAGAGATTTGAACTCTCGAAGGCTTTTACACCTTACCTCGTTAGCAGTGAGGCGCACTCGACCGGGCTATGCGACGTCTCCAAGTACTGGAAGGAGTTTACAGGCTTTAAAGTCCTACCGCCTAACTCTCAATTACACGGATTCCAGAGGTGAATTTACGCTGACTAGTAAGGCTGGAATCTTTCAACGCTCAACACGTGCATTGCCACCTGCAGCCAATTTTTGTACTTCAGCAAGTGACACCATAGATGTATCGCCTGGAGTTGTCATCGCAAGTGCGCCATGTGCAATTCCTAATTGAAGCGACTCTTGTGGAGTTCGGCCTGAGAGGAATCCATAGATTAATCCTGAGGCAAAGCTATCGCCACCGCCTACACGATCAAAAATTTCTAAATTCTGCATTTCATTTCCAATAAAGGTTCCTTGGCCTTGTAACCATAAGAGAGCATTCCAATCATTTACGCTGGCGCTTTTGACCGTTCGAAGACTTGTAGCTACCGCAACAATATTTGGAAATTCCTTATTGACATTTTGCATCATTTCTAGATAGATATCTGTATCTAGTTTTTGGTAATTTTTTGCATCGCTCTTTACTCTTATACTTAGCGCTGCATCAAAATCTTCTTCGTTACCAAAAACAAAATCAACCTGAGACATCAATTTACGATTCACTTCTTGAGCTTTCGATTCACCGCCAATCGATTTCCACAAACTTGGACGGTAATTCAAATCGTAAGAGACTATCGTCCCGTGTTTTTTTGCCGCTGCCATTGCCTCTGCAGCGACATCTGCGGTGCTCTCCGAAAGAGAGGCGAAAATACCTCCAGTGTGAAACCAACGCACACCGCATTCGCCAAATATGTATTCCCAATTAACTTCTCCAGGTTGGATTTGCGAGATCGCAGTATGACCACGGTCAGAAACTCCAAGAGCTCCTCGAGCCCCAAAGCCACGCTCAGTAAAGTTGAGACCATTACGGACTTCTCGCCCTACTCCATCAAAGGGAGACCAACTTAGGAATTCTGTCGACACTCCACCTTGTAAAATCAAATCTTCAACAAGTTTTCCGACTTCATTATCGGCAAGTTTTGTAACCACGGCAGTGCGCAACCCAAAACATTTTCTCAATCCGCGTGCCACGTTGTACTCTCCACCGCCCTCCCAGACGTCAAAAGAGCGCGTACTACGAACACGTCCTGGCCCAGGATCAAGGCGGAGCATGACTTCACCTAATGAAAGTTCATCAATTTTGGTTTTTGCCGATTCTTTAATTTTTAGCATCTTGTGCTTCCTTAATCTGGCGCACTGTCGCTACCGCCTGAAGAGTTAATTGATTAATTTTCTCGTACTCTCCTTGATCTACCAGTCCTTGAGGGACCATCCAACTACCACCTACTGCAGCCACTTTTTTTGATTGTAAGTAGTCAGGGAGTAATTTAAGATCTATTCCACCTGTTGGAATCAAGCGAAGATCCTTAAATGGCGCAGACATAGAATTCAAAGTTTTTATTCCGCCGAGTGACTCTGCAGGGAAAAACTTCAGCACTTTCAGCCCAAGGGATAAGCCGCGTGTTATTTCAGAAGGTGTGGCTACTCCAGGGTGATAAGGGAGTTTCGCATTTATGGCGAATTCCGCAATTTCGGGTAAGAGTCCCGGAGATACAGCAAAGTCTGCGCCTAATTCTATGGTTTTCTTCATTTCTGCTACTGAAGTAATTGAGCCAACTCCAACACACAGCCCAGGTATTTTCCTAAGGTGCTGATAAGACTCCCAGCTAGATTCAGTCCGCAAAGTTATTTCCACAACTGGAAGTCCCGCAGCTAAAAGTGCTTCTCCAACACCTTTAGCACACGATGGTTTATCTATGACTAAAACTGGAATTAGTCCAAAATCTAAATAGTTAGTCATTTTAATTCTTTATAAGATAGCCGCCATCGGCGGTAAGTATTGAACCCGTAACAAAAGATGATGCATCTGACGTCAAGAAATAGATAACTGAAGCAATTTCAGCCACTGTCCCCACACGGTTCATTGCATGCATGGCTTCCACATTCTTTCTATACGCCACAGGATCATCAGCCAAATTCAATCCTTCAACAGTAAATGGAGTTTCAATCCATCCTGGTGCGACTGCATTTACTCTTATGTGGGGAGCGAGCTCTAGAGCAAGTGATTTTGTTAATGAATCAACTGCACCTTTCGTGGCTACATAAGCGGCATATCCAATAGAGCCAATGTGGGCTGATATCGAGCTCATATTCACGATTGTGGCATTAGGCGTCTTTTTTAGGAACTGAGTCATGTGTTTAATACCCATAACCATGCCTAAAACATTGACATCAAACATATCTCGCCATTGATCCAAGCGAGCCTCTTCAATTTCATCAAAATAGTTCCTGCCGGCGATATTAACGAGTGAAGATAGTTCCAGTTTATTTGTCTTAATACATTCCGATATTTCTTCCCAGACTTTTTCATCATACACATGACCAACAAATGAAAAATCCACGCTCTTTGAAGGCTTTAAATCTAATCCAATCACAGTGAATCCTTTAGATTGGAATAGTTCGGCAACCGCTCCGCCCATTCCTCCAGCAGATCCTGTAACGACTACGGTATTCATAATTAATTTCTCTCCACCGAGAGGATCACTCCAGAAAGTGCAGGTAAAGTGAGTTTGCCCTCCGAATACTGGCAATGCTCACCTGCCTCGACAAGCACAGAAGCTATTTTGCCCATTCGTAAATCATTAATATTTTGAATCTTGTTACTGAAGTTTGCAGCCACAATTATATTCTTCCCTGCAATAGTTCTTGACTGTACGAATACATCGTCCGGGATCCAGTCCTGTGTCCACCAGGAGATTCCATCTTCACCATTTAAGAATAGTTGTTTGGTAGACGAAATCTTCGGCAAAAGTGATTCAATTCCTATTTCACCACCACTGAACATCATGAAAGGTCCAGGTAAGGTAGCAAATACTAAAGTCAGCAATTTAACTTGAGGCATTGTGAATTGTTCTCTGCGCCATTTCTTGCCCCATGATGGCCACCAGAAAGTGTCATGCGAATCGATGTGATGAGCCGTTATGGACCCACGTGGAAGCATCAGATTTCGCGATTCAAACCAGCCAGCTAAATCTTTGGCGTTCGAAATTCCCCACGGACTACGAGCGTTAGAATCACAAATTGCAGTTACTAGCCACTGTTCGTCATAGTTGTAATTGAGATCCATGGACTGTCTGAATGCGTGCCCCGAAGGCTCTGTGTAGAGCAAGGAATCGCTCTTTATTGACTTCATTACGGGCCGAAGTCGTTCAAAAAGACCAAGACAACCCAGTGCTGAAGCTCCAGCGCGACCACGTGACCAAACTGACCAGTTTGGGAAATCGTTATATGAAGGAGCATCGAATCTAAATCCATCAATATCCAATTCGGTCATCAAGAATCGACATGCATCGATGAAGTAGTTCTGCCAATCACGGTTACTTGCATCAAAAGCCTTCGTGTAGACGCCTTGAACATTATTAGCTGAATCTCTATAGAACCAATCTGGATGCTCTGCAACCAGACTAGAAATTGCTGGGCTACCTTCGTACCAATATTTCTCGAAATCCAGGATGTGTCTCGACCACGCAATTAAATAGTTATCCCAGTCGTTCACATCCGCAGCAAAACTATCTGCGGTGTCTGCAGTAACCAAATGTGCATACGGACCATTTCGAACGCCGTCTGCAGCCCTTTTTATGATTTCTTTATCAAGAACCCCATGTAACAAAATGTCCAGGATAATTTTAATACCTCTTGAATGACATTGCTTTACTAAATCAATCATCATTTCTTTTGGTCCATATGACGTATCAATATCCCAATAATCATGAATGTTGTAACTGGGGTATGGTTGTCGCGGCATCAATTGAATACAGTTAAAACCCATCGACTTAACTCGATCAAGATCTGCGATTAGATCACTTGCCTCGGGATATGGACTGTACTTAAATTTCTCATTGAAGACTGAGAAACCAATCTGCGCTTCATAAATCATCGAACTATTTATCCAAGCGGGCGGATTGTTTGGTGATGTAATTGATTTAGCTCTAAGCCACCCATCAAAAATTTCAGGAAATTCATCCCAGTTCCTTACGGACAGATCAGCTGAGAAAATCGGCAGTTCAACCGATTTGATTACGTTTAAATCTGATCCAAAATTGGAATCGATTGCTACAGTAAAATTGTCAGCACCGTTGCCCTTAAATTCCACTAAAGGGATTTCGATGAAATTATCGGGCCAGATGGCAACACAACCATGAGACTCGGAAGCCGCGAGGATGAGACCTGAAGATCCTCGCAAACCTCCTATGGGGCTTACGCCAACACCTGATGTAACGCTTTGAATAGGTACAAAATTACGAAGTCCATTTCCTGGAATTTGAATTTTCCATGAATCTTTCGGAAGCTGCACCGACATTGATAGTGAATAATTGCGAACTAATACATTTTGATTGCCAAAAAAAATTATAGATGCAGTACAACCAGGACCTTTTCGGTTTAGTCCATATCGATATTCAGCCAATACGCCCCCTATGTTCGCGCGCACTCGCCATTCAATACCGTCGTTTGTGACTGCCTGCTCAGGCGCTGAAGTCGCATTAGATTCGATAATTTCAGTTGTATCGAAATATTCAAGGCCTCCTGTAGGAGCTCTGCGTTCAGATCCATCAATTTGGAGTTTGATTGAAGTTTTCACAGTTGCCGCACGAGAAATTGTGTTACTAGAAAAAACTATCTCCCTAATCAGTCCGGTTTCTTCATCCAAAATTAATTTATGATCAGATTCCGGATGAGAGAGAGTAAGTTTGCTCATTTCTAGCGAGTCAATTTTCCAGAGAACCTACGATGCCCAATCAACGAAAAGACAATTACTAATCCGAATCCGAAGGATGTCCAGTAGCCGTCTAGTCCCGCAGCAACAACTCCAGTTTGAATAAAGACAACAGTTGCGGCGCCAATCACTAGACCTCCGATTGTGCCCTTACCACCGGTTACAGGTGTGCCTCCGACGAAAACTGCGGCCAAAGTTGGGAGTAGGTAACCGTCACCCATCGTTGGGAAAAAAGTACTGTTCAACAGCACTGCAAAAATCCCAGTTAGTGATGAGCAAAGTCCAATGAGTATGAATACCAAAGTTTTCGTTCGTTCAATATTGACTCCCATGGCGCGTCCAGCTTCAGGATTGTCTCCCGCTACCTTCACATGAATTCCAAAACGGTGTCTGTGAAAGATCAAACCGAGGATGATCGCGATTCCTGTACTCCAGAACATCTGAGCTGGCATCGGTCCCCAAGATCCAACCAGAATTGCCCTGATTTTGGAGTCATTGATGTCGGTCAGACCTCGCACAACACCGTTATTGAGAATGTTGGTCAGCCCAACTAGTGCGAAGTTCATACCTAATGTTGTGATCAGCGAGGAGAGTCCTAAGCGAGTCACAAGTAAGCCATTGACCCAACCGCAAGCACAACCAGTCAGGAGCGAAGCAGGAATAGCGAGGCCAAAATTCATTCCCGTCTGTTGTAGCGTCCAAGTAAAAGCCAGGGCACTTATAGCAATAATCGATGGAAAAGACAGATCAATCTCTCCTGCAGCTGTTATATAGACAAGACTCAGTCCAACAATTGTAAAAAGAGGAAGAGACAGAAAAATCGCGGTGTAAATTCCGACCGTTAGAAAGACTTCTGGTGCAGAAACAATAAACGCGACCATCATCAATACAAAAAATATCGCCGCTCCAAAAACCGGACGGTATACCTCTGGAATTAACTCTTTGATCTTCTTGGTTTTTGCTACTTCGGTGCTCATAATTGATCTTTCTTTGCAAATTTGTGGAGTAAAGCGATGAAATCATCTGCAGACATATCCCCTTTAGGGGCGTCGTAAACAACTTTTCCTCGCTCTAGAATTACAAATCGATCAGCAACCATGTGAGCATCCCAAGGGTTATGGCTGATAAAAATAACGGATTTACCAGCTTTTTTTAAATCACGGATAAACTCAATTACTTCAGCTGCCTCAGATAGTGCCATCGCCGTAGTTGGTTCATCGAGCATTACTAATCGGCTCTCAAAAAGAATTGCACGTGAAATTGCAACTCCCTGTCGCTCGCCTCCTGAAAGCTTATTCACCGTGGAAGTCGGGTTCCATACCTTGGATGTATATCCGATTTTTCGCATCAAAGCTTCGGTCTCAGCAATCTCAGCTTTTCTTGAGACAAATCCAAAGCGATTAGTTTTTTCTCGACCTAAAAAAACATTTGCGTAAATTGATTGCTGCTCCGAAAGCGCACGGTTTTGGTGAACCGTTTCGATTCCTCTATTTCGAGCTCTTGCAGCACTCCACTTTCCAACTTTTTCGTTGTCAATAATTATTTCGCCACCACTATCGGGGTCTTCGGTGCCGGAGATGATTTTGGTAAGAGTTGATTTGCCAGCTCCGTTATCTCCTACGAGGGAGACAATCTGCCCTGGATAGAAATCTAGATTGATCCCCTCGAGTGCAAACACGCGTCCAAAGGACTTGCTCACATTGTGAAGAGAAACTATCGGCGTATCTGCGCTCTGATTCATTATCTAGATTTACCTCTCAGAAATGATTTAAGTATAAGTTTTTGAATAATTCTTATCAATAACTATTGAAATAAAAGTCGACCAGGCGCAGTGAACTGCACCTGGTCGACTCCTTTTATCCCGCTATCTGATTCCCTTTGGAAGAGCTGCGACTGTCTTGTAATTATCAACAGTTACAAAACCTGCAGAAGTATCAACGCTTGAAGGTGATAGTCCAAACTTCTTCTGTAGGCAAAGAGAAAGGATAGGCATGTAGCCCTGCTTGAATGGTTCTTGGTCTGCACTGAGCTGGATGTAGCCGTTAGCAAATCCATTTAGAACTGTCTCTCCCAAGTCAAAGCCTGCGACCTTCACAGAACCAGCCTTGAGGCCTGCTGCCTTAAAGTAGTTCTCTGTATTTCCAAGTACTGGTCCAGCAGAGACAATCAACTTCAAGTTCGCAGTCTTCTTGATTGAGGCAGTCAATGTATTTGTGACCAAACTTGGGTTTCCGTTTGTATCGCCAAGTGGAGTCAAGTTCAACTTAGTTACCTTTACTCCGGCCTTTTCAAGTGTTGCCACCGTGCCATCTTCACGATCTGAACGTCCAGGAACTCCGAAGGTTCCGACAACAATTGCGCCATCACCCTTCTTAAGTCCAAAGTCTTTCACAGCGCGAGCAGCCAAGAGGTTACCCATGAGCTTAAGATTTGCACCAGTAAAGCCACCATTGATCAAATCAATTGACTTCTGTGCAGGAACGTTAGCCATATCGACCAAAATTCCAGCTTCTTTAGCTTTCTTCATAACAGGAAGAATTGCTGCATCCCCTGGGTGGCCCATGAAGGAAATTGCATCTGGCTTCTTAGCAACCTCTTCAGCAAACTTCTGAACCATTGTTGGGAAATCCCATGCAGATGAAATGATTGTTACGTCAGCACCTGTATCAGCAGCTGCTTGTAGAGCACCCTTTTGTAGGATGTCAGAGAATGGATCTGATGTTCCGCCCTTGAAGTAACTGATGCTCACGCCGGAGCACCAATTTGCAGCAGAACTAGGTGCGGCTGTTGAAACCGCGATAAGTAGCGATCCTAAAAGTGCCATGGCAGTTGATATTGCTCCTGCCTTGCCTAAAACCTTCATTTGTTGCTCCAATCGTTGTTTGGTTGTCAGACTTGTCATACAAGTAAGATTGGTGCATAGTTTCCCCATGTCCACAGACCTTGTCAAGAGTTCAACACCATCAGACTCGAAGAAGTTATGAATAATTTATCGAATCTCAAAGTGGCGGTGACGGGAGCCTTGGGTGGAATCGGAATTCCCACACTCACTCATTTGCAATCTGTGGGCGCCCAGTTAGCTGCGATCGACCTCCTGGGCGAAGAAGAAGCTCGCATGATTCTTCAAAAAAATGGGATTTCAGTGGACTCCTACCACCAGATAGACATTACAGACTCTTCTTCGATCAATAATCTCCTTGGGTCATTGCAGGTTGAGGGGATGCCAACGGCGTTAGTTAATCTCGCTGGCATTGTTCACGCTGGCACGATTGATGAACAAAGTGAAGACTCGATTCGTGAAGTATTTGATGTCAATGTAATTGGCCAAACGTTAATTGCCCAATCATTTATAAAGTCTTGGCTTGAATCAAATAGTGCTGGAAATTTAATTTTCACCAGTTCATGGATTGATCATGTTCCGTGGCCATCCGTGACGCCTTACGCAGCGTCGAAGGCTGCCATTGTTGCAATAGCGCGAGGAATAGCGCGCGAATATGCATCGAGGAATATTCGCGCAAACATAATTTCTCCGGGAATAGTCAATGTAGGAATGGCAGCAAAGCAATGGAAGGAAGAACCTGATTATCGCAAGAGAGCTCAACGGGCAGTTCCACTTGGTTATTTACAAGACCCAATAAGTGTTGCTTACGGCATTGAATTTTTGCTCTCAGAAAAGTCTAGTTATATGACTGGCTCAAATTTACTTATTGATGGCGGTGCGAGTTTGTATCCCTTGGATCCGGAAGAGGTTAACCAAAAATGAATACGCCTATCACTCAAGACAAACTAGCAATGGAATTGACGCGCAGATACATCGTGGGAGATGAATCAGTTGACTCCTTAATGCCCTCCGCACGCGTGTTGGCTGAGGAGTATGGTGTTTCACGCCTATTTCTACGTGAAGTTTTAGCTGGTTTGCAGAGACAGGGACTAATTGAAACTGTCCCTGGGCGTGGAGTGTATGTTCGAAAACCACATATGTTGGACACAGCAAAAAATGTACACACCACCCTTAGACAATCTGCAGCTACTGGCCACAATTTGATTGAAGCTAGAGCAAATCTGGAGCAAGAAACTGCTCGGCTTGCTGCTCTTCGAGCAACAGATGAAGATATTGATCAACTGGAAGTTGCGTTGTTGGCCTTTGAAAGTGCTAGCGAATTATTGGCGCGAGCCGAAGCAGATATTGCCTTTCATGCCCTCCTCGCTAAAGCAACTCAGAATCCGGTCCTCCAAGTAATGTTCGGATCGATTACAACATTGACTTTTGAAATTATGCTGCGGTCTTTGGCTGATCCCGAAACAGTTGCTAAAGGTGCACCGCTTCATCACACAATATTCAAAGCAGTGAAGAATAAAAATCCGGAATTGGCTATGAAGGCAATGTCTCAACATCTCCACCTTGCAGAAGACATGTATGCCTCAGATTTATCAATTCCGCTTTCAGAAGTGGCAGCGCGAATTGTTAAAGAGGTTCTTGGTGAGTCTCGAACAGTCCATGAGGTTCTTGAACAAGCATTGAAAAAGTATTCGATGGATATTTTGAGGTGAACATATGAAGATAACTGAAGTCCGTACCTACAATCATGATGAGTTTCTAAATCTCATTCAGGTTGAAGTGATGACCGATGAAGGTATTACGGGCACGGGCGAAAGTTATTACTTTGGAAACTCGGTTGCCGCATTTATCCAAGAGTTTCTGGGACCAGCAATCGTAGGTGAAAATCCTCTAAACCAGGAAGCATTGGCGGAAAAAATGCACACTTACGTTGGTTACAACGGTTCTGGAATTGAGACACGTGGTCGATCAGCTATTGATATAGCTATCTGGGATATAAAAGCTAAGGCTGCAAATAAACCTTTATACGAATATCTTGGCGGGAAGCACAATCAGGACATTCGTTTCTATAACACCTGTGCCGGGCGCGGTTATATGCGCAAGTCAAATCAATCAAGTAAGTCGTGGGGTATCGATCAAAACTCTGACGACTTAGAGGACTTGAAAGCCTTTCTTACAGATGCAGGAGCCTTAGCGGAAAATCTTCTTTCAGAAGGTGTAACTGGAATGAAAATTTGGCCTCTCGATGTCTATGCTGAGAAAAATAATGGTCAGGATATTTCTGATGATGATTTAAATGAAGGTTTGACGCCATTTAGAAAGATTCGCGAGCGTGTCGGCAACAAAATGGACATCATGCTTGAACTCCATGCGCTTTGGTCGCCAACAGCAGCTAAAAAAATATTTGATGCGGTCAAAGAATTTGACCTCTTCTGGGTTGAGGATCCAATTTACCCAGATCTGGTCGATGAACTCTCTGTACTTCGAGGTTCTGGAATGCCAAGAATTGCCCATGGCGAAACTGTTGCAAGCCTCACTCGTGTCAATCAACTATGTGATCGAGGTTTGATTGATGTTTTGACTCTCGATTTGGGATGGTGTGGAGGATTTACTCAAGGCTTGAAAATGGTAGAGAAAACGAAGCAAACGGGTATACAGATTGCACCGCACGACTGCACCGGACCTATCGGTCTCATTGCCGGCTTACACCTTTCGCTAGCCTCTGAAAATGCATTAATTCAGGAAACTGTCCGCGCCAGCTTGAGAACTTGGTACCCACACGTGGTGACAGATTTGCCAATCATTTCTGGAAATAAAATTTCACTCAGTCAACAGGTTGGTCTTGGTGTTTCCCTAAAGAAAGAATTTATCCAATCTCCACAGATGAAATCCACAAAGATTAGCTAACAAATGCTCGGATACGTTGCGAGCTTTACAAATGTAGTAGCGATTGCAACAGCCAATGTATTCGCGGGAAAAGCTACTCTCCTTCGCGATTGGAGAATAACTTTTCGCTTTACAAGTTCAATCATCCTCTTGATTGCTTTGATCTCTACTTTCTTTGATACCGCAACTTTTCAACTTCAAGATTTCTTTATTGGAGTTATTTCGGGTATTTCAGGTGGGATTGGTATTCCACTCGCATACAAGGCGTTTGCAAAGGGTCCAGTTGCCTACGTGAGCCCATTGCTATCAGTTGTTCAGACAAGCGCAATTGTTATCTTTGCCGCCGCAACCGGCGAATCTATTCAATCAGTTCTTATGATTGCTTTTTTCTTGGGAATTGTTGGGGTTTATCTAGCTGGAAAACCCAAAAATTTAAAAGCTACAAACCTTCTGTGGGTCTCAATGACCACTATAGCCGCGGCAATTTGTTTCTCTGGATTTTCAATCGGTATGACTCGAATTTCTGATGGACAAAATATCACGGGGCTTGCCGGAGCTAGAGCTGGGGTATTTTTGGTTGCCTACTCAATTGTGCGGAAAAAATCCGAGGAATCAGAAAAAGGCTCAGGGAGCTCTTGGTTACTACTAACTGTCTTCTCTGCGTTATTGGAATTCCTTGCAAACTACACGTATGTTCTTGCTATTACTAATCTTGATTTAGCTAAGGTAGGAATAATTATTGCTACAAGCTCGATATTCGCGACACTTATTGCAATTCCAGTGATGAAGCAACGGCCAAGATTAATAAATTGGGTTGGGATTATGATTGCGACTATCTCACTAGTATTGGTGGCTATCTCATGATGAAAACTGCTCAGGAAAGTCTTCGTATTTTCGATCAACGCGCCTGCAATGTAGGTGAAGGACCGATTGCTATTGGTTTAATGAACAATGAGATTTGGTGGGTTGATATTTTAGGTAAACAAGTTTTATCAAAGAATATTGTTAATGAGACAACTCGAGAAATTGTTTTTCCAGAAGATGTTAGTTTTGTAATCCCCTGTATTAATTCAGACTTTATAGTCGGAACTGCATCAGGGCCACTACGCCTTCATCAGAATGGTGAGTCTTCGACAATGCCCGGGCGTGAAAGTGCAGATGGATCTCCAGATCTTTTTCCGTTGAGATGGAATGATGCGAAGGTTGCGCCTGATGGACATCTTTGGTTAGGAACGATTGCTTACGACGTTGACTCCCATCCTTCAGGATGTGCTCTCTATCGACTTGATAAAAGTGGCGACAAATTAACTAAAGTTATAGAGGGCATTGGAATTAGTAATGGACTTGCTTGGAGTGCAGATGGTAAGACGATGTATTTCATTGACACCATTACTCTTTCCATAGATGGTTTTGATTATTGCGAAGGAGAGTTATCCAATAGAAGACGATTGTGGACAAGTCCGAATGAAAGTTATGGAGCACCAGATGGGATGTGTATTGATTCCGAAGGTGGGCTTTGGGTCGCTTTCTGGGGTGGAAGTAAGGTAAGGCGTTTTAACTCAGCATTTGAAATAACAGAAGAGATCGACTTAGGTCAGCCTCTTGTAACAAGCTGTAGCTTCGCTGGTCCCAATCTAGATTTACTGGTTATTACAACTGCAAAATTTAACCAAGTTAGTAGGAATGAAGATTTGGGGAAAACGTATATTGCGCAGGTATCGATTCCAGGTAAACCCACTCAATTATTTCCAGGTTGAATTGGTGTATCGAATTTGCCCATCATTAACTAGATGGTCAAGGACGCTGAAGACAAACTAGCTAGCGACGGCGGAATCTACGCACAATGCGCCAAGCAATCAGGGCTATAAGAAGTAGCCCGAAGCCTTTCCAGAATGAAATCGGGAATCTGTGATGTGCATCCAGAGGTGCGCTTATCACCGAACCTAAAGCAGTCACATTAAGTTGCGTAACTACTCCTGCATGATCAGTGCCATATGGTGGAGTCTGACCAATCATCTTTGAAGTAAGCACCTTGATGCCGTTCTTCACAAATATGTAATCAAGTCGATCAGTGAATCCAAATTTATTTCCCATAGTTGCAGCAGCTTGTGCTCGCTTTGTATCTGGGCCAGTGAGAAGTGCGTTCATTCCCCAGCTGTAGGTACTCGGATCACTGGCATCTGGGCCAGAATCTGTAAAACCTGCAGCTCTCATAATTCGATATGCATTACAGATACTTTCTCCTTGCGGGCACTTCTGTGAAGCAGTTGGTTGATCTCCTGGATTTGGTGCACCCGATGGTCGTGGATCTCGCGGATCAGAATTAAAATCACCAATGACAACAATCGGCGATTGTGTGCCCTTTAAATCTTCAACCAACTGTCGTGCTTGATCGGCAGCCTTAGGAACTTTATTGGGATCCCACAGTGACTCAAGGTGAGTTGTCACAAAACGAACATTTGTTCCTTGTACGGTGATATCTACCCACGAATATCCGCGGTAGATCTCCATCAATGTAGGAACAACTTTGTACACATCTTTGTACTCAGAATTTCCAACTGCATTTACGTACTGATTCAGAGACTTCTTAATAATCAGGGCATCTCCGATTTGGAATCCGCAATCAGCGTAATTTTGCCCAAAAAGCTTTTGGAAAGTTTTTGGATCGTGCACGGTAGTCAAGAATGGAATTGGTCCGATGGAATATCCCGGGTTATTTGCTTGCACACCATTCTTTTCAGCGATGGTGTACTCACCACCCAGTTCGGCTAGAAGTTCAGAGGTAAAGTTAAAAACTTCAGTTTTCTTGCTCCAGAAGTGAGCTTTGCAGTACCAAATGGTTGCTTCCTGTATGCCGATGACGTCAGGAGATTCGGAGCGAATTTGATCGGCGAGAATTTTCTTTCGCTGTGAAAAATCAGTTTTTTGAACTTGATTCCACATAAATTGAGCAGCAGCTGGCATGTTTGGAATCTTGGCAAGAGCCACGCCCACATCGGCACCCAAATAGAGATTGCGGGACATCACTGTGATTGGCGCTTCTGCAGCATGTGCCGGTGGAAGAGCGCTGGTCAAAATTAAGCTGCTTAAAATAATCGCTATCTTTTTCATGGTTTTATATGGATTTTTGGTCCATCTCCTTTTACACCCGAGCGATTGCCGCTGAGAACTGCGCTTGTCTCTTCAAGCGAAACTACACCCGCTATCAGTGGCCGCGGATCAATAACTCCATTACTCAAAATCTCAATTGCTCCAGAAAGTCCGGGGGAAGCGCTCAATATTCCAGTGAGTGTTAAATCCTTCAGAACAACAATTCGACTATCAATCAGATTAGGCACACCTGCGATTCCAATTAAAACAATGGATCGACCAGGTTCAATCATTTCCAGTGCAAGCGCAGGGACTCCATCACCATATGTTGCATCGATTATCGAATGAATTGTCACTGTTGGCACTGAGTGGATTGAGTGAACTCCTGCAAATCCGAACTGACGAGCAAAATTCAATGACTTTTCGTCAACGCCTACTAAATGAACTTCTACTCCGCGGCTGTGTGCGATAAGTGCACAGAGCAAGCCAATAGTTCCTGGCCCGAATATGAGAAGACGTTCACCTTTTTCTACATGTGTTGCATCCACTGCACGAAGAGCATTTCCTGTGGGTTCAACCATCGCACCAAGTGCGGGATCCATGCCATTGGGCAATTCATGCACTGCAAAACTTGGAATTACCAACATTTCTGCAAGAGCACCGGCAAATCCGCGCCGTATTCCTACTTCATCTCTTTCTGCACATAGATACTGAAAGCCACTTCTGCAGCGGTCGCATCGTTGACATCCCAGCATGGTGTCGCCGGTAACAAATTTTCCAATCCAAGCAGAATCAATTGAATTACCTACCGCAACAACTCGGCCGCACCATTCGTGACCAATGCGAAGCGGAAAGTGTGCCTCTCCGCTAGCAAGATAAGACATATCTCCATTAAAAAATTCGACATCAGTGCCGCAAATTCCAGCACGCTCAACGCGAATTAAAAAATCTTCTGCGCCAATAGTTGGTTCGGAGACTTCGACAACTGAACCAACTTGGGGGCTAGTTATTACATAGGCGCGCACACTTGAAGTTTACTCACGTAAATATCGCAAAGAGAAAGCAATTAAGTTGAAGTATCTATGTTGTCCTAGCGCTTAATTAATGCGATTCGCGTGGGGTCTGTGAACCACTAGCCCCACGTAAGAAATCAAGATCTGCACCTAAATGTGCCTGTTCTACATGCTCTATATAGAGGTGCTCCCACCCGCGAGCAGGGCGAGCTAGCGCATCCGTCATCGCTTGTGAAGGAACTCGCGCTGCCAACTCTGCATCAGAAATTTTCACATTAAGTGTGCGAGCAGGAACATTGAGTTCGATGATGTCGCCATTCTGCAATTTAGCAAGAGGGCCACCCAGTGCGGCTTCAGGAGATACGTGAAGCACAACTGTTCCAAAGGCAGTACCGCTCATGCGACCATCGCAGATACGAACAAGATCCAATACGCCCTTTTCCAACAGTTTCTTTGGAATCGCCATGTTAGAAACTTCTGGCATTCCGGGATAACCCTTTGGTCCACATCCACGAAGTACTAAAACGCTATTTTCATCTACATCAAGTGATGGATCATCGATGCGAGCATGGAAATCTTCAATGCTCTCAAAAATTACTGCCTTGCCAGTGTGCACCAATAAATTTTGGCTAGCAGCTGCTGGCTTAATAACTGCTCCATCAGGTGCGATATTTCCGCGCAAGACTGCAATTCCTGCTTCTGGTTGCAAAGGCGATTCATATTTCTTAATTACTTTGTTGTCATAAATTTCAGCACCGTTCAGAGAATCTACATAGGGCTTTCCGGTAACAGTAATGGCGGATCGATCTAAATGCTTTTCTACTTCCTTCATCACGGCAGCAAGCCCTCCAGCGCGGAAAAGATCTTCCATCAAATATTCACCTGCAGGTTGAAGATTCACTAAGAGTGGAATTCGTGAACCAATCCGGTCAAAATCATCGAGAGTGAGCTTTATTCCAAGGCGCCCCGCAATAGCTAATAGGTGCACAACTGCATTAGTAGAGCCGCCAATCGCACCGAGTGCGACGATGGCATTGGTAAATGAACCAATGGTCATAATGTCCGTTGGTTTGAGATCTTCAGAGACCATATCCACGATACGTATTCCTGATTCGTGAGCTGCTTGAAGCAATCGACTATCAACTGCAGGAGTTCCTGCAGTCCCAGGAAGAACCATTCCAAGCGCCTCTGCAAGACTGCCCATCGTTGATGCAGTTCCCATTGTGTTGCAGTGACCCTTACTACGAATCATCGACTTCTCTGAATTATTAAAATCTTCTTGCGACATTGTTCCCGCGCGGACTGCTTCGCTAAATTTCCATACACCGGTACCGCAACCAAGTCGCTCACCCTTAAAAGTTCCATTGAGCATCGGTCCTCCTGGCACAACTATTGCTGGAAGATTTACCGATGCAGCGCCCATTAACAGTGCAGGAATAGTTTTATCGCATCCACCAAGTAGTACAACGCCATCAACTGGATTGGCACGAATCATTTCTTCAGTTGCCATTGCAACCATATTGCGCCACAACATTGCAGTTGGTCGAACATTCGTTTCACCGAGTGAGACCATCGGTAAGTTATGCGGGACTCCTCCTGCTTCCCAAATGCCGTTCTTAACACTTTGTGCAACTTCATCAAGATGCAAATTGCATGGAGCTAAATCTGAAGCAGTATTGATAATTGCTATCTGAGGACGAGTTGCGTTGAAAGCAGAATCGGGATTACCACGGCGCATCCAAGCGCGATGAATATAGGAATCCTTTGAGTTTCCTCCATACCAATCCGCGCTGCGCATTTCTAAATCCTATCCCTTGCCGGTTAGGCAGTGAGGCCTGTGCAGGTTGGCTTTGGGCCGCCATTCGGATTGCCATAGCGGTGATAGATAATCGCAACAGATTGTTCGATGAGCCAGCGTGGAGTTTCGATATCTCCTCGCTGCGCAATCGGACGATGATCGATAGAGATGCCTTTTTGTAGTTCTTCAAAGATGGGAGGCTTACTTGATGCAAGCCAGCGAACACGTGAGTACTTCTCTGTCACATCACTGAGATCTGTTGTAAAGATGACCTTTGCCCCTGTTGTTTCAGAGATATGGTGAATCAACGATTTCTCGGCTTGTGTAGTTGATTCATCGACAACAACCACGATGGGCGCCACATAATGGCGATAGCGCTGGAAATTCTTCTCAACCACTAACCCACTTCGGTCAATTGCTTGTGAACCAACTTTGGCCCACCAAGTATTTACTCCATAGATTGCTGCTTCGAGATTGGTTACACGAGGCCAATTGCGAAGTGTGTTTACATAGTTAAGCCCACCCGCTTTCGCATTAGGCCCCACTGCAGAACGTTTCCAACCGCCAAATGGTTGGCGGTTAACAATCGCACCAGTTATTCCACGGGTCACATAAAGATTTCCTGCTTCAATGCGATTGATCCACTCTTCGCACTCTTTCTCATCGAGAGATTGAATACCCGCAGTAAGTCCAAAATCTGTGTCGTTCTGCCACGTGATAGCGGTATCAAAGTCAGGAGCTTCGATGACTGCAAGAACCGGACCGAACCATTCGTTGCGATGTGACCATGAACCTGCTTTGACGCCAAGCTTTACACCTGGGCGCCACATTAGCCCTGCGTTATCAAGTTGCTTCGGTTCGACTAACCATTCTTCACCAGCGTCTAGTTGAGTGAGTGCGCGAGTAAGCGCGTTCTCTGATGGGCGAATAATTGGACCAACTGTTGTTGAGAAATCCCACCCTGGTCCAACATGAAGTGATTCGACAGCATCTTTCAGTTGGCGAATAAAAGCGGGGTCGTTATAGATATGTGTATCAACGATTGCGATAGATGCAGCAGAACATTTCTGTCCCGCATGACCAAATGCTGACTGCACCAAATCTTTTACAGCGGCATCAATATCTGCACATGCAGAGATGAGAACAGCATTCTTTCCACTTGTCTCGGCCATCAAATTGATTTCAGGTCGCCACGAAGTAAAGAGTGATGCTGTATCGAATGATCCCGTGAGGATCAGACCGTCGATTCCTGAATGAGTAACTAGGTACTTACCATTGTCGTCATCGCGCATCGGTAAGAACTGCAAGACATCTTGCGGAACTCCACCAGCCCATAAATGGCTGACAATTTCCCACGCAGTTGCAACAGTTTCTGGCGCTGGTTTAAGAATGACAGTGTTACCTGCAGCAAGAGCTGCACACACCCCACCCATCGGAATTGCATAGGGGAAGTTCCACGGTGGAACTACTAAAATAGTTCCGAGTGGAGTTGATTCACCGAAATTCTGTGCAGTAGTTGCATAAAACCGAGCGAAGTCGATTGCTTCTGCTACTTCAGGATCTGCCTCGGCAACTGTCTTACCAGCATCCCGTGACATCACAGCAATGGTTTCTGTAGTCGCCTGTGCCATCACTTCAGCAACTGTAAAGAGAATATCTGTGCGCTCATCAATGGTGAGCGCGCTCCATTTTTCTTGCGCCTTCTTTGCAGTTGTAATCGCGGTATCTACATCTTTCGCAGAGCCCACTGAGTAGTGATACCAAACCTTGCCGTTATCAGAAGGATCAGTACCTGCCTCTTGTTCTTTGGTAAATATCTCTTTGCCATTGATAACTAGCGGAATTTCTTGATCTTTGATGGCACGAACTTTCTTGATTGCTTTAGTGACATCGTTAATAAATCCTGGTTCGGTGGGATCGGCATTGCGTTCATTCTCAAAGGTCCGGCTGGCACTTAATGTATGACTGATATGTCGAAGTGACTGCGTTGTGATTGTGTGTCGCTCAGCGATTGATGTCCGGAAGCGATCTTCTTGCTCTTTAAATTTGGCCGGATTTTTAGAGATTTCAAAAGCTGCCTTGAGATAATTTTCATCCGATGTGTTTTCGTCAAGGCGACGAACGAGATAAGCAACAGCTGCAGCGAAATCATCTTTTCGTGTAACTGGTGCATAGAGCAACACTGGTTGACCTGCGCGAGTAACGGCGAGCGCCTCAGCGTTGCTCCAAGATCATCCATGGCGCGCGCAATTCCAAAGTCCATCACCTTTACATCGCCTGAATCAGTGATCATCACATTGGCAGGTTTGATATCGCGGTGAACAATGTGTCGTTCATGCGAATACTCAAGGCCAGCAAGAATTCCCTCTGCAATTTCAAGTGCTCGATTTAATGGGAGTCGTTCACCTTGATGAATTAATTCGCGAAGAGTGTGGCCAGAGACGAGCTCCATCACAATGTAAGGAGCAGGGTCTTCACCAGAGTCATACACAGCAACAATTGCGGGATGATTGAGTCCAGCTGCAGCTTTTGCTTCTTTACGAAAACGTGAAACGAATGCTGGATCTTTTGCCAAATCGCTTCGCAAAATCTTGATTGCAACTTCGCGCGATAGACGTTGATCTTGTGCGATATAGACATCAGCCATTCCGCCGGTGCCGATCATCTGGCCAAGGAGATAGCGCCCGCCAAGCAATGAGTTCATCATTGGGCAGCTCCTATCTTCACGATTGCATCCGGTTGAACTTCTTCGACGATATCGGCAATTACTACAGTGACGTTATCGGGCGCACCATTGATATATGTTGCATCGATA
Organism: actinobacterium SCGC AAA278-O22; assembly: GCA_000372185.1. Classification (GTDB taxonomy): domain Bacteria; phylum Actinomycetota; class Actinomycetes; order Nanopelagicales; family Nanopelagicaceae; genus Planktophila. The sequence continues at coordinate 11,847 of AQUA01000002.1, read as the reverse complement.
AGAGCGTTCACAGCCTCATCTCGAGCTCTGCCCTTGATAAGTGATTTGATCTCTTTCTCACTTAACACTGAGCTCAATCCGTCGCTGCATACTAGATAGCGATCCTTAACTTTTCCTTCGAATACAGGTAGCGGAAGTTCGAGATTTCCCTCACCCATCAATACTTGGGTAAGCACAGATCGTTGAGGATGTGTTGCAATATCGGATTCAGAGATTGCTCCTTGATTGAGAAGTTCCTGAATCACCGTGTGGTCGACGCTGAGCTGTTCAAATGAATTACCGCGGAGACGATAGGCGCGAGAATCTCCAATATGCAAAAGTGCAACTGAGTTATCTCGCAAGAAGAGAGAGGTAAGAGTGGTTCCCATGCCAGATAGCTGCGGGTTCTCATCTACCTCGCTTTTGAGTGTCTGATCAATTTCGTGAAAAGAGTTGAGATAAATATCGTCGGCGGACTCAGCATCAATTTCTGGATTGGTAAATATTGAAGCAAGTTGAGCAAGAGTTGATATTGCAATCTTTGATGCAACTTCACCGGCTGCATGTCCGCCCATTCCATCTGCAACTGCAATAAGTCGTGAAGATGCGAGTCCGCTATCTTCATTGCCACTGCGTACAAGGCCGACGGCAGATCGCGCAGAAGATGCGAAATAGCTCATGCCGCTAAGCCTAATCTCTTTGCTACTCTCAGTCTCATGCTGATCTATGCCCACCGTGGTGCAAGCGCTGACTTTCCAGAGCTCACCCTTGCCGCATATGAAGGCGCAGTGGCTCAAGGCGCCGATGGTTTTGAATGCGATGTCCGACTGACTAAAGATGAAGTCCCTGTTCTATGGCACAACGCGACCATGCTCGAGCGAGCAGGAAACCCAGGCTTGATTGCAGAGATGACATATCAAGAGGTATCGCGCGCGTATCCCCAGATTCTTACTCTTGACCAATTTCTCGCTTTCGCAGTGAAGTCGAAGAAGGGTGTACTGATCGAAACAAAGCATCCAGTCATTTCAGGTAATCGAATTGAAGAAATTGTTGTTGAAACAATTGCATCAACAAAAGGAATTGAAAAAATAGCTGTGGCAGTGATGTCATTTAGTTGGTTTGCAATTGAGAAGATGAAGCGACTTGATCCACGCATTCAAACCACGTTTCTCGTGCATAAAAACACGCCATGGTTTCAGGCAAAAATTTCATCAGCTGCTTCTATTGGCCCCGGCATCAATGAAATACGCGAAGAGCCCATCCGCGCCGAGCGAATCAAGAAACTCAATAAGTCGCTTAATGTATGGACTGTTGATGAATCAGCCGATATCAAACTCTGCCAGAAGTTGGGTGTCGATATTCTCATCACAAATAAGCCGTCACATGCACGCGAGGTACTCAGGTATCCTTGACCGGTGAGCGCCACCGAAAGCCAGACATTTGCCTATTTAGGCCCTGTCGGCACATTTACAGAAGCTGCTCTCAAGAAGATTACCTGCGACTCTGATGTAAAGATTCCTTATGCCAATGTCACTGCAGCACTTGATGCAGTTCGAAAAGGCGAAGCTCAATTTGCACTCGTTCCCATCGAAAACTCTGTTGAAGGAGTTGTTGCTCGCACACTCGATGAATTGGCAAGCGGAGACCCATTGACCATTGCTGGCGAAGTCACATTGCCAGTCACCTTTGCATTTATGACTAAGCCAGGTGCGACAACTATTAATCGCATCGGCACACATCCGCATGCCGAATCACAGTGCCGCGCTTATATTGCGGCGAAGTATCCGCACGCAGAAATTGTTCCTACCAACTCAACTTCTGCTGCAGCAGAGGCTGTCAGCAAAGGCGAACTCGATGCTGCGATTGCATCAAGTGCAGCAGCTGAACATTTCGGTCTAGAAATCCGTGAAGACAATATTGGCGATAACTCTGGTGCTGTGACTCGATTTATCTGCGCCCAGAAGCCGGGCTGGATTCCTGAACCCACTGGCAACGATCGCACCTCGATGGCGGTCTTTATCGATATCGACCATGCGGGCGCGCTCCTTGAAATCCTCCAGGTATTCGCACACCATGACGTCAACCTGACATTCATCCAGTCACGTCCAACAGGTCGCGAACTTGGTCACTACCATTTCATTATTGATGTCGAAGGCCACGTCAACGATTCTCCAGTCGGAAAGTCGATTGAAGAACTACGTGAAATCTGCGATGACATTAGATTCTTAGGCTCTTACCCACGAGAGGTGCGTTGATGATTGATATCAAGTTCTTACGCGAGAACCCTGATGTCGTGCGCGCATCTCAAAAGGGGCGTGGCGAAAGCGTTGAGCTCGTTGATCAGATAATTGCCATCGATGAAATTAAGCGCGCTGCTGTCAGTGAATTTGAATCGCTACGGCAAGAGCAGAATCTTCTCTCTAAGAGCGTAGGAGCCGCACAAGGTGACGAAAAAACTGCGCTCCTTGCCAACGCGAAAGAATTAGCCGACAAGGTAAAAGCTGCTGACGCCAAGCGAGCAGATATTGAAGAGCAGGCCAAGGCTTTGTTGCTGCAACTATCAAACTTGCTTGATACCGAAGCACCTATCGGTGGCGAAGAAGATTTCGTCACTCTCGAACACGTTGGAACACCGCGCGATTTCGCACAAGATGGCTTCGAACCTAAAGATCACGTCGAACTCGGTAAGTTGCTTGGAGCAATTGATACCGAGCGCGGCGCAAAGGTGGCGGGTTCTCGTTCCTATTATTTAACTGGCGTCGGCGCACTTCTTGAATTTGCACTCGTTAACTATGCAATTCAGAGCGCTCTCAAAAATGGTTTTTCACCCGTAATTCCACCTGTACTTGTCAATCCTGCTGCGATGGAAGGTACCGGCTTCTTGGGCCAAGCTGCCGAAAATGTGTATCGCATTGAAAAAGATGATGTCTATCTTGTAGGAACTTCTGAAGTTCCACTTGCTGCGATGCACATGGATGAAATTCTTTCTGCCGACTCATTACCACTGCGATATGCCGGATATTCATCATGTTTCCGTCGCGAAGCGGGAACTTATGGCAAAGATACTCGCGGAATCATCCGTGTTCACCAATTCGATAAAGTAGAAATGTTTACCTTTTGTAAGCCAGAAGATGCCAAAGCTGAACATAAACGCCTCTTGCAATGGGAGAAAGATTTCCTTACCGCGATGGAGATTCCATTCCGTGTCATCGATGTTGCATCTGGCGATCTTGGTTCATCTGCAACACGTAAATTTGATATTGAAGCCTGGATTCCAACACAAGGTGCGTATCGCGAAGTAACAAGTACCTCTAACTGCACTGAGTTCCAGGCTCGTCGCCTTAATATTCGCTACAAAGACAGCGATGGAACAAAGGCTGTTGCAACTCTTAACGGAACTTTGGTGGCGATTCCACGCATGATTGTTGCAATCCTTGAAAACCACCAGAATGCCGATGGCACGGTCAATGTCCCTGCTGCTCTTCAACCATTCCTTGGAATGAAGAAATTCGAGCTTGCGTGAGCGTTCACCAAGATTTTCAGCGTCGCCCTAAGTTAATTGCTTCCGATCTCGACGGAACAATCGTTGCGCACTACGGCGATATTACGCAGCGCACCATCGATGCCTTTAGAAAGGCACATGCGATGGGCGTTGAAATTTTCTTTGTTACAGGTCGCCCTCCTCGCTGGATGCCCGAGATAAAAGAGGCATTTGGTATTGGAAATGCAATCTGCGGCAATGGCGCAATGTTGTATGACCTTCACAACGATAAGGTGATTGAAGAGTGGCTCATTCCAGTGGATGAACAACTCGAAGCAGTACTGCGACTCAGGAAAGCAATTCCACAGATTTCATTTGCCGTCGAATCACACAATTATTTCCACCGCGAAAAGGCATATATTCCACGTTGGGATGTTGGTCTCGACAATATCGGCGTTGAAAAAATCGAAGAAGTTGTAACTTCCCCAGCTCTTAAAGTGCTTGCACGTTGTTCACAACAAGAGCTGTCATCTGATGAGATGCTCGCTATCGCAACTGTTGAACTTGAAGGTTTAGTGACTGTTACACACTCAAATCCATCTGATTCACTTCTAGAAATTTCTGCACTCGGTGTTTCTAAAGGAATGACACTTGCCAAGATGGCAGGTCGTCTTGGCATCGATGCAGCTGATTGCGTTTCATTCGGAGATAACCCCAATGATTTCTCAATGCTCGAATGGTGTGGTCGATCATTTGCAATGTCAGATGGACATCCTGATGGACTGAAATATGCAAAGGGCATTGCTGGTCCTTGTGAAGAAGATGGTGTTGCAATCATCATCGAGCAATTACTTGAACTCCCAGCGTAAATAACTCGGCGATTTTTCCAAGCAGCCGATTTCGGGTAATCTCTTCCACGGAGGACTCGCATAGCGGCCGAGTGCACCGGTCTTGAAAACCGGCAAGGGAAACCTTCGTGGGTTCAAATCCCACGTCCTCCGCGCTTAGCCGAAGCCCGTCTCAGCTACTTACTTCGCAAGGTAATCGCCTTCGAAGTACAACTGAGACGGGTTTCGCATTTCCCTCAGCCAGTTGTGGCTGACTTCATAAGCTTTACGAGGGGCACTGCCTAGCGACTTTGCGCTGGCAAGCGCACACTTCTCCCATTAGTTGTATTCATCCAGGGGAGCACACATGTCCGGAGTCTTTTCTCCAACTCGCGCGAAGATCAAAGAGCGCACGCTGCGTACCGATAAATGGTGGCTAGAACCACTCATTACCTTTGCAGTACTGATCTCCTTCGTTATCTATGCAACATTTCGTGCATTTGAAAATGCACATTACTTCGCAGAACCACTGATCTCTCCTTTCTATTCACCATGCCTATCAACTGCATGCGTTGAAGGAGCATCACTCCTCGGAACACCAATCGGAACAATTGCAATCTTCGGATTGGTAATTTCACCAGCGCTCTTTATTTTGATCTTCCCACTTGGTTTCCGTATGACCTGTTACTACTACCGCAAGGCTTACTACCGTTCATTTTGGATGTCGCCTCCTGCATGTGCAGTTGCAGAACCTCACGAGAAGTACACAGGTGAAACTCGCGCACCTCTCATCATGCAGAATGCGCATCGTTGGTTCTTCTATGCAGGTCTTGTATTTAACGTTCTGCTTACTATTGATGCAGTTCTTGCATTTAAAAACCCTGAGGGACAATGGGGCCATATGAGCGTTGGAACTTTGGTTCTCCTTCTCAACGCAACGCTGCTATGGGGTTATTCAGCTTCATGTCACACATGCCGCCACACAATCGGTGGTCGTTTGAAGCATTTCTCAAAGCATCCATTCCGTTACAAGTTATGGACTCGCGTCTCAATCCTCAATCACTATCACCAGCAATTTGCTTGGGTTTCACTCTTCGGTGTCGCCTTTGCTGATGTTTATGTCCGCGCGGTTGCCTCTGGCGCCATTACCAACTTTTACTTCTTCTAAAGGATGCCAACGGATATGACACTCCAAAGATATAAGTACGACGTTCTCGTTATTGGTGCAGGTGGGGCCGGATTGCGCGCAGCTGTCGAAGCGCGTGAAGCAGGCTTGAGCGTTGCCATTATCTGCAAATCCCTCTTTGGTAAGGCCCACACTGTTATGGCAGAAGGTGGCGCTGCTGCCTCAATGGGTAACGTCAATGACAATGACAACTGGATGGTTCACTTCCGCGACACAATGCGCGGTGGAAAGTTTCTTAATCACTATCGCATGGCAGAACTTCATGCGAAGGAAGCACCAGATCGTATTTGGGAGCTTGAAACATGGGGCGCGCTCTTTGACCGCACCAAAGAAGGAAAGATTTCACAACGTAACTTTGGTGGACATGAATACCCACGTCTTGCCCACGTCGGTGACCGCACAGGTCTAGAACTTATCCGCACCATGCAGCAGAAGATTGTTTCTCTGCAGCAAGCAGATGGCCGCGAATTCGGCGATATGGAAGCGAAGATTAAAGTTTTCGNAGAGTGCACCATTACAGAAATTCTTAAGGAGAACGGCAAGATCGCAGGCGCTTATGGTTATTGGCGCGAAACTGGCGAAGAGATTCTCTTTGAAGCACCAGCAGTCGTTATTGCTACTGGTGGCGTTGGAAAAACTTTCAAGATTACCTCTAACTCTTGGGAAGGAACCGGCGACGGACATGCACTTGCTCTTAAGGCAGGTGCAAACTTAGTTGATATGGAGTTCTTGCAATTCCACCCAACCGGAATGGTCTGGCCACCATCTGTGCGCGGCATTCTCGTTACTGAATCAGTGCGTGGCGAAGGTGGAATCCTTACCAATTCAGAGGGCGAACGCTTTATGTTCAAGTACATCCCAGATGTATTTAAAGATAAGTACGCAGATAACGAAGCGGAAGCAGATCGCTGGTATGAAGATCAGGACAATAACCGTCGTCCACCAGAACTTCTTCCACGCGATGAAGTTGCGCGTGCAATTAACTCAGAAGTGAAAGCTGGCCGCGGTACTGAACACGGCGGGGTATTCCTCGATGTTTCACAGCGCATCCCAGCTGAAGTTATTAAGAAGCGCCTTCCATCTATGTGGCATCAGTTCTATGAACTCGCCGGTGTAGATATCACCAAAGAACCAATGGAAGTTGGCCCAACCTGTCACTACGTCATGGGTGGAGTCGAAGTAGAACCAGATACCGCTGCCGCAGTAGGAGTTCCAGGACTCTTTGCAGCAGGTGAAGTTGCTGGTGGAATGCACGGATCAAACCGTCTTGGTGGAAACTCGCTGACAGATCTTTTGGTATTCGGTCGTCGCGCAGGAGCAGGAGCTGCTGAGTATGTGAAGAAGAGTGGTGCAAACCCAGTCTCTGATTCAACAATTAAGGCAGCAGCAGATCGCATCGAAGCTCCATTTGCACGACAAGGTGGAGAAAATTCATATTCACTACATGCCGAACTTCAAGAAGTGACTCATAACTTGGTTGGAATTATCCGCACACGTTCTGAGATCGAGGAAGCAATCGCCAAGATTGCAGATATTCGCGCTCGCAGTAAGAACGTTGCAGTTTCTGGCGGACGAAAGTTCAATCCAGGTTTCCACTTAGCTTTCGATCTCGACAATATGTTGTTAGTCGCTGAATCAACTGCCAAGTCTGCGCTCCTTCGCGAAGAGTCACGTGGTGGACATACTCGTGATGATTTCCCAGGTATGAATAGCACCTGGCGTCAGGTCAACCACATTGCATCATTCGATGGCAATCAGGTCTCCATCAAGGCTCAACCTCTGCCGATGTTGCCTAAGGAGCTCTTCGATCTCTTTGATGTACACGAACTCGAGAAGTACATGACACCGGAAGAAATTGCGAAAGGCGGTTCCAACTAATGGCACGCAAACTTAATCTTCGCATCTGGCGAGGAGACGCAACTGATGGCGGTCTCAAAGATGTACAAGTCGATGTCAACGAAGGCGAAGTAGTCCTCGATGTCATTCATCGTGTTCAAGCAACACAGATGGGTGATTTGGCAGTTCGTTGGAACTGTAAGGCAGGCAAGTGCGGTTCATGTTCTATGGAGATCAACGGCAAGCCGCGTCTTGCCTGCATGACACAGGTTGCATCTTTTGATGAAGATGAAACCATTACTGTGACGCCACTTCGCGCATTCCCAATCATTAAGGATCTCGTCACCGACGTATCTTTCAATTACAAGAAGGCGATGGAGATTCCAGCGTACGAACACCCTAAGGAACTTGCTCCAGGTGAAGCCCGTATGGAACAAATCGATGTCGAACGCAGCCAAGAATTCCGTAAGTGCATCGAGTGCTTCTTATGTCAGAACACATGTCACGTAATCCGCGATCACGAAGAGAATAAGAAGTCATTTGCTGGCCCACGATTCTTTATCCGCATTGCAGAACTTGATATGCACCCACTTGATAAGTTGAGAAACCGTAAGCGCACAGCACAAGAAGAGCATGGTCTCGGAATGTGTAACATCACAAAGTGCTGTACTGAGGTTTGCCCAGAACATATTCGCATTACTGATAACGCAATCATTCCTATGAAGGAACGCGTTGTTGATATTAAGTACGATCCAGCACGCATGTTTGCTGGATTGCTTAAGCGAGAAAAGCGCGACTAATGATTTTGGTCCGCTGGGCAGTTCTGGCATTCTCTATGTGGATTGCAACCCTCGTTGTACCCGGCATTACCGTAAATGGTGGAGTCGGAACTTACCTATGGGTGGCACTTCTCTTTGGTTTAATCAATAGCGTCTTCGGTTCAATTATCAAAGTTCTCACTTTTCCAGTTTCGATTGTGACCTTTGGTCTCTTCCTCTTTGTCGTTAACGCCGCGATGTTGTCACTGACAGCGCGTTGGAGTGCAAAACTTGATATCACAGGTTTTTGGTCCGCACTTCTTGCATCGCTCATCATCAGTGTGATTACCACTATCTTTAAATCAACTAAGAAGTTGGCATAACTCTTTTGCACATCTTGCTGGTAGCTCTCGGTGGAATTCTTGGTTCATTACTCCGCTGGCAATTGATAGAGGCGCTACCAACGCTTTCGCTCGGTGTTTTTCTCGTTAATCAATTAGGAGTACTGGTCGCAGGTTTTGTGGCTTATCGAATGAAGACGACTGAATATCAGCGCCTCTTCTGGATTACAGGCTTCGCAGGTGGATTTACCACCCTGTCGTCATTTGCATTTATTCTCCATGGTTCAACACCGCTCAATGGATTTATTCAAGCTGCAGGTTCGCTTTTAATCAGTCTTTCAATTCTCAGAATTATTAAAGGCAAGGTGAAGCTATGAGAATTCTAGCTTTCATTGCAGGTGCGGGAATTGGTGCACCACTTCGTTATCTGATTGATAAGTACTTCCGTGCTAGATATGTATTCCCAGTTGGAATTCTCATTGTGAATGTAATTGGCTCTTTTGTGCTTGGTTACACCCAAAATAATTACTTTGTTATGGGATTCTGTGGCGCATTTACAACGTGGTCAGCATTTATGTTAGATATCGAAAAAGATCTTGCATTCCGCAGACGAACAGCAATTAATATCGCACTTACCTTTGGGCTATCTATCGCTGCAGTTGCGGCTGGGTTTGCGCTAGCGTCCTAGAACGCCTTTCATCCACTTTTCGATCTCATCTGGGTGGCGCGGAATATTCTCTGAGATATTGCGACAACCATCTGCGGTAACCACAACATCATCTTCGATTCGAATTCCAATTCCACGATATTCAGGCGCGAATAGTTCGTCATCTGGCTGGATATAAAGACCCGGTTCGACGGTGAGAACCATTCCTTCGCGAAGTGGCGCATCGAGATACTGCTCTTTACGTGCTTGTGCGCAGTCGTGAACATCAAGACCTAAGTGGTGGCTTACTCCATGCAAAGTCCAACGGCGATGTAATCCAACTTCAGGCTTTAAAGATTCTTCAGCAGAAACGGTAAGCACACCCATATCCGCTAAGCCCTTCGCTAATACAGCCTGGCATGCCTTATTTATTTCAGAAAAGAGAACTCCTGGCTTGATCGCTGCAAAGCCAGCAAGTTGTGATTCATAGACCAACATATAGAGCGCACGTTGAGCCGGCGAGAATTTTCCATCTACCGGCAGCGTGCGAGTGATATCTGCTGTGTAGAAGGATTCAACTTCAACACCAGCATCGACTAGAACAAGTTCGCCGCGACGGACATCGCCATCATTGCGAATCCAGTGCAATACGCAGGCATGTGAACCTGCACCGACGATGGTGTTATAGCCAAGATCATTTCCAAGAATGCGTGCACGACCATAGAAAGCTGCATCGAGGACACGTTCACCACGTGGAGTCTCTATTGCAGCTGGCATTGCAGCAATGACATCGTTGAAGCCAAGAGCTGTGGCATCGACTGCCGCCTGCATTTCACGAAGCTCGTATTCGTCTTTACATAGACGTTGTTCTGAAACATATGTGGCAAATTCTTCTTCGCGATCATGCGCCTTTACCTTTGGGTCTACTGCAGGATCTACTTTGCGCAACGTTAAAGTCTCTTTGCCGTCACCGAGCAAAGCATCTAGTTCAGATAGGTGGCGGGTATCAATCTGATAGCGCGCCTTTGCTTCAGATAGCGTGAAACGACGACCAACCCAGAGTTCGCCGTATTTCGCATCGCGATAGAAAGCATCGGTATCACGAGTAGAGCGAGGATTCATGTAGAGATAAGAAATATGTGAATCACCTGATGGTTCTAGAACAAGAACTGCATCTGCGGTCGCATCCGCTCCTTGCACACCGCTGTAATACACAAATGCGGAATGTGGTCGGTAGTTGTAATCAGTGTCATTGGCACGGACTTTGTAACCGCCCGCAGGAAGTACAAGTCGAATCCCTTTAAATGCTGCAGAGAGAACTTGGCGACGCGAAAATGCATACGTAACGACTTCAAGGGGCGCAATATCGGTTAAATCAGAGGGAGTCCAACCGGACTTCATAAAGTTGGCAAAGAGCTCCGATGGTGCTTGATCATGAATGCGCTTTGGCTTATCAGTTGCCACATCTGCATTTTCATTATTCATATGTGAATCTTACGCGCATAAAACGCACATTTATAGGGCCTGCAGAGGCTAAAAACCCTTGATAACCTTGCGAAATGCCCTCAATCTTTGAGACTGATGTAGCGCTGGATGCGCTAGCGGACACTGCAATCGAGCGCACAAAAGCGCTGATGAAAGAGTCAGATAAATTGCGCGACCGCCGCGAGAAGGCAAATCGCAAGCGCGTCGCACGCCTCTTCAAAGATCCTCACGCTATCGAAGCAACTATCACTCTTACCGATGAAGTGATGCGAATTTCATCAGTTAAATCTTCTTCACGAATCTTTCGTCGCGCTGCCAAGAAGGCGAGTATCACTGGATTTGGTCCAATTAACGGTATTGGCTTACACGCAATCGGAATCCTTTCACATGTGCTTCCAACTCCCGTTGTTGCAGCAGTGCACCAAAGAGTCCGTGCACTATCTAAAGATTTAATTTTGGCATCGGAAACGGAAAAACTCGCTAAACATTTAGGAAAACGAAGCGAAAAAGGAATTTCACTCAATATCAATGTTCTTGGTGAAGCAGTACTGGGTGATCACGAAGCAGAACTTCGCTTCCAATCAATTCTTGAAATGATGCGACGTCCCGAGGTTAATTACATCTCGGTCAAACTCTCATCCATCGTTGCTCAGCTAATCATCATCGATGTTGAAGGTTCTATTACTCGCGTATCTGAAAAGATGCGCATTCTTTACCGTGAAGCGATTCAGCACGGAGTATTCGTGAACCTGGATATGGAGGAGTACCGCGATCTTCCCATGACAGTCGCTGCCTTTATGCGCGTGCTGGATGAAACCGAGTTTGCTTCGATGAAGGCAGGAATAGTGCTGCAGGCTTATCTTCCCGAGTCCCACCAATTCTTTGCTCAGCTGGTCGAGTGGTCCAAGAATCGCTATGCACGTAGCGGTGGATCCATCAAAGTGCGCTTAGTAAAAGGTGCAAACCTTGCGATGGAGCGTGCCGAAGCAGAACTGCATGGATGGAGCCCAGCCCCATATCGCTCAAAGTCAGATGTGGATGCGTCCTATGTGCGCCTCATTGATGCAGCACTTCGGCCAGAGCATTCACAAGCAGTGCGCATCGGGATTGCATCACACAACTTATTTCACATGACTTGGGCACTGGAAGTTGCAAAGTCTCGCGGAGTCGTAGATCAGATTGATATTGAGATGCTTGAAGGAATGGCAAATGCCGAGGCGCTCGCCGTTACTCGCGCAGGTCAACCAGTGTTGCTCTATGCACCAGTTACACGAAAAGATGATTTCGCTGCAGCTGTTGCTTATCTCG
>AQUA01000001.1 GCA_000372185.1 actinobacterium SCGC AAA278-O22 | reverse complement strand
AGAAGAGGTGAGAGCTATGACAGTTCTCTTCAGCGAACTACAGGTACCAGGCTGGGCAGATAGCGGCGAGAAGATTGGCTTGAAGGATGTGACCTTCACATATGACAACGCCAAGGCCTTTACCCTGCCATGCCATCTAGCAGACCCTGAGCTCTTCTACTCTGAGACAGACCAGGGAATTGCAGAGGCGAAGGCGCTCTGTGGCACATGTCCGGTACGTAACAAGTGTCTCGATGGCGCGCTATCTCGCCAAGAGCCTTGCGGTGTTTGGGGCGGCCAATTGATTGAAGATGGCGTGATCATCGAACGTAAGCGCCGCGCTGGACGACCACCACGTCAGGTGATCGCCGCTGCGCGACTTATCGAGAGCCAGATCTAAAAAGCACATCCACAGAGTGGATGGCGAGCAATCGCCACCACCTGTGGTTGCGCAAGATTTTGATAATCTACAACGGTGATCTTTCCAGCAACTTCTGTTCCACTTAATTCTTCGTTCGGTTCGAGTGACCGACTATCGCAATAGGCAACAATCTGTGAAGCAGCAAGAGCTGCGATGGCATGGGCTGCAATCTGCGGATAATCGCAGCGATCTGAAGTACTTAACGATCTGCGTGATGTAATCCCACTTTGATCGCGCTCAACCAATTCGGCGCAGCGCAGACATGGTGTCTTTCCTGGAATAACAAGTGGTCCGATTTCAGCGCGACCGCCATGAGGTTGCGGAATATGTATAAATGGCTGTCCATAACTCATCCAGAGCGATAACTTCTCTGGGTCAATGTCGCCACAGTGAATGGCGAGATCAGCAGTCGAAGCTTCATCGTTATAGTGAGCGCTCTTATCAAGTGGAAAGAGTGAGTAATCGCGACGGAGTTCTTCGCGATTTTCTACAAATGAAAATCCGCAGAGCGCAGGAGTCACTCCATCGACACCGATATCGAGATCTCCAAAGCCAGCGTTGCGCCCTCGCGCCGTAGGTGTGAAACGAACTTGGGTAAATCCACTTGTGAGTAAGAGTGTGTAGAGAAGAGTGGCTACTCGATTACCGCCAGAAATTTCAATCAGATAATTTTGCCGAGCACTAAGCACGGAGATTCCTCCATCGGTTACTCCGCTGATCCATGTGCTCTGTTCTAATTCAGGCGCGATGCGATTCTGAAGTTGGATATATGCGCCGTCGCTCTGTGGCTTACTATTTTTGGTTGCGCGACCATCGACTTTAGAGATAAATCTCTTGGTGAGGGTAATTGCGCCTTGCGAGGTATCAAGCAGAGAGTGATGGGCAAGCTCTGCAAACAGGTTATGAACTGCGATGGGTGAGACTGCGTGAGTGGCCAAGATTTCATGCTCAGTTGCTCCACGTGCTAACTGCTCAGCGATCGCCTTCTGCTCGAGGGTGTAGATGCGAATCGCTCGTGAGGCAGTTCCAAGAAAGTATTCGCCAGGAGTTGTAGTTTCAAAGAGTGAGCTTCCGCGCTTGAGTGTTCTCATAGCTGCGAATTCTGGGCAGAGTCCGAACGCCCTTTGCGAGCGGGCTTATTAACTGTGGAAAAAGAAATAACCCCCGCCTATGAGGCGAGGGTTATAACTACGTATAGTGACGAAAAAACTTATTCTGGCTTCTTGCCGAGAATGCGATTTACCTTGGTGCCACACACTGGGCAGATGCCCTGTGCCATGCGACGACCAGAGTCGGAGATCTTTACAGTTCCCTCGAAATCACGCTTCTCTTTGCACTTAACGCAGTAAGCGTCACCCTTGTATGTCTCTACCTCTGCCATTTTTGCCTCCGTTCGACCCATGTGCTTGGCGCTCATGTGTACTGGCTGAAACAATACCCCCGCGCACGCTCAAAAAGCCGTTTCTACGCGTGGATTGTGCGTAGAGATTTGACCCGGGATCGATGCTAAATCAGGTCCAACTCTTTGGGTGCCAGCAGAGACCTCTCGGCCGCCTCAAAACCGTCGAGATAGGCGCTAGCTAGCTCTGACTCCTCGAATCTGCTCAGAACTTCGGTGAATTGCTCGCCGTGGTCAAAGTATTGGAGATGAATCGCCTCATGGAAGAGGACGTAGTTCAGTGCGTACTCAGGGGCCATTTTGAGGCGGTCTGAGATTCGAATGGAGCGATCGACGCTGGTACATGAGCCCCAGCGCTCGCGCATCGCCCGCCAGGTCACTGAGACGGGGCGTTCGGTGATTTCAGGAGCAAGTTCGGTGAGAAGTTGGTCAATTCGGGCGATCAGATCGGCTTCGCCGGGAGTTTTTGACTCTTCTTGGCTGCGAATCTTGGCAATCATCTCGGGAACTATCGCTCGTTCATCAGCTTTGCTCATCCGCGCTGGGATGGAGATGACGATTCGTCCGCCTTGTCGGTATGCCGAGATGCTCTTCTTCCGCCGTGTCGAACGGATGACGAGAATCTCACCTTCATCAACTCCAGGGAGTGTCACTTCCTCAAACTCTCCATGAAACTCTCCAGTAGTCATTGAGGAAATGTATTAGATAAGACAATTATTTTTGAAGGTATCGATAAATTTTGACAGAAAAATTTTCTTGTGTCTTAGCCATTTTCATTTGATTCTGCAGAAAATTGGCCGTACTTTGCGCTTACGAAGTCCTCGGATAACCGTTTGATATCAGCAAGGGGAAGGCTGATATCGAAATGTGCGCCCGGGGACTTCGCTTTTCTTTTCGCCGGCAGAACTGGATTTAGAGCAGGCCGCTGAGGTCATCAGGGATCTGTGTTGAAGCCAAGAATATTTCAGGTTCAAGTAATTCATCCGCGTTGGGAAGAATTCCACTCCAAATGTTATCGCGCGAGGCAATATCTTTTGATTCGCGCACCTTCTGCCAGAAAGCGCTCGCTTCGCGAGCAAGTTTTGGAGACACTTCAAGGCCAAGAAGTGTTTTAAAGAGTTGTTGAGACGGTGCATTGGTTGCGCGTTGACGTCGATACATCTCGCGAAGTTGTGCAAGTGCAGGAAGTCGATCACCTGCAGCAAGAGATGTCACTTCATCAGCCCAACCATCGACGAGTGCAAGTGCAGTTTCTAGTTTGGAAAGCGCTGCGCGTTGCGCAGGAGTCTCTTCAGGAGTGAAGATTCCGTTATTGAGTGCGATGGTAAATGAATTTTCGCCAGATTCAGGGTTCATCTGAGATGGATCAAAGTTCTGCATCGCTTCTTCTGCTTGGCGTTGAATCGCTTCCATATCGATATGTATCCCGCGTCCATAATCAACAATCGCGCTACGAATATAGGAAACTAACCAAGGGTTTGATTCGAAGAGTCGAGCAATCGCTGCCTCACGAAGTGCGTGGAATAGGAATACTTCGCTCTTTGGAATGTCGAGATCGGTGCTCCACTTTTCAATATTTTCAGGGATTAACAGTGGTCGCGCAGGGTCGAGAAGCGGCAGCCCCACATCATGGGCACCAGTTGCAGTCGCTGAAATTCCACCGATAGCTTGTCCGAGCTGCGTTGCAATGAGTGAACCGATAAATGTGCGCAGTAAGCCTGCGATTGCTCCCATCGGCGCCGCCATCGCCTCTCCAGAATCAGCATCCTGTGATTGCTGCGCCATCGCATCATCGAGCAGAGACGAGATTGCTGCAGAGAGACCAGTCGCAAGTGGCTCCATTGTCTCTTGCCACCCTTTGAGAGTTTCATCGACCCAATCAAGTCTGCTTACTGCGCGTTGCGATGTATTTCCTGCAATTGCTGGAAAGACTGTTGCCTCATTAAGCCAAAGGTCAGCGATCTCAAATGCGCTATCGACAACGGTGAGATCTTTCGTTCCAATTGGTTGCGATCCCTGCGCCTGCACAAATTTCTTTGCGGTATCACGGACAACTGCTTGCGGAAGCGCATCCTGTGTTCCCTGTGCAAAAGCTGCGAAAGGATTGATGAAACCAGCTGGGTTTAACCCAGCTGGATTGATGCCGAGTTGTTCAAATTGTTTCTGAATCTGTTCTTGCATCTTGCGCATCATGGCGCCAAACTCTTCTTGATGTGAATCTTCTGGCTTGCCTTCTTCTTCACCATCTTCAGGTGTGAATCCAAAAGGTGACATCAATTACTCCCTCGAGAAAAGTTGGGCCAGCATGTGAATAGAGTGATTCTATCTATCCACTTGGTTACTAGGTCTAACCATCAGAGTGGGCACTTTCTTCCCGAAAGCACTAGGATTTTTACATGCCTCATAGCGCTTATCTAGCTTCAACAGAATTGCTGGCTGGCTCTAGCGCATTTGCCGCACTGATTTGGTGGATTGTTCCGGCAGGTGGCCTCATTGGCGGAATCGGATATGTCATCTGGGTCTCTAAATTTAAATCGAAGTACGAGAGCGAAACCTCCCGCTCGGTAGGCCAATTTCAACGTTTCCAAGACTCATTTCGTGAGCCACCGGTGGAAAAAGAGGACTCTCACACCATCGACACAGATGCAGAGCGCGATACCTCTCTGTAGGTAACTGATCTCGATGGCGCTTCGTTTCTCTCGGACTCCGCGATTATTAACGCTCTTCTTCGCAATTCTCTTCTTACTTCCACTTTTTACCCCCGTAAATTTCGTGATTGTCCAACCTGGTGAAGGCACACCACTCTTTCCTAAAGTTTTACAAATCAAGAAGAGCGATGCAACAACTTACAAAGCAAACGGTCAGATTTATCTCTTATCTATATGGGTCTCTACCCCCGATGCGAAAATACTTGGTGCTGAGGCGGTGGGTTGCTGGGTGCGCGCAGATTGTGTGCTATTTCCGCGTTCCGTGATTTATCAACGCAATACTTCTACACAAGTTGAAAATAAGAAAGCTCGCCACGAGATGAAGGTTTCGCAGAGCGATGCGATGACGGCTACAAAGAAATTACTCGCCAAAGAATTTCCTGATGTTGATTCGTCGCACCTCTCTGATTCATCTCTTAAAGTTTCATTAAAAAATACCGGCGGGCCAAGTGGTGGTCTTATCTTCTCGCTCGGTTTAATTGAATTGCTTACTCCTGAAGATATTTTGCAAGGAAGAAAAGTTGCAGGAACCGGCACCATTAGCGGCAATGGGGCAGTTGGGCCGATTGGTGGCATCTCTGAAAAGATCATTGCGGCAAAGAAGGCGGGTGCAACTCTGCTCTTTGCATCCCGCGATAATTGCAATGAAATTGCAAGTGATGTGAGTGGAATCTCCGTGGTTGCGATTTCTACGCTCGATGAAGCCGTTGCTTACCTCCGAAAGAGCCCAGCTTCCAATTTTCCGGGTGTCACCGGTTGCACTAACCTAGGAGTATGAATAGAAACCGAAGCCCACTTGTAATAACTGCAGCAATCCTTGTCGCACTCGGTGCGCTCTTGGCTTACTTCAGCGGTTATTACGTAGATTGGCTCTGGTTTAACTCAGTAGATTTCACATCAGTGTGGACGACAGTTCTCACAACAAAAATCGAACTCTTCTTAATTGTTGGAATTCTCACTTCGCTGACAATTTCTCTCAATATTTATCTGGCGTATAAGCGACGCCCACTCTATGTACCTACAAGTATCGAAGTCAGTGGTCTTGAGCGACTTCGTGCACAAGTCGAACCCATTCGCCGTTGGGTATTTCTTGGAATCGTCCTCGCCCTTACCTACTTTGCCGGAACATCTGGAATGGTCTTCTGGCGCGAGTGGCTCCTCTTTAAGAACTCAACAGATTTTGGAGTAAAAGATCCGCAATTTGGAATGGATATCTCTTTCTTCGCCTTCCGACTTCCTATGTGGCAGGCAATCATCGGTTGGGGAATCTCTACTCTTGTATTAGCAACTTTAGCTTCGGCATTTATCCACTATATGTATGGTGGAATTCGCACGACAGTTCAGACAGATCGCACAACTGTAGCTGCGCGTATTCAAATCTCTGTTCTTCTTGGACTCATCGTACTTCTCAAGGCAGTTGCATATTGGTTTGATCGCTATGCACTTGCTCTTAAAGAGGGCAAATTAATCACCGGTCTTTCATATACCGATGTCAATGCAACTCTTCCGGCAAAGGCAATTCTCTCTGCGATTGCAGTTGTGTGTGCACTTCTCTTCTTTGCAAACCTAGTGCGCCGTTCATGGCTTCTACCTGCAGCAGGAACAGCGCTCTTAGTTGTCTCCTCAGTTCTGATTGCTGGTATCTATCCAGGTGCAATACAGCAGTTCCAGGTAAAGCCCTCTGAATCATCAAAGGAAGCGCCATTCATTCAGCGCAATATTGATGCTACTCGTGCTGCGTATGACCTGAATGGAGTTGTGATGCAGGATTACAACGCAACGATTTCAACGAGTGCAGGGCAGTTGGCAAAAGATGCCGCAACGATTGCCAATATCCGTTTAATGGATCCCAATGTGCTTTCAGCAACATTCCGTCAGCTGCAGCAAATTAAGCCTTATTACAGCTTCCCTGAATCACTCGATATCGATCGCTACACCGTCAATGGAGTCTCGCGCGATGCTGTCGTAGCAATTCGTGAACTTAATATCGAAGGAAATCCAAGTCGTAACTGGATCAATGATCACCTTGTCTATACACACGGTTTTGGTTTCGTTGCTGCCTATGGAAATACTGTCGATGCAGATGGAAAGCCAAGTTTCCTTGTAGGAGATCTTCCTCCGACAAAGGGTCTGGGAGAATTTGAACCTCGCGTGTACTTTGGCGAAAACGTTCCTGATTATTCAATTATTGGCGGCAAGAAGAGCAACTCACCCGTCGAATTTGATTATCCAGATGACACCTCTGCCAATGGACAGAAGAATTACACTTACACAGGCAAGGGTGGAGTTTCCGTTGGTAGCACACTCAATAAGTTAATTTTCGCTATCAAATATGGTGAACAGCGCATCTTGCTCTCCAATTTGATTAATGCAGATTCAAAGATTCTCTACAACCGTTCACCTCGTGAACGTGTAGCAAAGGTTGCTCCATGGCTGACACTAGATGGAGATCCATACCCAGCAATTGTTGATGGCAAGATCACATGGATTATCGATGGCTACACAACAAGTGCAGGTTACCCATATTCCAAGGCAACTTCACTCGCAGCTGCAACAAATGATGCGCTCACAACTAACTCCACTTCAATTACTGCGCAATCCAATAAGGCAGTTAATTACATTCGTAACTCAGTGAAAGCTACTGTCGATGCATACGATGGAACAGTCACTTTGTATCAATGGGATACACAAGATCCAGTACTAAAGACATGGATGAAGGCTTTCCCAGATACCGTTAAGCCTAAGAGCGCAATCTCGAAGGGTCTTTTAGGGCATATCCGCTACCCAGAAGATATGTTCCGCGTACAGCGTGACATCTTGAGTTCGTATCACGTCAAGAGCGCAGCAGCCTTCTACGGTGGCCAAGATTTCTGGCGCGTTCCTCGCGATCCTTCAACCTTCGGAGCGAATGCAGGTGCGCAACCTCCGTACTACATGACGCTTCAAATGCCAGGCTCTGCAACACCAACATTCTCATTGACCACACCATTTGTTCCACGAGGTGGACGCGAAAACCTTTCTGCATTCGCATCTGTCAATTCAACTGCCGGAGCTGATTACGGAAAGATCACTGTCTTACAACTTCCGCGCAGCACCAACATCGCCGGACCTTCACAAGTAGCTTCTAACTTTGAAGCAAAACCTGATGTCGCAAATGCGTTATCGCTTTTGCGCCAAGGTGGTTCTGATGTAGTTCTTGGAAACTTGCTCACACTTCCAGTTGGAAATGGTCTGCTCTATGTGCAACCTGTCTATGTAAAGGCGACCGGAAACGCATCTGCATATCCACTCTTGCAGAAAGTCTTGGTCTCATTTGGAGATGTCATTGGTTTTGATAGTTCGCTTAAGGGTGCGCTCGATCAAGTATTTGGTGGAAACTCTGGAACAAATTCCAGTGCATCAACTCCAACAACTACAAATAGTTCAGCAGATCTTGCGAGTGCGCTACAAAGTGCAAAGCAAGCAATCGCTGATGGACAAGCTGCATTAGCAAAGGGTGATTTTGCTGCATATGGTCGCGCGCAAGATCGTCTTAAGGCTGCAATTGCTGCAGCCATTGCAGCGCAATCACGTAAGTAATTCTCACTATCTTTCGTGGATTTGGTAGAAGTAGCTGACTCGACATACACTTGCACTTCCGACGCGGGGTGGAGCAGCTCGGTAGCTCGCTGGGCTCATAACCCAGAGGTCGTAGGTTCAAATCCTGCCCCCGCTACCAATGTACGAAGAGTACGAAAGTAAGAAAAGGCGCTGGTATCAGCGCCTTTTCTCTTTCCACTGCTCATAAGCAAGCGCCGAAAGCGCGATCAGAATCAGAGCGAAGCCCAGGTAAGTCGAAGGCGGAACCTGCCGGGATGCCATAACGATATAAATATCGGGAAGGTAGAACATCACGATTGTCAGCAGAGCCCACGCAATTGATTTCCCGCGTTGCTTATCGAGAAATGTTAGAAGTGATTGTGCAGATGCATAGGCATAGGGAATCGAAGAGAGAAAATCAATTGCAAAGTAGATTTGTGGATTCAATCCATACTTTTCAAAGACTTTGGCTACAACAAGCGATCTACCAATAGACCACGCGAGGACAAGGGCAATCCAGATGCGTATCCCTTTTCGACGAGCTTGTGCATCTTCGAGAAAGCGGAATAAATCTCGGATACCCATAGCGCAATGGTATGGGTAAGAGTGAATTCAAGATATTCTAAAGTGTGCCAACTTCAGAGAAGACAAGCAGACGAGCTGGATATGCGCTGCATGTAATGACGGCAAGTGGCGCTGTCGCAGGGCTCTTGGCACTTCAAGCAGTTATTGATGGAAATATTCGCGGTGCGCTTATCTGGTTGGTTGTCTGCCAGGTGCTCGATGGACTCGACGGACCGATTGCTCGCCGAATCGATGTTGTGATTCATGCACCACGTGTAGATGGCTTTATTCTCGACCTTATTGTCGATTATCTAACGTGTGTAGTTGTTCCAGTTGCACTGCTCGTACGTTTACAGATTCTTCCTCATGAATTTCAAACTCTCATCGCTGGTCTCATACTCTTAATTTCAGCGCTGTGGTTTGCACGAACCGATATCGAAACCGAAGATCATTGGTTCAATGGGTTTCCTGCAGTGTGGAACCTTGCAGTTCCGACCTATTTAGTGCTTGATCTCAAGCCAAATACAGTGGCGATAGTGACTTTAATTCTCTGTTTCTCGCAATTAACTATGCTGAAAATTCCTCATATTATTCGCGTGAAGTCACTGCGTTACATCACCTTACCCTTTGGTGCTCTCTACATTGGCAATCTTTTCTATCTCTCGTGGTCTTACTCCAACGAAACGGGAATCCATCACCAGGTTTACTCAGAAATTATCATGAGCGTATTTCCGCTCTATATCGCTGCAATCTCTATCTGGCGCACCATGAAGCCAGAGGCTGAACTTATTTAATTCGCAGTGAATTAGTTACGACAAAGAGGCTGCTGATCGCCATCGCTGCTGCTGCATACATGGGTGTCATTAAACCCATCACGGCAATCGGGATACCAATTGCGTTATAGGCAAATGCCCAACCGAGATTAATTTTGATAGTGCGCAAAGTCCGCTTAGCAAGCGCCAAAGCATCAATGATGCTCATGAGCTCTGGGCGCATGATGGTGATATCTGCAGTAGCAATCGCAGTATCAGTTCCTGTGCCCATGGCGATGCTGAGATCTGCTTGCGCAAGTGCAGCAGCATCATTGACGCCATCTCCCACCATGAGAACTCGTTTTCCGGCTGCTTGAAGCGCTGTAATTTTTGCTAATTTATCTTCAGGCTTTGCTGATGCAATGATGTGATCAGAGGAAATTCCGACAAGTGCGCCTACTTTTGCAGCAGCTTCAGCGTTATCACCAGTAAGTAGCCAAGTTTCAATAGTGCGACTACCTAATGCGCTGATTGCAGCTGGGGCATCTGCTTTGATGACATCGCCTGCGGCAAAGACTGCGAGAGCAACACCATCCCATGCCAACACTGACACGGCGTACGAATGAATTTGTGCATCGTCGATGGCCTTCTGAATTTCTGCATCGAATGGAATAGAACTATGCGCTACAGAGTCAGGGGAGCCGATAATCACGACAGGAGATTTATCTCCGATACGCACACGACCTGCAACTCCCACACCTGGAGTTTGCGTAAATTCTGTTACAGGTAGTCGCTCTGCGTTACGCGATATGCAGTATGAAGCTATCGCCTGCGAAACCGGATGGTCGCTCTGGCTATCAAGTGCGAGAGCGGAGGAGAGAATGCTCTTCTCATTGATGACAGGTGCATAAGAAGCACCCAAAACTTTCTGTGCTGAGATTGGAATGGCTACCTGCTGAACTCTCATTGCTCCATCGGTAAGAGTGCCGGTTTTATCGAGGACAACTGTGTCAATCGATTGTGATGCTTCAAGAACGCGTGGATGTCGAATCACGATTCCACGGAGCGCGCCACGACCGGAAGCGACAAGGAGCGCCACGGGTGTTGCAAGTCCTAGCGCGCATGGACATGCAATCACGAGAACTGTTATCGCTGTTGAAATTGAATAGGTGAGTGATTTATCGCCGAAGTAATACCAACCTTCGAAAGTTCCAATGGCAAGTACTGTGACTACAGGGACGAATATTGACGCAATTTTATCGGCGAGAGCTTGAATAGGAGCTTTTGCTCCTTGTGCTGTAACAACCATGGCAGTGATTCGCGCCAATTCGGTATCGCTACCAATACGCGTTGCACGAACAATGATGCGACCATTGTGATTGAGCGCAGATCCAATCACGTTCATCCCCGGTGATATCTCTATCGGCTTTGACTCACCAGTGATAAGTGAGTTATCGACAGTGCTCTGCCCCGATATGACTACTCCATCTGTTGCGATGCGAGCACCCGGTTTCACAACAAATTCGTCGCCAATCACTAGATGTGAAATGGGCACAAGAACTTCTGTGCCGTTGCGAAGAACGGCCACTTCTTTCTCACCGAGAGCTAAAAGAGTGGAGAGCGCGCTTCCTGCACTCTTCTTTGCGCGTGATTCAAGGAAACGTCCGAGGATGACAAAGAGAAGTACTCCAGCAGCCACTTCGGTATAGACATCACCTTGCGCCGTATATGTTGCATAAATTGACCAGATATATGCGCTCAGCGATCCGAGAGATATCAGGGAATCCATCGTTGGATGGAAGAAATTTCTTATCGCTGCTCGATGAATTGGAAAAGCCACAATCAATACAAGTGGTGCGCTGATTGCAAGAACAAGCCATGATGCAAAGAGATGTTCAGCGTGCGGCGGGAGCGCAAATTCATAGGCATTGAAGACTGAGATGAGCCAATCGTTAATCGGCTGGTGCCAACTCATAACCATAGAGATGGCAATCGATGGGACCGCAAAGATAATTGCAAAGATCAGCGCCGTTGCTGCGCCTTTTCGATGGAGCGCTGGATCTGAGTTATCAGATAAGAGAGTTGCGCTATAGCCAGCTGCTTTGATCTTCTGTGTAATCAGATCACTAGAAAGATCTGCCGGCCCAAGCACATGAACAGTCTCTGAAGCGAAATTTACTGAAGCAGATACTCCATCAATCTCATTGAGTACGCGTTCAATCGTATTGACACAGGAAGAGCAGGTCATTCCTGATACCGCGAATGTCTGGGCGATGAGTTGCGCGCTCATTTCGTTTCCTACTCCGCAACCTTGAGCGCACTGATTACGTAGCTATGCAGCGCCGCATTGGTAGATACTCCGCTGCCGCCGAGTGAACCATCGACTCCATCGAGATTGGTAAATCGCCCGCCTGCTTCACGAACAATGATGTCGAGCGCTGCCATATCCCACAGTGCAAGTGATGGCTCTGCAGCGATATCGACCGCTCCCTCAGCAACCAACATATGTGACCAGAAATCTCCATGTGCACGAGTGCGCCAAGCTTTATCCATTAAATCGCGGAAGGCGCCAAGTCGTTTGCCCCACCCGATGAAGTCAGAGTGCGAGATTGAAGCATCTTCAATCTTTGCAACAGCTGAAACACTTATTTTCTTGGGAACTTCTTTATTAACAATGACAAATGCGCCGCCACCTTCATATGCATACCAGCGGCGATAAAGCGCAGGTGCACTTACTACCCCAACGACTACCTTTTCGGAACCATCTTCCTGCTTCTCAATCAATCCAATAAGAGTTGCCCATGTTGGAACACCACGTAAGAAATTCTTGGTTCCATCAATGGGGTCGATGACCCAGTAGCGGCTCTTTTCAGCGCCTTCGGTTCCAAACTCTTCGCCGACAATCCCATCATCAGGGCGATGGGCATGAAGAAGAGAACGGATGGCATCCTCTGCAGATTTATCGGCATCAGTAACTGGAGTGTTATCTGGCTTTGTTGTGACGGTGAGATCGATTGCTTGATAACGCGAAAGAGTGATGGCATCTGCCGCATCGGCTAAACGGTGGGCGAGTGCGAGGTCATCTCCGCGACGCGTACTCATAGTGAGAGTCTAACGCTCATATCCAGCTAGTCGTCGGCGATTGGTTTTACTTCGAGAAGCGAACGCAGACTTGTTACTCGAGTGAGGCGCTCCTCACGAAGTGATGCATCCGATTCAATCCAGCCATTGAGAGCACAAGAAGCTTCGTGGTGTGAGCAGTTGGGCATACATTTTTGTATCACTTCAGAGATATCAGGGAAGGACTCAATCACGCGATTTTTATTAAGGTGTGACAGTCCAAAGGCGCGTATACCTGGGGTATCAATAATCCAGCCCCCATTAGTTAATGGAAGAGCGATTGCGCTTGATGATGTATGTCGACCGCGGCCGGTGACATCATTGACATCACCAGTCATTCGCTCTGCTTCTGGTACGAGGTCATTTATTAACGTTGATTTACCGACGCCTGAATGTCCGACCAGCACTGAAATTTTCTCATCGAGAATCTCGAGAATTTTTTCTATATCGTTTGCACGAGTTTCATTCTTTGATGATGTTGTCATGATGTCAACGCCGAGTGCTGCATACTCTTTAATGAAGTCAGGAACCGGAGAGAGATCTACTTTAGTCACAAGAATGATTGGCTTAATTGATTCGTGAAATGCACTAACCAAGAAGCGATCAATAAGTCCGCGGCGAGGTTCTGGGTTTGCCGAAGCGACAACGATGAGAAGTTGATCGATATTGGCAACAATTGTGCGTTCAACCCGTGCAGCATCATCAACTGTGCGACTGAGAGAGTTAGAGCGTTCATTGACACTTACGATGCGAGCGAGCGAACCTTCTGAACCAGAAACATCTCCAACGAGTTCAACGAAATCACCAACGACAACAGATTTTGGCCCTAATTCGCGCGCCTTCATAGCTGTGACAACAACACCAGCATCGGTGACGCAGGTGGTTCGTCCGCGATCTACAGTGGTGACAAATGCGGTGATGGAATCAGAGTGTGATGGGCGGTCTTTAGTGCGTCTGCGCGTTGTGCGAGAAGGGCGGATACGTGCATCCGATTCGTCGTATTCGCGTGGACTCATAGAACCAAACTATTCCAGAGCCCTGGGAAATCAGTCAGGGTCTTACGTGTTGTAGCAACATTTTCAACTAACACATCCGGTACAACAAGACCAATTACTGCACCAGCTGTTGCAAGTCGGTGATCTTCATAAGTATGGAAAGTTCCGCCATGGAGTGGAGCAGGGGTAATGTGAAGGGCAGTCTCTTCTTCGACAACGTTGCCACCAAGTGAGTTAATTTCACGGGTTAAGGCAGCTAAGCGATCAGTCTCGTGTAAACGCAAGTGACCGATTCCGCGCAGATGTGATGGTGAATCCGCAAGTGCAGCGAGAGCGGCAATTGATGGCGTGAGCTCTCCAACATCATGGAGATCAATATCAATTCCGTGGATAGATTCTCCACCAGTTAAAGTGAGCCCTTCTGATGTGAATTCAACTGTGGCACCCATGCGAGTGAAAATTTCTCGTAGGTGATCACCTGGCTGTGTAGTTGTCTTCGGCCAATCGGCAATTGTGATGCTGCCACCGCAGACCATCGCAATAGATAAAAATGGAGCAGCATTAGAGAGATCGGGTTCGATGACAATGTCTTGCCCGCGCAACGTTCCTGGCTCTACGCGCCATTGTTGGGATGATTTATCAACGTGAACAGTTGCACCAAAATCACGAAGCATCTGCACAGTCATTTCAATATGTGGCATGGACGGAAGTGAGCCGCCACGATGTTGCGCAGTGATTCCATCTGCCATGCGTGGTGCAACGAGAAGAAGTGCTGAGAGAAATTGGCTGGAGGCGCTTGCATCAATCGTCAGTTCGCCACCAGGGATCGATCCTTTAGCTTTAATCACCATAGGGAGTGAGTAACGGCCTTGATGTTCAATCTCGATACCAAGTTCTTCTAGCGCTTTAATCACTGGCCCGAGTGGACGTTCGTATGACCGTGGATCACCATCGAAGGCGATTTCACCATGTGCAAGTGCCGCGAGTGGTGGAAGAAAGCGCATTACTGTTCCGGCATTACCGACATCAACGCGAGCTGGTCCACGAAGTGGCGCAGGTGTAACTGTCCACGCTTCATTAGTTCCAGTGATCGAAACACCCATCGCTTGGAGTCCAGCAGACATCAACTCTGAATCGCGCGAAATCAGGGGGCGGCGAAGTATTGATGGAGAATCAGCAAGTGCTGCAAGTATTAAAGCTCGATTGGTCACCGATTTTGAACCAGGAATAGTCACATGAGCAGTCACTGGCTTACGTCCGCGAAAAGGTGCGGTCCAGAGTTCAAGTGAAGTCATATGCGAAGTCTAACGGTATGAGCAGCACGTAGGATTCGGGATATGTGCGGTAGATATGCGCAAACACTTGGCGCTGAAGAGATTGTTGAATCCTTTGATTTAGCAGGTTCGACTCTCGATCAGTCACTTCCTCTCAATTGGAATATCGCACCGACCAACGATATCTACATCATCCGAAATGAAGCCGAGTCACGAATTCTCGATTCTGCATCATGGGGAATGATCGCTCCATGGCAGAAGACTTTGAGTGAAGCGCGCGCTTCTCAATCACATGCAATCAATGCACGCAGTGAATCGATTCATGAGAAACCAACTTTTCGACATGCCTTTAGAACTTCGCGTTGTTTGATTCCTGCATCGGGTTACTACGAATGGGCAACTTCGTTAGGTAAATATTCTCCAAAACAACCGTTCTATATTTCTAACAACGATGGCAACCAACTCTCGATTGCCGGTATTTGGAGTTCGTGGCAGAGTGAAAAAGGGCAGGTAATTCAGAGCGCTGCAATTATTACTCGCGAAGCAGTAGGTGAACTTGCAACAATTCATAGCCGCATGCCGGTCTTTATGCCTGCAGAACGATGGAGTGATTGGCTCGATCCTGAATCGCGCGATATCAATCGACTGATTAATATGGTGAATATCCCCGAACCCGATGCTGGGCTAGTTGCCGTTCCCGTATCTTCGAGAGTGAACGTAGTAGCAAACAACGGCCCAGAGTTAATTATTCCCATCGAACTCGGAGCGCCAGAGACACTATTTTGAGATAACCTAACGGTGATGACATCGAAGGACCTTGTACTAGAAAGCGCTGCCGATCGCACTATTCGGTTTGAGCGCGATGCCCTCGTGTTTACAAATCAGCTATACGCAGCAGCACTTCGTTACACAAAAAATCCTGAAGATGCGCGCGATTTAGTTCAAGATACATATCTCAAAGCTTTCGCTTCATTTCATCAATTTGAAGAAGGCACAAATTTACGTGCATGGCTCTACCGTGTATTGACAACTACTTTTATCAATACCTATCGCAAAGGTCAGCGCCAACCTCAGATTGCCAATAACGAACTTGAGGATTGGCAAGTTGCAGAAGCACAGTCACATACAAGTGATCAAGGAAAATCTGCAGAACAGGAAGCTCTTGAGAATCTCCCTGATAGCGATATCAAACGAGCACTTCACGATATCCCTGAAGAATTTCGCATCGTTGTCTACTTAGCCGATGTTGAAGGATTTTCGTATAAAGAGATTGCAGAGATAGTGGGAGCACCTGCAGGAACTGTGATGTCTCGTCTGCACCGTGGGCGCAAACAACTTCGCGAAAAGCTTGCAACATATGCAAAAGATTTGGGCTACAACACAGATGCACCAACCCCTAAGAGCAAGAAAGGGGGAGCAGAATGAGTTTCATTGAGATTCAATGCGGCGATGTTTTAGCATCGGTTGTATTTATTATTGAGGATCAACTTCAAGAGATTCCTCAGGCGGATGCAATCCAATCTCACATCGGCAGTTGTGCAGCGTGTTCTGCCGAGATTGAACACGAGAGATTGATGCAACGGATGTTGCAGGATGTTCTCCAACGTTCCTGCACAGAAGAAGCGCCTGAAGATCTCCACCAAAGTATTCATCGCCAACTGCGCGCCCAGATGGCAGGTGCTGGATCTACTGAAGTGGTAACCCAATTCAGCATGACTGAAATTTCAATTGAGATTGATGAATTTGGAAATGTGGAGCATCGGGAAATTCAGATTGAACAGACCCACATCCAGCACTTTATAGACGACGAGGACTAGCCTTTTAAGTATGAAACCTGCAGAAGAGGTGCTAGGAGCCGTTGGGTTCTCCGTCCTCTCTGTTCGCCCCGGTGATACCTGCGTAACTATGGGAGTTTCCGATCTTCCCGTCGTTGCACCATCGGTATATCTCTCACTGATGGAGAGCGCATGTGTGGCAGCTTTAATGGAGTATCTCGAATCTGGCGAAACGACATTTCTCACACATTCATCGCTGGAAATTGTGGGTTCTGCAGAAGCAGGCGTTGAAATCCGAGCCAATGCACGAGTGATCAATATTGAAGGGCGCGAGCTCACCTTTGAATGCGATGTCTATGACGGAGAACGCCACTTAGCTCAAGCTGAAATAAGAAGAGCAACTGTCGAGCGATTATCTTTCCTCGCCCGCACAGCCGCTCAATCTCTCATCAATTAACTAGTTAAGCCATTCTTATTGGCTTAGATTCCCTGCGGGAATTAAGCCTTCTTGGTCTCCCAGAAGATCGCCGCAATCTCATCGATCTTTGCAATCAATGAATCTGCAACTGCAACATCTTGAGTTCCCTTTGTGCCAGCTGCTCCTGCAAGCTTTGTCGCTTCGTTGAAGAGTGAGTGCAACTGTGGGTACTTCTCAAAGTGAGGAGCCTTGAAGTAATCAGTCCAGAGAACCCAGAGGTGCTCTTTTACTTGATGTGAACGCTCTTCTTTAATTGCAACAGAGCGTGAACGGAAATCTGCATCTGGATTAGCTGCATATTTCTCCATGCATGCCTTTACAGAGAGAGCTTCGATCTTTGCTTGTGCAGGATCGTAGACACCGCAAGGAAGGTCGCAGTGTGCGTGGACAGTAATTTTTGGTGTAAGAATATTTCTCATAAGCGCGAGCGTACTCGAAGCCTTAGAATCTCGCCATGGCAAAGTACGCATCGATGATCATCGAAGGTAATTCGATGGAGCCCACCTATAGTGCAGGCGATTGGCTGATGGGGCGTTGGGCCAACTACACACTTGCCGGACTCAACCGCGTCAAAGCTGGTGATGTTGTCGTGATTGAACGCGATGAACAACCAGGCATCTTCTATGTAAAGCGCATCAGCGAAACTCGCGCCTCAGGCGGGCATAAGCCCACCATCTATCTTTTAAGTGATAACGCAGCTGGAACAGATTCACGCCAGTGGGGTTGGCTACCTGTCACAAGTGTGCGAGCAAAAATAGTCTTTCGAATGAAGCGAGGGGAGAAGCGGTAAGAGTTAGCGGGTAAAGGCTTCGACCATTAACGCCTTTGCCTCATCTTCGTGCAAGTGGTGGTTACCAGTTGCAGGAGAAGCTGATGCGCGACGAGAAATTCTACGAAGTACGCGACCATCGACTGCAGTTCCACCGATTGCTTCGGTTGTGCTGAGTGCAATATGTGGCCATGCTCCTTGATTTGCTGGTTCATCTTGGACCCAGAGCAAGTTAGCGTTTGGATGCTTCTTTGCTTCCACTTCCATCTGAGCAACAGGGAGCGGATAGAGGCGTTCCACGCGAACAATCGCAGTGCTGCTGTCATTGAGACGATTACGTTCTGCAACAAGGTCGTGATAAATCTTTCCTGAACAGAAGATCAAACGTGATGCATTGTTGACCGTTGTATCGCCAATGACTGGAAGGAATGTTCCAGAAGTGAATTCACTGATTGATGATGCAGCTGCTTTGAGGCGCAACATCGACTTTGGAGTGAAGACAATCATCGGACGACGTTTTGGATTTGCTGCATGGAAGCGCAAGAGGTGGAAGTAAGAAGCAGGAGTTGAAGGTTGCGCGACAGTCATATTCTTTTCTGCGCAGAGAGATAGGAAGCGCTCCATGCGTGCGGATGAGTGATCGGGACCTTGTCCTTCATAACCGTGTGGAAGTAAGAGCACCACTGATGAGCGCTCGCCCCATTTCTGAAGCGCTGAAGATACAAATTCATCGATGA
Organism: actinobacterium SCGC AAA278-O22; assembly: GCA_000372185.1. Lineage (GTDB taxonomy): Bacteria > Actinomycetota > Actinomycetes > Nanopelagicales > Nanopelagicaceae > Planktophila. The sequence goes on along the minus strand of AQUA01000001.1, from coordinate 160,563 downwards.
TGGTCTGTGCACCATTGGCGAAGTCACCGAACTGACCTTCCCATAGTACGAGCGCTTCATCGCGAACGACGGAGTAGCCATATTCAAAGCCCATCGCTGCATATTCGCTGAGCAATGAGTCAATCACGAAGAATTGATTTGCATCAGAGATAAGCGAACGAAGTGGGGTCCACTCACTGCCATTTTCTTTATCAATGATGACTGCGTGGCGGTTTGAGAATGTTCCGCGACGTGAGTCTTGTCCAGCCAAGCGAATTGGTCGACCTTCTTTGAGTAGCGAGCCAAATGCCAACATTTCACCGGTAGACCAATCGATTGTTCCATCGTTGATCGACTCTGCGCGCTTCTGCAACTGTGGCAACAACTTAGGGTGAACGTGGAATCCTTCAGGAACAGCGATCTGAGTTGCTGCAATCTCTCGGATAAGTTCTTCTGAGATAAAGGTAGGAACATCCTCTGCATTAGGAACAATCGGAGGCACAAAGTTGGGGTCATGCTCTTCTTGGTAATTAGCTACTGAAGCAAATACCTGCTCGAGCTGGCTCTGGTACTCCGCTTCAATCTCTTCGGCCTGTTGTGGCGTGATATCTCCGCGGCCTACGAGAGCTTCGGTATACAAAGTACGCGTGGTGCGCTTTTCATCAATCAACTTATACATAAGTGGTTGAGTAAAGCTTGGTTCATCACCTTCGTTATGGCCGCGACGGCGGTAGCAGACCATGTCGATGACAACATCTTTATTAAATGCTTGGCGATATTCAAAAGCAAGATGAGCAACGCGTACGCATGCTTCGGGATCATCACCGTTGACATGGAAGATTGGCGCTTCAATCATCTTGGCAATATCTGTTGCATATCGTGCAGTACGTGAAGAAGTTGGTGCCGTGGTAAATCCAACTTGGTTATTGACTACAATATGGATAGTTCCACCTGTGCGATAACCCGGTAAGCCAGCTAACTGCATCGTTTCAGCATTCACACCTTGTCCTGCAAAAGATGCATCGCCGTGGAGAAGTATGGGAAGAACTGAGTAAGCGCCCTTTGTATTCAGGCGATCTTGCTTTGCACGCACGATTCCTTCGAGAACAGGATTTACCGCTTCAAGGTGTGAAGGATTTGCTGCAAGATAAATCTTCGTCTTTGCTCCAGATTCAGCAGTGAAAACACCTTCGGTACCAAGGTGATACTTCACATCTCCTGAACCGTGAACTTCATTCTCTGCGTAATGTCCTTGGAACTCTTGGAAAATCTGACCAACAGATTTACCGGCGATATTTGCCAACATATTGAGGCGACCACGGTGTGGCATTCCAATACAAACTTCATCAAGGCCGCGTTCTGCTGCTGCCGAGACGATGGCATCGGTCAAAGGAATAACGGATTCTCCACCTTCAAGTGAGAAGCGCTTCTGTCCAACAAACTTTGTCTGCAAGAAAGATTCGAAGGCTTCTGCGCTATTAAGTTTGCGCAAGATACGAAGTTGTTCTTCACGTTCAATGGGAGGCAATCCCACTTCGATATGTTGCTGCATCCATTTACGTTCTTCTGGGTTTGAGATGTGCATGTACTCAACACCAATTGAGCGACAGTATGAGTCGCGCAGAATCCCGAGAATTTTGCGCAGTGGAAGGAATGGCTTGCCGCCAAATCCACCTGTTGCAAATTCACGATCGAGATCCCACAAGGTAAGTCCGTGGGTGACAACATCGAGATCTGGGTGAGTGCGCTGCACATAGACCAATGGATCAATATCTGCCATGAGGTGGCCCCAGGTGCGATATGCCTGAATCAATTGCTGTACGCGAGCTGTCTTATCAATCTCGTCATCTTTGGTAAATGCAAAGTCTGAGGCCCAACGAATTGGTTCATATGGAATACGAAGCGCTGTAAAGATTTCGTCATAGAAGTGATCTTCTCCGAGAAGAAGTTCATGAATGCGACGAAGGAAGTCACCTGATTGCGCACCTTGAATAACTCGGTGGTCATATGTACTTGTGAGTGTGACAACTTTGCTAATTGCCATGCGCGCAAGAGTTGCTTCACTCGCTCCTTGGAATTCAGCTGGGTAATCCATCGCACCCACGCCAATGATTAAGCCTTGTCCTTGTACTAAACGTGGAACGGAGTGGACTGTTCCGATTGTTCCAGGGTTTGTCAGCGAGACAGTTGTTCCTGCGTAATCTTCAACGGTGAGCGTGCCACCACGAGCCTTCTTCACAATCTCTTCATAGGCGACCCAGAACTGACCAAAATCAAGACCTTCGCAACCCTTAATAGATGGAACAAGAAGTTGACGAGTTCCATCTGGCTTTGCCAAGTCGATTGCAATACCTAAATTGATATGTTCTGGCTTTCCAAGTGCAGGTTTTCCATCGAGTTCGCCATAGAAGGCATTCATCTCTGGCATCGCGCGGATTGCCTTGATCATCGCATATGCGATGAGGTGAGTAAATGAAACTTTTCCACCACGCGTGCGCTTGAGGTGGTTGTTAATAACGATGCGATTATCAATCATTAACTTTGCAGGAATTGCGCGCACTGATGTTGCAGTTGGAACTGTAAGAGATGCTTCCATGCTCTGAACGACGCGAGCAGATACTCCGCGAATCGGTTCAAGAGTTGAAGCACTTGGTGTAGCTAACGTTGGAATCGGTTTGGCAACAGGTTGCGCAGGTGTTGTCGGTGTTGCAGCGACGCTACGAACAACTGGTTGTTGTGTCTGTACCGGTGCAGCTTGGGTTACTGGAACTACGGTATTTACTTGCGGAGCCGCTTGCTGAACAGGAGTACTTGCTACTGGAGGATTATTTTCGGTTCGGCCAGGCATTGAAATATTCGGTGGTGTTACAGTTTTTGGTATTGGAGGAGTTCCACCCTTGGGTGACTGACTCTGAGTTGCACCAGATTGCGGATTATTTTGAAAGTAGGTAATCCATTCAGCGGGAACAGAGGTTGGATCTGCTTGATAGCGCTCAAACATTTCCTCGACGAGCCAATCATTTGCGCCGAAGTCCTGACCTGATTGCGACACTGAGCGCTCCTTTGCGACCTCTACCGTGCTGAGTATGTATTGCGACTACAGGCTAAGACTATCGGCTGTGACCGCGCTGAAAAAATGGCGAAAGCCCCCAGAGGGCGCGAGATTGGGCACATTTTCCCGCCACTCTTGGCTAGATCTCGAAAGGCGAGCCATCCCAAATCTTGAGAGAGTTCGCATATGTCAATTGAGAGCGCTCGTCCGCTAGCCATCATTTCTGGAGGAAGTCGCGGCCTTGGTTTTGAGGTCGCAAAGGCGCTGACATTGCAGGGTTTCGATATTGCACTGATTGCAAAGGATACGCAGCGACTTGAGAGTGCTGCACAACAGCTCCGTGATGCGGATACGCATCAGAACGGCACAAACTCCGCACACATCTCTACCTTTGCCTGTGATCTTGAGCAGCCGCAACTCGTTCGCGAACTTATTGATTCACTCCATCAATCTCTAGCAACTCCGACAGTTCTCGTTCTAGCCCATGGAGTAATGAGCGAGAAGATGTCGAAAACTTTGAAGACAAACGATGCTGAATGGCGTCGAGTCATGGCAATTAATCTCGACTCAGTCTTCCAACTAGTAAATGGCATCGCACCCGCCATGGCAGAAGCTCGTAATGGTCGCGTGATCATCTTCTCTGCATGTCTTGGTCGAATGTCAGGACCAGGAAATGCCGGAGGACTTGCTCCTTACCGAATTTCAAAAGCTGGAGTTAATGCACTCGTTCGCAACCTTGCACATGAAACAGGTTTGGGCGCTCGCGGATTCCTCGTCGATGCAACATGTCCCAACCATTCACGCACCGATATGGGCGGCCCAGATGCGCCACGTTCTGCAGAAGAAGGTGCAGCCACTGCAATCTGGCTTGCAACAAGACCGTTTAACGCCGGGGATACAACAGGAGTTCTTTGGGAAGATCAGCAGGTAATTCAGTGGTGATGCGTATCCGCATCAGAACTACCGCTTGATGCGTATCCGCATCAACCTTCATTCTTTGCGATACTGAAAGCGAAGTAGAGCGTAGGTAGGGCTAGAACGAGAATGATGATCGCCCCGATATAGAAGTGCCCTTGAATTTGATAGTAAGCAACTCCCACCGCAATCAAGTTAGCCAATATCGCCGGCGATCTGCCGTAGTTCTTTCCATTCTTATAACCGCGCCCAGAAGCAAATAAACCAACTGCTCCAAGAACCGCAAAAACAATCACGCCAAGCAAAGGCGCCAACTCTTTCTTATCGTGCGTCAATCCCAATACACCCAACCACACACCTAGGGCGAGCACGATGGCAGCTTCTATATAGAGGAGAACGGCGACGTATTTTCTCTTCGAGTTATGAATCATTCTTATAAAACAATTTCGGTTTTTGCTCGATGCATTAGATCATTTGGGTCGATAAAAATTGTTACGCGACCTTTCATTTCTGGGATCCACTCTTCTACGTGACCCTCAGTGATGAATCGCTTTATGCTGTTGCTCCATCCCTTTCCACCCGCCCATCTCAGGAATGGAGCCGGCGCTTTTGTAGAAGAAGCAGGTTGCTTTTTTTCGAAGTTTTCTCGGCTCATCCCCTTAGTCTATGAACCCACACTGACAATCTCTAACAAAGTGGATAGGTGAGTTCTGATAACCCATTCTCGCTATCCTTTCCCTATGGCTCGTGATTACAACCTCGAAATCAATGAGATTGGCGCGACCCTTACCTCCATAGAGAAGGTATTGGATCTTCCGAAGCTTGAAGCTGAGGCGGTTGAACTTGAGGCAGCAGCTGGCGTTCCGAATTTGTGGGATGACCCAGAGAAGGCGCAGGCGGTAACAAGTAAGTTGTCGCGAGTGCAATCGACGATTTCCAGGCTTAAGGGATTGCGTCGTCGCGTTGATGATTTGCCGGTGCTCTTTGAATTAGCTGCAGGTGAACCTGATGGTTCCGCCCTTCGTGATGCAGAGGCAGAACTTGAATCAACAGTGAAGGCAATTAGCGAACTTGAAGTAACAACTTTGCTCAATGGCGAATATGACGATCGCGATGCCTTGATCACTATCCGCTCAGAAGCAGGTGGTGTAGAAGCTGCTGACTGGGCTGAGATGTTGATGCGCATGTATCTGCGTTACTGCGAACGACATGAATTTAAAGTCGATGTCCTTGAAACTTCCTATGCAGAAGAAGCAGGAATTAAATCAACAACTTTTAGAGTAAGTGCGCCCTATGCCTATGGCACATTATCTGTAGAGCAAGGAACGCATCGCCTCGTGCGCATCTCTCCCTTTGATTCACAATCTCGTCGCCACACTTCATTTGCTGGCGTTGAGGTTGTTCCTGTTGTTGAACAGAGCGATCACATCGAATTGGATGAGAAAGAAATTCGTGTCGATGTTTATCGCTCATCAGGTCCTGGGGGACAAGGCGTTAATACAACGGATTCTGCAGTGCGCTTAACGCACATTCCAACGGGGATTGTTGTTTCATGTCAGAACGAGCGTTCACAGATTCAAAATAAGGCAACTGCGATGGCAGTTCTGCAATCAAAGCTTTTGGAACGTCGCCGCCAAGAAGAGCAGGCGAAGATCAATGCGCTCAAGGGTGATAATTCAGGATCATGGGGAAATCAGATGCGCTCCTATGTATTAGCGCCGTATCAAATGGTGAAAGATCTGCGCAATAACCATGAAACAGGCAATACATCAGCGGTATTAAATGGCGAAATCGATGATTTCATTGAGGCTGGTATTCGCTGGCGCCGTAGCGCTTCTCAGTAATAATTCTGTGAATTAGGCTAAATAGCTCGAATCAACCCTGAAAATCCAGCTGCGCTCCATAAACTAGGGGCAGGTCTCAAGAGCGCATCCTGGTGCGCATATCTAAGGAGCAGCAATTGATTAAGTTTGAAAATGTTTCGAAGATTTACTCTGGACAGGATCGCCCTGCCCTCGAGAGCGTGAACATTGAAATCGTCAAAGGTGAATTTGTCTTCCTTGTGGGTATGTCAGGTTCGGGTAAATCCACATTCTTGCGATTGATTTTGCGTGAAGAGCGCCCTACTACAGGAACTATCCATGTTGCTGGCAAAGATCTTGGCACTCTTGCAAACCATAAAGTTCCGGAACTACGACGTCAGGTAGGAACTGTCTTCCAAGATTTCCGTTTACTTCCAAATAAAACTATTTCAGAGAACATTGCATTCTCACTCCACGTACTTGGATATTCGCAGAAAGAGATTAACCGCGAAGTTCCTGAGATGCTCGAACTTGTGGGACTTGAAGATAAAGGTGATCGCCTGCCATCTGAGATTTCTGGTGGAGAACAGCAGCGCGTAGCAATTGCTCGCGCATATGTCACTCGCCCTTCGATCATCATCGCCGATGAACCAACAGGAAACCTTGACCCAGCACTCTCGGTCGGCATCATGAAGTTGCTCGACCGGATCAACCGCGAAGGCACAACAGTGTTGATGGCAACACACGATTCAGGAATTGTGGATCAGATGCGTAAGCGCGTCATCGAACTCGATGGCGGCCACGTTATTCGCGATCAAGTTCGCGGCGTCTACGGATACACGGGATAATTCAATAAGGGATATGAGGTAGAAAGATGCGCGCAGGATTCTTAATGAGTGAAGTCCGAATTGGACTTCGCCGAAATCTGACGATGACCTTTGCTGTCATCGTCACTGTTGCGATCTCACTTTCTCTTCTCGGCATCGGATTGCTCTCTAATTCTCAGGTGAGTGCGATGAAGGATTATTGGTATGACAAGATCGAAGTATCTGTATTCCTCTGCGGTTCTCTCTCTGAATCACCGTCATGTGGTGGTGGAGTAGTTACAGCAGATCAACGCACATCAATTAAGGCAGATTTAGAAGCACTTCCTGTTGTTGATAGCGTCTTTTATGAATCACAATCAGAAGCATTTAAGCGCTTCCAAGAACGATTTAAGAACTCTGCCATTGCGCAGAATGTGACTGCAGATCAACTTCCAGAATCTTTCCGAGTGAAGTTGAAGGACCCAACACAATTTGATGTGGTTGTCAGTGCCTTTAGCGGTCGCCCAGGTGTAGACATCGTGCAAGACCAACGCACCATCCTTGAGAAGTTCTTCCGTTTGCTTGCGGTGCTTCGTAATGGCGCACTCATCATCGGTCTTCTCTCTGTACTTACTGCAGCACTTCTCATTAGCAACACACTTCGCATCGCAGCTTTTAACCGCCGCCGCGAAACTGGTGTGATGAAACTTGTTGGCGCTTCCTCATGGTCAATCCAACTTCCATTCCTTCTCGAAGGAATTTTCTCCGCATTTGTAGGTTGGATCTTGGCAACCGGACTTCTCTCGGCGCTCAAATATGTTGTGCAATCAAAGGTCGCACCACTTCTTACCTTTACCAAGTTCTTTGGTTGGGGAGAAGTTGTTGCAGCATCGGCATGGCTTCTTCTTACTGGCCTTGTAGTTTCAACAATCGCTTCTCTCATCACACTTCGTCGCTACCTCAAGGTCTAACGCCATGGTGAAGGAACTGGGCAAGAAGCTCATCGCTCAGAATAAAAAGGCTCGTCACGATTTTGCCATCGATGATGTCTATGAATGCGGCATTGTCTTGATGGGCACAGAAGTGAAATCACTGCGTGCAGGACGTGCATCACTGATTGATGGCTTTGCGATGATTGAAAATGGCGAACTCTGGCTGCATGGAGTTCATATTCCTGAATACACCCAAGGAACATGGACCAACCACACGCCGCGACGTAAGCGAAAGTTGTTGGTCCATAAAATAGAGCTGCGCAAGATTGCAGCGCGTACCAAGGATTCTGGAATCACTATGGTGCCGCTACAGCTCTACTTCAAAGATGGCAAAGCCAAGATTGAAATTGCAATTGCCAAGGGTAAGAAAGCCCACGATAAGCGCAACACCTTGATGGAGCAGCAAGCTACCCGTGAAGTAAATCGCGAACTTTCGCGCCGCCAATCTGGCAAAGATTCCTACTAGTTACTCAAGCCCTCTTTCACGCACAAATATCTGCTTTACAGTAGGGAATTTCTCACTTGTCGTGGGCGTTCTCTATACTAGGCACATCGCTTAGATAGATCGAGTCAGTAGACAAGAATGCTCACTCCATACCATCTAGGAACCAATCCACTACATAATTTCCTTGAGAAATTTTCTAGGGGTGAAGTGTCGAAAAAACTACATAGTGTTGAAGTAAACGCTCTTCAACGTTCACGGGGGTGAACGGTCTCGACTTTAGTTGTTGAGGCAGGGGAAGCGGGCCGAGGAAGCCGGGATGATCTCGTAAACCATGAAACCTGTGCACAAATAACTGCAGACAACAGTCGCAGTGATTTCGCTCTAGCTGCATAAGCTAGTACCGAATCCGTCAGCCCGGGCGCGCTCTCGTCCCGGAACCTGGCGTCGCTAGAGAGCTCTTCATTGAGATAGCGTTGCGAATATCTCGAGAGAACAGTTTCGCAAATGAGTTCGTTGAATACTTGTGTGTAAGAGATTCAGGACTGAGAAAACGTTAAGCACACTACGCCCGTAGAAGCCCTGTTTTAATTCTGAAGGACCCGGGTTCGATTCCCGGCACCTCCACGACAAGCGAGCCCTAAAAATTGTTTACATTTTTTAGGCGAGTGCGGAGGGGAGGTTGAATCAGCGAAGCTGATAAAACCTCCACTAGCTCTCTTTTAAGCTCTCGAAAATCTCTTTGCAGATTGGGCAGATTGGATATTTCTGCGGATCGCGCGAAGGTACCCACTTCTTTCCACACAATGCGCGGACTGATTTTCCTGTTACAGCAGATTCAACAATCTTCTCTTTCTTAATGTAATGCGCAAAGCGATCATGACCGCCATCATCTTCTTGCTCAACAGGGCGAGTAAGTGTGTCTGTATCAGCACCAGTTAATGGAGAATCGAGCGTTGGTAGTCCGCGGTCAAAAATACCCATGCTCCTAGTATCTAATATGACTGTAGAATCTCCCAATGAAAGACTTACTGCGCACTGAGCACCTTTCCCGTGCTGATGTCGATTTACTTCTCGATACAGCTGCAGACTTTGCGAAGAATCCGCTCCGCTCCAACACAGCGTTGAGCAATAAGACTGTCGCGATTTACATGACTAAACCATCTACTCGTACTCGCCTTGCATCTGAAACTGCAGTGGCGCACTTGGGTGGCACACCTATCTTTATCCGTGGCGATGATCTACAACTAGGCCGCGGTGAAACTATTGCAGATACTGCCAAGATCATCAGTGGATTCTGTGATGCGTTGATTATCCGCACTTTTAAGCAAGCAGATGTGGATGAACTCGGCGCTGAAACTTCTATCCCTGTTATTAATGGCCTTACCGATGATGACCACCCAACTCAGCTTCTTGCCGATTGGGTCACCATCCGTGAAAATTTTGGTAATGACATCAAAGGTCGCAAGTTTGTTTACCTCGGCGATGGAAACAATATGACCCATGCGTGGTTGATTATGGGTGCAATCATGGGAGCGCACGTTGTTGCTGCAACCCCTGATGGCAAGTGGGCGCCAAATCCAGCAGTTGTAGCAAAGGCTAAAGAGATTGCATCACAGAGTGGTGCAACAATTGAAGTGACAACTGATGCAGAGGCGGCAGCACAAGGTGCATCTGTTCTCTATACCGATGTCTGGATGTCGATGGGAGATCCTGAAGCAGAGCGCACCGAAAAGATGAAAGCGCTTGCACCATATGCAGTGACTGAGAATTTAATGTCGCTTACTGAAAAAGATTCCATCTTTATGCATTGCCTTCCTGCCCATCGCGGTGAAGAAGTTGAAGCTTCAGTTATTGATGGACCTAAGTCAGTGATCTGGCGCGAGGCGTATCACCGCCGCACAACGATTCAGGCTCTGCTCTATCACTTAACTCGCGGTGAATTAAAGGGTGCATCGAGATAACCGATAAGCAAGCCCCTAGCTAACAATCGCTGCGGGACTTCTTATCAATTATCTCTTCACAGCGAGAGATTGTGGCTATCTTCAGCAAATTTCCAGCAATTCGCGTAGCCTGAAAGCGCTCGAGCCAGTACCTTTACGCGCATGAGAGTTGCAGTTCCCAAAGAGATTAGAGATGGCGAGAAGCGCGTAGCGCTGGTGCCAGATGTCATCAACAAATTAACTCGCTTGGGTTACGAAGTTGTCATTGAATCTGGAGCAGGCGTTCACTCGCAGGCAACCGATGATCTCTACACAGCGGCAGGTGCAACAGTAAAGAGCGGAAATGTCATAAGCGATGCTGATGTAGTTCTCTCGGTTACCTCACTTACTCCAGCACAGATGAGCAGCCTCAAGAACGGCGCCGTCACAATCTCATTCCTTTCTCCAGTAACTGGTGTTGATTCCATAGATGCAGCAGCTAGTGCAGGAGTCACCGCATTCTCACTCGAATTAGTTCCACGTATTTCACGTGCCCAATCAATGGATGCGCTCACTTCGCAAGCGCTCTGTGCTGGTTATCGAGCAGCACTTGTTGGCGCTGAACTTTCTCCACGATTCTTCCCAATGTTAATGACAGCGGCAGGAACCGTTACTCCAGCACAAGTATTGGTACTTGGCGCAGGCGTTGCAGGTTTGCAAGCGATTGCAACTGCACGTCGTCTTGGTGGGGTTGTGAGTGCATACGACGTTCGGCCGTCATCAGCAGATGAAGTGAAATCAATGGGTGCAACATTTATCAATCTTGAACTCGAAGCACTTGAAGGTGCGGGCGGTTATGCACGTGAAATGACTGAAGAACGTGCAGCTAAGCAGCGCGAGCTTTTGACTCCTTATATTGCAAAATCACATGTGGTGATTACAACTGCAGCAGTTCCGGGTCGCACTGCACCTCGATTGATGACTGCAGAGATGGTTGATGCGATGGAGTCCGGCACCATCATCGTGGATCTCGCTGCAGAAACTGGCGGAAATGTTGAAGGTTCTAAACCAGGTGAAATAGTTACTACTGCAAAGGGAGTTCAGATCTGGGGTGGCAAAGATGTGCCTAGCCAACTTCCGTTCCACGCATCAAGTTTGTACTCGCGAAATGTCGTCAATCTCTTAACTCTGATGACAACTCCAAGTAAAGATGGAGCACCAGTTGCTCTCAATATTGATTTCACCGATGAAATCATCGATAAGGCAGCAACGACACATGGCGGTGCCAAGCACACGCCGGGAGCCAGCGAGAAGGGCGGTGCTAACTAATGGATGCAATCGCAATCATTTCCATCTTTGTTCTCGCAGTATTTGTGGGATTTGAAGTTGTATCGAAGGTTTCCTCAACGCTCCACACACCGCTCATGTCAGGTGCTAACGCGATTCACGGTGTCATCCTCGTCGGCGCCATCATCGTGGCAGATCACAGCAGAACTAATCTTGAACTTGGTCTCTCACTTGTAGCAATCATCTTGGCCACCATCAATATGGTCGGCGGATTTGTTGTGACAGATCGCATGCTCGAAATGTTTAAGCCCAAGAAGAGCGGAGGCGACGAGTGAGTACCAATCTCTATAGCTTGATCGGCCTCGCAGCCGGTGTGGCTTTTATCTTGGCTCTTAAAGGACTTTCCCATCCAAAGACAGCGCGACGCGGAAATCTCATCGGTGCAGCTGGAGCAACCGTTGCAACGCTTTCGGTATTTCTCTATGTCAATCCGATTCATCACTTACTTCCAGTCCTTGGAGCACTTGCAATTGGTTTGATTGTTGGCGTTCCTGCTGCACGTAAAGTTGAGATGACACAGATGCCGCAGCTTGTGGCGCTCTTTAACGGCGTCGGCGGTGGCGCAGCAGCCCTCGTTGCAATCGTTGAGTATCTCCACTTAGGAGCAGAAGCCACAACTGCTGAAGTGATCTTCACTGTCTTCACAGTGATTGTTGGCTGCGTTTCATTTAGCGGATCAATCATTACCTTCTTAAAGCTTCAAGAGTTGATGACTACACGCCCAGTTGTATTCCCTGGTGGACGCTTTGTCATTGCCGGCACACTCGTTGCAGTTCTTGGAACTTCAGTATGGGTTGTGTCCGCTCTTGGAACTACTCCGCTTCTCGTACTTGCTGCGCTCTCACTGATCTTCGGCGTGCTCTTTGTACTTCCAGTCGGTGGTGCAGATGTTCCTATCGTTATCTCACTTCTCAACGCATTTACTGGTCTTACTGTTGCTGCTAGTGGATATGTACTTTCATCAACACTTCTCATCATCGCAGGAACTCTCGTAGGTGCATCAGGAACAATCTTGACTCGTTTGATGGCAGAGGCGATGGGACGTTCGCTCTTTGGAACTCTCTTTGGTGCATTTACTGCAAAGCCACAAGAAGCATCAGGTTCAGCTGAAGAACGCCCAGTACGTTCAGGTTCTGCTGATGACGTCGCGATTCTTCTTAACTATGCACGTCGCGTTGTGATCGTCCCAGGCTTTGGCCTTGCTGTTGCACAAGCACAGCACACAGTGCGCGAACTAGCAGATCTTATGATTTCTAAGGGCATCGATGTTGCCTATGGAATTCACCCAGTCGCAGGTCGTATGCCAGGACATATGAACGTGCTTCTTGCAGAAGCTAATGTTCCTTACGATCAACTTGCTGAAATGGATGAAGTCAACCCAACCTTTGGCCAGACAGATGTTGCAATCGTTATCGGTGCAAACGATGTTGTGAACCCAGCTGCGCAGACAACACCAGGTTGCCCAATCTACGGAATGCCAATTCTTGAAGTAAATCACGCATCGAACATCATCTTCTTGAAGCGCTCAATGCGCCCAGGATTTGCTGGTATCGAGAATGAATTACTTTATGATCCCAAGACAATGCTCTTGTTCGGAGATGCAAAGGCATCTCTTACAAAGGTTGTCTCTGCGCTTAAAGCACTGTAACTCTTGAGGATTTAACCCTCTTGTAGATCGGTGGGAGCGTTATGTACATCGAGAATATCTGCAGCCTTAATATCTCCAGATAATTTATCTGTGCGATGCATTGGCTTCTTGGCATCTTCCTTATAAATAGCAGGAATTGAACCAAGAAGTCCCTTCTGGAAATCTTCAAATGCTTGTAGAACTTCGCGCTTTGTATTCATCACGAATGGACCCATCCATGCAACAGGTTCCTTGATTGGCTGTCCACCGAGAATAAAGAGTTCGAGGTTTGGTGAACGTGACTCTTGCTGATTTGCAGCACGAACAACGATGGTGTCGCCGTCTCCAAAGACGGTGAGCTGACCCATTGATACAGGGCGTTGTTCATCTCCAACAAAACCGTGCCCTGACATTGCATATACGAGCGCGTTGTAATCCTTGCGCCAAGGAAGGCGAAGCTCTGCTCCAGGTGCCACTGTTGCGTGAATCAAAGTAATAGGAGTCTGTGTTGTTCCAGGTCCAACGTGTCCATCAAGCTCGCCAGCAATAATGCGAATGAGTGAACCACCATCAGCGGAAGAGAGTAGTGCAACATCATTTGCACGAACATCTTGATATGCAGGGGGAGACCACTTCTTTGCAGCAGGAAGGTTGACCCACAACTGGAAGCCGTGGAATAAGCCCCCAGACATCACTAAATGTTCTGGGGGAGTTTCAATATGGAGAATTCCTCCACCAGCAGTCATCCACTGGGTATCTCCATTAGAGATTGTTCCTCCACCACCATTGGAATCTTTATGATCGAAGATGCCATCGATAATGTATGTGACAGTTTCAAAACCACGATGTGGATGCCATGGAGTTCCCTTTGGTTCTCCCGGCGCATATTCCACTTCACCCATTTGATCCAAGTGAATAAATGGATCGAGCTCTGCTAAATCAACTCCGGCAAATGCACGACGAACTGGAAAGCCTTCTCCTTCAAAACCTTGCGGAGCCGTCGTCACACTCTTTACACGTCTCGCACGCAGACCTGTTGCATCGCTGATACGTGGAAGGACGGTGATATCACTGACGGTTACTGCTGGCACGGTGGCTCCGAATCGCTCATTAATCTGTGAAGTAAATCTAGTTGAACTTTCAACTAGTCGCAACTTTTATCAGTTCTTGTAATGAGCGTGCTTGTTCACTGAGCGAATTCTGACGACGCCAAAGGCGGAGTAGAATGAGCAAGTGAATAAGCACGCCCCGAAGCTCAATAAGGTGATTCTGTATTACAAATTTACCCCAATCGCCGATCCTGAAGCTGTGCTGCTCTGGCAGAAAAATCTCTGCGAATCTCTCAATCTCAAGGGGCGCATTCTGATTTCAACGCATGGCATCAACGGAACGGTTGGTGGAGAAATGGCCAATGTAAAGAAGTATGTGCGCGAAACTCGTCGCTATCAAGGATTTAAAAAGACAGTCTTTAAATGGTCAGATGGAACCGGTAAAGAATTCCCACGCCTTCACGTTGTTGTGAAAGATGAACTTGTTGCATTTGGAAATCCTGATGAAATCCAAGTAGATGAAAATGGCGTCGTTGGCGGAGGCGTGCACCTTCGCCCCGAGCAAGTTGAAGAGCTCGTCAAAGAGCGCGGCGATGACGTTGTCTTCTTTGATGGTCGCAATGCTTACGAAGCGAAAATCGGTAAATTTAAGAACGCTATAGTTCCCGATGTAGATACTTCACGTGATTTCATTCGCGAAATTGAAAGTGGCAAGTATGACCACATCAAAGATAAGCCAGTAGTCACATATTGCACTGGCGGAATCCGTTGTGAAATTCTCTCTGCGGTAATGAAGAAGCGTGGCTTTAATGAGGTCTATCAAATCGATGGCGGAATTGTGAAGTACGGCGAACGCTTTGGTGATGAAGCAAACTGGGAAGGTTCGCTCTATATCTTCGATGATCGCATGGCGATGGATTTCTCCGAAAAGGCGAAAGTAATCGGCAAGTGCGATAAGTGCAGCGCGCCAACTAAAGATTTCCGCAACTGCAACACTGCCTCATGCCACCAGCTCATCCTTCTCTGCGATTCATGTGCATCGCTTCCTTCAAACCTCAGCTGCACACACGATCAATCTCGCCAGCACGATTCTGAACTCGTTGGCTAGCGCCCAATGATTTGGTGGCCAGCAGAGATTACGACGCTGCAATACGGGCTTGTCACACTTCGCCCAAGCTCTGAGAATGATATCGATGCAATTTTTAACGCCTGCCAAGATCCACTCATTCCAGCATTCACTACAATTCCAGCGAATTACACCTTGGATCACGCGATTGATTTTGTGCGCTCTGATCCTTTTAGCTTTGCAGAGCGCCGTGAACTTCGCTTTGTTATTGATTATGGCAATGGTAATGATGTGAAGTTCGCTGGAGTTATCTCACTTCACACCATTAACATCAAAAATCACACTGCAGAAATTGGTTATTGGATGGAGAAATCGATGCGTGGCAAAGGCATCGGAACAATTGCGGCAAAGATGATTACCGATTATGGATTGAGGTCGCTCGGATTCCGCCGTATTGATGGCTTGGCAGATGTCGATAACCTTGCTTCACAGAAACTTCTCACAAGTGCGGGCTACCAAAAAGAAGGAATATTGCGCAACAAGGTCACACGTGATGATGGTCGGCAGATTGATATGGCACTCTTTGCAACGACTGATTTAACCTGGAAACCGCTGGCTGACTAAAGCAGCCACCTGCATCACCACGAGAGGAGCTCTATGGAATCGCTAGCTCTTTTCGCCACAATTCTGCTCTCATTTCTCATTTTCTCAGGTCCTCTTGCTCTCTTCATTACTTCACGATGGGCAAAGAATTTGAGTGACACCACATATGTGCTTGTGCTTCGTAGGTTATTTCTTGCAGCCATCAATATTCTGGGAATGTTTGTCAGCCTTTCCATTATTGTGGTTGCAGTTCCACTAGTACTTAAATTTATTGCGACGATATCTATTGTGTTACATGTATTTTCTATCAATCGTGAATATGAATTTTTCTCTCACCGCATGTCCCGAAATCCCAACGGGCCAGAGGGCCAGGATTAGGGATGAAGAAACTCTCCTTATTCTTTGCCGCAATCTTCTTTATCTCGGCTTTAGGGATTCCTGTCACACAAGCTGACGATAACCCGCCTCGCAAAATCATGACAGGTTGGGTTCCTTACTACTCCATGAAGACAGCTCTGCCCGATGTTCTCAACAATATAGATTTGATTAAAGAGGTAATGCCATTTTGGTATACCTTGAAATTTGATGGCAAGGCAAAGGCTGCTGTGGTCACCGATCTCTATGCGCCTGCAAATCCAAGTATTCCTATCTCTGAACCACTCACTGCGATGCGCAATGCTGGTTTATCCATCATTCCCACCATTACCGATGGCACAGATAAATTAGTTCTTGCAGGGTTACTGAAGAACCCAACATCGCGAACTCAGATTGTCAGTTCAATCATGAACCTTGTTCGCACCAATAATTACGATGGTATTGACCTTGATTTTGAGGGCTTTGCATTCGTTGATGGCAATACAACATGGACGAGCACAGCTCCATCATGGATTGCATTTGTGAAAGAACTCAGCGAGGCACTTCATGCGGAGAAGAAGTTGCTCTCGGTATCGAGCCCCTATGTGTTAAATCCCAATGATGCACAGAAGGGTTACTACGTCTATGCATGGGCAGCAATTGCCTCATCAATCGACAAACTTCGCATCATGACCTATGACTATTCAGTTTCTAAAGTGGGACCTCTTGGGCCTATTACGTGGGCAGAACGCACAGTCCAATATGCAATCTCCATTATGCCGGCATCAAAGGTCTTTGTTGGCGTGCCTGGTTACGGTCGAGATTGGGTTACTGCAGTTACAGGTGTGTGTCCTTCAAATGTAGTGAATGCGATTAAACCTGGTGCCAAAGCTGCAACCTTCGTTATGCGTGATGCCGTAGCTCTTGCTGCTACATATGGCGCAGTTCCCACATATGACGAGAAATCTGGTGAGATGACATTTTCTTATCAGAAGGTGTACAACGGCACCACTGCAACAGGTCTTGCTACATCATGTACGGCATCTCGCACAGCGTGGTATCAAGATGCACGTGGGTGGGCACTGCGTGCAGCACTTGTCACTAAATATCGCATTGGTGGAATTACGGCTTGGACATTCGGAATGGAAGAGCCACTTGCGATGGAATCAATTCGCCAAGTTGCAAAGTCGATTGCACCAGATCAAGTTTCAGTGACTGCTGCAATCAATCAGACAACAATTGATTACGGAAATCCGATATCTGTCACCGCAACATTTACTATTAAAGATAAATCACCAGTAGCAGGAGTCCCTGTCCGGATTGAAGGAAAGTCTGCTGGAGATACCAATTGGCGCACACTTGCAACGGTCACAACAGGTACCGATGGAAAGATTGAGAAAGCTGTATTGGTAGGTAAATCAACTGCAGTTCGCATCTACTCTGAAGCAACGTGGGAACGCACAGAGGGCGTAAGTTCTGAATTCCCAATTACCGTCAATCGCCTTCTTGTAGTAAGCGCTCCTGGCACTATGAAAGCATCAACTTCAGCAACAGTGACTGGAAATATTCGCCCCCGAATAGCAGGAGCTGCCGTGCAATTGGAAAAGCTCGTTGGTAAAGAGTGGAAACCAGTTGATCTATCAGTGCTCTCCGATGCTCAAGGAAATTTCACACTGACAATTGGTGGGCAACAACGTGGAGTAATTTCATTCCGCGTCACAGTTGCCGCAGATTCGCTCTGGAGCGTTGTCACCAGCCCTACCTTTAATATCATTATCCGGTGATGGTAAAGACTGCAGATAAAATCGAAGAAGAGATTCGTGCAATCTTTTCTGGTGATACGCCGTGGGTCACAATTGTGTGGGATGACCCAGTAAATCTGCAGACCTATGTTGTATATGTTTTTATGGAGCTCTTTGGCTACTCCAAAGCGCGAGCGACAGAGTTAATGTTAAAAGTACATAATGAAGGTAAGGCGATAGTTTCAACAGGAAGTCGCGAAGAGATGGAACACGATGTGGCACGCCTTCATGAATATGGGCTGTGGGCAACTCTGCAACGCGGCGATCAACTATGACAGCCACAGAAGGATTTAAGCGCCACGGCGACCATTCGTATGTCGCAACATTTGCTGAAAGCGAGAAAGAGGTACTTCTCAATCTCTGCGAACAGATCATTGAACTGCTGGCAGAGCGTCAAGATCATGGCAACGACGACCCACTTGCTGCGATGGTAGGTATTACTTCTCATGATTCACCTCCTGAAGATGAGGTTCTGCATCGTTTATTGCCTAACGCCTACGCAGATCAAGTAGATGCTTCGGAATTTCGCCGGTACACCGAATCCACGCTGCGTCAGAAAAAGCAGGCACACGCCATTTCGATGCGCATCCATCTCAAATCTTCAGATGATGGAACTGTTGATTTAGATCACGACAATGCAAATGCATGGCTGGGAGCAATCAACGATATTCGCTTGGCGCTCGGAGTGCGTCTCAAAGTTGAAAACAATTCGCATGAAGAACTTGAATTGCTTGCACCTGATGATCCGCTACGTGGCGTTTATGCTGTTTATACCTGGCTCGGCTGGTTACAAGAGACACTTCTTTCTGCACTAATTGATGATGCGGATGAAGATGAAGAAACTCAACTAGGAAATTCATAATAGGATTGCGCTATGACGCTGGAGATTTCTCGTACATTTGTTGATGCAATACTTGAGCAATCTCGCGCTGAATACCCCGATGAATGTTGTGGAGTAATACTCGGACCAATCGGGTCAGGTAAAGCGTTACGCCATAAGCCAATGCTTAACGCAGCTCATTCACCTACTTTCTATGAATTTGATCCCAAAGATTTACTTTCTCTCTATCGCGAGGCTGATGACAATGATGAAGAGATTGTCGTCATTTATCACTCACATACCGAAACCGAGGCTTATCCATCACGCACAGATATCGCCTATGCGGGCGAACCAGGCGCACATTATGTATTGGTCTCTACTCGCAAAGAGATTGCACCTGCAACAGAGTTTCGCTCGTATCGCATCGTAGATGGAGTTGTGACTGAAGAAGAGGTCACGATCACCGATTGACTCTTCGATTAGAGTTCACAGCGCTTTTTCGACATAATTGAGCCATGTCAATCGAAGTTCGTATCCCAACAATTCTGCGCCCATATACAAAGGATCAGAAGACCGTTGAAGCAGCTGGCGCCACTCTCTCTGCAGTGATTACGGATCTCGATGCCAATTATGCAGGCCTTGGCGAACGCCTCCTTGAAAAAGGTGCGTTACGTCGCTTTATCAATGTCTATGTCAATGATGAAGATGTTCGTTTTCTTGGTGGGCTCGAAGCGCAGATTAAAGATGGCGATTCGATAACAATTTTGCCTGCTGTCGCTGGCGGCTAACGTTGGCACGATACGACTCACTCGAGTCCTCGGTAGGTAATACTCCGCTTATCGGACTTCCGCGATTATCACCTGCCCCTAATGTTCGTCTTTGGGCAAAGATGGAAGATCGCAATCCAACTGGCTCGATTAAAGACCGCACAGCGCTTTCTATGATTGAAGCAGCAGAACGCGATGGTCTTCTTACGCCAGGTTCAACAATTCTGGAACCCACCAGTGGCAACACTGGAATTTCTCTTGCGATGGCTGCCAAAGTGCGTGGATACAAACTCATCTGCGTGATGCCAGAGAACACCAGCCCAGAACGTCGCCAACTTCTTGAGATGTGGGGCGCAGAGATGATCTCCTCACCAGCTGCAGGTGGCTCAAATGAAGCAGTGCGTGTAGCAAAAGAGATTGCTGCCAATAATCCAAGTTACGTTTTTCTCTATCAATATGGAAATCCAGCAAATACTGAGGCCCATTACACAGGCACAGGTCCTGAAATTTATAAAGATCTTCCAACCATTACACACTTTGTGGCAGGGCTTGGCACTACCGGAACACTGATGGGTGCAGGTCGTTATCTGCGCGAGCAGAACCCTGACGTTCAAATCATTGCTGCTGAACCTCGCTATGGTGAACTTGTTTATGGCCTTCGCAATATTGATGAAGGTTTTGTCCCAGAACTTTATGATGCATCAGTATTAACACGACGATTTTCCGTGGGCGCCGAAGATTCTGTAAAGAGAGTACGCGAACTACTGGAAGTAGAAGGAATATTTGCAGGAATCTCTACGGGCGCAATTCTCCATGCAGCTATCGCAATGGGAAATGAAGCAGTACGCGATGGTCGCGATGCAGATATTGCATTTATTGTCTGCGATGCAGGCTGGAAATACTTATCGACTGGGGTCTATGGCGCGCACAGCGCTGCAGCAACTGAAGGGCTCGACGGCACTCTTTGGGCTTAGCGCCTTCTCACCGTTAGACTTGCGCCATGAGTAACGCGCCTATCGGTATCTTCGATTCTGGCGTCGGAGGATTAACAGTTGCTCGAGCTATTCTGGATCAACTCCCTAACGAATCTACGCTCTATATCGGTGATACAGCACGTGGTCCTTATGGACCTCGCCCGCTGGCAGAAGTGCGTGACTTTGCACTTGAAACTCTCGACTTCTTAGTAGACCAAGGTGTGAAAGCACTTGTGATTGCATGCAACACAGCAAGTGCTGCCATGTTACGCGATGCACGTGAACGTTATTCCGTTCCTGTTATTGAAGTTATTCAGCCAGCCGTACGTCGCGCAGTTGCTGCTACTCGCTCAGGAAAAGTTGGTGTGATTGGAACGCGTGCAACCATTGATTCTCAGGCTTACCTTGATGCCTTTGCAGCAGCGCCGCAATTGAAGATTTCATCTATCGCATGCCCTCTCTTTGTTGAATATGTCGAGCGCGGAGAAACGTCGGGCCCAGAAATCACCAAGATTGCCCGTGATTATTTGCAACCGATGATTGATGCAGAGATAGATACCTTGGTTTTGGGGTGCACTCACTACCCACTGCTTACCGGAGTTATTTCCTACGTGATGGGCAATGGGGTCTCACTTGTTTCCAGCGCTGAAGAGACGGCAAAGGATCTCTATCGAGTTCTGGTTGAAAACTCATTGCTGCGCACGCCTTCTGGCGCTGCGGCAACTCACCAATTTTTGGCAACCGGCGATGCAAAGGCTTTTGAGGTACTTGCTCGACGTTTCTTAGGACCTGAAGTAGGTTCAGTTCAACACCACGATCTGTAATAGCAATGAACTACTGATGAAAATGGGGCAATACATGGCACGCAATGACGGACGCGCAGTAGATCAACTTCGCGATATCAAGATAACTCGCGGATGGCTCGATCACGCCGAAGGCTCAGTGCTCGTTGAATTCGGAAAGACTCGCGTTCTCTGCGTTGCATCTTTCACACCAGGTGTTCCACGTTGGCTCAAAGATTCAGGTAATGGCTGGGTCACATCTGAATATGCAATGCTGCCGCGCGCCACACATACACGTTCTGATCGTGAAAGCGTTAAGGGCAAACTGGGTGGGCGTACTCAGGAAATTTCTCGACTCGTTGGCCGATCATTACGCGGTATTGTCGATATGAAAGAGCTTGGCGAAAACACAATCGTGATCGATTGCGATGTTCTCCAAGCCGATGGTGGAACACGTACAGCTGCAATCACAGGTGCATATGTCGCACTCGCCGATGCAATTTCTTGGGCTCAAAAGCAGGGACATATTAAAGCGAGTGCAAAACCACTCGCAGATTCTGTTGCTGCAATCAGCGTTGGAATCATTGATGGAGTTCCTATGCTCGATCTCTGTTATGAAGAAGATGTCCGAGCTGAAACTGATATGAACGTTGTCTGCTCTGGCCACGGTCGTTTCATTGAAGTACAAGGAACTGCAGAAGGGGCTCCCTTTGATCGCGCACTTCTTGATTCTCTACTCAACTTGGCTGTTGCTGGATGTGCAAATCTGACTGAACTTCAGAAGCAAGCACTAGCAAAGTAAATGTCACATCAGCTTCTCTTAGCGACGCGCAATAAAGGAAAAATCGAAGAGTTTCGACGTATCCTCGATGCCGTAGCTCCGGGGGAGATTGATCTTGTTGGTCTTGATCAATTTCCGAATCTTCATGATGTGGTCGAAGATGGCAAGACATTTCAAGAGAATGCATTGAAGAAAGCACGCGAGATGTCTATTGCCACAGGAATTCCTGCGATTGCAGATGACAGTGGGCTATGTGTTGATGCGCTCGGGGGTGATCCAGGAATTTATTCAGCTCGCTGGGCCGGAGCTCATGGTGATGATGCAGCAAATACTGAGAAAGTTCTTGCACAACTTGTTGATGTTCCCGATGAAAAGCGAAGTGCTCACTTCACATGTGTGGCTGCTCTCTATCTTCCTGATGGAAGAAGCCATTGCGAAGAAGCTCACTTTGATGGGTGGATTCTGCACACCCCTATTGGCGAATTCGGATTTGGCTACGACCCAATCTTCCGCCCCGATGGATTACAGCTCTCCAGCGCACAAATGAGCGCAGAAGAGAAGGATGCAATAAGCCATCGCGGAAAATCACTCCGTGCAATAGCGCCCCATGTGATCACTTTGCTCAAATCTCTAGGTTAAACTTTTACCTATATTCCGCCGTTACATAACTCAAGGAGATATACCGTGGCAGTAAAGAAGAAGTCCGCAGCCAAGAAGGCTGCACCCAAGAAAGTCGCCAAGAAGTCTGTAGCGAAGAAGTCTCCTGCAAAGAAGGCAGCTGCAAAGAAGACTGTTGCGAAGAAGAAGGTTGCCAAGAAAGCTGTAGCTAAGAAAGCTGTAGCTAAGAAGAAGACAACTACTAAGAAGGCTGCACCTAAAAAGGCGGTAAAGAAGTCAGCTGCGAAGAAGTCATCTGCAGCCAAAGTTGTTATTCCACCAGTTCCAGCAACCGGATCTGCACGCGTCAACGTATCGACAACTCCAGTTGCTCCAAAGACAGCGGCTAAATCTGCTGCGCCATCTGCAGCTCCTCGCCAAGGTTCATCAAGCAAGACTCTTCTTGCTGTCCTTGTGGGCGTTGTACTTCTCGGTGCGATTGTTATTTCAAATTCAAAGAGCGAGAACGATGATGCAGCACCTGCTGCAGATCCTTCAATCTCGGCATCAGCAGAACCAATGGCATCAGAATCAGCAGCTGCTGAAACTCCTGCTGCTACAGATGCTGCTACAGGAGAAGCTCCATCACGCTTTATCGGAAATTGGAAAGATAGCTCTAAGGCAGTCATGGTCATTACATGGAAAGCACCAGCTGGAGATGTTAAGGGCTACAAAGTTGAAACTCGCTCAAATATGGGTACATGGAACGTTGTCTCTGAAGTTTCAGCAACAACGCTTTCAGCAGAGTTTGCTAAGAAATCTGAAGATGGATCAACTTCATTCCGAGTCTCTGCAGTTTATGCAGATGGTTCAGTTGGAGTTGCCAAGGCATTCGGATTTGCTGGCCAGTTCGAATAAGTAATTAGTAAAAACCCCGTCCATCACGTGGGCGGGGTTTTTTCTTTTCTAAAGAAAATTAAAAGCTAATCTAAGTGTTTAAGAATTTCTGCCACGTATACATCGACTCCAGCTGGCACTAGATGAACACCATCCGGCGCAAAGTATTCAGGATGACCTTCGGAAATTGAGTTCCAATCTATGACCGTCACATTGGGATACTGGGAAGCTATCTCTTGTATCAGTGCGTTATTTCCTTCGCGCCAAGGACGTGGAACTGCTGTATTTACGGCGATGATTTTAGGTTGATCTTTTACCGCCTCGAATATTGCAACTGTCTGTTCTCGAGTAAGTGCATTGTTATTGCCGATATCAAAAATCACAGTTGAATGCGAGGCCTGCCCTTTATCGTGAAGAATCACAGAAAGGAGTTCAGGCGCCTGCCTGCCAATGCGGGCGTTCATCACTGAAATTGGGTGTGTCTCACTTAGTTTAGATCGGATGCCCAGGATGACCGAGTCTCCAGTCACCCATAGACCGTCAACCTCTTTCTTTACTTCCACCGAAGTAGTTGCACCGAGAGAAGCTTCTAACTTTTCTCGTTGTTCTGTCGCGATTGCAATCGCACGCATACTGACTGATGCTGCAAAGAGAAAGACGACAACAGTAAAGAGACCTAGAAGGCGAGTTTGAGTATTGCGTTCTCGCTTCGTTCGATACTTAAGACCCTTCACCCAATATTGAATTACGCCTCTACGCACAGGAAGTTCGATGTATCGCAATGAGATATCACTGAGAGCGAGAACAATCAGGATGCGCAGTGAATAAAGCGCCCACTCTTTTCCTGCTAAATCAACGCTAGGGCGCGTTACTTGGAAGATAACCCAGTGCCACAAGTAGATGGAGTAAGAACGCTCGCCGATCCAGAGAAATACTGGATTTTGTAACACAGGTGCAAAACGTGATGCCGGGTGCACCACCGACATAATGATTGCTGCACCACAAATACCAGCAAGCGGGAATGCGATCTTATAGAGAGTTGGTTGCGTCTCATCAATAAAGAGAAATGCGGCAAGAATTCCAATGAAACCAATAAATCCAACCCCGTCAATAAAATCTTGTGCCTTCTTTGAAACTTGCGTAGTGAAGTTTTGGGGAATCCAACTGACTGCAAGAGCTGCACCGAGGAAGAGGCCAATACTGTGAGTGTCAGTTCCGAAGTAGACATGGCTTACCTTTGATGCATTTGATGCATCGAGTGAGAATGAAACGAAGAGCAAAGTGATTCCGGATGCCGCAGCGATTGCAAGAGATGCAATCGGGATATGTTTCTTACCAAATTGCTTAAGAATGAAGTAGAGAATGAGCGGCCAGACCAGGTAGAACTGAGCTTCAACTGCGAGCGACCAGGTGTGTTGCAGAAGAGGAGGCCGGCCAATGCTTTCGAAGTAATCCTGATGATGTGCAACCAGCCACCAGTTCATAGTTCCAGTGAGTGAGAACGGAGTATCTGTCAGCAGGCGCTTAATAGTGTCAGGTGCCCAGATACCGATAGCGATTGTTGTAGATACAAGCATGAAGATAAGTGCGGGCAAGAGACGACGTGCACGAGCGATATAGAAACCTCGAAGATCGAGGCCTCCACTTTGTGCGATTGAATCTAAGAGAAGTCGGGTAATGACATAGCCCGAAATAACAAAGAAGAGATCAACGCCAAGAAATCCGCCAGGAATCCATGAAAATCCCAAGTGATAGAACATCACAGCGATTACAGCGACGGCGCGAAGGCCATCGATTGCAGGAATGTATTGGATACCGCGATTGGCAGCCATCAGAGTTACTTACGCTTTGCTGATTTTTTCTTAGCGGTTGTTTTCTTGGCAGGCGCTTTTGTAGATTTCTTTGGCGCTGCAATTGCAGTGCGTGTGCGCTTACTCTCAATGCGAATTGGCGCAGTCTTTTTAACCGTGCCATCTTCATTGAGTGAATTATCGACAACTGCCTGCATCTTGCTGAGTCGAGCAAAAGCTGAATCCAATTTTTCGCGAGAAGCTGCAATCGCAGCTTCAGCTGCAGAGAGCGCGGTCGATTGAGATCGATAGAGTCGTTCGGATTCTGTGATGATATCTGCAAGCCAGGCGCGGTATTCGACAACGTTTTCAGCAGCTTCAGAGATCACTCTCTCTGCTTCGCGGCGAGCTGCAGTAGTCAGTGCAACTGCTTCACGGCGCTTGGCATCCACTGCAGATTCTGCTTCGGCAATCTTTGCATTTGCTACAGAAGTAGCTTCGCGTGTGGCATCACGAACAATTTCAGCAGCTTCAGCTTCGGCAGTTGAAATATATTTGCGGCCACGAGATTCAGCTCCTGCAAGAATACTGCGGGCCTTATTCTCAGCTCCTTCGAGAGTATCTTTTGCTGTTCGGTTAGTCTCGTTAATTAATCGATCTGCTGCCGCGGTGGCCTTGGCTTCACGGGCTTGCGCAGATTTGATCATTGCCATCGCAGTTTCAGTGGCAAGAATTTCAAATTCTTCGCGACTTAAACCGGTGATATCGCGGCGAGATTTAAGATCGGCTAATTGTGATTCGAGTTCACGGATGCGATCGACAGGATTGGCAATAGGTGCGCGCTCTGATTCGTCGCGAAAACCTACCCAGTTACGGAAGTTCTTCTCTGCCATCGTGAAACTCTCAATCAAGTGCTCGGGGATCTAGTGCGAGAGCCCAAGATTAGGGCATTAAGTCACTTTCGGTAAATGGCGAAGGAGACCGCTAAATATTGAGAAATCCACGCTGCCAGCACAAAGATATGGAAGAGCTCGTGGAAGCCAAAGTACTTCGCATTTCGCCCGGGGCGCTTGAGTGCATAGAAGATTGCGCCAATCGAGTAGAGCAATCCTCCGATAATAATTGGCAGTATCACCCATAGCCCACCCTCTTTGTAGAGCTGAGGTGTGTAGATGATGGCAACCCAACCAAGTAGAAGATAGTTCGCAACATAGAGAAAGCGCGGGGCGCTGACCCAAAAAACTCGGAGAGCTACACCAAGAAGTGCACCTGTCCAGACAATTGCCAGCAGGACATTGCGATCATGGCTATCAAGAAGAGCAACTGCAAATGGCGTGTATGAACCTGCAATCAACAAATTGATATTTGCATGATCCCAGCGCCGCCATATTTTTTTCTTCCGCGGAATCCAAGGTACTCGGTGATAAATCGCAGAGACGCTAAAGAGCATAATTGCAGTAATGGAGTAGAGCGCGACTGCTAATTTAAAAGATTCACCACTCAGGATAAATAAGACGAGAGATGCAATGATGACTAGAGGAGTAGCACCTAAATGGAACCAGCCACGAAGTTTGGGCGGCAGCTGAGTTGAATCTGTGCTCACTTCATTAGCCTAATCGTTTCTGAGGTTTCGAACAGAGGAAACAGCCAGAGAAGCGATAGCCGCAACAAGTGTGGTGGTTCCCGTGATGAAAAGAATCGTGTTGACCCCAAAATGCATGGCGAGCGGTCCAGCTATGACGATACCGAGCGGTGCAATTCCAAAGGATCCCAAAGTGTCATAGGAGCTCACGCGCGAATAAGACTCTTCTGGCACATGGCTCTGCAAAGAAGTATTCCAAGTGACCATAAAGACCTCGAGACTAATTCCAGAAAATACTGCGGCTAGCACTGTCCATGGCATAGGCAGGTCAAAGGCAAGCGTGTAATCCCAGATTGCAGAGAGAGCAATCAAAACCATGGCGAAGTACAGGGGTCTTTCTAGTTTCACCTTGAGAATCCAGATTCCGCCAATCAACATTCCCAGTGATAACCCAGCCAAGTTATAAGACCACTGTTTAGGTCCAGTTATTGGATTATTAAAGTTAAGTGGGCCAAGTACCGAGAGCATGGATTCAAATGCCATATTGATGAGGGCGAATGAGACCACCATCGCGATTACCCACGAACGTGAAATAAATTCTTTCCAACCAACGATTAAGTCATGAATGATTCCAGGACTTTTATCTTTTAGCTTGCCAATGAGCGGAAGATTCCACACGATGACTCCAGCGATAAAGAAACTCATCGCATCTACCAATAAACCCCAACCAGCCCCAAAGTTAGAGACAAGAATTCCTCCACCGAGCGTGCCGATGATGTAGCCAACATTGGTCATCAAGCCCACAACTGCATTTCCCTCTTGCAATTTCTCTTTCGGTAAAATTTCTGGAAGCACACCAGACATCGCTGGCCACCAAATCGCATTGAGAATTCCAAAGAGAGCGCCCATCAAGGCAAGCAACCACGTACTAGAGAAACCAACGATGAGTGAAATTGCGCTGATGGCTGCAAGAACACTACCCAACATATCGCTGCCGCCAACCAGGCGATTACGTTGAAAACGATCTGCGATGACACCGCCAAAGAGCATGAAGGCCAGCAACGGAACAAAGCGCGCTGCCATAACAATGGATAAATCTTTTCCTGTTGCTCCAGGAAGGCTGAGCACTCCGTAGGCAAGTGCGATGGGGGAGACGCCATTTCCCAGATTGGAGATGAAGCGCGAGAAGGCCAGACTGCTAAAGCCCGGATGGCTTCGAAGGTCACGCAACTGGCCGAGCATGGGGTAAGGGTATCCAAAGGGTGAAATTGCCCCATTTTGGTAGGGGATTACGCTCAGATTTGAGAAAAAAAAAGTAAAAAAACTGGAGAGTAGCGGTGCAAATCCTTTGCAAATAGCGCACACTTTATCTGTCAGCGGACCACTGAAGCTCCTCGAGGACTCCAATGGTCTCTTGATCTTACGAACCAACCGGTTCGCACTGATATAGCACCCACGGAGGCTTACTACATGTCAGTAACACTCGACCATAACCAATGGAACCTTGTTTATAACATCTTTTCATTTGGTTTGATCTCAATGCTCGCTTGCACTGTCTATACCCTCGTATCGCAGTCACGAGTTCTACCTAAGTACCGTAACGCTCTAGTGATGTCATCAATGGTTACATTCATTGCTGGCTACCACTATTTCCGTATCTTCAACTCATTTAATGAAGCATCAGACGGTATGGCAGTAAACGTTTCAGGAGACCAAGGCGCATTTAACGAGGCATATCGTTATGTTGACTGGCTTCTTACTGTTCCACTTCTACTCGTAGAAGTTATTGCAGTATTGGCACTTGCCAAGGAAGTTTCAAGCTCACTTATCTCACGTCTCGTTCCAGCTTCAGCTGCAATGATCGCTCTCGGGTATCCTGGTGAAATTTCATCAGATAAGAACACAGCAATCCTTTACGGTGTTCTCTCAACAATCCCATTCCTTTACATCCTTTATGTTCTCTTCGTAGAACTTGGAAAGTCATTGGATCGTCAGCCAGCTGGCGTAGGCGAGACAGTAGGACGCTTGCGTCTTCTTCTTATCGCTACATGGGGTGTATACCCAGTTTCATACATCCTCGGAATGAACGGTGACCCAACAGCATCATCATTCGTAGGAGTGCAGGTTGGATACACAATCGCAGATATTCTCGCGAAGTGCGTATTCGGTCTCACAATTTTGAAGATCGCTCGCATGAAGTCACATGCTGAAGGCATGCCAGCAGATCACTAATTAACTACATTAATTAGGGAAGGGCGTCGGGAAACCGGCGCCCTTCTGCTTTACTCTTTTCTTATGAATATGCAGCGAATCAATAATTTTCGGATGGCTGGCTACCTCTTGCTGGCCGTTGGTCTTATCAACCTTCGCTATCAGACTGGTAAATCCTCAGTACTCACCCACAGCTTGATTCTCATTGTTCCTGGCGCGCTACTTCTTGCAAGCACATTTACTGATGCTGGAAAGAAGTGGCTACATACAAAAGCCGCCACAGCAATTGTGATTACATGTGGCGGCCTTCTGTTGGTCTATAGCTTTATTAATTAACCTTTGGCAGCTTTGAAACCTGCTTCAAGATCTGCCTTGATGTCATCGATATTTTCTAATCCAAGACTCAAGCGGACCAGACCTGGTGTAACTCCAGCCTCTAGCTGCTCAGCTGGTGAGAGCTGAGAGTGAGTTGTTGTAGCTGGATGAATAACCAATGAGCGAACATCTCCGATATTTGCAACGTGGCTGAAGAGTTGAAGAGATTCAACAAATTTCTTTCCTGCTTCAACGCCACCCTTGAGTTCAAATGACAAGACTGCACCAGGCCCCTTCGGTGCGTACTTGGTTGCAAGTGCATTCCACGGTGATGACTTGAGAGCTGCGTAGTTCACCTTCTCAACATCTGGGTGTCCTTCCAGCCATGTAGCAACTGATTTAGCATTTTCGATATGGCGTTCAATGCGCAGTGAGAGAGTTTCTAGACCCTGAGCAAGAAGCCATGCGTTAAATGGTGATACAGCAGCTCCGACATCGCGAAGAAGCTGGAGACGAATCTTGAAGATGTAAGAGAGATTTGCGCCAAACGCAGAACCAACTCCAAGTGCCTGCGAGAAGACGAGGCCGTGATAGCTAGGGTCTGGTTTATTAAATCCTGGGAAGCGATCTTGATGTTGTGCATAGTCAAACTTTCCAGCATCAATGATTGCACCGACTACTGCATTTCCATGGCCTGAGAGGAACTTGGTTGCTGAGTGAACAACAACGTCGGCACCGAACTCGATTGGCTTGATGAGGTATGGAGTAGCAACGGTGTTATCGACAATCAGTGGAACGCCAACAGAGTGGGCGATATCTGCAATTGTCTTAATGTCGAGGATTTCATTCTTTGGATTTGCGATTGTTTCTCCGAAGAACGCCTTTGTATTTGGCTTAACAGCCTTCTTCCATGATTCAGGATTACTTGGATCATCTACGAAGCTAACTTCCACACCGAACTTTGGAAGTGTGTAGTGGAATAAGTTGTAGGTTCCGCCATAGAGACTTGGGCTTGAGACGATATGGTCTCCAGCTTCTGCGACGTTAAGAATCGCAAATGTTGTTGCAGCAGATCCTGATGCAAGAAGCAGTGCAGCGACGCCACCTTCAAGTGCAGCAAGGCGTTGCTCGACTGCATCCTGAGTTGGGTTCATGATGCGGGTGTAGATATTGCCGAGTTCGGCAAGACCAAAGAGATTTGCCGCGTGTGTTGTATCGCGGAATTCATATGCTGTTGTTTGGTACAGCGGAAGTGCACGCGCACCTGTTGTGGGATCTGCAGTCTGACCTGCATGAATTTGTAGAGTCTCAAAAGACCAATTGTTAGACATTTATTTCTCCATCGCAGTAGGTGTCAATCGTTAGCGTGTGCGAAATTTTCATCATTGAAATTCGCGCTTGCCAGTGAACTGACCTGTTCGTCACCCGGAGCACCCCACCGCGGTGGAGGGTTGCCGTCTACTAAGCCGGGGCTAATACGTAGAACTCGTGAACGAGCGAAATATTAACCGCAATAATTAAAAATGAAAAATCGCCTTTGAATCTTCTTTGCGAATTACTTGCATCTCTATTTGCGCTAGAAAGTGATCGGAAAGTATTACTTTCGGAAGGATAAATCAGCCTTTTTCATCGCACTAGTGAGGATGCGAATCGCATTGGGACCCATGCCATGGAGTTCTTTGATGGCATCCAGTGATGTTTTTCTTAAATCACTTAACTTGTAATAACCATCATCGATAAGGGCTCGTCGGGCTGGGGCAGCAAGGCCTAGTTCGCGCCAGACGCCATCTACTTCGGCATAGGCATCGAGATCGACCTCGCCACGAGTTACTTCACATTGAGATGCTGCGCGTGCTGCCCGGCGCTCTGCCGCAGCGCGCATAGCTTCGCCACGAAGCTTCTTAGCTTTTGCTGGAGATTGTTTAGCCATCACTGTTCCTTCTGGTGCGGGAGGCGGGACTTGAACCCGCACGCCGAAGCACAAGTTCCTAAGACTTGCGTGTCTGCCATTTCACCACTCCCGCTGGAGTTGCAGGCAAAGGCTACGCGTCTTTGGCCAATGCAACAAATCCGTGCGATTGACTAACTAATACAGCCTTAATTGGCGAGAGCACCGCGACGTGAAATCGCGTCGACTCCAGCTGAAACCAAAAGCACTGCACCTGTAACGAGGAATTGAATTCCTGCACCATAACCAAGCAGACCCATGCCGTTATCAATGACTGCAACAACGAGTCCTCCGAGAATTGCATCGCGCATGCGACCTTTTCCACCGAAGAGTGAAACTCCACCAATCACAGCAGCACCTACTGCATAGAGAAGAGTTGACGATCCACCGGTTGATGGAGAGATTGAGTTCATACGAGATGCAAAGAGCATTCCTGCAATTGCAGCGAGTGAAGAACAGAGCACGAAAGCAACTGTGCGAACGCGCTTCACATTAATACCTGCACGACGTGCAGCTTCTGCATTTCCACCCACGGCATAAATGTGTCGGCCAAATGCAGTTCTAGAGAGTAAGAAAGTTCCGGCAACAAGAATCACGAGAATCATCGGGGCAACGATAGGAACGCCTTTGGTGCTATTTGCAGCTGATAATCCTCGCTCTTGATTTAATTCATAGACTGCAAGGCCTGTAATCAATAGGAGCGTTGCAGTCTTCATCGCCCAGAGTTGGGTCAATTCGACAACTAAACCAGCCTTACGGCGGGAATTGATGCGATTAAGTCCGCTGACAACGTAGAGCACCGACGTTACTGCCCAAAGAATCCACCCTTGAGTTGGAGTGAGGTTGCTATTTTCGACAGCCAAGATTGTCTTATCAGCAATAGGAATAGTTCCGCCTTCTCCAGCGAGAAGGAGAAGAACGCCTTGGAAGGCAAGGAATGCTGCAAGTGTGACAACGAATGATGGAATTCCGAGTCTAGATACGAGAGTTCCGATGAGAGTTCCAAGCAGTGCGCCGATGGCAATGCTCACACCAAGTGCTGTGTACCAACTCCATCCATGGTTGGTAACAAGGAGGACGAGCACCGCACCACACACACCAGAGGCGTACCCTGCGGATAGATCAATTTCTCCGAGAAGGAGAACAAATACAAGACCCATCGCAATCACCATCACTGGCGCTGCTTGAGTCAGAAGGTTTGCAAAGTTGCGATTAGTGAGGAAGAACTCTGACATCGCACCGAATACTGCAACTAATGAGATGAGTCCGAGCACTGCAGGAAGAGATCCGATATCTCCGGCTTTCACTCGTGAAAGGTAGTTAGAGGCTGCTCCCTTGAGAGTCTCTTTCTCTAAAGTTGTCTGAGTACTCATTACTTTGTTACTCCTTCAGATTTACCAGTCGTAATCAATTCAATAACTTGGTTAGTGGTGACATCAGATTTCTTTACCTGAGCAGCCATATTTCCAAGATATAGAGCAGCGATGTTATCTGCGACCTGGAAGATGTCATTGAGATTGTGGCTAATAAGAACAACTGCAAGACCATTATCTGCAAGACGACGCACAAGATTGAGCACTTGTTCAGTCTGGGCAACACCAAGTGCTGCGGTCGGTTCGTCGAGAACAACTACTTTAGAGTTCCACAGCACAGCGCGCGCGATTGCAACGGTTTGGCGCTGCCCACCTGAAAGTGAGGAAACAGTCTGGCGAATGGATTTCACTGTGCGGACATTGAGACCATCGAGGGTCTTGCGAGCGAGTGATTCCATGGAAGTTTCGTTAAGGGTGACGCCCTTCTTCTCTTCGCGACCAAGGAACATATTGTGAACAATGTCGAGGTTGTCGCACAGAGCGAGATCTTGATACACAATTTCGATGCCGAGCGCAGTGGCAGCTCGAGGTCCATCGATAGTGACGTTATGACCTTCAAAGATAAATTCGCCGCTTTCAGGTGTGTAGATACCTGCGATGCATTTGATGAGAGTTGATTTACCTGCACCGTTATCGCCAACAAGTGCTGTTACTTGTCCGGGATAAACGTCGAAGTTGACATCTTTTAATACGTGGACTGGACCAAAGGATTTATTGATTCCTTTGAGCGATAGCAACGGTGTGCTCATGAGCGCCTCTCGGTAAAAGTTACAAATAAAAATAACTAGGTAATGCGAATCCGGCCCGAGGATAACCCCGGGCCGGATTCGTAAGCATTAGCTTAGATATCTAATGAATTAGATACCGTTTGCCTTACAAACAGCTTCTGTTGCAATCTTGCAAACATCAGCGCGCTTCTGGAAGCCATCAGCGATGACAACCTTGACGTTAGCCTTTGTAATTCCGACTGGAACGAGAAGAACTGATGGAACATCACGCTTTCCATCGTTTGTCTTTCCTGTTGCATTTGTAACCGTTGTGCCCTTGATCAATGCGATTGCAAGATCAGCTGCACCCTTTGCCTCAGCCTTTACAGCCTTGTAAACGGTGTTTGAAAGGTCACCAGTAAGGATTGCTGCAAGTCCGTCTGCTGTTGCATCCTGACCTGATACGCAAACCTTGCCGTTAAGTCCGTTCTTCTTGAGAACTGCAACTGCTGCAAGTCCAAGACCTTCGTTAGCTGATACAACTGCATCAAGCTTTCCGCCTGCCTTTGTGAGCTGCTGTTCGAAGATAACTCCACCCTTAGCGTTGTCCCAATCTGGAACAGCCTGATCGTCAACGAGCTTGTAAGCACCTGACTTGATCAATGGACGAAGTACAGAGTCATAACCCTGCTTGAAGAGTGTTGCGTTGTTATCTGTTGGTGAACCGTTCAAGTAAACGATAGAAGCCTTCTTCTTTCCAGCCTTATCGAGGCAATCCTTGATGCCTTGTCCTTGAAGCTTTCCAACTGAAACGTTATCGAATGAAACGTAGTATGAAGCCTGTCCAGCAAGAGTTAGACGGTCGTAGTCGATTGTCTTAACGCCAGCCTTTGCAGCCTTTGCCTGAATAGCAGCTGTTGATGGTGAATCAAGTCCAGCCATGATCAAGACCTTGACGCCCTTAGCAAGCATCTGGTCTGCGATTGTTGCGAACTTTGCCTTGTCGCCATTTGCATTCTGAATGTCAGCTGTTACGCCAGCTGCCTTGAATGCTGCTGCAAGGAATGGACGGTCTGCTGTTTCCCAGCGAGCTGATGAAGCAGCATCAGGAAGGATTACACCAACCTGTGTGCCAGCAGCTGATGCTGATGAAGCAGAAACGAAGCCTGTGAGAGCAAGAGCAGCTGATGCGATGACCGCTGCTACTGCGTTACGACGCTTTGTCATGTATGTAGTGACCTTTCGAAAAAGTCGAATACCCAGAAAGAAGATTTTTCATTCCTGTTTATGGTCCCGACGGGTGAGCCAAAGGTAGTCAGGGTTATTACATGAAAGCGAGTCTTATGCGCTAACGATTTGATAACGCTTATGCAGGGATTTAGGCGACCTCACGCGTGTGTGAGCGGGTAACCTTGCATCATGTCTAGCCTTGCAGATCAGCTCTCAGCCGATATTCAGGCTGCTGTAGCTGCTGCCTTTGCCAGTGGGCAGATTCAGGGAACTGCACCCAAGACCATCACTCTCGAGCGCCCCAAGAATCGTGACCATGGCGATTACGCGACTTCTATCGCG
Source organism: actinobacterium SCGC AAA278-O22 (assembly GCA_000372185.1). GTDB lineage: Bacteria > Actinomycetota > Actinomycetes > Nanopelagicales > Nanopelagicaceae > Planktophila. The sequence goes on along the minus strand of AQUA01000001.1, from coordinate 125,689 downwards.
CTCCAGTTGGCAAAAGCAGCTGGCAAGAATCCGCGCGAGATTGCCACAATCGTGCAAGCTGCGATCGCATCTATCGCAGGAATTGCGAAGGTTGATATTGCTGGTCCTGGTTTCATCAACATCACTCTCGACCGCACCAGCCAGGCTGAACTCGTACGCACCATTCTTACTAATAGATATGAATATGGTCGTGGCAGAGCGCTCGCTGGCGTCAAGATCAATCTCGAATTTATTAGCGCCAATCCCACAGGGCCATTGCATTTAGGACATACCCGATGGGCGGCAGTAGGAGATTCACTGGGACGAGTTCTGAGCGCTGCAGGTGCACAGGTCACTCGTGAGTTTTATATCAACGACCGTGGTCGCCAAATGGATTTATTCGGTCAGTCGGTACAAGCTGCCGCTTTAGGTCAAGCAATCCCCGAAGATGGCTATCAAGGAAATTACATTGCAGATCTTGCAAAGGAAGTTGTTGCAGCTAACCCCGCCATTTCCACGAGCGAAGAGTTCCGCGAAGCTGCTTATCACGTTCAATTAGCCCAGCAGCAACGCGTTCTTGAAAAGTTTCATACCAACTTTGATGTCTGGTTTTCTGAGCGCTCGCTCCATCAATCTGGTGCGGTCGAACATGCTCTCGAAAAACTACGCGAACAAGGACATGTCTTCGAACAAGATGGCGCAGTGTGGTTACGCACCACAGATTTCGGAGACGATAAAGATCGCGTGATTCTCAAGGAAGATGGCGACCTCACATACTTCGCATCTGATACTGCTTATTACATCAATAAGCGCGAACGCGGATTTGATATCTGCATCTACATGCTTGGCGCTGATCATCACGGTTACATTCACCGCTTGAAAGCAACTGCAGCATGTGCAGGTGATGATGCCAATTACAACGTTGAAATCATGATTGGCCAACTTGTAAAGATTATGGAAGGCGGAGAAGAGCTCAAACTCTCAAAGCGCGCTGGCACGATCATCACACTCGAAGAGTTGGTAGAAAAAGTAGGCGTCGATGCCGCTCGCTACACACTAATTCGCTACCCCGTTGATACACCTATGGTGATGGATATCGATATCTTGCGCCGAAATACCAATGAGAATCCGGTCTATTACGTGCAGTATGCCCACGCTCGTATTGCAGGTGTATTACGCAATGTTGCAGAACTCGGGATTTCCTTTGATCTGGCAGCATTTGACCCATCACAACTTTCGCATGATCGTGAGAACGAATTACTTGGTGCACTGGCTGAATATCCTCGCGTTGTAGCAAGTGCAGCTGAATTCCGCGAGCCACATCGCGTTGCACGCTATCTCGAAGAACTTGCTGGTGTGTATCACGGCTTCTATGCAGATTGTCGAGTTCTACCTTTAGGTGACGAAGCAATTGCGCCCATTCACTCAGCACGTGCTGCGTTATCTGCAGCAACGATGCAAGTTATCGCCAATGGCCTTGATCTATTGGGTGTATCTGCACCGGAGAGGATGTAACGATGACACAGAATGTCTCGACTCAGATGTGGTCTAAGAATGCATCGCTTGCTGGTGGAACTCTCAGTTTGGCGGGAATTCCTGCTGCACAGTTAGCAAAAGAATTTGGGACTCCTACTTTCTTCCTCGATGAAGATGCATATCGCTCACGCGCACTTTCTTGGCAGAACGGTCTGCGGGCAGAATTTGGAGAGAATGCAGGAACAATTTATTACGCTGCAAAGTCCTTTATCTGCACTGCTGTTGCTCAATGGATTGCAGAAATGGAAATTGGCATCGATGTCTGCACTGGGGGAGAACTTGCAGCTGCTCTTGCAGGAGGAATAAATCCGCAGAAGATTGAACTGCACGGAAATAATAAATCTATCGCTGAAATTGATCGCGCCGTCAAAGTTGGCGTGAAGACCATTGTGATGGATTCACTCTTTGAGATTGAGCGCGTTGCTGCTGCAGCAAAGAAGCACGGCGTGCGCCAAGCAGTCATGCTTCGACTCACACCTGGCATTGAAGCTCACACACACGAAAAGATTTCAACTGCTCACGAGGATGTGAAATTTGGATTCTCTATTGCATCAGGTGCGGCGTGGAGTGCAGTGGAAGCAGTTGCGCAACATCCCGAACTCGAACTTCGAGGAGTGCATTGCCATATCGGCTCACAAATTTTTGGTTCGCAAGCGCATGAAATTGCCACAGACCGTTTGATGGGATTCATGGCCAAGTATCGCGACGCCTTCGGCACCGAACTTCCCGAACTCGATCTCGGTGGAGGTTTTGGAATTGCCTATGTCGAAGGTGATGTCACCGTCGAACCAGGTGATGTTCTTCCTCAGATTCATGCCGCAGTGAAGAAGGCAGCTTCACAACACAATCTTGCAATGCCAGTTGTTTCATTAGAACCTGGTCGCAATATTGTGGGACCAACCATGTTTACTTTGTATGAGGTTGGAACTGTCAAAGATGTTGTTATAGATGGTGGCAAAGTTCGCAAGTATGTATCTGTCGATGGTGGCATGAGCGATAACGCACGCACTGCTCTTTACGATGCTGAATACACGGCAGTTATTGCTCAACGTGCATCAGCGGCACCGCTTGCACTCACCAGACTTGTTGGAAAACATTGCGAAACTGGTGACATCATCATCAATGAAATTCAACTTCCTTCAGATATTGCGCCAGGTGATCTGATTGCAACTCCAGCAACTGGTGCATATGGCCGTAGCATGGCAAGTAATTACAATCACGTGCCACGACCACCTGTTGTTGCAGTGAAAGATGGAAAAGCCCGCGTAATTGTGCGCCGCGAAAATGAGGCAGACTTGCTCTCACTTGATGTGAAAGAATAGGAACATGAGCCCCGCAGATAAACCAGTTCGCGTTGGCATGCTCGGCTGCGGCGTCGTTGGAAGCCAAGTCGCCCGCCTTCTTCTTGAAGATACTGCCGAACTATCAACTCGTGCGGGTGTCAAGATCGAACTCACTCGTATCGCTGTTCGCACATTGAAGGATTACCCAGGACTTAACCCTGCCCTCTTTACTACAGATCCATTTTCTATCGTCAATGATCCTGATATTGATTTGATTGTCGAAGTGATGGGTGGAATCGAACCTGCTCGCGAACTGGCGATGACTGCAATCAATAACCGTAAATCTATTGTGACTGCCAACAAGGCACTTCTTGCTAGCCATGGCGCTGATCTCTTTACAGCCGCCTACGCCAAAGGCGAAGATATTTATTACGAGGCATCTGTTGCGGGCGCGATTCCAATTATTCGTCCGCTCCGCGATTCTCTGGCTGGTGACTTCGTCACTCGATTGATGGGAATTGTCAACGGCACAACAAATTACATTCTTACTAAAATGCACGAAGATAATCGAGAATATGCAGATGTACTAAAAGAGGCGCAAGCGCTTGGCTATGCCGAAGCCGACCCAACTGCAGATATTGAAGGTTTTGATGCAGCAGCTAAAGCTGCAATTCTCTCTGGGTTGGCGTTCCACACTCGCGTGACAGTCGATGATGTGTATCGCGAAGGAATTTCAAAGATCACTCTCGAAGATGTTGCGATTGCAAAGTCCATGGATCACGTCATCAAACTACTTGCCATTGCAGAGTTAACTCCTGCAGATGAAATATCAGTACGCGTGCACCCAGTGATGATTGATAAGAGCCATCCACTTGCATCTGTTCGCGATGCTTTTAACGCTGTCTTTATCGAAGCAGAATCAGCTGGACCGCTGATGTTCTATGGTCGTGGGGCTGGGGGACAGCCAACTGCTTCAGCAATTCTTGGTGATGTTGTTGCAGTTTCTCGACATATTGCGCTTAATTCAATTGGCCAACGCGAAACGGATTATGCCGATCGCGATATCGCGCCCATTGAAACCACAAAGACCAAATTCCTTATTCGCCTAGAAGTAGAAGATAAATCAGGTGTTTTGGCTGCAATCGCCAAGGTATTTGCTGATCAGGGAGTATCAATCCAGACCGTTGATCAAAATGGCCGCAATGATGATGCCGAGCTCATTATCGTCACTCACCGCGCTACCGAAGGCGAACTCAAAGCAACGGTCGATGCGCTTAAGAAGATGTCGATGGTGACAAAGATTTCTAGCGTTATCCGCGTTGAGGGGGCAATTTCCTAATGGGAATCTTCGGTAAAAAACCAGGCGCACATCAGTGGCGCGGTGTCATCGAGGAATATCGTCATCGCTTACCAGTGTCTGCCAAAACTCCTGTTGTCACTTTGCGCGAAGGTGGAACTCCGCTGATCTATGCATGCGTTCTCTCTGAAATGCTCGGCAACAATGTCTGGGTTAAGTTCGAGGGAATCAACCCAACGGGATCATTTAAAGATCGCGGCATGACAATGGCGATTACCAAAGCAGCTGAAGATGGCGCAAAGGCAGTTATATGCGCATCAACAGGAAATACATCGGCATCTGCTGCTGCATATGCAGTCAAGGCCGGCATGGTTCCTGCTGTTCTCATTCCTGAAGGCAAGATCGCCATGGGTAAGTTGGCGCAAGCAGTTGTGCATGGTGCAAAGTTGCTACAAGTCGATGGAAACTTTGATGACTGTTTAGTCTTGGCTCGAGATCTCTCTGAACATTACCCGGTTTCACTCGTTAACTCAGTTAATCCCTATCGCATTGAAGGACAGAAAACTGCTGCCTTCGAAGTTGTCGATATGTTGGGAGATGCTCCAGATATTCATACGTTGCCAGTTGGAAATGCTGGAAATATCACTTCATATTGGAAGGGCTATAACGAATACCGCAACGACAAGATGTCAACGAAGTTGCCACAAATGTGGGGATTTCAAGCAGCAGGAGCTGCTCCGCTTGTTTCAGGTAAGCCAGTTGCAAAGCCTGAAACAATTGCAACTGCAATCCGCATCGGAAATCCTGCTTCTTGGGATCAGGCGATTGCTGCACGAGATCAATCTGGTGGGCTTATTGACTCTGTCACTGATGAAGAAATTCTCTCTGCCTACCACTTACTAGCATCACGTGAAGGAATTTTCTGCGAACCATCATCAGCTGCAGGCCTTGCTGGGCTGATTAAATATAAGAACGCTGGAAAGCTTCCAAAAGATAAGAGCATCGTTATTACATGCACCGGCAATGGATTAAAAGATATTCCGTGGGCGCTTGAAGGTGCAGCAGATCCAGTAGTGGTTCCTGTAAATGCCGATGCAGCAGCGCAGGCTCTTGGCTTATTGAAGAAGTAGCGAAACAATCACGCCATGTCCAAGCCTACTTTTAAAGCCAATCCGATTCAGGTACAGGTTCCAGCAACCTCTGCCAACTTAGGTCCTGGCTTTGATTCTTTCGGTCTGGCATTTGGAATGTATGACCGTTATGTCGCGCAGATTCTTGATGAAGGCGGACTCGATATCGATGTAACGGGCGAAGGTTCTGACGAAGTTCCACGCACTGATAAAAATCTACTTGTAAGGGCGATGTATAAAGGTTTTGATTTTCTTGGTGGCAAACCAAAAGGTTTAGCTGTTCGCGCACTCAATGTGATTCCACACGGACGTGGACTTGGTTCATCTGCATCAGCCATTATCGGTGGGCTTGTGCTTGCTCGCTCTTTAGTTCTCACAGGGACCGACAAGATGAGCGATGATGCGCTGCTCAATCTTGCCAACGAGATGGAAGGACATCCTGACAATGTGGCTGCCGCACTTTTCGGTGGCGCCACAATCGCTTGGCAAAATCTAGAAAAAGGGAAGCCGATTGCCCATGCAGTTCATCTTCCTGTTGATCCACGCATCAAGGTGATGGCATTTATCCCTTCAACACCACTTGCTACAAAAAAAGCTCGCACCATGCTGCCTGAATCCATTCCATTCGCAGATGCTCAACGCAATACAAGTAATGCCGCGTTGATGACTCAAGCGCTCACCATTCGACCTGATTTATTGTTCACAGCCACTGAAGATTTCTTACATCAGTCTTATCGCCAAGAAGCTATGCCATCTTCTTTTGCGCTCATGACAAAACTTCGCGCAGCCGGCGTTGCTGCATTTATCTCGGGCGCAGGTCCCACAGTGCTTGCTTTGCATACTGAGGGCGAAGAAGAAGAGATCCAGCTTTCACGCGCTGGAGGTGCGAAATTTGAGGGTAAATCTCTAGAAATTGCGAGCCGCGGAGCGACCCTGCTATAGTTTTGCCATCAGTTCAGCCCCGTAAGTTAAGGGTCAACTCGTAAGAATTGATAAATCACAGCAGTAAAAATAAGCAACATACATAAACCCATGGGTTTCACTCCCTGAGTAAGCCCCAGACTGAAAAGAAATACATGACAACAACAGAACCAGTTCGTTCTAGTAGCCCAGAGCTTTCAAGTATGACCCTTCCTAAATTAAAGGAAGTTGCGTCTCAGCTCGGTATTGAAGGTGCAGCGAAGCTCAAGAAGGATGATCTCGTTACAGCTATTGCAGATCTCCAAGCAGCAAACCGCGAAGCAGCTAAGGCAGAACGCGAAGCCCGCCGCGAGGCACGTAATGCAAAGAAGAACAATCGCGACAACAGAGCTTCAGATAACTCATCCGATGAGGATGGTGACGAAGAGTCTTCAGATAATTCATCCGATAACAATGGTGGCCGTAACTTTGATCGCGAAGATCGTGGAGGCCGTAACCGCCGCGACCGTCATCGTGGACGTGACCGTAACCGCGATCGCGGAAACCGCGAAGAGCGCGAACCAGTAATCGGTGAAGATGATGTCTTGGTCCCAGTAGGTGGCCTGGTGGACATCATGGATAACTACTCTTTTATTCGCACAGGTGGATACCTTCCAGGCCCTAACGATGTCTATGTTTCACAGGGACAAGTACGTAAGTACGGACTTCGCAAGGGAGATGTTGTCACAGGCCAGGTTCGCCAATTACGCGAAGGTGAAACTCGCCAGAAGTACAACCCACTTATTACTCTCGAGACGATTAACGGACTTCCGTATGAAGAAGCTCGCGGTCGTGTTGAATTCGGCAAGCTAGTTCCTTTATATCCGCAAGAGCGACTTCGCCTTGAGACTGAACCAAATATCCTGACAACTCGCGTCATTGATTTAATTGCGCCAATTGGTAAAGGCCAGCGCGGACTCATTGTTTCGCCGCCAAAGGCCGGTAAGACCATGGTCTTGCAATCCATTGCAAATGCGATCACAACCAATAACCCTGAATGCCACTTGATGGTTGTTCTCGTTGACGAACGCCCTGAAGAAGTTACTGATATGCAGCGCAGCGTGAAGGGCGAAGTTATCGCTTCAACCTTCGATCGCCCTGCAGATGACCACACAACAATTGCAGAACTTGCCATCGAACGCGCAAAGCGACTCGTTGAAATGGGTCATGACGTCGTAGTTCTTCTCGACTCCATTACTCGTTTGGGTCGCGCCTACAACATTGCAGCACCTGCATCAGGCCGCATCCTTTCTGGTGGTGTTGATTCAGCAGCGTTATATCCACCAAAGAAGTTCTTTGGTGCAGCTCGTAATATTGAAGATGGCGGATCACTCACCATTCTTGCAACAGCACTTGTCGATACTGGTTCTCGTATGGATGAAGTGATCTTCGAAGAGTTTAAGGGCACCGGAAATATGGAGCTCATCCTCGATCGCAAGATGGCAGATAAGCGCATCTTCCCTGCAGTTAACGTTGTTGCATCAGGTACACGTAAGGAAGAAATTCTTATGGGTACAGAAGAACTCAACATTGTTTGGAAACTTCGTCGCGTGCTTCATGCACTCGAACCACAAGCTGCGCTGGAACTCTTGCTTGAGAAGATGAAGGGCACTAAGTCCAACGTCGAATTCTTGATGCAGATCCAGAAGACAACCGCGGGTCCTGACGACAGCAAGTAGCGCAGGATCCCGTGTGGATTTTGCGGTTTTCAGTTTTTAGGAGAGACTAAGCGCCTATTGCCACACCTTATGGCGATGACCTGGTTCACCAGTACAACTGGACCCAGACTCAAGAAAAGGAAATGAATATGAAGAAAGATATCCACCCAGAGTACAAAGATACTCAAGTAACGTGTGGTTGCGGTGAAAAGTTTGTTACCCGCTCAACAGTTGCTAGCGGTTCAATCTATGTTGAAGTGTGTTCAGTCTGCCACCCGTTCTATACAGGTAAGCAGCGCATCCTCGATACTGGTGGACGCGTCGCTAAGTTCGAAGAGCGTTTCGGTAAAAAGACAGCTAAGTAGCTTTCTAAAGAGACCGCATCGCAGCCGAAAGGTTGCGGGGCGGTCTTTTTATTTCTCAAAAGAATGTTTTACAGATCGAGTAAGAAGGGATGAGGTCATATGGCTAACGATCGTTTTGCGTCCGCACATGAGATGGTGCGCGAATATCAAGAGCTTGAAGCAAAGATGGCCGACCCTTCAATCCACGAAGACCAAGGCAATGCGCGCAAACTCGGTCGCCGCTATGCGCAGTTAGGGCCAGTTGTTGCAGGATTTAACGCCTGGAAATCTGCTGCCGATGATTTAGAAGCGGCAAAAGAGATGGCTGCTGAAGATCCATCATTTGCATCTGAAATTCCTGCGATGGAGGCAGCTGTTGAAAAGGCTGCAGAAAAATTAGAAGAGCTATTACTTCCGCGCGACCCTAACGATGATCGTGACGTCATCATTGAAGTAAAAGCAGGTGCAGGAGGCGATGAGTCTGCGCTCTTTGCAGGTGACTTAGTACGTATGTATCAGCGCTATGCAGAAAAGCGTGGCTGGAAAATTGAAATTATCGATATGACCGAATCTGAACTCGGTGGTTATAAAGATATTTCGATGGCAGTGAAATCTAAGGGAACTCCAGAACCCGGAACCACTCCCTATGCACGACTTAAATTTGAAGGAGGCGTGCATCGTGTGCAGCGCGTTCCAGAAACTGAAAGCCAGGGACGCATTCATACTTCGGCAGCTGGCGTCCTTGTTCTTCCAGAAGCTGAAGAAGTGGATGTCGAACTCAATATGAACGATGTACGCGTCGATGTATATCGTTCTTCAGGCCCAGGTGGACAATCTGTGAACACAACAGACTCTGCAGTGCGATTAACTCACGTTCCCACTGGCATTGTCGTTTCATGTCAGAATGAAAAATCACAGCTTCAAAATAAGGAATCTGCACTTCGTATTTTGCGCGCCCGACTTCTTGCTGATGCGCAGGAAAAAGCAGAAGCAGCTGCCATGGCAGAGCGTAAGAGCCAAGTGCGCACCGTCGATCGTTCAGAACGTATTCGTACCTATAACTTCCCAGAAAACCGCTTAAGCGATCACCGAGTGAATTACAAGGCAAATAACTTGGATGCAGTTCTCAATGGCGAACTCGATGAAGTTGTTCAGGCTCTTCTCGATGCCGATCGTGCTGCAAAGCTATCTTCTACCAATTAAGAAGCTCTTATGGAACTCACCTTTAAAGAATTTCTGCGAGGCGGGAAAGAACAATTAGCCAACGCTGGATTTGCAGAAGTCGAAGCAGAACATTTGCTGGCACATACCCTGGGAATTTCTCGGATGGATCTTCACAATCCGCTCACGGTTGAGAATGCACTTGCCGCAATCGGTGACATGACAATGGTTGAAGAGACATTTTGGAAATTACTCGATCGCCGCTGTGCTAATGAGCCTTTGCAATATCTAACGGGTGTTGCTTATTTCCGCCATCTTGAAATCAAAGTGGGACCAGGTGTTCTGGTGCCGCGCCCTGAAAGTGAGTTACTTGTCGAGGCAGTTCTTACTCACATTCAAAAATTAGATGGCGCAGTCAGCGTTGTTGATCTTGGCGCTGGATCCGGTGCACTTGCTCTGGCGATTGCAACTGAAGCGCCGCAGACACATTTGATTGCCATTGAGAAGAGCCCCGAGGCAATCTATTGGCTGAAAGAGAATGTGTCATTTATTGATGAGAAGGTGCGAATTCTCGAAAGTGATGTTGCAACAGCTCTCGATGGCGTCAAATGTGATGTGGTCATCGCTAATCCGCCATATGTACCCGACTCTCAGCAACTCCCACGCGATGTGGCAGATCACGAACCCGTAATCGCACTGTTTGGAGGAGCAGATGGAATGAAATCACCACGTCTATTTATCTCCACCGCTAGTCGCTTGTTGAAAGCAGGCGGATTCTTAGCTATCGAGCATCATGAAGAACAAGGCGCTGCCATTGCAGATGTACTTAGCGCTGATTTCACGGATATTCTTCTACATCAGGATTTAACAGGTCGTCCGCGATTTACAACAGCAGTGAGGAGATAGCAATGCCACGCATTGACCTCAAGCAGGGCGAACAGAAGAAACATGTTGCTCGAGCGCTGAAAGAAATTCGTGCCGGCTACGTCATCGTTGCTCCACTCGAACACGGTTATGTTTACTTGGCGGATGCTTTCTCTCCATTTGCTGTTCGTGCAATGCATGTTCTCCGCGGAGATGAAACCGGAGTAGTTGCTCAAGTTCTGGCACATAGTTTGGATACCGTCAAAGGCATCTCACGTGATGTATCTCCGGATACACAAAATCTTTGTAATAAGTTCTGGCCAGGTCTCTTATCTGTCACACTCAGACCAAGCTCAGTTCTCAACTGGGATCTCGGCGACGACAAAGCCCTTGATTGGTTTAATGTGCGAGTTCCAAAATCAAAATTTGTACGCGCTCTTCTTAAAGAGTCTGGTCCTCTTGCAGTCGCAAGCGCTTCACATGCAGGAGAAGCACCGATGCTCAAGATTGATCGCACCAAGATAAAAGATTGGAACGTTGCAGTGGTCTTCGACAACGGCCCTCTCAAATCAGGCCCTCGCTCTACTATCGTTGAGGCAGATTCAGGTGGCGTGCGAGTTGTTCGCGAAGAAGCCATTTCGATAGCTGAGATGGAGAAGGTCACATCTCGCCTTTCTTTGGCGTAGAGAATCTATGGCGTAACGGAAAAATCTCGCCTGAACTATTAGGCTGTCGCCATGTCCGAAACTTTCTATGGCCCTGATTTCACCCTTCTCTCGAAGCAAGATCCAGATATCGCAGCGGTACTTCTCTCTGAACTCAAGCGTCAGCAGACAAATCTGCAGTTGATTGCATCCGAGAACTTCACATCGCGCGCAGTACTTGCAGCTCTCGGTTCAACACTTTCTAATAAGTATGCAGAGGGCTATCCAGGTAAGCGTTACTACGGTGGATGCGAAGAAGTTGATAAGGCCGAAGTGATTGCCATTGACCGCGCCAAGTCACTATTCGGAGCAGAGCATGCAAATGTTCAACCTCACTCAGGAGCAAGTGCAAACGTTGCTGTTTATCAAGCATTTACCAAGCCCGGCGACACAGTTCTTGCTATGTCACTACCTCACGGCGGCCATCTCACCCATGGTTCAAAGGTCAACTTCTCTGGCAAATGGTTCAACATCGTTTCTTATGGCGTTCGCCAAGATAACGAACTCATCGATTACGACGAACTTCGTGATTTAGCGATTGCCAATAAACCAAAGATGATCTGTTCAGGTGCAACTGCCTATCCATCACTCATTGATTTTGAGAAAGTCCGCGCAATCTGCGACGAAGTTGGTGCAATCATGTGGGTCGATGCGGCCCACTTCATCGGTTTGGTAGCAGGTAAGGCGATTCCTTCACCTGTTCCATTTGCCGATGTTGTTTCATTTACAACACATAAAGTTTTACGCGGACCACGCGGTGGAATGATCTTGTCAAAGGCAGAACATGCAGCAGCAATTGATAAGGCGGTATTCCCAGGTATGCAGGGTGGGCCGATTATGTCTGCAGTTGCAGGTAAGGCAATTGCTCTCGCTGAATGTGCAACGCCGGCTTATCAAAAGTATGCCAAAGATGTCATCGTCAATGCGCAAGCACTTGCAGCAGCTCTCGAAGGCGAAGGAATGCGTGCCGTCTCTGGTGGAACCCAGACCCACCTTGCACTCATTGATATTCGCTCTTCAGGTGTGAACGGCAAGGTAGCTGATGAACGCTGTGGCGCTGCTGGCATTGTTCTTAATAAGAACTCAATTCCTTATGATCCAGAAGCTCCATCAGTCACGTCAGGAATTCGCGTCGGAACTCCTGCGACAACAACTCAGGGAATGGGTGTCGACGAGATGAAGATCATCGCTTCACTTATTGCACGAGCAATCAAGACTGACGATGCATCAGCACATGCTGCGATTAAATCTGAAGTTCATGCGCTCACAGCACGCTTTCCTATCTATCAGGCGTAACGAAAACATTTAACCGATGCGCGAGTACCTCGTCACACTTCTGCTGGCGGCAGCGCTCTGTTATGTAGTTACTCCCTTTGTTCGAACCTGGGCTTTGAGATTCGGTGCAGTTGCTGAAATACGTAAGCGCGATATCCATACAACGCCGACTCCTCGCTGGGGTGGCCTTGCGATGTGGATATCAATGGCACTCACCTTTGCGATGGTCAATCACTTATCACTTGTCGGAAAATCATTTGGTCGCGAGTCGCTGGGAATTTTCCTGGCAGCAACGTTACTGGTAGCCATTGGTTTGATTGACGATCGATTCGAACTCGATGCCGTAACAAAACTTGCAGGACAAGCTCTCGCTGCCGGAATTCTCTTAATCTTCGGTATTCAAGTTTTGTGGCTTCCCATTAATGGAGTCATCACACTTCCGCCAAGCATTGGTCAACTAGTAACTGTTGTGATTGTGCTTGTCACAATCAATGCCGTTAACTTTATCGACGGTCTCGACGGTCTCGCAGCTGGCATCGTTGCAATTTCAGGTGCAGCATTCTTCGCCTTTGCTTACTTATTGGCTGTTATCTATGGCTTTAGCCGCGCAGGTGCGCCATCACTTATTACCGCAGTCATCATTGGCGTGTGCATCGGATTCTTGCCTCATAACGCACATCCAGCGAAGATATTTATGGGCGATTCCGGTTCGATGTTTCTTGGGCTTCTGCTGGCAGCTTCTGCAATTACCCTGACTGGCCAGATAGACCCCAACGCCATTTCTGCTGAGAAGCTGGGTCCAACATTGCTGCCTCTGATGTTGCCGCTAGCAGTACTTGCCATTCCACTTATTGATTTATTCTCAGCGATTATTCGCCGACTTCGGGCAGGACAATCGCCCTTTAGTTCAGATAAAGAACATATGCACCATCGCATTCTCCGCGCTGGCAATACACATTTGCGCACAACTCTCATTATGTATTTGTGGACTGCAACTATTGCATTCCCAGTCGTTGTCTCTGCCTTCGAACCGCTATGGGTAGCAGCGATTGTCGCAGGAGCGATGTTGGCATTTACCTTAAGGTTCTCCAAGAGAGGAGCACGTGCAGATGTCTAAAGTTCCCAGCAATGAAGAACAGCTATTACGTGGAGCACTTGTACCAACTTTTATCGTGGGCATCGTTGCAATAGGAATATTTGGTTTCTCAAAGGGGCTTCCGGGGCTGAGTGGCGCCTTACTTGCACAAGCAGTTGTACTCATTTATTTCCTGGTTCATATCTTTATCTCAAAAATTTCTCGTAATTTAGATCCCATGAGCACGATGGCACTTGCGATGTTCTCCTACTTTGCAAAGTTCTTGCTGCTCGGCGCATTTCTCTGGGCTCTGACTAAGTACACCTCTCGTTCGACCATCGACCGCACCAGCTTTGGGGTCACTGCAATTGCGCTCACTTTTGCCTGGTTAGGCGGAGAAATTGCTAGTTATCTAAAGTTGAAAACTCATCTACCATTGCCGCATGAGCCAAGAACCAAGTAACCGCCGCGAAGAGAACGCTCTCTGGTCGATCTTCGGATATCTCGTTTCGGGACTTCTCTTCTGGGGTGGCGTTGGCTGGGCTGCAGACCATTTCTTTAAGACCACCTACCTCACCTTGATCGGCCTCTTGGTCGGTATGGGCGGCGCCCTCTACCTCGTCTGGTTGAGATTCGGACGAGAGTAACTGCCGCTGGGGAAGTGACTAGCCCCACGCGTGACCCGCTTCTCTTCGATTTCACAGGTAGCCACTTTTCCCCATAAGGTTGCCCTGCTTCAGCGCTTCCCCAGCGTTTGGTCTATAACCCACGATTTCTTGAGGAGTGTGTGTGCGCGCGTTTGCTCATCAATACGCAGCTGGTGATGGATTCGTCCCACCAAGCACAAACGACTTTAACCTTCCTCCTGTCACTGACTCCATTGCGTGGCTGACAAAACCAGTTCTTCTCGTATTTCTCTCAGTAATCGTCGTTTCAGTTTTCTTTATTCTCTCGGCACGTAAGGCCGCCGTGGTGCCTTCGAAGCTGCAGTTCGCTGGAGAAAGTATCTACGCATTTGTGCGAAACGATCTTGCTCGCGACGTTATCGGCCACGATTTCATGCGCTTTGTGCCTTACCTCTTCACACTCTTTACCTTCGTTCTTACCAACAACATCTTCGGAATTGTTCCTTTCTTGCAATTTCCGGCCATGTCTCACGTTGGATTCCCTTATGTGCTTGCAGTTTTTACCTTCGTCGTCTTTCACTACGTGGGTATTCGCAAGCAGGGTCTTGGTAAGTACCTTAAAGAGATCGCATTTATGCCAGGTGTTCCAAAGCCTGTCTATATCTTGCTGACACCTATTGAGGTCGCGACCTTCTTCCTCGTGCGTCCATTGACGCTCTCACTCCGTCTCTTTGCAAATATGTTCGCGGGCCACTTGTTGTTGCTCGTCTTCATTATGGGTGGTGACTACATGCTCCATGATTCACATCTGATCATGAAGCTATTTAGCCCATTCTCATTTGCATTTGGTATTGCCCTTACATTCTTTGAATTTATGGTGCAATGCCTGCAGGCGTACATCTTTACCCTGCTTACAGCTCTCTACATCGCCGGCGCCCTTGCCGACGAGCACTAACAGAAACACCTAACGCAATAACCTAATGAAAGGGTAAGAAAAATGACAGGCACACTCAACCTGGTCGGTTTTGGCCTATCAGCAATTGGTCCAGCAATTGCAACAGGAATGATCTTCGCCGCTTACATCAACGGCGTAGCTCGTCAGCCAGAAGCACGTAGCGTTCTCCAGCCAATCGCGTTCCTCGGATTCGCGCTCGCTGAAGCTCTCGCACTCTTCGGTCTCGTTCTCGCATTCGTTCTCTGATTACAAGAAAATAAGTAGAGGAAAAAATGCGCTCATTAAATTTGCTTAGCGAGGGAGAAGCAGCGAACCCGCTAGTTCCGCACACCGCCGAACTAATTGTCGGAACAATCGCTTTCACCTTGCTATTCCTCGTACTTCGTAAGGCAGTTGTGCCAATGTTTGAAAAGGCATTCGCAGCTCGCACCGAAGCAATCGAAGGTGGCATCAAGAAAGCTGAACAAGCGCAGCTCGAAGCACAGCGCGCACTTGTTCAGTACAACGAACAACTTTCATCTGCTCAAGGTGAAGCATCAAAGCTTCGTGAAGAAGCGCGCGTACAGGGCGCAGCAATTCTCGAAGAGCTTCGCACAAAAGCGCAGGATGAAGCAGCTCGTATCACAGCGGCAGCACATGCATCTATTGAGGCAGAGCGTCAGCAGGCAATCACATCTCTTCGCAATGAAGTGGGTGCACTTGCAGTTGAACTCGCATCAAAGATTGTCGGGGAAGCTCTCGATGACCAGGCCCGTCAATCACGGATCGTGGATCGTTTTATCGAAGATCTCGAAAAGTCCAAGTAAAAAGTAATTAAGTAGCCAGAAGAAGAAAGAAGAGAATGAGAATCCATCTCGGAGGAAGTAGCCGTCAGTCACTCGTGGCTGCTCGCGGCAAGCTTGATGCTGCCGTCAAGGGCGCGACAGCTGCATCTGCTTCTGAACTCTCATCTCAACTTTTCTTTGCAGCTGACGTTCTCTCAAAGAACACTTCAATTCGCCGTGCATTTTCAGATACTTCGCGCGATGTCGCCTCAAAGGGCGCTCTCGTTAAGGATCTCTTCGCAAACTCACTTGCTGCACCAGCGCTAGAAATACTCACAGATGTATCAACGCTTCGTTGGTCAGCTGCAGGAGACCTAGTGCATGTGCTTGAGCAATTGGCCATCGAAGCTGAGGCATCTGCTGCAAATATCAATAATGAACTCGATCGCGTAGAAGATGAACTCTTCGAGACATCACAGCTCATTATCGATAACTTCGAATTGCGTAAAGCTTTGGTAGGTACTGGAACACCTGAAGCCAAATCTGCGCTTATTACTGAGGTACTTTCTAAGAAGGCATCAGCTTCAACTGTACGACTAGCAGTTGCGCTTGTCTCAAGTCTTCGCGGACGTAGTATTGAAGCGGCTTTCGCTGACTACCTATATGGTCTTGCTAATCGCCGCAACCGTTTAATCGCGGTAATTCGCGTTGCATCTGCAATTTCAGATGCTCAAAAGTCTCGTCTTGCAGCAGCAATCGAAAAGCAGGTTGGTCAACCAATCCGCGTCAACATCGAGGTTGAACCATCAATCCTCGGTGGAGTTTCGGTCAAGTTTGCAGATGAACTTGTAGATGGAAGCGTTTCACATCGACTTGCAAGTGCCGGACGCGCACTTGCGGGAAATAAATAAACAGGAAATAAAGGGGAAACTCATGGCAGAGCTCAAGATCCAACCGAATGAAATTCGGGATGCCTTAGCGAATTTCGTTAAGTCATACGATCCAGGCACCGCGGCTCGTGATGAAGTCGGAACAGTAAGCCAGGCAGGCGATGGAATCGCTCGCGTTGAAGGACTTCCTTCAACAATGGCTAACGAACTTCTTCAATTCGAGAACGGAACGTTAGGACTGGCACTTAACCTCGACGTGCGCGAAATCGGTGTTGTTATCTTGGGCGATTACGCAGGCATTGAAGAAGGATCATCTGTACGTCGTACAGGTGAAGTTCTCTCTGTTCCTGTCGGAGATGGCTTCCTCGGTCGCGTTGTTGACCCACTTGGTCGACCAATCGACGGCAAAGGCGAAATTAAGCCAGATGCACGTCGTGCTCTCGAACTTCAGGCACCAACAGTTGTTCAGCGTCAACCTGTTAAGGAGCCACTGGCAACAGGTATTAAGGCAATCGATGCGATGACAGCTATCGGTCGCGGACAGCGCCAGTTGATCATTGGTGACCGTCAGACTGGTAAGACTGCAGTTGCAATCGACACAATTATTAACCAGCGCGAAAACTGGTTGTCAGGCGATCCAAAGAAGCAGGTTAAGTGTATTTATGTTGCTATTGGTCAGAAGGGTTCAACGATTGCATCTGTAAAAGGCGCACTCGAAGAAGCTGGCGCAATGGAGTACACAACAATCGTTGCGTCCCCTGCTTCAGATCCAGCAGGATTTAAGTACCTCGCTCCATACACCGGTTCTGCAATTGGTCAGCACTGGATGTATAACGGACAACACGTCCTTATTGTTTTTGATGATCTCTCTAAGCAAGCTGAGGCTTATCGTTCAGTCTCACTTCTACTTCGTCGTCCACCAGGCCGCGAAGCGTATCCAGGAGACGTTTTCTACTTACACTCACGTCTTCTCGAGCGTTGCGCAAAGCTATCTGATGATCTCGGTGGCGGTTCAATGACAGGCTTGCCAATCATTGAAACAAAGGGAAATGACGTTTCTGCATTTATCCCTACCAACGTAATTTCTATTACTGACGGACAGTGCTTCCTTGAAACAGATCTCTTCAACGCTGGTGTTCGTCCAGCGATCAACGTAGGTATCTCAGTTTCTCGCGTGGGTGGTTCTGCACAGACTAAGGCGATGAAGAAGATCGCTGGTCGTCTACGTCTTGACCTCGCTCAGTTCCGTGAACTCGAAGCTTTCGCAGCTTTCGGTTCAGACCTTGATGCTGCATCAAAGGCTCAGCTAGAGCGCGGTGCACGTATGGTTGAACTACTTAAGCAGGGTCAGTACTCACCATATTCACTCGAGCGTCAGATTGTTTCAATCTGGGCAGGTACAACCGGCAAGCTCGATGATGTTGCAGTTGCTGATATCCGTCGCTTTGAATCAGAGCTTCTCGACTTTATTGGTCGCGAACGCAAAGACATCTTCACAGTGATCTCAGAGACAAAGCAGCTCGAAGATGACACTGTTGCAAAGATGGAATCTGCAGTTGCTGATTTCAAGAAGCAGTTCAAGCCATCTGTGGCTCCTGCTGTTAACGAGGCGCCTGCAAAGGCTCTCGATGGCGAAGGCGCAGAAGCAATTACAAAGCACGTCCCACCGGCGGTGAAGAAGTAACTCATGGGTGCTCAACTTCGCGTATATCGCCGACGGATGCGTTCCGTTAAAGCGACTAAAAAGATTACGAAAGCAATGGAGTTAATCTCTGCTTCTCGTATCGTTAAGGCGCAGCAACGAGTAACAGCATCGACTCCGTATGCCACGGAATTAACACGTGCGGTATCTGCAGTTGCTACATACTCTTCAACAAACCATCCGTTGACTACACCACATGACAACCCACGTCGCGCAGCGATTCTGATTATCTCTGCAGACCGCGGCATGGCTGGTGCGTACTCAACTAATGCAATCAAGGAAGGCGAGAAACTCGCTGCCCTTCTTCGCGAACGTGGTTTGCAAGTCTCCAACTTCCTCGTGGGACGTAAAGCCGTGAACTACTACAAGTTCCGTAACCGCGAAATGGCTGGAACATGGACAGGTTTCTCAGATAACCCAACGTATGAGAATGCAAAGGAAGTTGCAGATGCACTTCTCAACGCATTCCTTGCAGATTCAACAGATTCAAATATCGGTGTCGATGAAATTCACATCATCTATACCGAGTTCAAATCCATGTTGACTCAAGAAGCAATTGCCAAGCGCATGATTCCGCTCGACGTTGTTGAAACTTCAGAGCCAATTCCAACTGGCTTGCTTCCTATGTATGAATTCGAACCTAATGCAGGAGAAGTTCTTAACGCACTTCTTCCTCGTTATATCGAAGCACGTATCTTTAACGCGATGTTGCAATCTGCAGCTTCAGAGCATGCAGCTCGTCGTCGCGCTATGAAATCAGCAACTGACAATGCTGAGGATTTGATCAAGTCGCTGACCCGACTTGCGAACGCTGCTCGTCAGGCAGAAATTACCCAGGAAATCAGTGAAATTGTTGGCGGCGCAGATGCGTTGGCCTCAGCTAGTGCAGGGAGTGAATGATGTCAGCAACAGGTAAAGGCCGCGTAGCCCGAGTTATTGGACCGGTGGTGGATATTGAATTCCCCGCAGATTCAATGCCTTCGATCTTCAACGCGCTTCACGTAGAGACCACCATGAGTGGCACTACTCGTACCTTGACCCTCGAAGTGGCGCAGCACATTGGAGATAACCTCGTGCGCGCGATCTCGATGCAACCAACGGATGGAATGGTGCGCGGTGCGCAAGTAACAGACACCGGTTCAGCTATCTCTGTCCCAGTTGGGGATGTCACAAAGGGCCACGTCTTCAACACTCTCGGAGAATCCCTCGACGTTCCAACATCATCACTAGATATCAAGGAGCGTTGGTCAATTCACCGTAACGCACCTGCATTCGATCAGCTCGAGTCAAAGACTGAAATGTTCGAAACAGGTATCAAAGTTATCGATCTTCTGACACCGTATGTAAAGGGTGGAAAGATCGGTCTCTTCGGTGGTGCAGGTGTTGGCAAGACTGTTCTTATCCAGGAAATGATTTACCGCGTAGCTGAAAACTTCGGTGGTGTATCTGTATTCGCCGGCGTTGGAGAACGTACACGTGAAGGTAACGACTTGTTCCTTGAAATGACCGAAACCGGCGTTATCAATAAGACCGCCTTGGTCTTCGGTCAGATGGATGAGCCACCTGGAACGCGTCTTCGTGTTGCACTTTCAGCGCTCACTATGGCTGAGTACTTCCGCGATGTGCAGAAGCAGGACGTGCTCCTCTTCATCGATAACATCTTCCGCTTTACTCAGGCAGGTTCTGAAGTATCAACACTTCTCGGCCGTATGCCATCTGCAGTGGGTTACCAGCCAACACTTGCAGATGAAATGGGTCAGCTTCAGGAGCGTATTACTTCAACACGCGGTCACTCGATTACATCTATGCAGGCAATTTACGTTCCTGCAGATGACATCACCGACCCAGCTCCTCACACAACATTCGCCCACTTGGATGCAACCACAGTGTTGTCTCGTCCGATTTCAGAGCTTGGTATCTACCCAGCTGTGGATCCGCTCGATTCATCATCTCGTATCCTCGATCCTCGCTACATCGGTGAGCACCACTTCCGTGTTGCTAACCGCATTAAGCAGATCTTGCAGCGCTACAAGGATCTTCAGGACATCATCGCAATTCTCGGTATCGATGAATTGTCAGAAGATGACCGCGTTCTCGTAGGTCGTGCACGTCGAATCCAGCGCTTCTTGTCACAGAACACATTCGTGGCGAAGGTCTTTACTGGTATCGACGGTTCATTCGTTCCACTCAGCGAAACAATTGCAGCATTCGAAGCACTTGCTGATGGAAAGTATGACCACATTCCAGAACAAGCATTCTTCATGTGCGGTGGCCTCGACGATGTCGAGCGCAAGGCTGCAGAACTGGCTAAGAACTAACTCATGGCTCTTAACGTCGCACTAGTATCGCCAACACAACAGGTGTGGTCGGGCGAGGCAACATTTGTCTCTGCTCGCACCACTGAAGGTGACCTTGGAGTTCTCCCAGGTCACGCACCTTTGTTTGGCGTACTAGTCGACGGAAGCGTCAGCATTAAAGGCACAGATGGAACAACACAGGAGTTCCAAGTTCGCGGAGGCTTCTTATCAGTCTCTAACGACCGCGTTTCAATTCTTACCGAATCAGTAGCTTAATACGCTTGGCGGTATCCGCCACCCTGCTCTGATTTGGAAATTTACCTCAAATTCATCGATAGGTTCTTGAGCGCGCCTATTGGGTGGAGTACTTTGCTTTCAACCAAATTGGTTCTTCCCAGATAGGCAACACTATGGACCTACGTGAAATCAATGAGAAGCGTTACGAAATTGCAGCAGCACAAGCTTCAGAAACCATGCTTATTGGACTCTTTTCCAATCTAGGCATTTTTGCGATTACCGCATTTGCAGAACTTAATCCAGACGCTCAAACTAGTTGGAAAGTCATCGTAAGCATTATTGAAGCATTCTTCTTAGTGTTTGCACTAGGTGTCTTTGGGGATATCGCAGCATATGTAAAAGATATTCCTCAGAACGAAGATTCGCAGTGGAATAGAAATGCTCGCCAAGCACCTCCTGTGATCTTTATGGCAATCACAGCTGTAGGAATTATCGCCCTTTGGTACTTCCAATTTAAGGCTATTGGCGCCTAGAAAACTCAATTGAAAGAGGACTGAGACTAAACATCTCAGTCCTCTTTCAATTTCCTTTGTTGAGATTTGATTTGATCGAACCTGTATTGTGCTGGAACCAGGCTGAGTTCGAGCGTGTCGCCTGAATTCACATTAAATTCCAGTTATTTTTCTCCGGTATCCATTCGAAAGCGGAAGGCACTCATGGAACAGAAAATCAAACATATCAGTCATAAATTGATTGACTCGCTGAGTGATGGTGTCTTTTCAATTGCGCTTACCTTGTTGGGTTTAGATGTAGTCGCTCTGGTTCCAGAAATCAGCCACAGTGAGAATATAAATTCTGCGCTACTCGAACACTGGCCGACATTTCTTTCCTACACATTAGGGTTCCTTGTGCTTTTTTCAATGTGGTACGGATACCACGCACTTGGACAATACGTAGAGGGAACAAACACATGGATTGTGTGGAACCACGGAGTTACGATGGCATGGGTAGCCCTTATTCCATTCGGTGTTGCGCTACTAGCTGAAAATCTCAACACTCCGAATCGCAAGTGGGGAGTTTTCTACTTTGGCGTCTGCCTATTTGGTCAGTATTGGATCAATTCGATAGTTGGATTATTTATGAGACTTAAAGTCCAAGTTAACTTCACTGAGGATTTCCCGTATCCGGTTAAGAAAATGAAGAAAGTGCTTCCAATTCTCTGGCTCTTCGGTGCGACCACAGGATTGATTCTGGTTCCGATATCACTCTTAAATCCTTGGGTGGCACTTTGTGGTTACGGCTTATTCGTCATTTCGCAGGCCAACCCGGTTAGCTCATTCGGAAAATTAGTGCCGCAACTCCTGAAGAGAGTTTGAAGAGACTAGTTACTCTCTAGAAACTTTTGCACCGAGACTTACTAACTGCTCGGCGAAGTTTGGATATCCGCGGTCGATGTGAAATGCACCATCGACTGTTGTTTCACCATCAGAGACCAGCGCTGCTAACACAAGTCCTGCACCTGCACGGATATCGGTTGCTTCAACCGGTGCTCCAGATAGCTGTGGAATACCGTCGATAGAGGCATGGTGTCCATCTACGGTGATCTGAGCACCTAAGCGCATGAGTTCGTTGACGAACATAAAGCGTGATTCAAAGACGTTTTCGGTAACAATCGAGTGGCCATCTGCGATTGCATTCATACCGATGATGAATGGAAGTAAATCGGTAGCAAAACCTGGATAGGGAAGTGTTGCCACATCGATAGCACGTGGACGTTGATTCATCTGCACTCGGATGCCATCTTGCGTAGAAGTGATGATTGCACCGGCAGAAGTTAATTTTTCTAACATAACTTCCATGTGGTCGGCGCGGCCACCGTGAATAGTGATATCACCTTGTGTCATTGCAGCAGCAAATGCCCATGTGCCAGCGATGATGCGGTCGGTGATTGTAGTGTGATCAGTTGGCTTCAACGCTTTCACACCCGTAATCGTGATAGTGGGAGAACCGAGGCCTTCAATCTTTGCGCCCATCCCAATTAGAAATTCGCCGAGATCAACGAGATCGGGTTCGCGTGCTGCGTTATCGATAGTGGTGACACCATGTGCAAGCACTGCGGCTGTCATGAGATTTTCTGTTGCACCGACTGATGGGAAATCTAAATCAATGGAGGTACCAGTCAAACCATGTGGTGCTTCGGCGATGACGTATCCATGTTCAACGCGTGCTGTGGCACCAAGGGATTCGAGACCTTTGATGTGGAAATCGAGACCACGTGAACCAATGGCATCTCCGCCTGGCAATGCGACTTCAGCTTTTCCGACTCGTGCAACAAGGGGGCCAAGAACGTTGATAGATGCACGCATCTTTCGCACTAAATCGTAATCAGCGCGGTGTAGGGGAGCGGCAGGAACATCGATAGTGACGACTGATCCTTCGTGTGTGACGGTGCAACCAAGACGCGTAAGGAGGTCGGCCATGATGTCGACATCGGCAATATCGGGAACATTGCGAATAGTTGTTGTGCCGACCGCTAAGAGGGAGGCTGCCATCAATTTAAGGACTGAATTCTTAGCGCCAGTTACCGTTACTTCGCCCTCAAGGCGGCAGCCTCCAGTGATGCGGAAGCGGTCGTGGGACGAAGATGCCATATCCGAAGTCTACTTATAGGCTACGGACATGGTTAATTTAACGCGTATTTACACAAAGACAGGCGATGACGGAACTACATCTCTCGGAGATATGAGCCGTACTTCAAAGAATGACCCTCGTCTTGAAGCGTATGCAACAGTTGATGAAGCAAATTCCACAATTGGCGTGGTTCTTGCAACTGATGAATTAACCGAAGATATGCGCGCACTATTGGTTCGTATTCAAAATGATATGTTCGATGTAGGCGCTGATCTCTGCACACCAGTTGTAGATTCACCAGCTTTTGAACCACTTCGCGTCCTTGAATCACAGATTGTCTACCTTGAAGAACAGATTGATAAGTACAACAAAGATCTAGAGCCTCTTCGCTCTTTTGTACTTCCATCCGGTACTCCAGCGGCAGCACATCTTCACGTGGCTCGCACAGTTGTGCGCCGTGCAGAGCGCCGAACGTGGGCTGCAATCCATGCCTTTGGAACAGGTGTTAATCCGCTGACAGCTAAGTACCTCAACCGTTGCTCAGATCTTCTCTTTGTATTAGCACGCGTAGCTAATCAAAAGATTGGCGATCAATTGTGGGTTCCCGGAGCTAATCGCTAAGAGAAATCTTTGAGATGAGCGTGTGCTGCGCTCTCTTCTTGCGGAAATACAAAGATACGTGGACCTTCATTGGTTTGCGTGAGCGTTGCTTTAATTCCCACCGCAATTAATTTCTGCCGGAGAATTTCGCCCTCAATATGGTTGGTGGGCTTGGCTACTGCGACAAGAGTTCCGTAATCATCAACGCCTCCAGATTGTGGAGTTCTTTGCACCAGCGATTTACCTCGAGCAGATGTCCATTTGAGCATAAAGATGAGGAAGAGGACTGCAGGAAATCCAGCAAGGCTCATAAAGAAGAGTTTGTTGTCGACTCCGCCCAGCATTAGCCGTTGACCTTTGTAAATGTCACGCTCTGGAGATTGTCAGGCTTTGCTTCTTGGTGACAGACGACCTCAATCCCAGATACATATTCAAGTGATTCAAGTGGCTCTGGAGAGATTAAGAGGATGGTCTTCACCTCTCGGGCAAGGCTCTGCCCGGTAATTGTTCGTAGATTTCCGATTAACTCTTTATTTTGAGCATAAACCTTTGAATTTACTTCCCACCATAAACAGCCAGGCTCAGTTGCAACTTGAACTGCGCCACAAATAAATTTTGCACAAGCAGCAACTTGAGATGCAAGGTTTCCTTTTGCAGAGATGACTCCCACGAGTTCTTTACTCGTCGGGACCTTTGCGTAAATACCTGCTTCATACTCAAAATCAGCCGGTGGCCACTGAGGTTTAGGAGATGGTGAGACCTTGATCTTCTTTCGAGGTTTTGGCTTTGGTTTTGGCTTTACTGTCGGTTTGGCGGTAGATGTTGATGTAGATGAAGCAGTGGCAGCGGGCTTAGCAGTTGTCTTTGGAGTTGCAGTTGCTTTGGAAGTTGTCTTTGCAGACGACGTTGGCTTTGTCGTTGTCTTACTTGTTGCTTTAGCTGAAGTCTTTATAGTGGGAGTCGGTGTTGCTTTCTTTGTGGCAGCAACTGCTGAACTTCCTGATACCGCCATAGCCAGTATTAGGAAGAGAGTGAATTTCTTCAATCGCGCTCCCACTTGAAGCTGCGCACTGCCCAAATCAATCCCACCACGAGCCATGCACCAATGATGGCAAAGGTGCGGCCAGTTTCCCAATTGCCGGCAACTTCACGCGTAGCAAATGAGTCTGGTAAGAATACTGAGCGCGCTCCTTGCGTCATCCATTTGAGAGGAAATATCGCTGCAACTTGTTGCATCCAATGAGGAAGGTCGGTAAAGATAAAGAAGACTCCACTAAAAAATTGAAGAACAATGACAACTGGTGAAACTACTGCCGAAGCTCCACGGCCACTCTTAGGAACATTTGAGAAAGCGATACCAAGGATTGTGGAACATGCACTTCCCACAACAAGAAGCGCAGCTAGAAGTAACCACTTCTCACCTGTCTTCGGCAGGTTTACTCCGAAGAATGCAACACCTGCTGCAAGGAGTAAGAAGACTTGAATCAACATACTTAAAGTGACCAAGATAGCTTTACCGATGAAATAACTGCTGGCTGGCATCGGAGTACCACGCAATCGTTTGAGAGTTCCAAAGTCGCGTTCAACTGGAATCATGATTGCCAGTTGTTGGAAACCAGTATTAACCATTCCTGATGCGATCATTCCAGCGACGAAATATTGGCTGAAAGTCACGCCTTTTGCGATGGAATTAGAGAAAACGGATCCAAATATTGCCAGCAGAATGAGCGGAAAGAGCATGGTGAAGACAACTGATTCGCGCTGTCGCATAAATTGTTTGATTTCAAGTGCGCCACGTTGGATACCGATTGAAAGCGAAGTTGGCTTACTCATGAGCGCCCCCAATCATCTCGAGATAGATATCTTCAAGTGAAGCTCGTTTCACATTGAGTTCAGGAACCTCGCCGCCAAATTGGGCTGATAACTGGGCGACAAGCGCAGTCGGGTTGGCTGATTTCTCTTTGCGCAGTTCGACCCCATCTCGCCATGACACAGTGGCAAGAGAGGTTGCTCGACCGCCTAGTAAAGCAGGTGTAGAAACTTCAACAATCTTTCCTCTATTAATTACTGCCACACGATCAGCGAGAGCTTCAGCCTCATCGAGATAGTGAGTAGTTAAAAGAATCGTTGCACCTTCATCACGAAGTTTTCGAATTAATTGCCAGAATGCACGTCGTGCTTCGGGATCAAATCCTGTTGTAGGTTCATCGAGAAATATGAGTTCAGGATTTCCAATAATTCCAAGAGCCACATCAAGGCGACGACGCTGCCCGCCAGAAAGTGTGCGCCCTAGTGCATTGGATTTATCAGTGAGGCCAACAAGATTGATAACTTCATGCGGATCTTTAGGACTTTCGTAATATTTCGCAAAGTGTGAAACCGATTCTAAGACTGTGAGGTCACCAGCATCATGTGTTGATTGCAGAACGATGCCAATGCGATCGCGCCATTCTTGTCCTGCGCGACCTTTCGTTGCTGGATCAAAGCCCAGAACCTGAACGCTTCCCGAATCGCGGTCACGAAAACCTTCGAGAATTTCGACGGTAGTTGTCTTACCTGCGCCATTGGGGCCAAGGAGCGCGAAAATTTCACCCTGCTCGATAGCTAGGTCGATACCAGCGACAGCGTGGTTTGAGCCGTAACTCTTATGAAGCCCCGAAACGCTGATCACCGTGCTCATATGGCTATCTTGTCACCGACTGAGTAAAAGTGCGAGAAAATAGCGGCATGAGCCCACGTAAGAATTATCCTAAAAATCGTAGGCCTAAAAATAACGATGAAGAGCCTAGAGGCATACCTTCCAATCAGAGTTTTGAAGAAGATGAAAATGGATTATGGATTGTCAGAAAACTAACGGGTTCTGCTGCCAATAAACCATATCGCTGTCCTGGTTGCGATCAATTAATACCTATGGCAACGCCACACACTGTTGCTTGGCTTGATGGCGATGAAGATAATCGCAGACATTGGCATAACGCATGTTGGAGTAAACGCAACAATCGCAGGCCACGAACAGAGCGCACCCGAAACGCCCCTCGCTACTAAAAATTAACTGAGGCGGCCTTTGAGCAACTTAGTTACCTTCACAATTAACTTATCGCTACTTGGTGTGCGCGAGAAGCTAGTAAAGGCAATCGGAAGCTGGAATCGCGCACGCACCACAGTGCGTGGATAGGTAAATTCAAGAATTCCTTCAGGTCCATGGATACGTCCGTAGCCACTATCTTTCACACCACCGAATGGGACAGAATCAACTGCTGCAAATGAAATCACTGAGTTAACAGCAACCATTCCGGTGTGTAGTTGAGATGCAATATATTTTCCGCGACGTTTAGACCAGACTGATGCACCAAGGCCATATTTACTTGCATTGGTGAGTGAAATAGCTTCTGCCATATTCTTCACGCGGTTAATGGCGATTGTTGGCCCAAAAGTTTCTTCAGTCATTGCGATGGAATCTTCAGGAACATCGCAGAAAATAACAGGCTCGACAAATGGAGCCTTTACTGAATTTGAGCCACCCATAATTACCTTGGCGCCTCGCGCAATCGCATCATCAATATGAGATTGAATAATCGGTATCTGCTTTGGCATTGTGGTTGGGCCGTATTTGCCAGACCCAGGAGCACCGGGATGAATTTCTCTGGCAATCTGCGTCACTTTTTCAATGAACTTATCGGCAACTCGTTCGTCTACGTAGACGCGTTCTGCTCCAATACATGTCTGACCTGCATTGGAGAAAGCTGACCAGACTGTTGCATCTGCAGCGCGCTTGAGATCGGCATCGTGTGCCACGATGACAGGGTCTTTTCCTCCACATTCGAGAACTACTGGTGTCATCTGTGCCGCACAGGTTGCAGCAACAATCTTGGCTGTTCGCGTAGAGCCCGTGAATGCCAATTTATCAACGCCACTTTCACAGAGGAATTTGCCGGTTTCGCCAAGACCGGTAACGCAGGTGAAGATATCGGCGAGAAGGCATGAATCAATAAAAGATTGAGAAAGATATTGGCCAACTCCTGGTGTGTATTCACTTGGCTTAAAGACAACGGTATTTCCTGCAGCGAGAGCGTAAGCAATTGAACCAAGGGGAGTGAAGACTGGATAATTCCACGGACCAATAACACCTACTACTCCAACTGGTGAACGCTCGACAGTAGCTGACATATTTGCCATTAAAAGACCTGGAGAACGATGTGAAGTGCGCATCACTGATTCAGCATGGCGCGCTGCCCATGCGATATGTCCTGCCGCAAGTGCCGCTTCAAGTTTTGCATCGCTAAATGGTTTTCCAGTTTCGCGCGAAACAAGTTCAGAGAGTTCATCAACGTTTGCTAGGAGATCACTACTCCACTTCAATAAAACTTTACGACGTCCTCGAAAACCTAGATCACGCCACTCTTGAGATGCTGCGCGCGCTCTGTCGACTGCTGCCCTGACCGCCGCTTCACCAAAGATTTCATGCGAAGCAATTACTTCATTATTGACCGGATTATGAGAATCAAAAGTTGCAGTTTTTGAGAGAGTCATATGCAAAGACTAGACTGCAACCATGTCGGAACCAATCCGCCCCAGCACAATTCTTCCCGCACAACGCACCCCGTTCACGGTCGTCACCGAGGATGGCCAGACGCTGGTTGGTGAAGTTAGTGCACCTCTCAGCAATCCCACTGCTGCAATTCTCTGCTGCCACCCCAACCCAACCGGCGGCGGAATGATGGATAGCCATATCTACAAGAAGGCCGCCAATCGACTCCCAGCAATGGCGGGAATTACCGTCGTTCGCTTTAACACTCGAGGTACTACAAGTGAAGCCGGAACAAGCACGGGCACATACGATAACGGCCGCGCAGAAAAATTCGATGTCGAAGCGATGATTCGCTACTGCTTCGACACTTTGCATCTGACCGAACTCTGGGTTGTGGGTTGGTCTTTCGGAACAAGTATTGCCATTAGCCATGCACGTGATCCACGCATTAAAGGTTTGATCCTTTTAAGTCCAACGTTGCTCGATATCGTCGATGGAGATCTTGAATTCTGGGCACAGGATGGAAGACCTATCACTGCCTTAATTCCAGAATTTGATGATTACCTCACACCAGATAAAGCAGCAATAAGATTTTCAGTTATTCCACATATTGAATTGATTCCGGTGGAAGGCGCCAAGCACTTATGGGTTGGCGAACCATATGTTCATCGCGTGCTCAGTGAAATCACTCGCGTTGTTGCACCTACTCGCTTGCCTCTGCCTACTGATATCTAGCAAATAGAAGTTAGCTAAGACTTTTCAGCGCGAGGAAATACAACTTCTTCAAGAATTAAAATTACTGAAGCAGCAACCGGCACCGCTAGCAAACCACCAACGAGACCAAGAAGTGATGTGCCGATCATTGCCGAAATGATGGTGACTGCTCCGGGAACAGCCAAGTTTCTCTTCATAATGCGAGGATGAACAACATAATTTTCTACCTGCACATAGAGAACATAACCAACAAAGGCAATGACTCCGATTGAGACGGATTGGGTGAGAGCAATAATGGTCACAATTGCGCAGCCCAAGAAGTGTCCAATAAGTGGAACTAGCCCGCAGACAAAGACGATGATTGCAATTGCCACTGGAGAAGGAAGACCCAAGATGGCGCTAAAGATTGCGATAAATACTGCGGCAAGGAATGAGACAAGAATCTGGCTTCCCACGAATGTGCCGACTCTGGCGATGATTGCATCGGTAAGAAGTGATACTCGAGTGCGACGGCTCGCTGGTACTAATTTCAATCCAAGTTCCACTGCCTGTGGCAGTGAGGTGATGAAATAGAGAGTCAAAATCAGAATGGTAAGCGCTGTGAAGGTGCCTGAAAGAACGCTCTTTCCTACGCCAATAACTCCACCAAAAGCACTAATCAGAAGAGTTCCATCTGAAGTGACCGAGCTTAATTTCTTCTGCAAGGTATCGATCACACCATAGTGATCATTGAGATTAGAAATGGTTGCATTATTCTTGAGATTATCAAGGAGCGTTGGTGCAATTTGAATGAGGTGAGTACCTTGCGAAATAAGTGGCGGGATAACGAGCGCCATAAAAAGTCCCACGAAGAGAATTACTGAGGCAAAAATCACAGCAACTGCGCCGGTGCGAGATAAACCGCGTTTACGAATTGCTTCCACTGCTGGATTAAGACCTGTCGCCAAGAAGAGAGCTACAAGTATGAGAACAAATACTTGAGAAGCGCTTGCAAGTGCACGCATCAATACAAAGGCGCTGAGGGCTCCGATCGTTGCAAGAAAACCAAAATAAAATGGATGTCCACGGTCGATTGGTGCACCTGCTGCACCAAAATCTGGAATAACGGGTGATTCTTTCGGTTTTCTCTTGATGCGGTCTGAAATGGCCATGCTTTATTGTAAAGGTACGAGAGAATAACGCCATGGCACTTCGGATTACAGGACTAGGCGAGGAGATCGCTGCTGTTACTGGCCTGCCGTGGAATATTCCGCTTGAAGAGTGGCCCGAAGATCCAATGCTCGCTGAAAAGCGCGGTATTTCACGCCACATCGTGCGTTTGGTGCGCTCAACTGATGACCCCGATTCCGAAGTCTATGCAGTGAAAGAGACGGTCTCTGAGTTCGCAAACCGTGAATACAAAATTCTGCGCGAACTTACTCAACTCGATTCACCGAGCGTGCAATCGATTGCGGTGATTGAAGGTCGAACAGATAGCAATGGCGAAGAACTTCCATGCGCTCTTGTTACTCGTTTCCTGCCATATTCCCTGCCGTATCGCGTAGTACTTAGCGATAAAAGCGTTACCGCTGAAGATGTAACGTTGATGGCAAATGCCCTTGCACTTTTACTTGTAAGACTCCATCTCCTTGGTTTCTGGTGGGGAGATTGTTCGCTCTCCAATACCCTCTTTCGGCGCGACGCCGAAGGTTTTGCAGCTTACTTAGTCGATGCTGAAACTGGTGAATTCCAGAAGTCGCTGACAGCAGGACAACGCGAACATGATTTGGAAATCGCACATTTTAACGTTGCAGCAGAACTTGAAGATCTTCAGCTATCGGGAGTTCTCTATCCGGGCATGGATCCAATCCGCGCAAGTACTGCGCTGATTAAGCGTTATCACCGTTTATGGTCGGCGTTGAAGGATCGACAAGTACTCGATCCAACCGATCGCCATGCCGTCGAACGCGCCATGCGCCAACTCCACGATCTTGGTTTTGCCGTTGAAGAGGTTTCTGTCTCAATGGAAGAAGGCGACAATGCAGGCAAGCTCGTCTTCCAACCAAAACTTGTTGCAGCTGGTTATCACAAAAATAGATTGCGCGAGTTGATGGGACTTGAGACAGAAGAGCTTCAAGCAAAGAGATTGTTAGCTTCCTTTGATCGTTACAGAGGACGTGAAAAATCCCCTAAGCCTCCTATCGCAGAATCGGCAAAGCGATGGCTTGATGAAGTATTTAATCCCACGGTAAATCTGATTCCACCGGAGTTACAGGGGCGCATTGAACGTGCTCAATTTTTCCATGAAGCTCTTGAACATCGCTGGTATTTAAGTGAACGCGCAGGCCACGATGTTGGACTAGAGTTTGCCGCGAAGTCATATATCACCGAAGTACTGCCATACCGTCGCGACTCTGGAGTCGATGTGCGCGTTGATGGCGTGATGCAATAGCGAGGAAGATGTCATGAGTTTGCCACCAAACTTTTCTCGAGCCGTAGATCTCAGCTCATTGGGAAAGCCTGCTGCAGATATCAGTACACCGCTTCCCGGAATAGAAGTGACACCGCTTAATTTGCAAGCAGAGATTCTTCCACTCTCTAAGACAAAGCCAGTTGTTGTTCTCTGCTGGACCCCACGTTCTGCTGAATCAGTCGAGCTACTTCGTACCTTTGGAAAGCTAGAAAATGAAGATGCTGGCAAGTGGGCACTCGCACATGTAAATATTGATACTGAGGCACAAGTAGCACAGGCGCTTCAAGTGCGGACAATTCCCTACGGAGTTGTCTTTATCGGAGG
This sequence comes from actinobacterium SCGC AAA278-O22, assembly GCA_000372185.1. Classification (GTDB taxonomy): domain Bacteria; phylum Actinomycetota; class Actinomycetes; order Nanopelagicales; family Nanopelagicaceae; genus Planktophila. The sequence continues at coordinate 93,703 of AQUA01000001.1, read as the reverse complement.
CCAAGCAGTTCCATTCCTCGAACAACTGCTTTCAGAAACTCAACTTCGAGAAGTGATAAATAAAATTCTTGCTCTTGCAGCACAACAGGGAATCGGTGAAGAACCAGTTGAAGAGACTGAACCCGAAGAAGAAGAGGCACTTGCGGCGCTCGATCAAGGAGATTACGCGACAGCTGAAGCTGCTTATCGCAGGCTGATTGCGCGTAAGCCCACAGATTCTTATGCCAAATTAGGTCTTGCTCAAGTGCAGTTACTTGCTCGCACACATGGACTTGATGCGGCAAAGGTAATGGAAGACGCCATTAAGAGCCCAGACGATATTGAAATTCAGATTCAATGTGCTGATGTTGAGGTGATGAGCGGATATCTTGAACCAGCATTTGATCGTTTGCTTCGACTCTTGGTTCTCTTTGATGGCGATGAACAGAAGCGCATCAAAGAACACCTCCTTGGACTCTTTGCACTGGTAGACCCTGCAGATCCCCGTGTGATGAAGGCCCGTACTCAGCTTGCGAATGTACTTTTCTAATGGCTAGAGATATTGACCATTCATTAGAACAAAAACTGCTGCACACACTCTTCTTCCTCTTTGGCTTTGGAATCATGGCTTGGGTGCCACGTTTTCCTGAAGTAAAGGCACATCTTGGGCTACAGAATGGCGCCTTTGGTTCTTTGATGAGTACCGGTTCAATCGGCGCTTTCTTTGGGCTCCTTACCGTTGGCCACATCATCCATAGATTCGGTGCTTTTAAAGTCACAATTCTTTCAATTCTTATTCTCTTTTCAAGTTTGTCGGTATTAGTTCATATTCGCTCGAGTTTCTTCTTCCTCATATTTAGTATTGCCTTCGGATTTGGTATTACAGCTGTGCACGTATCACTCAATAGCCAGGGTTTTCATTTTCTCGAGCGCTCCAAGATTAATTTGATCACAAGTTCAGCAGGTTATTGGAGCGCCGGTGCGCTGAGTACAGCTATCGTCTCTGGATTCCTTGTAGGTAAGGTCGGCCTGATTGTGCATATCAATGCGCTCAGCGCCATTCTTACTATTTCTATGATCGCTCTAGTTTTTCGTTTACGTTCGGTACTTCTTGAATCGAATTCTGAGAAGGAACATGACTATTCAATCAAAGAGATATTTACCGGATTTCGGATTGATTGGCCGGTGAGTTTAGGAATGGCATGTGCCGTCTATCTCGAATTTGCGATAGGAGACTGGGGGACAATCTTTACTAAAGATCGCCTCGAAATTAATGCTGGGCTGAGCGCAACCCCATACATCGTCTTTACCGCCACGATGATCTGCGGCAGATTACTTATTCATCGCTTACTTCCTCGCGCACCTTTATATATGTGGGTAAAGCGAGCTGCTCTGTTGGCTGGCATAAGTTTTGGTATCTGCATCATTGTGGCAACTCACTTAGCGCCATCTTTAAAGTGGTGGTCATTTGCGCTCTTTACGATAGGTTTCGGACTCGCAGGTCTTGGATCTTCTTTCATTGGTCCATCATTCTTTGCAGCAGCTAATCGCAGATCTTCACAACCAAGTGCTGTTGTGGTGGGTCAATTCGGAGTCATCAATAACGTGCTCATCTTTGGAATCAAATGGATAGTCGCTTGGACTATTCAATTCACTGGGTCAATTGCGTTAGCCATGATGATTCCGACGGTGATGATTATCGGCTCTGTCTTCTTTGCGGATTCACTGAAAGAAGATTCAAAGGTTAAAGTTTAAACTCGCTCAAACCAGACTGTTGCAAGTGGTGGAATTCGTACCGTTGCATAAAGGTTGGTATCTACATCAACGGCAAAAGAGTTATTTGTTACGCCACTTCCGCCATAGTTGAGATCATCGGTATTTATGAATTCGCGCCAGACTCCTGAAACTGGAAGGCGTAGTGAATATTGCTCGTGGGGAACAGGAGAGAAGTTGGTGACGCAGACAACCGGAATTCCTTTATCTGACCAGCGAACAAATGCCAAAGTATTTCCGGCGCCATCATCGCCCACGATCCATTGGAAACCATCCGCAAAAATATCTTTCTCCCACAGTGCAGGAAGTGCTTTGTAACTCTTATTTATATCGCTCAAAGCTTTTTGCACACCCGTATGTTCGGCAAATTCGGTGAGGTACCACTGCAAGCCAGCTTCTTGGTTCCATTCATTATTTTGTGCAAATTCTTGTCCCATGAAGAGCAATTTCTTACCTGGGTGAGCCCACATAAATCCGTATAAGGCACGTAACGTTGCCAGTTTCTGCCAGCGATCGCCGGGGAACTTATTGACGAGCGAACCCTTTCCATGAACAACTTCATCGTGAGATAGCGGCAACATAAAGTTTTCTGACCAGGCGTAGAGAATCGAAAATGTAATTTCATTGTGGTGATACATGCGGTGAATTGGTTCGTGTTGGAGGTATTCCAAAGTGTCGTGCATCCAACCCATATTCCACTTAAATCCAAATCCAAGTCCGCCGCTGCCCGTATCTTTTGTGACCCCACCCCACGCAGTCGATTCTTCGGCAATCATCATGATGCCTTGATGGTGCTTGTAAGCAGTGGAGGTCGCTTCTTGAAGCAGTTGAACTGCTTCAAGGTTTTCGCGGCCGCCGAACTTGTTAGGTAACCATTGACCTTCTTTACGGGAATAATCGAGGTAGAGCATCGACGCCACTGCATCAACGCGCAGCCCATCGATATGAAACTCTTCCAACCAGTAGAGGGCGCTAGCTACAAGAAAGTTGCGAACTTCATTGCGGCCAAAATTAAAGATTAAGGTGCCCCAATCTGGGTGTTCGCCTAAACGTGGATCTGCATGTTCGTAGAGCGCGGTGCCATCGAATTTCGCAAGCGCCCATTCATCTTTAGGAAAGTGCGCAGGAACCCAATCGAGAATGACGCCGATACCTGCTTGGTGAAGTTTGTCGACGAGGTAACGGAACTCATCAGGTGAACCAAATCGAGATGTTGGAGCGAAGAAAGAGGTGACTTGATATCCCCACGATGGTGAATACGGATGTTCTGTGATGGGAAGGAATTCGACATGTGTAAATCCTTGTTCATGCACATAAGCAACCAGCTCTTCAGCCATCTGTAGATAAGACAATCCTGGACGCCATGAACCTGCATGGACTTCATAGACAGATACTGGTGCTCGCCACGGTTGGAAGGTCTGGCGATTTTTCATCCACTGTGAATCACTCCAGGTGTAATTGGATTCAGTAACAACAGATGCGGTGCGTGGGGGATGTTCCGTTGCTCTCGCCATCGGATCTGCATGATCTACCCAGGCGCCGTTGATTGTGCATACTGCAAATTTGTAACAGGTATTGGGCCCAACATCGGCGATGAAAATTTCCCAAATTCCAGTCGAACCTGCACGGACCATGGGATGTGTATTGCGATCCCAATAATTATGATCGCCGACGAGACTCACTGCCTGCGCATTTGGTGCCCATACAGAGAACGCTGTTCCAATCAAAGTGCCATCAGCATCACGCTTTACATGGGCACCCAGTGCATCCCACAAACGTTCGTGACGACCTTCGGCTATGAGATGAAAATCAAGTTCGCCCAACGTTGAATATGGGTTGAGATATGAACCTTGTGGAAGATAGCTATTTTCTTCGCCTGATTTATCGCTCTTGAAGAGGCGGGAGAAAAAAGGCATGCGCAATCTTAAAGCTTTACCTGCGCAATGTGAACAACTTTGCCAGACAACCTTGTTGGATCAAGGCGCACATAGGTGTGAGCAGACCAGTTGTAGGAAGCACCATCGATTAAATCCGTTACCTCAAAGTTATCTTTCTGCACACCAAGTTCAGACATATTCCAATGAATTGTGGTTTCTTGGGCAAATGATGGATCTAGGTTAACAACTACAAGAATCAAGTTGTCACCATCGCGCTTTGAGTAAGCGATGATTGCATCATTTTCGGTGGTGTGAAAGCACAGGTTGCGAAGACGTTGCAGAGCAATATTTTTCTTACGAATTGTATTGAGCTGGGTGATAAATGGAGCAAGAGTTAACTTCTTCTTGGCTGCACCTTCCCAATCACGCACCTTGATCTCGTACTTCTCTGAATCAATGTACTCCTCGCCTCCTTCTTTAAAGCGGCGATGTTCGTAGAGTTCGTAGCCTGCGTACATTCCCCACGATGGAGTAAGCGTTGCAGCAAGGGCTGCGCGAATAGCAAAGATTGCTGGATTTCCTGATTGCAGATGGAAAGGCAAGATATCTGGAGTATTGACCCAGAAGTTGGGGCGGAAGAATGCGCTTGTATCTCGTGAGACTTCAGTGCCGTATTCAGTAAGTTCGTGCTTGCTGGTGCGCCAAGTGAAATATGTATAAGACTGATGGAATCCAGCTTTACCGAGAGCATGCATCATCGAAGGTTTGGTGAATGCCTCAGCTAAGAAGATGACATCGGGGCTTTCTGTATGAATTGTCTTAAGAACATCAGCCCAGAAGTGCACCGGTTTGGTATGAGGGTTGTCGACACGAAATATTGAGACTCCCTTTGAAATCCACAAGCGCAAGATGCGAAGTGTTTCGGCAACTATTGCTTGATAATCATTATCAAAGTTAATGGGATAGATATCTTGATATTTCTTTGGAGGATTCTCAGCGTAAGCAATCGATCCATCGGGACGAGTTGTGAAGAATTCAGGATGCTCAGTCACCCAGGGATGATCAGGAGAAGCTTGCAGTGCAAAGTCCATAGCAACTTCGAGACCATTCTTCTTTGCAGCTTTTACAAAGTTTTCAAAATCTGCCATCGTGCCAAGAACTGGATTGATGGCATCGTGGCCACCTTCCTTATTGCCGATTGCCCAAGGAACTCCAGGGTCGGTAGCAGTGGGAGTTAAGGTGTTGTTCTTCCCTTTGCGAAATTTACTTCCGATGGGATGCACAGGAGGTAGATAGAGAATGTCAAAGCCCATCGCCGCCACCGCAGGTAGGCGAAGTTCGGCAGTCTTAAATGTTCCACTCGTCACTGTGCCATCGGATGCAAGCTTTGCGCCTTCGCTGCGTGGGAAGAATTCATACCAAGAACCCACAAGCGCGCGTTCGTGATCGGCGCGGATAGGAAAGTGTTGAGTAGAAGTCACCAATCGACGTAATGGATTTGTTGTGAAGTATGCACGGATTTCAGAAGTGGAAGTCTGTGAGAAACGGTTCATCGCCGATAATGAAGTATCACGAAGAGTCTTAATTGCTGAAGTAAGTATCGCTTTGGCAGTTGGATCTTCTTCGAGCTTTGCCTCAAATATCTGACGACCGATTGTGCACATGAGTTCAGCATCGATATCTGCGGGAATCTTGATTTCAGCATCGTGGATCCAGGTAGCAAAAGGATGATCGTAAGAATCGATAGTGAAGGTGTAATCGCCCTGCGCTGGAATACGTACAGAGCCGTGGTAGCGATCGCCGCCATGCCACTCTTCGCGCATGACTGAACGAGATATCTCTTTGCCTTGGGAGTTATAAATGACTACATCTGCACCTAGTAAGTCATGGCCTTCACGGAAAATTGTTGCACTCACTGGAATTTCTTCACCGGCAATCGCCTTTACAGGAACGAAATCTCCCCCAAAAAATACAGTGGGGGAGATATCGGTGACGGGAATTCTATTAATCAACCTGAACCTTCAGTGTTGCCTGCATCTGCTGAACGTACATCGAAGATACGATACTTATCAATAGCTTCTTGCACGACAGATTCTTTTACTTCTCCTGCCTTTGCAAGCTCTGCAAGTGTTGCAACAACGATTGATTCTGCATCAACCTTAAAGTGGCGACGAAGTGCCCCACGAGTATCTGACAGTCCAAAACCATCAGTACCTAGTGAGTGGAAAGCATTAGGTACCCATGGTGCAATCTGGTCTTGCACAGCGCGCATGAAATCTGAGACTGCGATGACCGGACCTTGTGTTCCCTTGAGCTTGTCATAAACATAAGCAGTCTTCTTATTCTTTGGATTGAGCATGTTGTGACGATCTACTTCAAGACCATCGCGGCGAAGTTCATTCCATGAAGTTACTGACCATACAGAAGCTGCGACCCCCCAATCTTCTGCAAGAAGTTTCTGCGCCTTGAGCGCCCAGTTCACACCGACACCTGATGCAAGTAACTGTGCATTCTTCTTACGTTGCTTGGAAGCACCCGCATAGAGATAGATTCCCTTGAGCAAACCTTCGAGATCCAAATTATCTGGTTCTGCAGGTTGCATATATGGCTCGTTGTACACAGTGAGGTAGTAGTAAATATTTTCGCTATTTTCTCCATACATACGACGCAGACCATCTTTAAAAATATGTCCGACTTCGTAGGCAAATGCTGGGTCGTATGAAACTACCGCTGGGTTAGTTGCAGCGAGTAGATGTGAGTGACCATCTTCATGCTGCAGACCTTCACCGTTAAGCGTTGTGCGTCCAGCAGTTGCTCCAAGAACGAATCCGCGGACCAACTGGTCTGAAGCAGCCCAGAAAGCATCGCCTGTACGCTGGAATCCGAACATGGAGTAGAAGATGTAGATCGGAATCATTGGTTCATCGTGCGTTGAGTATGAAGAACCGACTGCAGTGAAGGATGCAACTGAACCAGCTTCATTAATACCTTCGTGAAGTATGACTCCGGCGGTTGATTCCTTGTAAGAGAGCATCAATTCACGGTCGACAGCCATGTACTGCTGGCCATGTGGTGAGTAAATCTTTAGTGATGGGAAGAGTGAATCCAGACCGAATGTGCGAGCCTCGTCAGGAATGATTGGCACAAGGCGATTGCCAAGACCTGGATCCTTGATGAGATCTTTGAGCATGCGGACAAATGCCATTGTTGTTGCTACTTCTTGCTGACCAGATCCGCGGCGCACTGATTCGTATGCTTCATCAGCAGGCTGTGGCAATGGTCGTGAAACTTTGCGACGGCTAGGTATAGATCCACCGAGTTCGCGACGACGTTCTTCGAGGTACTTCATCTCTGGAGAATCTGCAGGCAAGCGATAGTACGAAGGTGTGTACTTATCCAACTTGTCATCTGGCAATGGAATTTCAAGACGATCGCGGAATTCGATGATGTCTTCAAGAGTCATCTTCTTCATCTGGTGAGTTGAATTGCGCGCTTCAAAGTGAGAGCCGAGAGTCCAACCCTTCACAGTCTTAGCCAAAATTACTGTTGGGCGACCATTCTTTTCTGTTGCTGCTGTGTATGCGGCAAAGAGTTTGCGGTAGTCATGGCCACCACGCTTCAGATTCCAGATTTGATCATCTGACCAATTGGCGACCATTGCAGCAGTGCGTGGATCACGATTAAAGAAGTGTTCGCGAACGAATGCACCACTTTCAGCTTTAAATGTCTGGTAATCACCATCAAGAGTGGTGTTCATCAAATTAACAAGTGCACCTTCACGGTCTTGAGCAAGAAGTGGATCCCAACCGCGACCCCATACAACCTTGATGACATTCCATCCTGCGCCACCGAAGATTGATTCGAGCTCTTGAATAATCTTGCCGTTACCACGCACTGGGCCATCAAGGCGCTGCAAGTTACAGTTAACGACGAAAGTTAAATTGTCGAGCTTCTCACGTGATGCCAAACCAATGGCGCCTAAAGTATCGACTTCATCCATTTCACCATCGCCCAGGAATGCCCAAACGTTCTGATCGCTGGTGTCCTTAATGCCGCGGTTATGTAGGTAACGATTAAAGCGCGCTTGATAAATTGCGTTGATAGGGCCGATGCCCATGGACACTGTTGGGAATTGCCAGAAGTCCGGCATTAATCGTGGGTGTGGGTATGACGATAATCCGCCGGCAGTGTGTGAAAGTTCTTGTCGGAATCCATCGAGTTGATCTTCGGTAAAGCGACCTTCGAGAAATGCACGTGAATACATTCCAGGAGATGCATGGCCTTGGAAGAAGATCTGATCTCCGCCACCTGGGTGATCTTGTCCGCGGAAGAAGTGGTTGAACCCAACTTCATAGAGTGCAGCAGAAGATGCATACGTTGAGATGTGTCCGCCTACACCGATTCCTGGGCGCTGTGCACGGTGAACCAAGATTGCAGCGTTCCAACGAACTGCTGCGCGAATACGACGTTCAATATCCTCATCACCAGGAAAAGCTGGTTCATTCTCTGGAGAAATTGTGTTGATGTAATCCGTTGTGCGAAGGTCTGGAAGTCCAATTTGCTTCTCATGTGCCCGCTTGAGAAGTTGAAGCATTAAGTAACGCGCACGAACTGGGCCAGCAGCTGTTAGAGCGGCGTCAAAGGATGCTTGCCATTCGGCCGTTTCAGAAGGATCTGTATCTACTAATTGGTCGATTATCTGATCTGGAGATCCAGCGAATTCGGTCATAGCCGTATTCTCGCGCCAAAGGGGGATGAGCGCAAAAAAATCGGCTGTGAGGCAGGTTAAACCCTTGTAAATATCCGTCTCATTCGGTGGACTATTCCCGTGGCAATGCGCATGGGTTTTGCTAAAGGAGAGCTAATCCTCGAAATCGGGTATGGACCCGATTGTGATGATGATCTGCGTGCTGAAATAAAGCAGATTGTTGCTACTGATTTTCACGAAAACTCCACCAATGAAGTTGTCGATGCAGTTCTTCTCTGGTTTCGTGATGGCGATGGTGATCTCGTCGATGAGTTAATGGATGCAATGGCATATCTGACAGAGACTGGGCCAATATGGGTGCTTACCCCAAAAGTTGGACGCGATGGCCATGTTGAACCGAGCGATATTCAAGATGCGGCACCTACATGTGGATTGAGCCAAACTTCCACAATAGCCGTTGCAAAAGATTGGACTGCAACTCGTCTAGTGGCACGTAAGGCGGGCAAGCGATAGATTCGCGCCATGTCTCAACTACCTGCAGGTTTAAGTGTCGGTCAAGCCGCACCAGATTTCGAATTGAAGAATCAATATGGAGAACTCGTAAAGCTCTCTTCCTTTAAGGGAAACAAGAACGTAGTCGTTCTCTTTATCCCATTTGCATTCACAGGTACTTGCACCGGCGAACTCTGTGCAATTCGTGATGACCTTTCATCATTTCAAAATGACAACGTGCAGGTACTTGCAATCTCATGTGACTCACCATTTACACAGAAAATATTTGCTGAACAAGAAGGCTATAAATTCCCAGTGCTTGCAGATTTCTGGCCACATGGCGCAGCAGCACAGGCGTACGGGGTATTTAATGCAGATCTCGGTTGCGCATTCCGCGGCACATTTATCATCGATAAAGCAGGGATTATTCGCTGGTCAGTTGTAAATGGCCTCGGCGATGCTCGCAATAATGGTGATTACAAGACTGCTATCGCAGCTCTTTAATCACGCATACTTCACGCACGATTTTCGTACTTTCGCTTATATAAAGTAGTATTCGCGAGCAGTACACAGCCGGGTGGCTAGCTCAGTGGTAGAGCGCCTCGTTTACACCGAGGATGTCGGGGGTTCGAAACCCTCGCCGCCCACGTTTAATTTCTTATGTCGCCAATCATCTCTGTTGTGATCCGAGCCTTAATCAACTTCTTTAAGAGAGCTTTCGTTAGTGGTTTATCTACGGGTACATGTATAGCGCTTACAGTTGTCTTGTATTTCGCCAGCTCTTCTGGAAAGAGTTTCAAAATGGAACCGCTGAAAGGGTAGTAGCCAACATGCTTTTTGTTGGAAAGTAAGCCCGCCACAATACTGCCATCTAGTTTGAATGCTGGCATACCGTAACTGACTACTTCCTCGGCCCCAGGAATGATTTCTAATATCCGATTGCGCATTTCTAACATAGTCTCACGATGAGGGGATGGGGCACTCATGTAATGCATTTTTACATTTGCTGGAATCACTCTCGCCACGCGGGAATATTACAAGTTCAATGGATATCAAGTAAGGTTCATCCAAGAATTACATATCGAATCCCATCTCTATCTAGAAGGAGTGCGCGGTGAAAGCAAGTACAAGCGACCAGCGTTCAATCCTCGACATTCAGAACTTTGATATTCACTCAGCCACCCTTCGCAACAAAGCGGCAACACTGCCTGAATTAGCTGAACTTTCCTCCACAACCATTAAGCAAAATAATGTGCGCGACCTGCGCATTGCGGCTGAGACCGAACTCAGCGATGTGAAGCGTGAATTAGCGCGAGCTGAAGGCGATGTGGAGCAGATTGTCACTCGCATCGAGCGCGATGAGAAACGTTTGGCATCGGGGACAGGAACTCCTAAGGAGCTTGAACAAACTCAACATGAGTTAGTGACGCTCGGAGCACGTCGTGCAGAACTGGAAGAAGTTGAGCTGGAAATCATGATGCGCGTTGATGGAATTAAAGATCGCATTGCGACTCTGACAGCAGAAGAGAATGAGTTAATTGCACTTATCGCAGACCTTAATATTCGTAAAGAGAATGCTCTTGCTTCAATTCACACTGAACTTGAGAGAATTGAAGCCGACCGTAAAGCCACATCACAATCTGTGAGCCCTGAATTTCTTGCTCTCTATGAAAAAATCCGTGAAGGCAGCAATGGAATCGGTGCAGCCTCTCTTGCTGGTAATCAATGCAAGGGATGCAACCTCACTCTCAACACCATCGAACTTCAACGCATTGCAGGACTTGCCGAGGTTGAAGTCGTTCGCTGCGAGGAATGTCGCTGCATCTTGGTGCGTGATAAGTAATGGCACGACACTTCAAACTCACAGCCGATGGAGGCTCGCGAGGAAATCCAGGGCCAGCAGGGTATGGCGCTGTTGTCTCCGAAGGCGGAAAGATTGTTGCTGAACTCTTTGATGTAATCGGAGTAGCAACTAATAATGTTGCTGAATACAACGGGCTTCTTGCTGGGCTTTCTCACATTCATCAGCTAGATGCACAGGCAACTGTCGAAGTTGCGATGGATTCAAAATTGGTCGTCGAACAGATGTCAGGACGTTGGCAGATTAAGCATGCAGATATGCGCGAACTTGCCAAGCAATGTCGCGATGCACATCCAGCTTCACTTGTTACTTACTCATGGATACCTCGTGACGAGAATTCGCATGCAGATCGCCTTGCTAATAAAGCACTCGATGGCGGTAGCGCACATAAGCCAGCTCCTGTTATTCAACAGAACTTTCTTACCGATCGTTTACGAAGCGCTGAAATTCCTACATTTATCTACTTCGTCCGCCATGGCGAAACCATCTTGACTCCACAGCGAAAGTTTTCAGGTACCGGCTCACTCGACCCAGAACTCATGCAAGAAGGGCTAGACCAAGCCGAACTCGTTGCAGAAGAGTGCGCAAAACTAGGCGCCGAAGTACTTATTGCATCGCCTCTCAAGCGCACGCGACAAACGGCCGAAGCAATTGCCCGAACGACCGGCCTTGAAATTATCTTTGATGAAGCTTGGTTTGAACTCTCATTTGGAACATGGGATGGAAAGGCAATTGAAGAAGTGCGCGAGCAAGAGCCAGATGAATATCAAGCTTGGCTCAACTCATCTGCCTATGCACCACCTGGGGGAGAGTCATACGACGAAGCTTCTATTCGAATTGAAGAAGCTTTAGAGAAATTAGTTGCTGAATATCCAGGGAAGAAAATTATTGTTGTTACTCACAATGGCGTCATTAAAACCGCTGCAAAGATTGCCGTGGGGGCTCCAAGTGATGCTGTCTTTCACATGGATGCCACACCATGTTCGCTTTCTTCGGTGTCCATTTGGCCTTCTGATGGACTTCGCGCACTGCGATCATTTAATGAGCGAGGCCACCTTCGTTGATTACAACCACCGAATGGATCTTCACCCTCGGCTTCCTTGCAGCCGTGATTATCTTTGACCTCACATTCGCAATCCTTCGCCGCAATAAGACCACTTCATTTCTTGAAGCAAGCTTCTGGACAGCGCTCTATGTTGGATTTGCCATCGGTTTTGGAATCTTCTTGCCGCATTGGGCTAATGATGAACTTCAGAAACAATATTTTGCTGGTTGGCTTACCGAATACGCACTCTCGGTCGACAATATCTTTGTATTTATCATCCTGCTTGCAAATCTCAAGGTGCAGAAAGAGAAGCAACAGCTGGTGCTATTGCTGGGAATTCTGCTTACTATCGGTATTCGCGGCCTTTTAATCCCACTGGGTGCAACTGTTGTCTCACATTTCAGTAGCGTCTTCTACGCTTTCGGTGCCTTCCTTATCTATACCGCTTATAAATTGATAAACGAGGAAGAGGAAGTTGAATACGAAGAAGGCAAAGTGGTTGCCGTTCTTAAAAAGCGGGGCTTAAGTACCTTTAGCATTGCACTCATTGCTTTGGGTCTTGCAAACCTTGTCTTCTCACTCGACTCTATTCCGGCAATCTTCGGATTGACGCACAGCGCATATATTGTTACAACCGCCAATATTTTTGCACTCATGGGACTTCGCCAGCTCTACTTCCTGCTAGAAGGTTTGCTCAATCGGTTGATCTATTTATCTCGTGGTCTCTCATTTATTTTGGCATTTATTGGAGTGAAGATGATTCTCGAAGCTCTCCACGGCAATGGAGTCCATGTCCCAGAGATTTCTCTGGAAATTAGCCTCGGAGTCATTATTGTGACGCTCGTTGCTACAGCTATTTCAAGCCTTACAGCCACTCGCGACAAGGCAAAATAATCTCGCGTACCATTAGGCAACGAAGAGTCGCCCGGATCACCGCGTCATAGAAATATGCCGAGGAAAGTCCGGACTTCACAGAGCAAGGTGGTGGGTAACGCCCACCTGGAGCAATCCACGGGAAAGTGCAACAGAAAGTAAACCGCCAATAGCAATATTGGTAAGGGTGAAACGGCGGTGTAAGAGACCACCAGTACGTGTAGCAATATACGTAGCTATGTAAACCCCACCTGAAGCAAGACCAAGAAGATAGTGCGTTGCTCGCGCAAGCTATCGGGTAGGTTGCTCGAATCTGTAAGTAATTACAGATCTAGATGGATGGTGATCGGTTCGAAAGAACTACAGGATCCGGCTTATAGGGCGACTCTTCTTCTTTTGTTAAAATTTCCCCATGGCATGGATTCTCTTATCAATCGCAATCGCTGCGGAAATTTTAGGCACACTCTCACTAAAGGCGAGTGATGGGCTTAGTAAACTATGGCCTTCCCTCGGAGTTTTAATTGGGTATGCATTAGCTTTTACACTGATGGCTATCTCCTTAAAGAAGTTGGATGTAGGAATTACTTACGCAATCTGGTCTGGGGTGGGGATCATTGGCGCGGCAATTGGTGGAGTCATATTCTTTGACCAGCATCTATCAAGAATGACGATCATTGGTATGGCAATCATTATCGTTGGAGTTGTAGTGATGAATCTAGGTGGAGCCTCTCACTAATGCCTACTGAAGTTATTATTGAAAAACAAGATCGTATACAAGTCCTCGATGTTCTCAGAGGATTTGCCCTTGCTGGCATACTAATTATCAATGCGATGTCGATCCTTGCCGTAAAGGGATCTACGCCTGCATTTACCGTGGACATTCCATTCGCTGACCGAACTTTGCAGGACTTAATCCTCTTCTTTGTGGAGTCAAAGTTCTTCACTCTCTTCTCGCTCCTGTTTGGAATTGGCTTTGCGATTCAAATTCAAAGCGCTGAAAAACAGGGAAATTCATTTTTGCCGCGTATTTCACGACGTATGGCCGGCCTATTGCTTTTTGGCTTGCTACACATCGTGCTTCTTTGGGATGGAGACATCTTGGTGATCTATGCGATCACTGGAACGCTCTTAATACTTTTCAGAAAAACATCCTATGTGAGAATAAGACGATGGGTCATATCACTCCTAGCTGTACCCGGCGTATTAGTTTTTGCGATCTTCATTTTCACACTTATTGCAAGATTATCGTCTTCTGGAGCCGATACCTTCGCAAAGAGTGATGCATCACTGGCTAAGGAATTTGCAAATACAGATGCAACCAAATCACTGTTGCAGAATAGTTTTGTTGAAGGAATCGGCGAAAGAATAAACACGTATTTGGAGCTTTCCCCTCTTTTGTTTTCAAGAATCCCAACTGTTCTGGCGATGTTCTTGATTGGCCTCTATCTGGGCAGAAGCAACTTCATCCGTCAGTTACCTGAAAAGATTGAGGTCCTCAAAAAAGTTTGCTTCTGGGGTCTAACTGTCGGGTTCTCCTTGATGTTTCTGATCGTTGCGGGAACCAAGTTCCTGCCAACTGTCAGTGCACTCGTTGCAATTATTGAAGATCAGTATTTAGCTGGCCCGATCCTTTGCTTAGGTTATGCATCTGCGGTAACTCTGGCTTTCCTCAAGAATCCAACTCGCAAGATCTATGGCTTCTTTTCAAAGGTTGGAAGAATGGCGCTGACCAACTATTTAACTCAGTCTTTGGTGCTTACATTTCTAGCTTATGGATGGGGATTTGGCCTTGCACTCAAGTTAAATGGTTTCCAGGTCTTAGGAATCAGCGTCCTGCTTTATGCCGCGCAAGTTATCTTGAGTGGACTGTGGCTAAATAAGTTCAAATATGGACCACTTGAGTGGGTCTGGCGATGTATAACGTATTGGAAAATTCTTTCAATTAAGGCTTAGCTAATCTTTCCGGCTTATAGGGCGACTCTTCTTTTTAATCAATACTTAGAATTTTAGGATGCAGGTCTCGCATGTTTGCGTAAGACCATCTACCTAGAGCCTCAAGGACTTTGCGAAGTTCCTTCCCGCACTTAGTAAGTTGGAATGCATTATTGCGGGCGCTTCGGTCAGCATCTACTCTTTCAATGATTCCCAAGGCCGTAAGTAATTTCAGTCGGTCAGCAAGAATGTTTGTAGAAATTCTCTCGGGTGATTCAGAGAACTCAGAGTACGTGCGAGTCCCATAAGTGGAAGGCACGCCACGCTTTGGAATCGAGTTCCTTCATTCCCCTTTGTGCCACCGATAAATTAAATCAGAAATAGTTGATATGTCAAGTAATTACCCTTAATCTTATTAATGCTGAATCTATAGATAGCTTTGAAATTCCAACAAAAAAGCAGAATTTGAATTCAGTGTTACCTTGCAGACTGAATTAATTGCAAAATTGGATAAATTCTTTGGTCAACTCCACCAGGAAAAGTTAATCGACGAACAACATAGGCAAACACAATCCTAGTCTCAGGATCGGCAAAAACAATTGATCCTCCTGCTCCGTCATGTCCAAATGCTGATGCCGAACCAAATGGTGTGGATTTAGTTGGCTTCATAAAGACGAGCCCGTGGCGACGATCTGGGATTAGTTGGGCGACATCAAAGCCATGTACATGAGTATTTGCGAATTCATAAATGGTTTTTGAACTTACACCAGATGAAAATTCTCCAAACCCAGTTGCCCAGTTGAAGACAGCAGCGAGTCCGCGAGCACTTGCTACGCCCCCAAAAGCTGGCCCGCCAAACGCGAGTCTTTCGGGGGTATAAATCAAAGTGTCAATTCCCCCAGCTCGACGCATCGCAGTTGCAAATTGCCCCCAAGCTTTTTCCGAAAGGGAATTCTTCGCCGGGGGCGGTAACTCTCGGTTTGCAGAGAGTGGTTGTAGAAACTTGTTCTGAATATTTAAAGGAAGGCCAAGGTAGGCATCTGCATTTAATTTACTTCGAATTTCCCGCTCATAATAAATCTGAACGGACATCCCAGTTATTCTAAATATCAACTCACTAATTAAAATTCCGATAGTTGTAGCATGATAACCAAAGGCACTGCCTGGTTCCCATAAAGGAGCTGTATTAGCTAACATCGCGGCCGCCTCATGATCAGTATGAAGCTGCTCAATCGTTAATCCAGCTTCAGTTTCAACTAACCCTGCCTGATGGCTAAGTAACTGACGAACAGTAATATTATCCTTACCCGCAGATGCGAACTCGGGCCAATAACGGCAAACTTTTTCATTCACATTCAACTTTTCCTCATCAACTAATTTTGCTAAAGCAATAGCACAAAGAGCCTTGGATACTGAAAATATTCCCGTGACTGAATCTTGGTCTATCTCACCTGCGATATCTACAACTTTCTTACCATTGGAATAAATGACAAGCTGCGCTTGGTCTTCTACCGGAATCAATTTATAAAAGAGATCTTCCACCGCGTTAATAGTTTGAACATTCATGATTTCACTCAATTCGATCTTGGTTTTGAGGTACTAGAACGAATAACCAATTTTGCACTTGTAAGTACTTCAGTAGCTGGCGATTTTTCATTATTTATCCTTGAAATTAGATTAGAGATAGCTGCATCTGCCAGTTCTACCGCATCCTGATGTACCGTCGTTAGATCCAAAAATGGGAATTTTGCGACTGTATCGTCAAAACCAATAACTGAAATCTGTTTCGGAATTTTTATACCTGCTTTAGCGAGAGTTAAGATTAATCCCAATGCTACTTGGTCATTACTACAAACTACTGCAGAGGGCATTGTCTTTTTTGATATTAAAATACTACCGGCAATTGCTCCAGCCGATTCAATATAACCACTTTCTATAACTATAATCTGCGAAATCAGATTTGACTTAGCCATAGCCGCCTCATATCCAGCCAAACGGAATTGGTTTTCCATCATTTCAGGAGTACTGACATAAGCAATGGATTTATGTCCTAGTTCAGTCAAGTATTCAACCGCTTCAAATATTCCCGCACCGCCATCTGAGGATACGACCCCACAGTGAAGGCCAGAAACTCTTCGATTTATACTAACCACCGGACTGTTTTCTGAAATTTCTTTCAATCTTTTTGATGAGAGCTCACTGGATACTAAAATTAAACCGTCACAGCGATGCCCAATTAATTCCTCAATTGCCCGTTCTTCAGGATGATTAGTTGAGATCATACTCAAAACCAAGCGAAAACCATGAGCTCCAGTGGCTCTGTAAAGAGCAGGAATTAAATCGTGACTTGAACTATGAGAGGAGTTATAGGCGACTCCTATGTATTTTGATCCATCGCGTCTTAAAGATTGCGCAGCCAAGTTTGCCGAGTAACCAAGTTCGAGTGCAGCTTTTCTAATTTTTAATGCTGTTTGTGGACTAACTCCATTCGCATTGCGGAATACTAAGCTTACTAATTGCCTTGATACTCCAACCTTGGCAGCTACGTCCGCCATAGTTGTGGCAGAATTAAACTTTCTTGGTGCCTTCTCTTTCATGGGCTAACTCTGGGCGATAATCTCTTGAGTCCACGTCACTGCACATTCATTTGGCAGTGTCCCAGTTTGTGCATCATGTCGACCATATTCACCAATGCGACTCGCTCCCAATGAAGTTAGAAGAGCATCAAAATGCTCACTACCTCTACTGTAATTTTCATATGAACTATCTCCGAGACCAAATATTGCATATTCAATATCCGACAAGTCTGGTTTGAGTGACTTCATCGATTCGTACAATGGCACTGCACCACTGGGAAGATCCCCTTCACCATGTGTAGAACAAATTAGAATATACAAATTAGTCGATTCGAAATTTTCCGAAGAGAAATCAGACATGTCGAAAACTTGGACTTTACGGTCAGTAATTACAGCTGCCATATCTTCCGCTGCAAATTCAGCATTTCCAGACTCTGTGCCAAATAGAATTACAACATTTTTACTCAACGAATTTCTACCTTTCCTTGCATTTTGGAGTAGTAATCACTGCAGATGGCGTCACTTACATGCTTGGCATCTGCTCGACTCACCGGGATAGTTCCTACCGGTCCGCGCCTAAACCAGCCGACACAATAGAGGCCATCATCTAGAAAGCCACGATCCAAATCGAATTTCCCTGAAGTGTGCTCGGATTTCTTTATTGAGGCACTTTTAGCTTCCTGAAATCCGATCGCGGTATAGACGGTATCTACGGAAATTCTCATTTTCTTCTGTTTTGACACTAAATCAACACCAGCCACTCGATTGGATCCAAAAAAAGAAAGTGTAGACCACCCAAAATAAAAATTTACAATCCGTTTAGCATTGGTTGGGGAATGAGTAACTAAAAAATTAATAGCTTCGCTTCTTTGCTTCGAGTCTTCATCGATAATTTTTGTGTAGTCAATATCTGAGGTGAATTTAACATTTGAAAATTTTGAAATTTCTTTAATCATAGTAATATCAAATTTCGCTTTTTCGATGGGCGAACGACCGATTACAGAAATTGTTTTCGAGTCCTGTTTGCCCATCAAATCAGAAATCTTTCTTGTAACTCCAAAAGATCGCAATTCTTCTGAATCTAATAGTGAGAGCCTTAACAAGTCTATTGCCACATTACCTTGCCCAATAATGGCGATATTTGATCCAACTAAAATTCCTTCACTATTTTCGTTCGGGTGAGAATTCAATAATCTAGTTATGCGTCCTGCACTATAGATACCTTCCAAATATTCCCCACTTATGCCCAAAGAACGGTCTTCATTCAATCCAGTTGCAATTACTACGATATCGAATTCATTTCTTAACTCACGCAGCGATTTATCTTTTCCAATTTCCATATTGCCAATAAATTCGACCCCATCTCTTTTAAAGAGTCGTTCAAATTGTTGAGCAATTGCTTTAGTGCCTATGTGATCTGGCGCGACGCCAAATCTGAGCAAGCCATAAGGGACCGGGTCGCGCTCGAAGATTGAGATGCGCGAGTCAGGGAAAGCTTTGCGCAAATATTGGGCTAGGTAGCATCCCGACGGGCCACTTCCAACAATGGCAATCGATGGAGAGCTCAATGTAATTACCCCTAAATTTCCCCAGAATCTTGACAGGATATTAGCACGTGCTAGTCTCACTATTTAATTGCCCGATCGGAGAAAAAATAGTGCCAGAAAATACAGAGCAGTCCGCAATTGAAGTGGACGCAAACAGCCAGCTCAGCCATCCTCACTTGAAGCCTCCTCACGGCGTAAATATTTTCTACGACCCATTGTCCTATTCAGTTTATGAACACCCCTACGATATTTATAAGCAATTGCGTGATTATGCCCCGGTCTATTTCAGCCCTCGACTCGGCGTGTACGTTTTATCGCGGTACGAAGATGTTAAATCTGCCTTCAAGAATCACGAACAAATGGTTAATCGCCTAGGAAATGATATTGATGGTACCCACGATTCCTACGGCAAAGGAAATCTAGTTGCCCAAGATCAACCACGGCACACGGCTTTGCGCCAAGCATTGCGCAGAGTTTTTGCACTTAAAGAAATTTTAGAAAAAGAAGGTGGGATTCGTTTACTTGCCCGTCAACTTATTGTTGAAATGAAGGATAAGGAAGAAAGCGATTTTGCTACCGATTTTGCACTTCCATTAGCTTTTGCTGTTACCACTAAACTTGTTGGCTTGCCTGATGGAAAATCAGATATTAGTTGGCTCATAGACCATTTATCTAGATCAATGGCACGTACTGTTGGTGAGTTAGGAGTTCCCGCAGATGCGGCAATCTCTAATCATGAAACCGAGGACTTTTTTCAAGCCGCTGTTACCAAACGGATGGAAGAATTAGCGATGAGTGCTGATTCAAATATCTCCGACGTCATCACTCAAGTTCTAAATGCCATGGAAAAAGGCAAAGTAGAATCCGATGAAATAGTCGGTCTCAGCCATCTTGTGTATTCTGCTTCAACTGATGCGCCTTCTGCGCTACTAACAAACGCAGTCGTGATTTTAGATAAGTACCCTCAACTTCAGGTATTTCTTAGGGAAAATCCTCAAATGATTGGCAATTTTATTGAAGAAGTTCTTCGCTACGACACTCCAGGTCAGAACGTATCTAGACAAACAACTGTAGAATTAACATTCTCGGGTGTCACTATTCCAGCTGATTCTAGAGTTATGCTTTTACAGGGCTCCGCAAACCGAGATGAGCGTATTTTTGAGAATCCCGATATGTTTATTGTTGATCGGGACTTTAGCCAGAATGACAAAATTCTATCTTTTGGAGAAGGAATTCACGCATGCATGGGAGCGCCCCTTGCTAGATTGATGGCGAGAGTCACTATTGAAACCCTGCTTGAGCAACCGGATGAAATAAGAATAGTTGGTCACCCTGAGCGATGGGTAAAACAGTTGATTAGAGGTTATTCCAAGCTACCAGTGAAATTTATACCTCAAGGTACGAAATTCCCAGAATGACTTTAGAATCAGGCCGGACTTGAGATTTTGTAATAATTTCTTGGCCAATTGAATTCGGCAATTTTACTTATCAATTCTTGAGGGAATTCTTGTCCGTCAGAATAAGCAACATTTCGATCTACGATATCCAGGGCATTCATCCCTGGGATAGTAGTAGATACACTAGGGGAGCTTAGTGAGTAGCGGATGGCCGCCTCAGCAAGAGTCGAAAAGTAGGGCCTCACGACCTCTTTCAAAGCCTCAATTTTAGTATAAGTTTTTTCAAATCGATTTCCACCAAAAAGTTGCTCTTGAACAGAACCTTTCATCCAAGAAGAAGGAGTATCTAGAGTCCATGTTCCTGAGAGTGCTCCAGAATCCAATGGAACGCGCGCGATTGCGGCGATTTTGTTATTACTGCAAGAATCAAAAAGTCCTTCAGTAGCAGGACGTTGCTCAAATAAATTAAATATCACTTGAATAGAAGAGACAAGCCTTAAATTTGCCAAATCTATTCCCTCATTTGGGCGATAGTCACGGAGTGAGACTCCAATTTTATCAATTTTCCCTTCAAGTCTCATATCATTTAGAACTTCTAGCCAATCAAGAGAATGGACTAAATCTGGTGCCCAACAATGCAGTTGCAATAAATCCAATTGTTCTAATCCAAGTCTTTGCAATGATCCTTCAATAGTTTCTCGAACATACCAAGCGGGGTAACGACCGCGCATCTCTGGCGAATCGTCATCAGGGTCTGGCCATCGAATCGGGCGGATTTTGGATGCAATGTAAATCTTATTCCCATGCCACTTTTTCAATGATTGGCCAATGACTGACTCGCTTCTACCTTCGCCATAAAGTTCTGCAGTATCAACAAAATTTATGCCTTTTTCGTATGCGTGAAGTAATATTTTAATAGAATCATTATCAATTACTTCTCCCCAGGTTCCACCTAACTGCCATCCACCAAATGAAATCTCACTTACTTTCCACCCAGTATCACCAAAAATTCTGTACTGCATCGTATGCTCCATCGTATATAAATACCTAGACTTATTGAAAATCTATGCTCAACCAACAATTTGTAGATTGTGTTGATTTTACGACACGAAACCCAGCTTCCAATAGATTCTAACCATTCTTAACGCTGAATCTGTAGATAGGTAGTGACTAAGGCGATAATGAAGATTCCAAGCGCAGCACCAAAATCTGCAACCTTATGTTTACGTGAGAAATGGGAATACAAAGCTCCAACAAAATAGAGGACCAGGGCAGCAGATGAGAGGACTCCAAAGAATTTGCTCCAGATTCCTAGAATCACTCCAAGCCCACCAGCAGTTTCGAGTGTCGCTAGGGCAGGAACGAGATGTGGTTTAACGCCAACTTTTTCCATCGCTGCCATCACATCGGGGACCTTCTTGAGCTTTGAAATAGCTGATCCGATGGCTGCGAATGCAAGTAATGAACCGAAAATAATGAGTGCAAGTGTCATAGAAATATTTTAATAGCAGTATTAATTGTTGTAGCCTTTCGCCATGAAATTTCTCATCTCGGTAATTGATAATCTCTCTAATTCTGGAACTCCGGATGAGATGGTCCATATCGACGCCTTCAACGACAAGCTACGAGCAAATGGACATTGGATATTTGCATGGGGGCTGCAGGCGCCTGAAACTGCAACAGTTATTGATAACCGTGCAGGTGCAAACCTAGAAACGGGTAAGCCGCACTTTGACTCACAGGAGCATTACAGCGGACTGTGGTTGATTGAAGCAGAATCCCCTGAGATTGCTCGGACACTTGCATTTGAAGCATCAAAGGCATGTAACAGAAAAGTTGAGCTACGCCCACTTCACTAAGAATCTTTCACCTTATTGACATTAGATAGTGCCCATAAAACACAGGCAACGATGCCGACTGCAGATAAAACCATTGTTACAGTGACTGTTTCTCCAAGGAGAAGTGCAGACCAACCTAGCGTCATAATGGCTTGAAGTTGTTGGACTTGAGATCCATGAGCGACACCGAAGTCGCGAAGTCCGCGATACCAAGCAAAGAATCCGAGATACATAGAAGATATTCCGATTGCGAGTAATCCGAAGAGGGCATCGCCATGCAATGAATATTCGGAATGGGTGCGAGCATAGACAATTGCTGCAGCAGGAAGTGCGATAGGAAGGCTGACAACTACAACCCAAGAAATGACTTGCCAACCCGGCATAAATGAAGTCAGCGAAGCGCCTTCGACGTAGCAGTAAGAAGAGGCTATGACGGCACCGAAGATAAGTAGGTCAGTCAGGAGATCAGAGTTAGAACTTCCACCTCGTGAAATGGAAAATGCAACTAGAAGAGCTGTCCCCAACGTAGATGCAATCCAAAATGAGGGACCAGGGTGCTTCCTATGTTTTATGACAGCAATAATTGCTGTAACGAGTGGCATAACGGCAGCAATGACTGAAACATGCGCCGATGTAGTTCTTTGTAGAGCGAGAGCAATCAAAATGGGCCAACCAAATACTGCCCCACCGGCGGTAAATGCAGTTGGTCGCCAGAGTTCGCGGGGAAGTTGAGGAACTTTTGCGATTAACATCAAAGGAATCGCTAGAAGTGCTGCAATCACGGGGCGAGCAAAAGCAGTAAAAAGAGGATCAAAACTTTTTAACGCTAATTTTGTAAACGGAAGAGAGAGCGAGAAAGCGAATACTCCTAGGAAAGCGCAGAAAAGACCATTGCGTTGAACTTTGCTCAACTTCGTTGCCATCATGCAATCCTTTGATTCATAAGATCACAAGGTAGCAGAGCCAACCAATCTACAGAACTTAGTGATCATCAAACAGATTGAATATTCGTACTTCCTGTGGCCCTACCTGACTCGAGCCTTGCGATGGGCACTCTAAACGGCGAACATGAAACATAATCTAGTCCTAGGTTATGGAAGAAATGGATACTCCTAGGATCTCCACCGTGCTCTCCACAAATGCCAAGTTTAAATTTCGGTTGAATTGCACGTGCCTGATCTCGAGCAATTTTGATCAGAAGTCCAACTCCATCTTGGTCGAGTGACTCAAACGGATTAAATGGAAGTAATTCTAAATCCAAATATCTGGGTAAGAATGTGGATTCAACATCATCTCTGCTAAAAGCCCAAGTTAATTGGGTTAAATCATTAGTTCCAAATGAAAAGAAATCTGCATAGTCTGCGATTCTGGACGCAGTGATGGCAGCTCGCGGAGTTTCAATCATTGTTCCAATTGGGATATTGAGCTGCTGACCTGAACTAAATAACGCCACCTCAATTTCTTCTTCGAGTGACTTTCTTAAGTGAAGGAGCTCACGTTGCGTTGCTACAAGCGGGACCATGACTTCGGGAACTGGATTGTGACCCAATTTTCGAACTTCAAGACAGGCGTTGACCAAGGCTCTCACTTGCATTTTAAATAGCTCTGGAATCAAGATTCCGAGCCTTACGCCACGTAGTCCCAACATTGGATTAGATTCATGCAACCGTTTGACTGCCGTATAAATTGCCAATTCTCTGGCAGACAATTCTTCGCCGAGAGCTTCAGACCGTGCCACGCGAGCCGAAAGAGTAGCCAAATCTGGGAGGAATTCATGTAGCGGAGGATCGAGTAAGCGAATAGTCACAGGTAACCCGGACATCGCCATAAGAATCCCTACAAAATCTTTGCGCTGTAATGGTTCCATCTCAGCGATAATTCCTCGCTGAACTTCATCATTTTCAGCAAGAACTAGCCTTTCTACGTAGATTCTTCGCTCGCCAAGGAACATGTGTTCCGTTCGACATAAACCAACCCCTTGCGCTCCTAGAATTCTCGCCCTCACTGCATCTTCGGGTGTATCGGCATTTGCACGAACCGTAAGATTCCGCACCTCATCTGCATATTTGAGAATTTTGTCTACAGATTTGACGACTGGGGAAGCGCTTTCGCTAGTTTCAGAGAGCCGACCCTCAAGATAGGCAGTCACTGGGGATGCAATAACTGGCACGCTTCCGAGATACACAGCCCCAGTGCTCCCATCAATAGAAATTTCTTCGCCTTCATAGACGGTTACTGAGCCAGCCGTAAAAAAAGAGCCGCGTTCATCAACAGAAATAGAATCTGTGCCGCATACAGCAGTTTTTCCCATTCCGCGTGCAACAACAGCCGCATGCGAAGTTTTTCCTCCACGACTCGTAAGGATTCCTTCTGCCGCAACCATTCCTACGAGGTCGTCCGGACTTGTCTCTCTCCGAACAAGAATTACTTTCTTGCCGGCTAAAGCAAGATCTTGTGCCCTATGGGAGTCAAAAACTGCTTGCCCAACGGCAGCGCCAGGAGAAGCAGGAATTCCGCGCGCAATTTCGTGATTTTTCGCTCTCGTATCAAATTGAGGAAACATGAGTTGAGCCAATTGTTCACCGGTTACTCTTTGTAGTGCCTCAGACATTGAAATTTTATTTTCGTCAACCAATTGAGTAGCGATACGAAAAGCAGCTTCTGCAGTTCGCTTACCAACACGTGTCTGAAGAATCCAAAGTTTGCTCTTTTCAACGGTGAATTCGATATCGCATAGATCTCGATAATGGTCTTCGAGTAAATCCATTACTCTTTCAAGATCTACATGAACATCAGGTAAAAGATTCTTTAGATCTTGCAAGCTGACTGTATTTCGTATTCCTGCAACGACATCTTCTCCCTGCGCCTTTTCCAAATAATCTCCGTATGCCCCAATCTCTCCAGTAGCAGGATTACGCGTGAACGCAACTCCCGTCCCGGAATCAGTCGTGAGGTTTCCAAAAACCATTGATTGAATATTTACCGCTGTACCCAAATCCGAAGCAATTCTTTCTCTTCGCCGGTATAAAGTGGCTCTCTCTGAATTCCAAGATTTAAAGACTGCCTCTATGGAAGAAATCAGATGAGATCGAGGATTCATATCGAAAGGTTTCCCTGTGTGAATTTCTATGATTTTGATAAATGCCTCACCAAGCAACTTCAAGCCGTCTGCATTTAGCTCCTGCAAAGTCTTTGCTTGTTGAAGTTCACAAATTCTAGTCTCAGCCTTACGAAATTCATCTGGTTTGATTTCAAAAACTATCTTCCCATACATTTCGATAAATCGTCTGAAAGAGTCCCAAGCAAATTTATCGTTACCAGAAATTTTTGCTAATCCGTCTGCAACTTCAGGAGTGATTCCGACATTGAGAATAGTTTCCATCATTCCCGGCATTGAAAACTTAGCGCCTGATCTGACTGATACCAGAAGTGGATTATGAGGATTTCCAAATTCTTTTCCTAAACTTTTTTCAAGTTCAAGAATGGCTTCATTTAATTCATCAATAAGTCGATCTGGAAGTGAGTCACTTTTCAAATATTCTCTGCAGGCTTCGGTAGTAATAGTAAAGCCTGGTGGGACCGGCAATCCAAGTTTTACCATTTCAGCAAGATTTGCACCTTTGCCGCCCAACAAATCTGATTGATTCTTATCGCCTAAAGTGAACGGGTAAATAAATTTTTCCATGTTTGATTCTAAAGCAAAATAATTTTCAAGAATCACATTCCAAATATTTTCCGTGCCAATGTTATTGTAATTAAATCAAAATTTGATATGTCCAAAAATTTGATATGTCCAAAAATCAACTTAATTTGAAAATGTAAGCCATGGAAAATGTGAAATTCTATTCACTCTTATTGCGATTTTGGTTTGTCCATGTAAAGTTCGGCACATGTCTAAATCTGAAAAGCAAATTTTCGTTCCTGATCTTCTGGCTACTTGTTGGACTACGGCGGGGACTTCTAAGCCCGCTGTCGGCGATGAATTAAGTCCGCTTTCGCTTCAGTACAGAATTGAAACTGCCTCGAAGCTTGGTTGGCAAGGTTTTGGAATCCTTCACGCCGATTTAATGAGAGGTGTGCAAGAACTAGGGGTTCCTGGATTGAAAAAGCTGATATCTGACAATGGGATTCAATACGTAGAGCTTGAGTGCATTAATGACTGGTTCACCTCTGGATCTAGAAGGGAAAAATCAGATTACGTAAGAAAAAATCTGCTGAATCTTGCTGCTGAATTAGAGGCAATCCATGTAAAAATGGGATCAGAGACGGATGGCTCAATCTGGCCCTGGGAGAAATTAGTTGAAGAAGCTCATCAACTTGGTGTTGAAGCTCAGGCTGCTGGTACGCGAATTGCGATTGAATTTCTTCCATTTTCACAGATCGACTCTTTGGCAACAGGAGTTAAGCTCGTAGACGAAGTGAACCATTCTGCAGTCGGACTTTTATTGGATATTTGGCATGTAGTACACGGTCACACTCCATTTGAAGTAGTCGCGCGCTTGCCAAAGAGATACATTTTTGGAATAGAGCTAAATGACGCATTGCTAAAAATCGAAAATGACCTCTTTTACGACACAGTTCATAATCGTATGTATTGCGGAGAGGGGGAGTTCAAGGTCTCTGAGTTCATTGCTGCCATTCTTGCCACCGGCTATGAAGGTCCTTATGGAGTAGAGATCCTCTCCGATGAGCACCGCTCCCTAGGCTTGGATGAGGCGCTCACTCGTGCACGAGATACCGCCCTCGCCCAGTTCATAAAAGCCCAGGAGAGTTGAACCCGCAAAGGTTGACTCCAGCCACTCTTGTGCAAAGAGAACTTGGCCATTATCTTTGGACCGCTCCAAAATTTCAACCAAGAAGGATGACATATGACCAAGGTAGCGATCACCGGTTCTACGGGATTTGTCGGAGGAAATATTGCAGCCGCTCTCATGCAATTGGGCTTTGAAGTCGTTGGTCTCGCGCGTCAAACTCCTGAGAGTGAATTGCCATGGGAAGTTCGGGTAGTTAATTTTCAAGAAGAAGCATCAATTGCCAATGGATTAGATGGATGCCAAGCAGTAATTCATTGTGCCATCCATAATGATTTTAATAAGTTAGTCAATGATCGGGTTTTCGCCTACGACTCATTTGTAGGAATGACTCAACGCGTTACTCGCGCGGCAAATTCAACAAAAGCACAAGTTATCTACATATCATCTGATTGGATCATGGATGGAAGTAGTCACTTTACTCAAGAATCAGATCCAGGAAACCCTATCAATTTTTATGGAGCACTCAAGTCTTTAGGAGAGCAGGTAATTAGGGATCTAGCCCCAGACACTGGAGCAGTTTGTCGAATTGGTGGAGTAATGGGATTGCATAGAACTCGTAAAGAAATGCCACGTGGACAAGATGTTGGATTTGGATATTTTGTAGCATCAATAGTTCAGGCAATTAAAGCTGGAAATGAGTTCACTGTATGGACTGGAGAAAGAGTGAATCAAATTGCTACACCATCCTTAGCCTCGGAAATTGGAGCTCAGATTGCCCGCATCATTGATTTGAAACTTGCAGGGACATTTCATCTTGTGTGTGATGAAGCCGTTACTCGAATGAAATTAGCCGAGTTAACATGCGAAATTTTTGGTTTGGATTCAAGAAAGCTTCGCATTGGAGAACCTCCGGAAGAGGCTTTGTTCCCAAGCGGAGTGCCTATAGATTCCTCTCTCTCTAATCGAGAGACCAAGAAGAGATTGCAACTTGGTCCTGCTTCGCTTGAAGATTTACTTAACTCCTTTAAAGTTGAGTGGGAAACTGGAAATGTTGCACCCCTAACAAAAAGGCTTGTGCGATGAATTCCCCAATTAAGCGCCCTACCATTCGAGAAGTTGCCGCCGAGGCAGGAGTTTCTAAATCACTCGTCTCACTCGTCTTCTCTTCTCCACAAAGCGTAAGCGAGAAGAGAAGGAATAAGGTTTTAAAGGCGGCTGAAAAATTAGGGTACGCGCCCAATTTCCTTGCTCGATCTCTTGCTGCCGATTCAGGTACTTTTATTGCGATTTTAGTTGCCGATCTCCATAATCCGCTTTTTGCGGAAATTGCAGATCAGATACGCATCCGATTAGAAAAAGAAGGTCGGTATTACTTCATCACATCTGCAATGATTCGAAATCAAGCGGGACTTCCGTTCCTCGACAAACAAACGCTAAAGTCAATTATTGATCTCCGACCAGAAAGCTTGCTTGTTATTGGTTCTATTCCAAAAATAGAATTGCTAGAAAGTTTGCCAAAAAAACTTCCAATTATTATCGCGAGTGGTATACCGACTGGAATATCAAGAGCATCCACTGTTAGAACTAACGAAGAAATTGGTTTGCGACTTGTTGTTAATCATTTAGTCGAATTTGGACATAAAAATATTGTCCATTTAGCAGGGTCAAAGCCAGGCGTAGCTAAAGACAGAATAAATGGGTATGAAAAAGCAATGCGAGAAAATGGACTTGAGTCCTTTATTCGAGTTGTACATTCAAAGTCAGATGATGAAAATTCTGGTTATGAAGAAATGTGGAAATTAATCAAAAGCGATAATCCTCCCACTGCGATTGCA
Source organism: actinobacterium SCGC AAA278-O22 (assembly GCA_000372185.1). Lineage (GTDB taxonomy): Bacteria > Actinomycetota > Actinomycetes > Nanopelagicales > Nanopelagicaceae > Planktophila. The sequence goes on along the minus strand of AQUA01000001.1, from coordinate 65,216 downwards.
TGTTTTAACGACTTGCATGCTATTGGTGCGCAGGCTGCCACTATTGAAGCAGGCATCGAAATCTCTATAGTTGGTTATGACAACACTTATCTTTCTGGGCTAAATCAAATAAGCCTGACATCTGTAGACCCTGGCAACCGTGAAATTGCTGATAAATGTGCTGACTTACTTCTTCAGGACGAATTTGTTCAAAACAAATTGCACTTTGCTACTCCTACTTTAGTTACCCGTGCTTCTACAAAAAGGATCTCAAAATGAAATCATATGAAGGAAAGCTTCTAATTAACGGCGCATGGGTTGATTCAGTAAGTAGGAAGATTGAAGAAATCAAATCCCCATTTGATGGAGTAGAGGTAGGACAAGCTGCGGTTGCATCTGTGGCGGATGTAGAGATTGCGCTTCAAGCAGCCGTAAGCGGGGCTGAAATTTGGCGTCGAACCCCAGCTCATCAGAGATCAGCAGTAATGTTGAAAGCGGCCGAACTAGCAGATCAACGAGCCGAAGAAATAGCCCAGATTATTTCATCCGAGAATGGAAAATCTCTCATAGAAGCTCGTGGAGAAGCAGGTCGCTCGGGAGAAATTATCCGTTTGGGGGCATTTGAAGGTGCACACCTATACGGTTCATCACTACCGCTTGATGCCAACAAGGGCACTGGTTTAGATAAAATTGGATTTACACTGAGACAACCAGTTGGTGTAGTAGTTGCTATTAGTCCATTCAATTATCCAGCGCTCCTGGTGTTACACAAATTGGCGCCAGCACTAGGTTCCGGAAATAGTGTCGTTCTTAAACCCGCTCGGGCAACGCCGCTTACTGCGCTCGCAATTGCGCAATGTTTTCTTGATGCGGGCTTACCGGCTGGAGTTCTAAACGTTCTTACCGGTTCTGGTAGTGAGCTTGGCGATGCCTTATGTAGTGATTCACGTGTTCGAAAGATTTCTTTCACAGGTTCAACATCAACGGGAACTTACATAACTCGAATTGCAGGAGTAAAAAAATTATCTCTTGAACTTGGCGCTTCTTCACCAGTGGTTGTTTTGCCCGATGCAGATTTAGAATTAGCTACTCGAGCAGTAGCGCTGGGCGGTTATATTAATTCGGGTCAAGTTTGTATTTCAGTCCAGCGTGTCATCGTCCACGAAAAAGTTAAAGATGATTTCTTGCAAGCTCTCAAAGTGCGAGTAGAAGCGATAAAAGTTGGCGACCCCAAGGCAGACGGTATCGAAGTCGGCACTCTGATTAATGCAAAAGAAGCCGAAAGAGTCGCTACATCGATTCGTGTTGCAATTTCTGAAGGTGCCACCTTGATAACCGGTGGTGAGCTCGATGGATCTATCGTTTCCCCAGCAATTGTTGCTGATGTCAATCCAAGTGCTTCTATTGCTCAAGATGAATTATTTGGACCTGCTGTTGCAGTCTCAACGGCTACCTCTGTTGAAGAGGCTCTCGATTTCGCCAACAGCACCCCCTATGGATTGGGGTCGGGTGTATTCACGCGAGATGTTGACTCTGCAATTCGAGCAGCGCGAGAGATTGATTCGGGAATTGTTCATATCAATTGGACTCCACTGTGGCGTGCAGATTTGATGCCATATGGAGGTTTAAAGGCAAGTGGAATTGGAAAAGAAGGCGTTAAATCCGCAATCGAAGAAATGACAGAAGTTAAAACAATCATCCTGCATGGAAGAAACTGGTAAAGGGGAAAAAATGACAAAGCCAAATTATGGTGAAACTGTACGTCTAACTGTTGCTCAGGCGGTTCTCAAGTTTCTCGCGGCGCAATACTCTGTTTCAGATGGGGTTCGTAGGAGATTCGTCCCTGCAGCAATGGGAATTTTCGGTCATGGGAACGTTGCTGGACTTGGTCAGGCGCTTGATCAATACAGTGACATTCTCCCTTTCGTCCAAGGAAGAAATGAACAAGGTCTGGCTCACGCAGCAACCGCATTTGCCAAAGCAACCAATCGCAAACAAGTAATTGCAGTTACTGCTTCAATTGGACCAGGAGCGATGAATATGGTTACGGCGGCTGCTCTTGCAACAGTAAACCGTGTTCCACTATTGCTATTACCAGGTGATGCGTACGCGACTCGACGTCAAGGCCCTGTTTTGCAACAGCTCGAAAATCCAAATCAACCTGACTTGACGGTCAATGATGCCTTCAGGCCAGTCTCACGATTTTTCGATCGCATTTCACGCCCTGAACAATTGTTGTATTCATTGCCTCAAGCTTTTCGAGTTCTTTCAAGCACTGTCGACACTGGTGCGGTTGTTCTTGCTCTTCCACAGGACGTCCAATCGCACGCGTTTGATTGGCCTGTTGAGTTCTTCAAAGAACGTGAGTGGAAAATTCGTCGCCCCGTACCTTCACAGGATGATGTGGAGGCAGTGGCAAAGATTATTTCCAATGCAAAAGCGCCTGTAATTATTGCAGGTGGTGGAATTACTTATTCTGAAGCAACTGTCGAGCTGGAGGCCTTAGCTAATGCGACAGGAATTCCAGTCTGTGAAACCTTCGGCGGAAAGAGTGCTGTACAAAACCCAGGTGATTGGTTTATGCAAGGAATTGGCCTTGAAGGATCTCCGGCTGCTAATCATATTGTAGGTAAAGCTGATGTTGTAATAAGCATAGGAACAAGACTTACGGATTTTGCAACTGCTTCTCAATCAATTTTCCACAATCCTGAAGTTAAATTCGTTTCGATTAACGTTGCTGAGTTAGATGCATTTAAACAAGGTGCGGCACCAATTCTAGGTGATGCAAAAATTTCAATGACAGCACTGCTCAAGGCCTTGGGAAGCTACCGAGTCCCAAAAAACTGGAGTGATGAAGTTATAAAGGAGATGAACATTTGGAATAAAGTTCGATGGGATTCTATAAATCCAGATGTTCCATTCGATAAATCAAATCTAGATTCTCCTGCCACTGATGCTGTGCTCACTCAAGGGCAACTTATTGGTCTCATGCAAGAAGCATCTCAATCTGGAGATGTAATTATCACTGCTGCTGGAGGTCCTCCTGGAGACATTCTGAAGGTGTGGGATGCTACAAATGGAAGAATCGCGCATACCGAATTTGGCTTTTCATGCATGGGTTATGAGATTCCGGCTGCAATTGGAGTTCGGCTAGCAAATCCAGATACAAAAAAGCGAATTATCACTTTTATCGGTGACGGAACTTTTGTTATGGCTCCAACTGAAATCGTGACTGCCGCACAAGAAAGGCTTGATGTCACTTTCGTTGTATCTGAGAATCATGGTTATCAGGTTATTCGCCGACTTCAGATGTGGCGAGTCGGACATCATTTCGGTAACGAATTTAGATACCGCGAGGATGGACCATCCGTTTCACAATCAGCAACAGCTCCTGGAAAAGCGCCACGACTTGAGGGTGATTATCTCAAGATAGATTTAGTAAAGATGGCTGAAGGCATGGGAGCGAAAACTTACCGCCCTGTAACCAACTCTGAGGTACGTGATGTGTTAGCAAAGACAAGAACTGAGAAAGGCCCAATTGTTATCGTTGTTCCCACTATTCAGCACGAGTTACTACCACCTTCGGAAGTTTGGTGGGACGTTGCTCCTGCTGAAGTAGATTCTGGTGATCAGCCTTGGCTTGAAGTTCCCCGTAATGATTACAACGAGGGACTCAAAACTCAAAGGTGGCATGCGTAAGTGAAGTCACCTTTAGATAGAGGCGCATTTAAGACGCGCATAAGAACAGGCGAAATAACGTATGGCACTTTTGTAGGACTAGCCTCTTCGGTTGCGGTTGAAATCGCTGCTGTTGGAGGCATGGACTGGGTTCTATTAGATCTCGAGCATGGTGCAGGGGGCGAAGATCAAGTTGGCCCAACAGTTCTCGCTGCTGGTGCATATGGAATAACACCTCTCGTGCGAGTCGAATCAGCAGAAAGGATTCGAATTGGCAGAGTTCTTGATGCTGGAGTCGCAGGAGTGATGATTCCCCGAATTGAAAACGTTGAGCAAGTCCATGAAGTAGTCAAGCACTTCAGTACTCCACCCTATGGAGATCGAGGTGTTGCTACCTACAACCGAGGTGCACGATGGGGAAGAGATCTCGAGTTCCTCAATGCTCCATCGAAAGCGACATGCATAGTTCAAATAGAGACTTTAGGCGCACTTGAAAAGGTTGAAGAAATTGCAAGTGTTGAAGGTGTCGACATTTTATTTGTTGGACCAGCTGATTTAAGTTTTGCCCTTGGTATACCGAGAGATTTTAAGAACCCAAAGTATCTTGAAGCTCTCACCAAAGTCGTTCTGGCTTGCAAGAATCAAGGAAAGCAGCCTGGCATTCTGGCTTTTGATTCAGCAGGGGCTGTTGAGTATCGCAAATTAGGTTTTACCTTTATAGCAATCGGAAGTGATTCAACGCTGCTTGCAAATGCATTTACCAAAGTACTAGAAGAAGCAAAGGGAGAAATATGAGCAAGAAAACGATTGGTGTAGGATTAATAAGTGTTGGTTGGATGGGAAATCTACATACACGCGCATACCAGGCACTAAGTCACATTTACCCTGAGCTTGAAGTTGAGTGCAAGTTGATTATCGCCGCAGACACAGCACCTGATCGTGCTAAGTATGCTCATGAAGTGCTTGGGTATCGTGAATTTACTACAGATTACCTTGAAGTTCTAAGGCATCCTGATGTGGATGTGGTTTCTATTTGTTCCCCTAATTTTCTGCATATGGAAATGGGTATCGCTGCAGCTGAAGCAGGGAAGGCTTTTTGGATTGAAAAACCTGTTGGGCGTGGCGCTCATGAAACAATAAAAGTTGAAGCTGCTGCAAACAAAGCACAAGTCGAAACTTCAATTGGCTTCAATTATCGTCACCCGCCGGCAGTTGAATATGCAAAGAAATTAATTGCAGAAGGTCAAATTGGAACTATTACAAATGTAAGAGGTTCGTATTTTGCTGATTATTCTGCAGATCCCAATGGAGCTCTCTCATGGAGATTTATTCGTGAATATGCTGGAAGCGGAGTCCTCGGAGATTTGATGGGTCATTTAGCTGACCAGATTCAATACATTCTTGGGCCAATTTCTGAGGTTTCTGGAATCACTAAAACTGTTGTTACAGAAAGACCAGTATTACAAATGGGTTCTGGAACACACTTTGATGTGATTGAAGGTGGTGAAAAGAAACCTGTTGAAAATGAAGATTATGGCGGAATGTTGATTCGTTTCGCAGATAATGCGGTTGCCACAGGCGCAGTGGGAACACTTGAAGCTTCTCGAGTATCTGTCGGTCCACGTGCTTCCTATAACTTTGAAATATATGGAACAAATGGCTCACTAAAATGGGATTTCGAGCGATTGAATGAACTCGAACTTGCAATTGGTCGAAAAGGTGCCCATGTTGGTTATCAGCGCATAATGGCAAATAACTTAATGGGAGATTTCGGAAAATTTCAACCTGGATCAGGTACATCAATGGGTTATGACGACTTAAAAGTAATTGAAGCTCGCAAATTTATTGAGGCTTATCTTGGCGGGCCACGTCTGAATTCAAATATCCATGATGCTGTGGCAGCAGCAAAGGTAGTGACTGGTGCCGAAGAATCTGCTGCAAGTGGTCAATGGGTGAAAATCACACCAACTGCGGGAACGACTTCGGCAATTCGGTAAAAATGAACCAATTAGTGGTGGGACTTGGATTGGTTGAATCAGAAATTGTTCAACCAATTCTTGGTGCTGACATTACATATATTCAAGATCCGAGTTCGGAAGATTTAGAGCATGCAAGTGGCGCGATAGTTCGCGCGAACTTCAAATTTGATAAATTAATTTTTGAGAAAATGAAAAGCCTTAAGGTAATTGCTAGAACAGGAGTTGGTGTTGAATTAGTTGATATCGAAGAAGCTGACAAGAGAAGAATTCCTGTAGTGATCACTCCAGGGAGTAATTCAATCGCCGTAGCTGAGGGCACTTTCTCCCACCTCTTAGCCCTCTGCAAGAGATTAAAACCCCTCACCAAGGTCGTTCAAACTGGTAAGTGGGATGAGCGTTCAAAATATCCTGTTGGGGACCTACAGGGATCAACACTGGGGATTATTGGTTATGGTCGAATCGGAAAAAAAGTCGCCGAGTATGCACAGGTATTTGGAATGAAAGTCCTTGCATATGATCCATTTACTGAAGTTCCATCCAAATTTTCTTCAAACTTCGAAACGGTTTTAAAAAATTCACATTTTCTTACTTTGCACATTCCGCTAACTAACGAAAATTCGAACATCATAAATGCAAATAGTATAAGTTTGATGACTGACGGGGTAGTTATAATTAACTGTAGTAGGGGAGGGCTGGTTCAACTCGATGATGCCTTAGAAGCACTCAATTCTGGAAAGATTTCGGGTCTGGGGCTAGATTCATTCGACTTTGAACCTCCAAAGCATCACCCCATATTTGATCATGAAAATGTAATTCTTACTCCTCACGTAATGGGTCTCAGTATCAATTCAACGATAATGACATATCAAGATGCTGCACGTGGAGTAAGAGATGTACTCGAGGGAAACGTTCCAAAGGCAATAGCTAACTTAAGAAATGGGTGAAGAATGGGAAAGAAACTAAAAATCGCAGGCGCTCCAATCTCTTGGGGTGTGTGTGAAGCACCCGGTTGGGGGCATCAGATGGGTCCGGATCGAGTTCTTAAAGAAATGTCTGAGCTTGGGCTTGGTGCCACAGAGTTTGGACCGGCTGGTTTCTTACCTGCGGCCGCGGAAGAAAGAGCAAAAGTTCTTAAAGCCTTACATATGGAAGCCATAGGAGGTTTCTTCCCCATCGTAATACATCGTGAGGATCATGACCCGCTCCCTGAAGTTCGCGAGGAACTCAAAAGCTACAAGGCGACCGGAGCCTATGAATTAGTGCTTGCCGCAAATACTGGTCTAGACGGCTATGACACAAAGAGACCTGAGTTGGATGACGCTGGTTGGCAACGAATGTTTACCAATCTCAATCGCATTCGAGAAGCGTGTGACGCACAAGGTGTAGATGCGGTACTTCATCCGCATGTAGGGACAATGGTTGAGACTCTCGATGATGTAATGCGCGTCGTAAAAGGTTCAAATATTAAGTTTTGCCTTGATACAGGACATATGTTTATTGGTGGAACTGATCCTGTTGAATTCTCAGAGAGGCATTCTGACAGAGTTGCGCATGTACACATGAAAGATGTCAATGCAAAGCAAGCTGAGAAGGTTCGTAGCGGGCAAATTACTTATTACGAAGGCGTCTGCAATAGTTTGTACATGCCCTTGGGTCAAGGCGATATCGATATGAAGCAAATTGTGATCAACCTTGTCGTGAAGGCCGGGTATGACGGATGGTTTGTACTTGAACAAGATCTAACAATTCAATCTGAACCTGCACCTGGTACAGGACCAATAGAGTCAGCCCGACAGAGCGTAGCTTTCCTACGCGCGATTGAGGCCGAGCTCTAAATTAATTTAAATTGACCTTGACTGCCTTGCCGGTGCGGCTTGATTCAACTGCCGCATCTGCAAGGATTAAGGCTGCTCTTCCATCATCATACGTTGACCCATACTGTTTTCCGTCCTGTATGCCTCGAATAAAGGCTTCTAATTCATATTGGTACGCAAGCGAGTATCTCTCGATGAAAAATTGGAGGTAAGCATCAGTAGAGCTTGTGACTTCACCGTTTGATAATTTCACAGTTGACGGAGTTATATTGTCAGTCTGTAGCATTCCTTTTTCGCCAAAAACCTCTATGCGTTGGTCGTATCCAAAGGAAGCATGGCGAGAATTTACGATTGTAATTAATTCATTTTTTGCCCCTCGCATGGTAACAGTCACATTGTCAAAGTCATTTTCTTCCTTGATGTAGTCACAGAAGGAGTTTGTACCTAGAGCTGATACTTCAACGATATCCGGCACGAAATAGCGCGCCATATCGAAATCGTGAATAGTCATATCTCTAAAAATACCGCCGGATACATGTATATATGCCTGGGGAGCTGGCGCAGGGTCTCGGCTGATGATAATCACCTGTTCAATTTCGCCAATCACTCCCTCAGATACCTTCTTTTTTGCAGTGTTGTACTCAGGGTCAAAGCGGCGATTGAATCCGATTGAAATGTGGGTTTTCGCAGAATTAGCCTTCTGGCGAAGCTCATCAACATTCTTAATATCAAGATCAATTGGCTTTTCACACAGCGCATGTATTCCTTGATCGATTGCGGTACTCAAAAGGGGCACATGTGTGGGAGTCGGAGAACCGATAATGACGGCGTCCACTTCACCTGACTTGATTATTGCCTCGGCATCGTAGGCAGCCTTGCATCCAAATTGCGACGCTAGCTTATCTGCACTTTCTTTGATGGGATCTACAACGTACTCAAGAGTTGCGCCCGGAATCTTAGAAACGGATGAAGCATGGACTACCCCAATGCGACCAGCGCCAATGACTGCGAATTTAATTGAATTAGACATGTGCAGACTCTACTCACCAGAATTCAACTAATCAATTAAAGATTCCGCTTTCATCTTCTTACATTCTCTTACATCAGTTTTCGTCAGAAATTTCTTGCTACCCTACTGCATATTTTGAACAACCCAAGATGAGGGAATAAGTTATGAGTGATGTAAGAGTTGGAGTTGTGGGGACTGGTTTTATTGGTCTTGAGCATGTAGCGAGATTTGAAAATAGTATAACCGGGGCTTCTGTTTCTGCCATTGTGGAGCCAGATGAATCTCGTGCTAGAACTGCACTTCAAATTTCGCCAAACGCTCAATGGTTTCCTACTATTGAGTCGGCCCTAGAGTCCAAGGCCATGGATGCGGTTCTTATTGCAACGCCTGGACAATTTCATGAACCGGTTATTCTCCCAGTTCTTGAATACGGATTACCGATCCTCTGTGAAAAACCATTAACCCCTGATCCTGATTCCTCACTCAGAATAGTCAATGCAGAAATTGCCAAAGGAAGAAAACTAATTCAAGTAGGGTTCATGCGTAGATATGACGTTGGCTACATGGAACTCAAGAGTCTGATAGCTAGCAAAAAACAAGGCGAGTTATTGGGATTACATTGCGCACACCGAAATCCGAGTGTTCCAGATTCATATCACAATGAGATGTTGATTTTTGATTCTGTAGTCCATGAAATAGATGTGGTGCGCTTCCTAACAGATTCCCCAATAAAAACTGTTCAAGTACGTCATTTGAAACGAAATTCACTTTCACCAGAACGACTTCAAGAACCAATTCTTGTCCTACTTGAAACTGATTCCGGTGTATTAGCTAGCGTCGAAATGAATGTCTCTGTTCAATTTGGGTATCAAGTTAAGACAGAGGCTGTTTTCGAAAAGGGAATAGCAGAAATTGGTCGAACTTCTGGAATGACACAATTTTTCGAGGGAGCAATTTCAACGCCGGAGCATGTTTCATTCAAGTCTCGATTCGCCGATGCATTTAATTTTGAATTACAGCAATGGATTAATTCGATTAGAACAAGGAAATTCGATGGTCCAAGTGCCTGGGATGGTTATCTCGCGGCCGCTGCAGTTGCCGCAGGACTAGAAGCACTTAAGAGTGGAGCGATTTGTTCGGTGAAGTATGAGCAGAAACCAAGTTTCTACCTTTAAATCTTTTAGATTCTGCGCTACCTAGGCTCTCTAAGTTAGAGCCAAGTTTTTTTATTTGATTACATTTGCCAAATTTTGTGCTTGGACATTCCAAAATTGCGCTCATTAATGTCATAACATTCTGATAACGATGCCAAGTAAAGTTCTTACATTTGTTTACAAGTGTTAATTTTGCACAACTTAACCAACGCTTTGTAAATGAAATTACAAGTGCAAAGTGCGGGGATGGCTCGGCCAGAAAATTTCTGAGTCGAAATAGTTTAATTCGAAATTAAACTAGTAGATCTTACGAAAGGTATGAATAGTGAAGATTTCACGTTCTCTAAAAATTGCAGTCGCATTTTCTGCTGCTGCACTTGCACTGACAGGTCTTAGTGCACCTGCATCACATGCAGCAGCAAAGAAAACAGTCATTGTTCTTGGTGGTGGAGATGCATTCTTCGCTATTGTGAAGAATGGCGTTAAGGCTGCTTCTGGTCCTGCATTACAGGCTGGAGTGTCAGTTAAGTATGTCGGCTTGAAGAATTACGACAACGTAGGACCAGATATGGTAAAGCTAATCCGCACAGCCGTTTCACAAAAGCCAGATGCGCTAGCGCTACCTAACTGGGTTTCATCCGCACAGAATCCAGAAATTAAGAAGGCAATCGCTGCAGGGATTCCTGTCTTTCTTTATAACGCTGGGCAGGAACAACTTGAAGCGACAGGTGCAAAGGCATACATCGGAACAAATGAGTACCAAGCCGGAATTACTCTAGGAAAGTACTTGGCAAGCAAGGGCGCAAAGCATGGTCTTTGCATTAATACATCACCAGGATCTGCAAACATTAAGCAGCGCTGCGATGGTATGGCAGAAGGCATGAAGTCAGGTGGCGGTAAGGGCGAAACTCTCGAACTTCCTGCGACAAAGTTTGGCGATGCAACTGCAATTTCAAACGCTGTAAAGGGTGCTTTGACCACTGATGCAACAATCGATGCTGTATTTACAATTGCTTCTGTTGATACAGATGCTGCGAATGCAGGAATCGAAGCTGCAAAGAGCAAGGCTCAACTTGGTTCATGGGACGTTTCTCCAAATATTTTGGAGCGTATCCGTGATGGAAAGTCAACAGCAGCTGTAGATCAGCTTGGCTGGTTGCAGGGCTACCAGGTAGTCAACTATGCATTTACATGGGTGGCATTTGGAATGCTCCCAGGCACCACTGAATTCCTAACGGGACCTTCATTGGTTACCAAGGAAAATGCAGCGGTGATTATTGGTGCGGCAAAGAGTGGTCAGCGCTAATTTACTGGAAGTAGTGGCCTAAGATTTAGGTTGCACCGGCTCGCCCGAGCCGGTGCAACCTAATATCTTCTTAACGAGTAAAATTGGAGTTCATAGAATGGCTGGAAATTTTCGGTCGAAGTACAATTTAAGTTCATTTATTCGTCGTCCCGAGTTTGGAGCCTTGATTGGGCTCGTTGTCATATACATTTTCTTTGCTATTTTCGGAGGCGAGAACTTCATTGCACTTGCTGGAACGGCCAGTTGGCTAAATATCGCCGCAGAGCTTGGCATTATTGCACTACCGGTCGCGCTGGTAATGATTGCTGGTGATCTGGACCTCTCTGTGGGATCGACTCTCGCTGCTGGAGGCGTAACTACTGCAGTTCTCTCTGGCTACTTCAATCTTCCGACCGCAGTGGGAATTTTTTCTGGATTAGCGCTAGGTACCTTTATTGGTTTTTTAAATGGCTTAATTGTTGTACGTACTAACCTACCTTCATTTGTGGTTACGCTTGCAACTAATTTTGCTGTTTTCGGATTAATGCTCGGACTTTGTAAGCTCATAACGGGCACAGTCGCAGTAAGTATTAAACCTGATCATTTATCTAAGACAATCCTAGGTACTTATCTATTTGAACAATTCGAAACTGCAATTATTATTTGGTTAGTTGTGGCAGGAATCGTTTCATGGATTCTCTATAAGAGCCCGTGGGGAAACTGGATCTATGCAATTGGCGGTGATGCTATTTCTGCACGCCTGACAGGTATTCCCGTGGATAAAGTTCGGATATCTCTCTTTACAGCCTCAGGTTTTGCGGCATCACTTGTAGGTGTTATGCAGACAATTCTTTATGAGAGCGCACAAGTAAATGCGGGTCAATCTTTCGTCTTCAACTCAATCATCGCAGTTGTAGTTGGCGGGGTGCTACTCACAGGTGGTTATGGATCAACCGTGGGCGTAATTCTTGGAGCCATGACATTCGCTATTGTGAACCAAGGCATCTATTACACAGGTTGGGAATCGGATTGGGCTTCATTAATTCTTGGAGTTCTCTTGTTGATTGCTGTTCTCACAAACAATACTTTCCGTAGATTGGCCATCTCTGGCAAGAGCAAGAAAGGTGCATAGAAATCATGTCAACGAATTCAAAAAATAATGTTCGGCCAATAATGAGGCTGACAGACATCTCAAAAAATTTCTCTGGATATCGAGCTCTTCATAAAGTGTCAATCGATGTATTTCCAGGTGAGGTTCTCTGCCTACTCGGAGATAATGGGGCTGGAAAATCGACTGCGATCAAAGTGATTTCTGGATTTCACGAACCTACTTCAGGAACACTTGAGTGGCAAGGTGAAAAGATAGCCTTCAAATCACCACGTGATGCTAATGAATTAGGAATTGCAACTGTTCACCAATTTGGTGGAACATTCCCATTGATGTCATTAGGTCGCTCGTTCTTTGTTGGGCTCGAACCAACGAAAGGATGGGGACCTTTTAAGCGCATTGATCGGAAATATTCAAATGAAGTTGTTGTGCGTGAAATGCAGGCAATGGGAATCACTCGTGTTACTGATGGTGAACGTCTTATTGGTTCGCTGTCCGGTGGTGAGCGTCAAGTGTCTGCGATTGCGCGTGCTGTACATTTTGGCGCAAAAGTTCTAATTCTAGATGAGCCAACTGCGGCGCTTGGAGTGAAGGAGTCGTCTCACGTCCTCAGAATCATTATGCAAGCACGCCAGAAGGGCATTGCGGTAATTCTAATTACTCACAATGTTACGCATGCCTTAGCAGTGGGTGATCACTTTGCGGTCCTCATCCATGGCGAGAAGGCAGATGATTTCCGCAAAGGTGAACGTACCCGCGAGCAGATCATCGATCTTATGGCTGGTGGCGAAGCTATGGCAGATCTTGAAAAGGAAATCGAAGAGTTGACTGGAAGTTCTAGTAATTAAGATTCAATATTCGGACTATGCAGATTAAATGCGATCATTCTTGTAGGTAACACCTACTTGAGATCGCATTTCGTCTGTAAGCTTAAGAATATCGATTGTGTCCTTGTGACTCATTGTAGGTGATTCATTTTGACCCGCCTTGATGCACCGCTCGACTTCTAGAGCCTGATATTGGCGACCTGTCCCTAATATTTCTTCAGAGTAGGAATGAATTATTTCTGCCTCATTGTTATATACCCTGAAAGTAGTCTGTTCGAGCAGGCGATAATCGAGGTCAATTCGACCCTTACTTCCCATGATAGAGGCATTTGCCGGACCAGTCGCAGACATACTAGAGAAAAATGTCGCCATTGCATCTGAAGGATATTCCAGTATCGCAGAAAGTGATTCATCAACCTTATCGGTAGTGAGATGCGCTTTGGCAGTCACCTTACTTGGCACCCCTAAGATTCTGACAATGAAGTTTAAAGGATATATTCCAAGATCTAGTAGTGTTCCTCCGCCCAATTCAGGATCCCAAAGCCGAGGCTTAGACGTTAACTCTTGGCTATGTTCTGCCACGATGTAACGAGGTCGGCCAATCAATCCCTTTTTTATAACCTCTTGAATTGCAGATTGAACCGGCAAGAACCGAGTCCACATAGCTTCCATAATGAATACATTCATTGACTTTGCTGCATCAATTACTTCTTTGGCTTCCCGAGCATTTACGGTAAATGGTTTTTCAAGCAATACATGCTTTCCAGCTTTGATAGCTAAAAGGGCATCTTGATGATGACGCGTATGAGGCGTGGCGATATAAACAATGTCTACTTCATCATCGTTTACAAGCGCTTCGTAGCTAGGGTGGCGATTTGGAATAGAAAACTGATTTCCGAAGTCTTCAGCTTTCTCTTGAGTCCGGGCACCTACACTTTGAATAGTCAAACCTGCATGTGCAAAATCTTTTGCCAAGACCGTTGCAATCCAACCATTACCAAGAAAGCCCCATCGCAAATTTGTCATGGTTAATTATAGTCTCACTTAAAGCTTGTTCCTATTAGTTCTCCTATAGTGATTGCAGTTTTAATATTGGAAAGAGACTCTTCATGGGTATAGAGAGGTGCTTCAAAAAATCCCTGTTCAACGTATTGAGCAAATGCATGCACCTGATGTATCAGACCTTCATGCTCTGGAATGTCCAAATTATCAATCCAAGAAGTTTGTGTGCCGTTAAATCCAGGTTCGTGAAAAGTTATGGATGTGGGAGTGAAGAAGGGAGTACCAAAGGTAAGCGCTCCTTTTGTTCCTGAAACTCCTGCCCAGTGGGGTAAACCGGTTCGTGCTGAAAGAACGAAATTGGAACGGGCTCCATTTGAATATCGCATAAACGCATGTGTTTCCTCATCTATTTGGTTCTGATGAAGTTGACCAAATGCATGTATCTCTTCAGGTTCACCCAGGAATTGCTGAGAAAAGGCAATTGGGTAGATTCCCATATCGATTATCGGGTTCCCGCCACCTGGAGTGAATAATCGAGGAACCTCCAAATTCGCTTGGCAGAAATTTGAAATTACTAATTCAATTTCACCGAGATCTCCATTGGAAAGCAATTGTCTAGCTATATCCATCTGAGGAAGAAACCTGGTCCACATAGCTTCAACAGCTAGTACTTTTTTAGCCTTTGAAGCTCTGTATATTTCTTCGGCCGCAGCGAGATCCATAGTAATTGGCTTTTCAATCAGAACGTGCTTACCTGCATTGATAGCAATTAATGCAACTTCAAGTCGATCAGATGGCAATGTTCCTATGTAAATCGCATCAATGTCATCACGATTTACTAACTCTTCGTATGATGTGTAAAAAGATGGCAAGTTCCATTTATGTGCAAAGACTTCTGCCTTATTTGGAGTTCGCGAAGCAACCGCTACAAAGTCCTGATGCGAATTTTTCTTTGCAGTTTTAACCATGGCATCTGAAATCCATCCCGCTCCAAAAATTCCCCAACGAAGCGGCCTAGATTCTGAATCATGAAAAATATGGGGTTGAGGTAACTGATGCATCTCAAAACGCCTATTTATCGGGATTCGGGACAGTCACATCTCTCACAAACGACTCGAGATCATTTACCGATTGCAAGAAGCCGCGCAACGTTCGTTGAGTTGCACCAAAATTTGTAAACTCTTCGGCTTTTAGTCCGTCTACGTCGTACATCTTTCTAAATTCAGGAAGTTTCTCTAACATAGGCTCAAGAATTCGATTTTCAATTGGTTCTTCGACGCTGTTTAAATTCGGGATAATTCCAGATTTGTTGATTTTTACCTGCCAAGAGTAAGGTGGAGAAATAACAGAGTCCCCCCCAAGGATTCCTGACCAATGCATGTGATTGCGGAATGCCGCGGAAAGTAATCGTGTGCGATATCCACGTTGCTCATATACTTTGTGCGCATTTCTAAAGACGGCAACACCTGCCCACTCCATGATTCCTGGATCTATCACTGCTCCTGCTTTTTCAGCTGAAACCTTTACCCAGTCATCAACGCGTCCCACCATGATTGTACAGACGGGTCCCATCTGGGAAATATCTAAGCCCTCAGCTTCACGACGCTTAAGTCCTCGTTCGACGGCTTCGGCAACAGCAACAGTTTGGGCGACTGAAAAGGAAACCGTTGCATTGATGCTTACGCCCTGATAGGTCGCTTCTTCAAAAGCCGCAATTGCTTCTGAAGTGACTGGAATTTTTACAATCATATTTTTTGCAATTTTTGAAAATTCAACTGCCTGCGACGCAAGAAGATTTGCATCTCGAAAGTTTCGAGGGTCCGTCTGAATTGAAAGCCTGCCATTTCGTCCATTCTGCTTTTCGAACTCTGGTTCAAATAACTTGGCCGCATTGGATGAAAGCTCCTTGACCATAGCCCATCCAATTTGATCGTCTGTTGTCTGAGGATTTGCTTTCGCAAATTCCTTGATTCTGGCCACCCAATACTCTTTATCGGCTTTCAGTGCCGTCAATGCAATCACAGGATTACATGTTGCTCCTACAATCCCCCATGTGAGAGCATCCTTAATTTCCTTGGGATCAGCTGAATCGTTCCAGAGAACTGTTTTTGAATGCTCTTTCATGTAGATGAATGGCGAATCTGACATTTAATCTCCTTATTGAATGTTTAAGCTGCCGGTGAAAATTAAATTGAATTGAGTAAAGGCTAATACCCTCTTAGAGAGCAGCATATGCAGTCTTCAGAACATTTGCCGCGATTCTCAAACCTTCTTCCCGACTGAATGATGCATCTTCATGTTCAATCGCGATGTCAGTCTTAGGGCTAGTCTTTGCAAGAGTTTGCAGAAACTTAGTCCAGAATGCCTGATCGTGACCCTCTCCAAGAGCCACGAAATCCCAAGCAGAGTCTTTTGGCCATTGATTTACGACGAATTGACCATCGTGAGAAAGTGGAAGTGGATTTTGCTCGCGCGGGATTCTTGTAAATCGATCGTCTAATACGCCATGAATCTTTACTCCAGGATTAATTCGAACATCTTTCGCCGCTGCGCAATAAACCAATTCCCCGAGTACCTCTAGTGCATGTATTGGATCAATTTGCTGCCAAAATAAATGAGAAGGATCCATTTCGGCGCCAATATTTCTAAGATTTCCCTTTTCTACCAAGCGAAGCATCGTAGAAGGGTTGAATACAACATTCTGAGGATGCATTTCAAGACCAACTTTTACACCGTTCTCTTCGGCAACTTTATCAACCTTCTGCCAAAATGGAATCGCTACTTCATTCCATTGGTAGTCAAGGGCATCCATGTGTTCAGAACTCCAAGGATTTACATACCAAGCAGCTCGAGAACCTGTTGATTCTGCAGCTGGTAAACCTGACATCGTAATAACGCGATCAACTCCGAGACGATTTGCAATCTTGACTGCATCTATTACATCTTGTGATTGACGTTGTCCAACTGCTTTATTTGGACTCAAAGGATTTCCGTTACAATTAAGGGCAGTCAACTTAATTCCACGAGAAGAAAACTTGTCCAAGTATTCATCTCGTTTGACATCAGAGTTCATAATGTCATCAATTGGTAAATGCACCGGAGGAAGAAAGCCGCCAGAATTGATTTCTGCTCCATTAAGTCCCAATCCTTTGATTACATCTAGGGCAGAATCAATATCACGATCATGCAAGACTGCTGTATAAACTCCGATATGCATTACAATTCCAACTTTCTGTACAATGTAGGACTCTAACTCTAGTTAAAAAAAATGAAAGTGTTAAGTATGAAAGTCTTTTGTAAACAAATGTAAACAGCACGATGTCGCTTTCCAACCGTATAAAAATTCATGAATTTCAATGGCTTACATTCAATAGTTCGGCCCGATTCGCGCTCCAAAAAGCCCATTTTTGACTCACCTTGAGATTAGGCCGATGATAGGTGTGTGCCCAAATCCTCGATTTATGAAGTAGCTGCCTTGGCAGGAGTGTCAATTGCCACTGTGAGTCGAACATTAAATAAGCCTCACCGAGTTTCTGAAGCGACACGTTCGCGAGTCATGGAAGCTGTTCACAAATTGTCATACACACCAGATCTTGAAGCGGCGGCACGAGCGAGACATCATAATGATCGAATTGCAGTAGTTGCTCCACTTAATACCTATCCTGGTTTTACGCAAAGGCTGCAGGGAATTTCCTCTGCTCTTGACGAGTTACAATCTGAGTTAATTATTTTTCAGATCGATGCTCAAAAGATTTTAAATCCGCAGAACAATAAATTTCTCGATTCTTTAGCATCTTCTGGTAGATATGACGGTTTGATTATCATGTCGCTTCCAGTAAATGGACAAGATTTGACTCGCATTTCTTCCACTAAATTTCCAACTACACTTATTGAGACTTCAGACACCCGTTTCACATCTTTCAAAGTAGATAATTCTGAGGGTGCGCGACTAGGAGTCCAGCATCTGATTGACAGAGGCTATAAAAATATTGGATATGTCGGCTTTAATCCTCTTCCTAGTTATTCTTCAAATCCTTCTAAAGAAAGAGAACAGGGATATATCAATACACTTCTTGAAAATGGGAGAAAGGTAAATCCTGAATTAATTATTACTCCCGATTACAGTATTGAAGACTCGAGAATTAAGGCAACTGAGTTACTCAAGAGTTCAAACCGGCCAGATGCTTTATTTTGTGGAGTAGACATTAACGCACTTGGAGTCCTGAGAGCCGCCGAGGAATTGGGAATCAAGGTACCAGGAGATTTGGGTGTAGTGGGCTTTGATGATATCGATATCGCTGATTACATGGGGCTTACCACTGTAAAACAACAACTTCACGGTTCAGGGAAAGAAGCGGCGTTGCTTGTGAACAAACTTATTAAAGATCCACTTATGTCGGAACCACGTGAAATATTTTTACCACTGGAGTTGATTATTCGTAGATCTACTTGATTTTAACTTCAATTCCATTGTGGAGCGCCGATTCAACAATTGAATCCAAGATTATTAAATTACGAAGACCTTCTTCAAAGGTAGCTACTTTAGGTAGTCTGCTTAATCCAGCAACTTGCTCTAGAAAAGCTCGTGCTTGCCAGACAAACAGGTCATTTTGACCGTAATTAACGGTTGGGAAATCCATCGCCATACCTCCAGCTATATATGGGTGATCCGGCCCAATAAATGCTTGACGATATCCCGAAGTTTGATGTGGTGTCGTACTATCGAAGTATCCGAATTCTCCCATGCGACCTAGATCAAAAGTTGCAGCACCTTTTTCCGTGTGAATTTCAAATCCAAGTCCATTTGCTAGACCGTGGGCCACTCGTGAGGAACTAAAAGTTCCGGTTGCACCACTTTTAAATTTTGCAATAAAGGTAACAAGATCTTCGTTTTCAACATCTTCGTAAACATCTGAGAGAGAAGTCGCTGCATGACCCATAGCAGTACCAGATGGTAGAGCCCGCCTTTGAGTAAAAGTGGTTAATACAGCACCAGAGACTGATTCAATCTCCCCAAACATAAATTCCGCTAGATCTACAACGTGTGAGCCAATGTCAGCTAGCGCGCCAGAACCAGGACCGCCTTTATACCTCCATGACATTGGCCGAGACGAATCAGCCGCATAATCACACCAATAATGACCGTTAAAAAAGTACGGTTTCCCAAGGTTGCCATTTTCTAATTCGTTTTTGATTGCGCCTATCGCAGGGGATCTTCGGAAAGTGAATCCAGTCCCTGCATGCAAATCTTTTGCCTTTTTAGCGGTCTCAACCATCGCTCGGGCATCCGCAGTTGATGGAGCTAATGGTTTTTCACAAAGAACATGTTTTCCTGCTTTCAGAAGTGCTTCTGATATTTCCCGATGTAGCGAGTTGGCAACAGCAACACTCACCACTTGAATGCTGGAATCGGAAAGTATTGTCCTCCAATCAGTTTCAGAGTTGCGATAACCAAATCGTCTCGCAGAATCTTGCGCAAACTCAGCATTGAGGTCTGCGATTGTGACCAAATCAATTTCTGGTAAACCGGGACCGTATACTGTGCTTGCGGCACGAAATCCAGCAGCATGGGCCCTCCCAACCATTCCAGCCCCAATTACTGCTACTCCAATCTTTGACATAACTAATTGACCTCAATCATTTCTTGAATTTTTGCGAGTTGGTATTTTGCAGTTTCTTTATTTTTTTCATTTTCAGCAAAGATGGATGAACACATCACGCTATTTGGATTATCTAGGAACCCTATCTCTTTGAGGCCGCCAAAGAATTCTGGCCAATTCACATCGCCATCCCCAATTTTAAGATGCTGATGTACTCTCACAGAGTTTCCGGGAGGGTTCGTAATGTAGCGAAGCCCATGTGAACGTTTATGGTCCATTGTGTCAGATACATGCACCAATCGGAGCATTTCACCCGCCTCACGCATGATCGTCAATGGAGGTTGATTCATGTGGAAGGTGTGAGACGCGACATAAACTAGTCCAATATTTTTAGAGTTTACTCCGCGGATAGTACGAATTGCTTGTAACCCATCTTCCACAAAATCATCTGGATGTGGGTCAATTAATACATCTAGACCTTCGCGTTCAATGATGGGCAACAACTCTTCCATTGATCTATAGAAGGCACGTTCTGATTCTTCCGCTCTTTCGGGCCGACCCGAGAATTCGGTATTCATAGTTTTCACACCTAGATCTACGGTAATTTGAATTGCGCGCTTCCAGTAACGGATAGCCGCTTCTCTCGCATCTTCATCAGGACCAGACCATCGCAATACGGGAAGCACGGATGCAATTTCCACCCCTGAGTCCTTACATGCTTGCTTCATTTTTTTGACCAGGCTGTCATCCGCTTTCGGATGATTAAAAAATGGAATGAAATCAGGATGTGGAGTCATCTGAAGGTATTTGAACCCTAATTCTGCAGCTACAGCAGGAAATTCCAAAAGCTTATGAGTGTGGTGGAAAGGTGTTGGGTCTAATGCGATTTTCATCTTTTTCTCCAGTCGATAGTCTTTTTAGCAGAATTACTTGACTCGGGCAGCTCGGGTAGTTGCCAAAATATGTTCACGGGTACGTTGTGCAATTGGGAATGGCATATCCATCGAGCAGCCATACATATCCTGCTCAATAATTGCGAAAATCTCAGGATTGATTTCTAGTGCTTTTTCGATAATAGGTGCAAATTTTGGAACACCTTCGAAGCCGGGTTCAGTCATAACACCTTGAGCTACAGCCTCAACGAATGGAAGGTCATTCTTAAGTGCATTAGCCAAAATATCTGGATGCACTTGCTTAAGATGTAGGTATCCAATCCGCTCAGGGTAGGCGTTCATCAACTTGACGTTATCACCAAGGTAATAGGCAAAATGACCAGTATCGAGACATAGATTGGTGTAATCCTTATTCGTTTCTTCTAAAAATCTCTCTACTTCTTGATAAGTTCCAATATGACTATCTGCGTGAGAGTGGAATTGCTGGCGAATATCAAATTCTTCCAGTAGTGCTTTCCCGAGTTTGTCATGCCCAGCGGCAAGTCTCTTCCATTGTTCATTAGATAATGTTCGAGATTCCTGTGCGTCACCAGTTTGTGGATCTCGCCACAAATCTGGGATCACTACTAGATGCTTAACATCAAGTTTAGAAACAAGATTTGCAACAGCTAGTGCTTGATCCCAAGCTCGTTGCCATTGACTCTCATCCAGTTTGTGAAATCCTGTAAAGACAGTTCCTGCCGTAAGTTTGAGATTTCTCTTACCCAGTTCATCTTCAAGCCTTTTTGGATCTGTAGGAAGATATCCAAATGGTCCTAATTCAATCCAGTGATATCCGGAAGCCTCAACTTCATCAAGGAAGCGATCCCATGGAACTTGTGTCGGCTCGCTTGGAAACCAAACGCCCCACGAATCTGGTGCAGTTCCTACGCGAATTTGCTGAGTCATTCTTTGCTCCTTTTATGCTTTGTAAGGTAGTCGAGAGTCCGTTTTTTGCGTTTCCCACGATTTGCGGATCCAAGCTTGATCTGGGTGGTCAGTGAGATTCCATTCACGATCTGGGTCAGGGCCAGCCATTACATTAAAGAAGTACAAGTCATATCCAGGTCCTGCTGCTGCTGGGCCGTGCCATCCATATGGCACTAATACGACATCTCCAGAATGTATTTCTTCATTTATATCGTACGGCCGATTATCAGCTGAAATACCTCTGAAAATACCAAATGGATTGGAGGAGACTGGAGTCTCTAAACCTCGTGACACCGCTGATTCAAAATAATATATTTCTTCCAGATTTGATTCTTTTCCCGGCACATATGTATCGTGCTTATGAGCCGGTGAACCTGACCAGTTACCTGCCGGAACGATAACTTCTACTGCAATCATTCGATCCGCATCAAGAACATCTGGCAATCCAAAGTTATGTACCTGTCTCGTTTCACGACCAGCCCCTCGAAGCTCAACAGGAACATCTTCCTTTGGCATGTATTTCACTGGCTTAGAGTTTTTCGCAGGTGACTCACTAACAAGAACACGACCGAGACCCGAAACGGAAGCTCGAGTATTAATCGGAAGGTATAGCAGATCAGAAGGACCATGAAAGACTGACTTACGACCTCTTAGAACTTGGGTGTGAATTTCATCTGAATTGGATAGAAGATATTGAACTGATATTTTTTCACCTTCAAGAGGAAAAATAAGTCTCTCATTGTTGTCAGCCGGTAATTCAAGGAATACGCCTGAAGAGAGTTTTCCCACGCGAATGCCCGTTGAGGCCCAAGGTTTTGCCGGCGGATTATTTGCGTCCACATGGACTTCCCAAACAGCAGATTTCAACTCACCTTTACGGAAGTACCACTTGTTAGGAGAGGACATGGAAGTAATTAGTTCTGTGGGAAACCGAGGTTAATTCCACCGTGGCTTGGATCAAGCCAACGCGAAGTAATTGCTTTGCCGCGGGTGAAGAAGTGAACACCTTCAACACCGTGAGCTTTTGTGTCACCGAAGAGTGATTGCTTCCAGCCTCCAAATGAGTAGTATGCAACAGGCACAGGGATTGGAACGTTAATCCCAACCATTCCTACCTGAATCTCATTTTGGAATCTACGAGCAGCACCACCATCATTGGTAAAGATTGCTGTTCCATTTCCAAATGCACCACTATTAATCAGAGAAACACCTTCGTCGTAGCTCTTGACGCGAACAATCGAGAGTACTGGACCAAAAATTTCTTCTGTGTAGACCTTAGAAGTTGTTGGAACTTTGTCGATAAGTGTTGGTCCCAGCCAGAAGCCATTAGGTTCGCCATCAACTTTCGGGTTTCGACCATCGACAACTACCGTCGCACCATCTTTTTCAGCAACTTCAATATATGACGCAACTTTGTCACGATGTTCTTTAGTGACAAGTGGACCCATATCACAGCCACGACGACCATCGCCGGTGCGTAGCTTGCTCATGCGATCTACTATTTTGGAAATCAATTGATCAGCTACCGGTTCAACTGCTACAACTACAGAAATTGCCATACAACGTTCGCCAGCGCTACCAAATCCAGCATTAATCGCAGAGTCAGCAACTAACTCAAGATCTGCATCAGGTAAAACCAACATATGATTTTTAGCGCCACCAAGAGCTTGGACACGTTTGCCTGTTCGAGAGGCTCCCTCATAAATATATTGTGCAATCGGAGTAGAACCAACGAATGAGATTGACTCAACATCTGGGCTATTGAGTAAACCATCTACGGATTCTTTATCACCATTAAGTACATTAAAAACACCATCAGGTAGGCCGGCTTCTTTCCAAAGCTTTGCAATCCATATTGACGCTGAAGGATCTTTCTCAGAAGGCTTTATTACTACAGTATTTCCTGCCGCAATTGCAATGGGGAAGAACCACATAGGTACCATCGCTGGGAAGTTAAATGGACTAATGATTCCTACAACACCAAGTGGTTGACGTGTTGAGTAGACATCTACACCAGTTGAAACATTTTCTGAATAAAATCCTTTGAGCAAGTGAGGGA
Organism: actinobacterium SCGC AAA278-O22; assembly: GCA_000372185.1. GTDB lineage: Bacteria > Actinomycetota > Actinomycetes > Nanopelagicales > Nanopelagicaceae > Planktophila. The sequence continues at coordinate 41,860 of AQUA01000001.1, read as the reverse complement.
TACCTGTTGCGAATTCCACTACTTCCTGGCCACGTGTAATCTCACCAAGGGCATCAGAGAGTACTTTCCCATGTTCACTCGTAATGATTTCTGCAAGTTCACCTTTGCGGGAATTTAACAATTCTCTGAAAGCAAAGACAACTTGTTGACGCTTGGCTAGTGAAGCGTCTCTCCAAGCTGGGAACGCATCTTTTGCCGCCTTGATGGCCGCATCTATCTCGGTTTGATTGGCTAGAGCAACTCTTTTTGTTTCAGTGCCAAGTGCAGGATCATAAACTGGTGATGTTCGACCCGATTTACTTACAAATTCTGCACCATTTATCCAATGATTTACTACGTTGCTCATTTATTCCCCCTGGTAGATGATGAGAGATTCTAGAGCTAAATATGGAATTTTCACATTGGACAGTTTAAGTAGATTACATGTAAGCGATAGTTAGGGGCTTACACGGGCTTTCATCAAGAGAGTATCAATTTTATTCCTACGAGACCTGCTGAAATAAGAGTCAAATTTTGAAATATTTTCTGATTGATTTGTGAAACGATTTTCTTTCCAATAAGTGCTCCTACAGCTATCGCTGGTATTGCAGGCAAAATAAACTTAAATGAAGTTACCTCAAGAATTCCCAGACCTATAGTGAAGGGGAGCTTTATCAAGTTAACAATAAAGAAAAACCAAGCCGAATTTGCTAAGAAGTTCATTACTGATTCGCGACGAAGAAATAAATAGATACTCATTGGTGTACCACCAGAATTGGCAACCATGCTCATGAATCCAGCTGTCGACCCGAGAGTCAGGCGAAGAAACCGGGGAAATCGAGAGTTCAGATCTGAATTTTTTTTCTGCCAATACTGACTTAATGGATAGAGAATCACCAATATCACAACTACCCACCCGATGAACTTCTTTAAAGATTCATCAGTAGATTGAGAAAGAAAAATCGCACCAAAAACTAAGCCTACAAATACTGGCATGAATAGTGTTCTGAGAAATTTCCAATCAACATATTTTCTATACGCTGTAATAGCAAATAGGTCGCCAATTATTAATAAGATGAGCAATACACCCGTGGATTCTTTGGCAGGAAGAATTTGTGTGAGAAGTGCGGCGCACAGAAGTCCAAGCCCCCCGATTGAGGTTTTCGCCAGCCCAACCAAGAGTCCGACGCCCATCATCTCTAGCAAAACTAAGTGAGACATCAAGTCATCGTAGCCGAGGGAATTTCATAACATTCGAAGATTTCTCTTCAGGTCGAGTATAAATTGCAGTTTTATCAAGGACTGTTTACGATAGGCACCAATTAAGGGGAGTACCTAGATACAGCTACCTCGTCATTACGGTGTAAAAACCCGGGGCGCTGGCCGAGAAATTCGGTTAGGAAGACCTTGACCACGTCATAGCCACGCGAGTCAGGGAGAGAAATATATGAGCGTATCAATCACAGTGTGGTCCGTAACAATCGGGCTTATTGCACTTCTATTACTTATCGATTTGTTTACGGTCAGTTCAAAACCCCACGAAGTAAAGTTTAAAGAAGCTGCAAGTTGGTCGATTTTTTATATTGGTATAGCAGTCATTTTTGGTGTGTGGGTCTACCAACGATTTGGCTCAGATATGGGAACCCAATTCTTTGCAGCCTATCTCGTAGAGAAATCTCTCTCAGTAGATAACCTCTTTGTCTTTGTCATCATCCTCGCTCAATTTGCTGTACCAAGCATCTATCACCAACGCGTACTCCTTATTGGAGTCGCGTTGGCTCTCGTTCTTCGTGGAATTTTCATCTCGGTTGGCGCTGCAGCGCTCGCTGCCTTTTCATTCACCTTCGTTATCTTCGGAGCAATTCTGATCTGGACAGGTATCGGGCTTTTCAAGCACTGGGATGAAGATCCTGAACCTGGCGACAACGTCATCGTGCGTCGCATTCGAAAGCGTCTGACTATGGTCAATGAATTCCACGGTTCCAAGATGTTTATTCGCCGTGATAGAAAACGCTATGCAACTCCCATGTTCTTGGTCATGATTGCAATCGGTTCAACCGATCTCTTATTTGCGCTGGATTCCATTCCTGCAACATTCGGCGTTACTTCAGAGACCTTCCTCGTATTTGCCGCAAATGCATTTGCTTTGCTTGGACTTCGCGCCCTCTACTTCCTCGTGAAGGGCCTACTCGACCGACTTGTCTACCTTTCTCTTGGCCTATCGTTTATCTTGATTTTCATCGGCGCCAAGCTGGTTATTACTTATTTCCACGAACAGTTCCATTCAATTCCTAAAATTCCTACAAATGTTGGACTCTTAGTTATTGGAGCGATTCTGGCGATTTCAACAATTGCGAGTTTGATAAAGACCAAGTCCGATCCTTCTGCGCGGGCTCACGCCGGTCGCATCACTGGAGGGACAAGCATTGAAGAATAGGATTGCAAAGGCATGGAGATCTCTTCCAGCTGCGTTACGGAAAACGATTGCACTCGTCATTGGTTCCACACTGATTGTGACTGGACTTTTGCTCATCATTCTTCCTGGTCCTTTTACGATGCCACTTCTCATCTTGGGGCTTGTAGTTCTTGCCCTTGAATTTGCATGGGCAGAAGCGATGCTGATTCGAGTGCGCCAACATGGTGCAAAACTCAATCCCAAGAAGCTATTTAAGAGGTAGGCAATTTACTTAGCCTATTATTTCGGTCATGAATCCAGCCATCACCGTTAAAGAGTTAGGTGAGGATTCCTGGACTCGATATCGCGATATTCGCCTTGCTGCGCTTGAAAGCGACGGACATGCATTCGGCGGAAATTTAGAGTCAGAACGATTGTTTACTGAAAGTCAGTGGAGAGAAAAGGCGCGTCAGTACGTAGCGGTTGTAGCAGTTGTCAATGATGAAGATATCGCGATGATGACAATTGAAAATTTATCAGGAGATTTTGGCGCAACCTGTTGGATTGGCAGCTGTTGGGTGGATCCTGAATTTCGTCAACATGGCGCACTTCGCGCGCTCTTTGAATACGTCGATTTACAAGCGACAGCACGCGATTGGTTAGTGCAGGGATTGGGCGTGTGGGTCGATAACCAGATTGCAATTACTGCATATGAAAAACTGGGCTTTGCAAAGATGGGCGAAAAACAAGAGAGCACACGAAAGCCTGGAATGTTTTATCAGCGAATGATTAGGAACGCAGCGAAGTAATAGCAGCGTTAACAAGCTTTGTGGCCTCATCGTTTTTATAGATATACGAGGCGGAAACTCCGATCCAATTGCCGTGCACCAATACATGTGCGTTCCAGCTGTGAATTTCGCGTGCGTTCATCGATTTTTCTGAGATGACAAAGATTCGTTCTGCTGTGACTCCAGGAATAGCTACTTCTTCAAAACCTTGGCTCTTCCAATTGGCAATCCGTGAATTAAAGAGGCCATCTTTATCTTCTACCCAAGAAACGGTGGCGCCAATTTCTGCTTGCTGAACACCATATGTACATGCAATCCCACCACCATCAAGAATCACTTTGAGATCTGTACCTTCTGCTGGCTGCCACTCAGTGGGTATATACATGGCATTGGTCAGTTCAGTTGGCAGAGCTGCTAACACGTTGGTTTCGTTGCAATCGAGTGGTGGCAAGTATGTAATTTCTGATACCTGTTTAGTACTTGAGCCGCATCCAGCCAACACAGCTAAAGCAAGTACACAGATTGCAAACTTTTTCAACATTATGGAAGTTGAACTCGATACTGACGCTTTCCGGATTCAAGTACGTACGTGTCGTATAGCTTGCGTGCAGTGTCATTGTCAGCATCAGTATTCCAATACAAGCGCGAGCACTTCATTTCAAGGGCAAATGCCTTCACGTAATCGATGAGAGCACGACCTGCGCCTGTTCCGCGAGCGGCAGGATCTACAAAGAGATCTTCAAGATAACAATGGCCATTAGGAGACCACGTGGAGTTTTGAAGGTTGTACGTTGTAAATCCGATGACTTTTCCATCTCGTTCTGCAACTGCACATTTCATATTGAAATCTGGATCCATGATGCGGGTCCAGGTACGTTCGGTCTGTTCTGCAGCGACAGATGTCTTATAGAAGTCGAGATATCCCTGCCAGAGCACCAGCCATTGTGCTTTATCGCTAACTTGAATAGGTCGAACGAAGGTAGACATTAGAGCGCAAATGAAGGGTATTCATCGGTAACGAGAATGATTGCATAGCCGTAAACGCGGTTCCAAAACTTGATAGTTCCAAGAACAATATCGAGCGCCCATTTTGGATAGGTACCTGATGACCAGGTAATTATCCAAGCGAAGAATGTGGCGATGAGCGCAACAAGTGAGTAGATCAAACCTACGATGACAAGTGGAATTGCGAGGAACCATTTGATCAGTGGTAGCCCGCGGTTGAGTTTCTTCCCTCCGCCGACATCGGGCAGGAGTACTGCGATGTTGGGATTTCTCTCGATTGAGGGATAGTCATCTGTGAGCAACAGTGTGTATGCGATTACTCGGGTTTGAAGCTCCATGAGCGAATGGTTGAAGGTCAATACATAACTTGGATACACGCCACGAACAACGAGCGCAAGAACTGTAGGGACAACTACTAGCCCAGTTGACCAGCCCCAATGCATTCCTTGCACAAATGAAGTGAGGAAAATCGTTACTGGGAATGAAAGAAATCCACGCCAGAAAACAGTCTTCTTATCGCGATTTTCGAGTTGGACGCTGATAATTGTTTCTACTTGATTGCTCATGGCTAAATCCTAGCCCTCGCATATACCCTTACCTAATGAGCACACGCGAATATGCAGTTATTACTGGAGCAAGTAGTGGAATCGGTGCTGCAACAGCACGCGCATTGGCAGATAACGGATTTCATGTCATTGCAGCAGCGCGACGTATCGACAAGCTAAAAGAGCTCGCAGCAAGTTCGCCCAACATTGAGGCTATTGAACTCGATGTGACTGATCAAGCAAGTGTGGATTCACTTGTTGCCCATCTCGGAAACGCGAAGGCATCAGTGCTTGTCCATAGCGCGGGCGGTGCTTTTGATGCAGATTCAGTGATGGATTCAGACCCCGCGATTTGGCAGAAAACTTTTGATATCAATGTTGTTGGCGCAGTCCGTATGGTGAAGGCGCTCACACCACTGTTCCGCGAACATCGCAAAGGACACATCGTTCTCATCACCTCAACTGCAGCACACCGCACTTACGAAAATGGTGGAAGTTATGCAGCCGCAAAATTTGGCGAAGCTTCACTGGTAGATACTTTGAGATTAGAACTCAATGGAGAACCCATTCGCATTTCTGAAATCGCGCCGGGAATGGTGAAGACAGAGGAATTTGCGAAGGTTCGCTACAAGGGCAATGTCGATGCTGCGGCAAAAATTTATGAAGGTGTCGAAAAACCATTGGTAGCCGAAGATGTTGCTGAAGCTATTCGCTGGGTGGTCATGCTTCCTGATCATTTCAATGTTGATTCCATGATGATCAAGCCATTGGCGCAGGCTGTTTCACACAAGATCTATCGCAAACCAATTCGCTAGGACTTACCAAGTAGTGGATGTTTCAGAGAGTCAGATAAAGCGTGCTCATTTAGGTGTGACGCTCTCATTTCTCACCCTCGGCTTTACACAGGGAAATTTCGTTTCACGAATTCCAGACCTGAAAAGATCTCTCCATCTCACCAATTCTCTTCTTGGTATTTGCCTGCTTCTGATGTCACTTGGCGTGTTAGTTGCACTCGGTCCCGTGGGTAAATCAGCAGCAAGATTTGGCAGCGCATTCACTCTCAAGATTGCCTCCGTGGGCGTGATTCTGGTCGCCCCTTTTATTGGTTTAGCCAATTCCTCAATAACCTTTGCAGTAGCTCTCTTCTTTTACGGCTCAGTGATTGCATCACAAGATGTTTCGATGAATACGCACGGCGTTACGTTGGAAGAAAAATCTGGACTCCGATTTATGAGTCGCTTCCATGCTTTCTGGTCAGTCGGAGCACTTCTGGGCAGCTTTATTGGCGGAGCATTTGCTCAAGCTGAGATCAGCGTCTTCCACCATTTCGTCATTGTCTCAATCGCAATGGGTATAGCTGCAATAGTGGCAGCTCAGAGATTGCTACCTGCAACTTCAGATCGGCATGAATACTCAGAAGAAAATGCGGCAAAGAAGAAGAAACCACCACTCATTTTAATTATGGGATTACTCGGATTAGCTGCATCAATCGGTGAAGGTTCAGCCGGCGATTGGGGCGGCGTACTTTCACGGGAAACTTTTGGTGCTTCACACTTTGTCAGCACACTTCCCTACGTTGCATTTTCGTTCACGATGGTGGTTGGCAGATTCTTTGGCGATCAACTTGCTACCAAATTTGGTCCCAATCGAATACTCAAAGTTGGAGGATTCATTGGCGGCTTTGGCCTTGCTGTTGGGCTATTAGTTGGAGGAGTTGGGGGAGTTATCTTTGGCTGGTTCCTCTTCGGAACTGCGCTATCTGCTGTGATCCCACTTCTCTTTAGCGCAGCAGGTTCCATGGCAAATAAGAGATTTGCTGGATCAATTTCCCCAGCCGAAGCAGTTGCGATGATTTCTGGAATTTCTTACTTCGGATTTATCGTCGGACCACCATTGATGGGATTTCTTGCCGATGCAATCACTTTGAGGTGGGCGATGTTGGTTCCGGCAGTTCTTGCCATCATTATTTCGGCAAGCTCAAGAATCTTTACGAGCGAATAACGACGCGATAGTTAGAAAGTGTTAAATCAGTTGCGTAAGCAATTCGAACTCCAGCGGCACGAGATGCGCTGAGGCCTTCAACAATTTCTTTTGTAAGGACTTCACCTGGAGCAACAACAGCAACTCCTGGTGGATATGGCGCAATCAGATCAGCAGAGATTCGGCCAATAGCGAGGGAGGCCGGAATTAATTCTGTCTCAGCAAAGTAGGCATCGCGCATCGATGTTGCTCTTTGAGGTACGACAGACCAACTCAGAGCAGTGGCGCTTTCACGGCGCTGTTCCTGGCGCTTTTTCAAAATCGGAATAAGCGCATCTGCCAAGTAATCAAAATCGGCTTGAGTATCTGCAATAGTTGCAAGAAAAACGATGGTGTCGCGATCTGCCATTTCAACGCGGATACCTTTCGCTTGCAGATCGAGCTCAATATCGACTCCTGATGCACCTAATTGCTGCACGCGAAGGACAATTTTGGATGGATCAAAACGCCCTGCAGGAAAATCTGATGGGTAGAGAAAGATCGGAAGCGCAAACTCTGCCTGCACCATCTCTTTAAAGCGATGAATATTGTCGAGAAGTTTTCCAATAAGTTCTTCGCCTCTAGTTTCAAGGAGTGCGCGCACTCCGTCGATTGAAGCAAGCGGCGCTCCTGCAGGAGATGTGGTGTGAGTTGTTTCAAAGCTTTGTTCGAGTCGTTCGGCACTGAGTAATTGGGTTCGCGCAAGTAGAAGCGCTGATGCGCTGTAGCCAGGAAGAGCCTTATGTGTGCTTGTAATAAGTGCATCTGCACCCACTTGAAAAGCATGTGGCGGAAGGCTGGAGTGAAAACCAAAATGGCCTCCCCATGCTGCATCGAGAATAACCGGAACTTTAACTGTATGTGCAGCTTCAATCAGAGTTGGCAGATCTGAAATAGTTCCGAGATATCCGGGTTCAGTAAGAAGTACTGCAATCGGCTTTTCCGACAGCGCGCGCTTGAGTTCGGAAATTCCAATTCCTATAGGCACTCCAGTTGGTGCATCGATTTCAGGTGACATCCAGATCGGTTCAAGTCCAGCAAGCACGAGCGCACTTAATACCGATCTGTGCGCAGTACGAGAAACTGCAACCTTGTCACCAGGTTTTCCGAGAGCAAAGATGACTGCCTGGTTGGCATGAGTTGATCCACCGGTTGAGAAGCGCGCAAAATCAGCGCCCCATAGTGATGCTGCAAGGTTCTCAGCCTGCTTTAACGTTTGGTTGGTTAATTTAATTTCATCAAGACCACCGTAGAGCGGAGTATCAGCATCAACGACTGCGCCTAATCCAGCGTCGAGTGCGCTCGTCTTCTGCTTGTGGCCTGGGATTGTGAAAGGCGTGCGAGCTTTCTCAAAGTAAGAGAGATATGCATCGAGAAGTGGTGCGCTCTCTCTGAGGTTGCTCATGTGGCAAGCCTAACTTGTACCAAGGAGTACAAGGGCTCTGTCAGCAATACAAGGGCCTTAGACTTTGGCCATGACATCACAGGATCGCCTCCCGCAATCACGCCACTTGGCCACTGATATTCCAGGGCCGCTTTCAACTGCTGCAATGCAGCGACGTAAAGAGGCTGTATCTGGGGGACTAGGAACTGCGATGCCGGTGATTGTTAACCGTGCACATGATGCGATTATTGAAGATATCGACGGCAACCGAATCATTGACCTTGGTGCAGGAATCGGTGTTGTCAACGTGGGAAATGCAGCGCCGCGCGTCATTAAGGCAGTGCAAGAAGCTGTTGCAAACTTCACCCATACCAACTTCACCACAGTTCCTTACATGGGTTATATCGAAGTATGCGAAGCGCTTAATCGCCTTACACCCGGCAAGTTTAAGAAGAAGTCAATCTTGCAAAATTCAGGTGCAGAAGCAGTAGAAAATGCCATCAAGATTGCACGCCATTACACAAAGCGCCCCGCTGTAGTTGTCTTTGAACATGCGTATCACGGTCGCACAAACTTAACGATGGCGCTCACCGCTAAGAACATTCCATATAAGGAAGGTTTTGGACCATTTGCCAACGAGATCTATCGCATGCCAATGCCTTATTCATTCCGCTGGATTGGAAACCCTGACACCATTGCAGAAGATGCGCTGGATATGGTGATTCATAAGATTGAGAAAGAGATTGGTGCACATAATGTTGCAGCAATTTTGATCGAACCAGTTATTGGCGAAGGTGGATTTATCGTTCCACCAGTTGGATTTATGCCAGGACTTCAGAAATTTGCTACTGAAAATAAAATCGTATTTATCGCTGATGAGGTGCAGTCGGGCTTTGCTCGCACAGGCAAGATGTTTGCTGTCGAGCATGAAAATATGGAGCCAGACATGATCATCTCTGCCAAGGGAATTGCTGGTGGTATGCCACTTGCAGCAGTGACGGCTCGCGCCGAAATTATGGATTCATCACATGTCGGAGGATTGGGCGGAACCTACGGCGGAAACCCAGTTGTCTGCGCTGCAGCCCTGGCTGTCATCCAAACAATTGAAGAAGAGAAGCTTGTTGACCGCGCAGCTCATATCGGCACAATTCTTGTCGATTCGCTGAACGCCTTGAAAGCGAAATATCCAATCATCGGTGAAGTTCGTGGTCGCGGTGCCATGGTTGCGATTGAATTGGTTCACGAAGGAACTAAGAATCCAAATCCAGAAGCGATGGCAAAGGTTATTAAGTACTGCCAGAGCAAGGGCGTATTGATTCTTACAGCGGGAACATATGGAAACGTCATCCGTTTCTTACCTCCGCTCGTGATTTCAGATGAGCTTCTCAAGGATGCGCTTGGCGTACTTGCAGAAGGTTTTGCAACTCTGTAAAGCTTCATTATGTTCGAACCTGTAATCATCACCAGTAGATTAGAACTTCATCACATTCCCGCACAGGGCATTATTGATCTTTTGGATTCGAAAGATGACACCGCTGCAATTGCTGGTCGAGATATAGAAAATTCCTTCAAGGTCTTAGTTAAAGAACCGGGACCACTTGGCTGGAGAGTTCCTCAAGTAAAGAAGAATCCTGAAGTAAACAAGTGGTTCGTGCGGTTCATAGTTCTCAAGAGTTCGCGTGAAATTATTGGTAGTACCAGCTTTCATGGGGTTCCGGATGAAAATGGAATGATTGAAATTGGTCTTGGAGTTGAGGAAGAATTCCGAAATCAAGGTTATGCGCGAGAAGCCCTCGCTGGAATGTGGAGTTGGGTTTCAGCCCAGCCAGGCGTAAAGACTTTGAGATACACAGTTAGCCCCGATAACCTTCCTTCAATCGCAGTAATCAACTACTTCGGATTTGATTACAAGGGCCAACAGATGGATGACATCGATGGCCCAGAAAATATTTATGAGATGTCTACAGCAGACTTTTTATCCAAGTGGGGGAACAACAATGACCGATAACTTTGATGAACTCATTGGCGATATCGGTGACGAGCTCGACCTGACCTTGTATGCAGATGGCGCAGAACTTGCGGATGAAGTTACAGTTCAAATTCTTGCGGCGATTGAGAAAGGCTTAAAACTCAAGAGCCAATTCCACTTAGTCCTGACGGGCGGGACACTGGGTGTTCAGATTTCCGAAGCACTCGTCAATGAATTCAATGCGGACGTAGATGTATTTAATGGACTACATATCTGGTGGAGTGACGAACGTTTTGTCGAAGCCAACAGCGTTGAACGTAATGCTTTTCCATTCCATAACACCGTGAAAAATAAGAACATCATTATTCACGAAGGCTTAGCTAGTGATGTTGCTCAAAATATTGATGAGGCAGTGGCGGATTATTCGTTGGCACTCGAAAATGTAGATATCGATCTCAATATCTTAGGTCTTGGTCCTGATGGACACGTTGCTTCACTATTTCCAGGGCTTGCAGATATCGATGACACCAGAACTATTTTTGCGATTACTGATTCTCCAAAACCTCCGGCCTCGCGAATTTCATTCACAATGAAAGCAATTAATAGCGCTGAAGAAGTATGGATTGTGGCTGCGGGTGAAAGTAAAGCGGATGCAGTAACGAAGGTAATCGAGGGAGATCTTTCGATACCCGCGAGTTATGTGCGAGGAAATTCACACACTCGTTTAATTGTTGATACCGAGGCCTTTTTTTCCGAATAAATTCACGTAAAGTTTGCCTGAATTCGTGAGCAGTTAGTAACTCGCGATAGACTTACATCCTCAACGTTGAGCGTTTTCTTTTAGCGAATAGGCACATCATGACTACAACAAATTTCGGTATGGTCGGACTTGGCCGTATGGGTGCAAATATTGTGCGCCGGCTTCATCGTCACAACATCACATCAGCTGTTTATGACGTTAGCCCAGATGCAGTCGCAGCACTCGCTAAGGAAGGCTCAATCGGCGCATCCGATATGGCAGATCTAGCGGCGAAGCTTTCAACACCTCGCACAGTCTGGATCATGGTCCCTGCTTCAGTAACAGATTCAACTATTGCAGCGATGGCAGAACATTTATCTGCAGGTGACACCATCATTGATGGTGGAAATAGTTATTACAAGAATGACTTGAAGAACGCTGAACTCTTGAAAGCTAAAGGAATCAACTTTGTTGATGTCGGAACTTCAGGCGGTGTCTACGGTCTAGAACGCGGATATTCATTGATGATTGGTGGAGATGACGCAGTTGTTGAGTCACTCGATCCAATCTTTAAGGCGCTCTGCCCAGGTGTTGAATCAGCAGAGCGCACACCAGGACGTACCGGCGAACCTACACAGGCTGAATACGGATATCTCCATTGTGGCCCAGTCGGTTCAGGTCACTTCGTAAAGATGATTCACAACGGAATTGAATACGGAATGATGGCAGCCTTCGCTGAAGGTTTAGCAATCTTCGAAGCAGCAGATGAGATGACTCCTGCATACAACCTAGATATTCCAGCAATCACCGAAGTCTGGCGCCGCGGAAGCGTTGTTGCTTCATGGCTTCTAGATCTCACTGCACAAGCACTCGTGGAATCTTCTGAACTCACTGAATACTCAACTCAGGTAAGTGACAGTGGTGAGGGTCGTTGGACTGTACAAGCAGCTATCGAAGCGGGAATTCCTGCTCATGTCCTGAGCGCTTCACTGTATTCACGCTTTGCTTCACGCAATAACGACGAATTCGCTAACCGAGTTTTGAGCGCAATGCGTTACAAGTTTGGTGGTCATAACGAGAAGCCCCAGTCATCATCAGATAAGGCAAAGTAATGAAGGCAGATGCATTAGTTTTATTTGGCGCAACCGGAGATTTAGCGCGTAAGAAACTCTTTCCAGCGCTCTATGACCTAGAGGATCTTGGCGAACTCGATGTACCGATTATTGGAGTTGCATCTTCTAAGTGGTCGCAGAAGGTATTCCGCGAGAATGCTGAGAAGTCTATTCGTGCTCGCAAACCTGAGGTTGATGAAAAGATTCTAGAAAAGCTACTTCACGAAATGAAGTTAATTGTTGGCGACTATGAAGATGCAAATACGTTTATCCAACTCGCAAAGGTTCTTGAACATTTCAAACTTCCGGTCATTTATTTAGCTATTCCACCTGAGTACTTTGCAAAAATTGCTGAACAGCTTGAGAAAGTTGGTATCACTAAGCGCGCTCGTGTAGTAGTCGAGAAGCCTTTTGGACGCGATTTCGAGAGCGCCCGTGCACTCGATTTAGAACTTAAGAAGATTCTTCCAGAAGAGCAGATTTACCGTATCGATCACTATCTTGGTAAAGAAGCGGTTGAAGACCTATTGGTCTTCCGCTTCGCGAACACACTCTTTGAGCCTGTATGGAATCGAAATTACGTTTCGAATATTCAGATGACCATGGCAGAAAATTTTGGCATTGATGGCCGCGGAAAGTTCTATGACGGCGTAGGAGCGACTCGAGACGTGCTGCAGAACCACTTGTTGCAAGTTCTCACAATGTTGACGATGGAGCCTCCGATTGAGATGAGCTCTGAGGCAATGCAGAACGAGAAGATTAAAGTGCTCTCAGCAATCCGCGATATCAATAAGAACGAAGTGGTTCGTGGCCAATTTGAAGGCTATCTTGATGAAGACGGCGTCGATGAAAATTCTGATACAGAAACCTTCGTCGCTATGAAAATATTCATCGATAATTGGCGCTGGGCGGGCGTTCCGATTTACCTACGTACAGGTAAGAAGATGCCTGAGACAGTTCTTGAAGTAATCGTCGAATTTAAGCAGCCACCACGCGCACTCTTTGGTAAGGCAAGTTCAAATCACGTTCGCTTTAGATTAGGCGCTAAAGATGGTGTAGATATTGCACTGCAAGCAAAGCGTCCGGGAACAAAGTTGATTACTGAGACTGTTGATTTATCGGTTGAATTCGTTGCTGAATTTGGCGATCGACAAGGGCCTTATGAAAGACTTTTACGTGCAGCAATTTTGGGAGATCACTTCCGCTTTACCCGTATCGATGCCGTACTGCAGTCATGGCAAATTCTTGAAGACATTCTAAAGAATCCACATCCAGTCATTCAATATGAAGGTGGAACATGGGGCCCAACAGAAGCTGAGGAATTAGTGCCAGGTGGTTGGACAAAGGTTGGTACTGAAGCAGATGAAATTCAGAAAGGTCATCACTGAGTTAATCTCGTGATTGACCCGATTTATGGGTATAGCGCCCCATAAATTCCTTCTTCATATCCTGGAAACTTCCGTCGATGATTGCTTGGCGCATCTGATCGACTAGGCGCACGATAAATCTTTCGTTGTGAATCGTTGCTAAAGTCCCTGCCAACATTTCTTTTCCGCGGAATAAGTGGCACAAGTATGCGCGTGTGTAATTCTTGCAGGTGTAGCAATCACATTCATCATCAATTGGGTTGAAGTCACGAACGTACGGTGCGTTGGAAACATTGAATCGTCCTGTCATTGTGTAGACAGAGCTAGTACGAGCAATGCGCGAAGCAAGTACGCAGTCGAAGGTGTCGACACCGTTTTCAACTCCAATAAAAAGATCTTCTGGTGCACCAATTCCCAGTAAATGCTTTGGTTTATCTTCTGGGAGAGTGGAGTTGACCCAACCAACGATTGTGCCCAATGAATCCTTATCGAGTGCTCCACCAATACCGAAACCATCAAATTCAATTCCTGAAGAACTCATAGAAGCTAAATCTGATGCCGCTTTCTTACGAAGATCTTCATATTGAGCGCCTTGAATTACTCCAAAGAGAGCCTGGTAAGGCTTTCCTACGCGTGAATCAGTTAAGCGTTTATGTTCGTCAAGACAACGAATTGCCCAGTCGTATGTGCGAGAGAGTGCGAGTTCTTGATAAGGACGAGTGTTGTGAAGAGTTGTGCACTCATCAAAGGCAAACATGATGTCGGCGCCGAGTTGATGTTGAATCTGCATGGAGATTTCCGCGGTAAATCGGTGCATCGAACCATCGAGATGGCTCTTAAATGTCACACCTTCGTCATCGACATGGGCAAGACGTTCTTTATTCTTGGCGATGACTTGATCAGATCGGAAAGTCTGCGCATCCATGGCAAGTACTTTCTTAAAACCAACACCTAGTGAGAGAACTTGAAAGCCACCGCTATCGGTAAAAGTTGGCTTATCCCAATTCATAAATGCACCAAGTCCGCCTGCTTCATCAAGAACGCTTGGACCTGGCTGTAGATAGAGGTGATACGCGTTAGCGAGAAGGGCTTGCGCACCAAGATCTTCCATCGCTTCTGGAAGTACCGTCTTTACATTTGCTTTAGTTCCGACTGGGATAAAGGCAGGCGTTTGAATCTGTCCATGTGGAGTAGTAATAACTCCCGCCCGAGCTAAACCTGAATCAGCAGCGCGGGTTATCTCGTAGGAGAAGCCCTTATCTGAATCTGCCAAAACCATGTCGCATATTGTGTCAGAGTAATAGACTGACCAAATGCCTCAGTTTAAACTCAAAGATGGTCGCGAACTTGAGATTCTCGATAATGGAATTAACTCAGATAGCGCAATTGTTTTCCATCATGGAACGCCAGGCCATGCAAGCATGTGGACTGATTGGCTTGAGTCTGCGGCTTCTGCAGGAATTCGTGCCATCGCATATTCACGCGCAGGATATGGCACAAGTGATCGCCATCCAGGCCGCAGCGTTATCAGTATTAATAGCGATATTGCCCAGATTCTTGACGGAAAAAATATAGACAAGTTTGTATCTATTGGTTGGTCAGGTGGAGGCCCTCACTGTCTTGCGAATACGCTAGAGCCACGCAACGTTGGGGCAATTTCTCTTGCCGGAGTCGGTGCATATGGCGTCGATGATTTAGATTTCCTAGAAGGTATGGGCCCAGAAAACCACGATGAATTTGGTGCAGCGCTCAAAGGTGAAGCCGTTATTGATAAGTGGATGCAGGACAATGCTGGTTCAATGAAATCAGTAACTGGCGCCGAGATTCGCGAGGCTTTTGGTGGATTAATTGGAGATGCCGATAAGGCAGTTCTCGAGGGCGAAGCTGCAGATCACATGGCAGCGTCAATGCGCAGTGCACTTGCAGTAAGTTTTGATGGATGGATTGATGACGACTTGGTATTTATAAAGCCTTGGGGATTTGATCTTAGATCCATCACCAAGCCAGTCTTTATCTGGCAAGGAGATGATGACTTTATGGTTCCTCATGCGCACTCTTATTGGTTAGAAAAGCATATTCCTACCGCAACTTTGTCTTTTAAGTCGGGCGAAGGTCATATCTCACTCGGTATTAAGTACCGCACTGAAATATTGGCGCAGGCACAAAGCCTTCTAAAATAAATGCTTTTCAAGGAGTTCACCGTTCTGCTCAATGCGCAGTCACGGAAAATAATCTTTGGAATCAGCCTCAATGCCATCGGTGGCGGGATGACCTTGTCGCTTCTGCTGGTTTATCTTCACGATATGCGTGGCTTCACCAATACTTTTGGTGGACTCTTGCTCGCCTATGGATCCATTGTCAGCATCATCGCAAGCACGCCCATGGGCGCACTCGTTGATCGCATCGGTCCTAAAAAGGTAATGATTGGCGGGCTTTTATTGAACTCAGGAGCCGCCTTCTCGCTTTCACTTGTACACACTCATCTTCAAGCAACTTGTGTCATCACCCTTATCAATATTGCCGGTCAGGCAATTTGGCCAAGCCAGAGCGTCATCCTTACTCGCGTTACTCCGGTCAAGGATCGACAGAAAATCTTTGGATTCAACTTTATGTTGCTCAATTTAGGACTTGGACTTGGTGGCTTACTTTCCTCACTCATTATTCAGCGAGGAGACTTACTCTCGTTTCAAATTATGTATTGGGTAGATGGTTCAACTTTCTTGTTGTATCTGCTGATTGTGCTTTCTTTACATGGAGAAAATGTGAATAGATACATTCCAAAGGACGATGAACCTAAGCAAGGTTCGTATCGAGATCTCTTTGCGATAAAGCCTTTGATGCTCTTAGGCATCGGAGGCATCACGCTCTTTACATTCGGGTATGGAACGATTCAAGCTGGTATCCCAGTCTTTGCAACTCAATTCTTAGGGCTATCACCCAAGTGGCTCGGTATCATCTTTGGGGTCAATACAATTTCGATTGTGGTATTTCAGCCATTGGTAATGCGAATTATCGAGAAATATTCAAAGTACGCAGCACTGATTGCAGTAGGACTTGTCTGGGCGCTTTCGTGGCTCTTTGTAGGAGCTGCTCCATTCCTTCCACTCTTTGCATCAGGTATTGCACTCTCTTTAAGCCAATTGGTCTTTGCTGTTGGAGAAATGATTCAAGCTCCGACGATTCCAACTCTTGCCAACGAACTGGCCCCTGAACATATTCGTGGTCGCGCTAATGCATGGATAAGTTTGCAATGGTCTGTCTCTGGAGTCCTTGGCCCTGCAATTACCGGATTGATGCTCGGTGCCGATCTGTCGAATGCATGGGTGCTGGTGATGTTTATCGGCTGCTTCGTATCGATCCCGCTCTTTCTCAAAATGAGGGCTTTGGCGACTGCGCAGGCATAACAACTCGGTAACAGACGCCCGATAAATGGGGTGAATTAGGACATTTGGGGTTTCTTTTTCGCCTAAATGCGATTACCTTGCAGTACTCGCGGGTAAACCCGTGATTGGAATCGGTTTCTTAAGGGGTCCACTAATTGGCGGCGGTTGTACTCAATGATGAGTTGAACTCTACAGAGTCACAAGAGATCGTTCAGCGCACCCCAAAAGAGATTGCATGGGGACGATTTAAGCGTAACAAAGTTGGAATCTACGCCGGTGGCGCAACAATATTCTTCTTAGCATGTTCAATCTTTGCTCCATTGATTACACGAGCCTTTGGCGTTGATAACCACACTGTGTATGAAGGTGTCCTCAATGAATTTGCAATGCCCATCGGACCGCTCGGCGGAATTTCATGGTCGCATCCGCTGGGACTTGAACCCGGAGTTGGCCGAGATGTCTTTGCACTTCTTCTCTACGGTTCTCAGCTCTCTTTCCTTGTCGCATTTATTTCAACCTTTGCATCGATCACGATTGGAATGTTGATCGGTATCGCAACTGGTTATTTCAAGGGAAAAATCGATTCAACAATTGGACGTTTTGCAGATTTTCTCCTCTCTTTTCCCGGCACATTTATGATCATCGCTCTCTCACTTCCTTTAGTGCAGCGCGTTGAGGCTATTGGACTCGCACATGAGAATGCCGCTCGAATCTTGGTGCTCGTTATCTTTCTCGTCTTCTTTGGCTGGACCGGTTTCTATCGACTGATTCGTTCACAAACTATGTCGCTGCGCGAACGCGATTTTGTGATGGCTGCACAAGCGATGGGTGCATCCAGCTGGCGCATCATTGTCAAAGAGCTACTTCCTAATTTGTGGCCAACCGCGATTGTCTTTATCTCACTTTCACTACCTGGATATATCGCTGCAGAGGCGACCTTCTCCTTCTTAGGTGTTGGTGTTCAAGCTCCCGCATCGACCTTCGGTCTGGTGCTCTCAGATGCAGTCGGATATTGGCGCGATGATCCTGCATACCTGCTTATTCCTTGCGCCATTTTGATCGCCATTGTTTTGGCGCTCAACCTATTGGGTGATGCGATTCGCGATGCGCTTGACCCTAAAGCCGGCCGATGATGGCAGGTAGATAGACCCTAGATTTCCATAGAAATATGGGATTTTCCGTAGCAATACGGGAAGAAGCTTCAGTGAAGAGATATCTCGCGAGTTTCTCTTAATGAAGTTTCAGCTCTGGTTCACGACCCGTGATTCAGAAACGCTTCTACAAGGAGGACATATGTCCGGTTTGAAAACTAGCCGACGCATCCTTGCCTCAACAGCTGCAATCGCACTTGCTGTTGGAGTAACAGTTGCATCAGGCTCAAGTGCAAACGCTGCTGAAAAGCCAGTTACTGGCGGCACTTTGTACTTTATTACCAATGCTGAGCAGTTCGATCACATTGACCCAGCCCGTGTTTACACAGGTCGCGACATTGCGTTCTTGAACTCATACCTCTATCGCAACCTTGTTTCATACAAGCCAGTAGCAGGTTCAGCAGGCTCATCACTTGTTGCAGACCTTGCAACAAACACCGGTGTGCCATCAAATGCTGCTAAGACATGGAAGTTCACACTTCGTGCTGGCGTCACATGGGAAGACGGTTCACCTGTCACCTGTGCTGATGTGAAGTACGGCGTTTCACGTCCATTCGCATCTGATGTCATCACAGACGGTCCTCAGTACCTCGTTCAGGCACTTGATATTCCAACCGAAGCGGATGGATCATCTGTCTACAAGGGTCCATACAAGAAGACTGGTCAGGCTGCATTCGATAAGGCTGTTACATGTTCAGGTAACACAATTACCTTTAACTTGAACCGCTCATTCGCAGACTTCAACTATGCACTTACTTACCCAGCAGGTGCTCCAGTGAAGGCTTCTAAGGACACAGGCGATAAGTACGACCTTCGTCCATTCTCAAACGGTCCATACAAAATTGCTTCATACAAGATTGGTGATCAGCTCGAACTCGAGCGCAACGCTGCTTGGAAGAAGTCATCAGATACAGTCCGTACTCCATACCCAGATAACATCGTTGTACGTTTCGGTCTAGCTGAAGATGTTCGCGATCAGATCATGCTTGAAGATCAGATCCCTAACACTGCATCACTTGATGCTCTCCAGCCAGCAAACCTCCGCGCATTCTTCGCAGATCCAACAAAGAAGGACCAGCGCTTTAACGTCTACGATCCATACGTTCGCTATGCAGCAATGAACGTCAAGAAGGGTCACATGGACTGCCTCGATGTTCGTAAGGCTGTCTTCTTTGCAATCAATACCCAGGCTCTCATCGACCTTTCAGGTGGACGTGAGTTCTACGGCGACCCAGGAGATAACCCTGTAAAGCCAGTTCTTGGTCTTGACTACAAGAAGACAACTGGAAATATCCACGATCCAAACTGGAAGATCACCGGTAACCCAACATATTCAGCATCACTACTTGAGAAGGCAAAGACTTCATGTCCAGATGCTTACTCACGTGCGACAGCTGCAGATAAGGGAATCGTTTGGGATATCTCTAACACAGCAACTAACCAGAAGGCTGCGGTCTTGATCGGCGATGCTCTCAAGGCAGCTGGAATCAATATCAAGTTCAACTTCATTCCTTCAGGTCAGTACTACTCAACAGTTCAGAACCGCGACAAGCAGAATGACATTTCATCTGCTGGTTGGGGAGCTGACTGGGCAAATGCATCAACAGTTATTCCTGAACTCTTTACTAAAGAGGGCGGATTTAACTTGTCACAGAACTGGGATGATCCTGCATACGCAGCATTCAAGAAGAAGTCTGATGCAACTAAGGTTGAAACAAACCGCGCTAAGCAGGCAAAGGGATGGCAAGAACTGAGCCAGTACGTTATGGATCAGTACTGGATCATCCGTCCTGTCTTCTCTAAGGGCCAGGAAGTTTGGGGCTCTAAGGTCGGCGGCGTTTACTACTGGGAGCCACAAGGTAACTTCGGCTTCGGTGGTATGTACGTAAAGAACTAATTAACGAACTAGTTAAATCTAGAGTTAGTTAGCAATTCGTAATGGTTGCGGGCGGTTTAAGAAATTAAGCCGCCCGCAACTGCACGAATTCAGAATTTATGTGAGATTTATCAATAATTTTTAAAGGAGATTTCAGATGCTGAAGTACTTAGCTCGTCGATTGAGTGCGACCTTCTTGGTCATCACTCTCGTGAGCATGTCTGTCTTTGGCATCTTTGCAGTACTTCCTATGGACCCAGCAGCGCTCACCTGCGGAAAGGCATGTTCTGCGCCAGTTATCGAAGCTAATCGCCACCGTCTGGGCCTTGATGTGCCAGTGCAGGTTCAGTACGGACGTTTCGTTAAAGGGCTTTTTGTAGGACGCGACTTTGGTGAAGGTGCAGCGGCTTTTCATTGTCCAGCACCAGCATTTGGATATTCATTTAACCGCCACGAATGTGTGACAACACTTATTGCAGAAGCATTCCCAGTCACACTGTCACTCGCAATCGGAGCATTTGTTCTCTGGCTCTCAGTCGGTGTCTCGTTAGGAATCTTGGCCGCCCGAAGAAAGAATCAGTGGCAAGATCGAGCAGCAACGGCCTTTGTACTCGTCGGAACTTCATTGCCGACATTTATTTCGGGTATTTTGATCTTGCTCTTCGTAGCTCTTAAATTTAATTTAATCAACCCCATCGAAATGGGGCGTTGGGTCTCACCACTGGAAGACCCAGTTGCTTGGTTTAGAACATTTATCTTCCCGTGGATTGTCTTGGCTCTGCTCTATGCAGCAACCTATACGCGATTTACTCGCTCAAACGTAATCGAGACTTCGATGGAAGATTACATTCGAACAGCACGTGCCAAGGGGCTCAACGAGCGAGATATTTTGCGTAAGCACACACTGCGCGCTGCTCTTGCTCCGATTATTACCCTGGCTGGTCTTGATTTTGCGGGATTGCTCGGCGGAGCGATTATCACCGAAGGTATCTTCAATTTGCCAGGACTCGGCAGACTTTCTATTCGAGCAGTGCTGCGCGACTATGACTTACCAACAATCTTGGCAACTACCATTTTGGCTGCGGTCTTTGTAGTCGTTGCTAACTTATTGGTCGATATTTTGTATGCCTATATCGATCCACGGGTACGAGTGGCATCATGACGTTAAAGCCATTTCTTGAGGTAAAGAACCTCAACGTTGCCTTTCCTACCGAAGATGGACTTGTTCAGGCATCGAATGAAATTTCATTTACTGTGGCACGTGGGGAAACCCTTGCTGTTGTTGGTGAATCTGGATCTGGTAAATCTGTAACCTCACTTGCAGTGATGGGCTTGCACGATCGCAAGCGCACTCAGATATCTGGGCAGGCAATTCTCAACCTTGATTCTGGTCCAGTCGATGTGATCTCAGCTGATGATGAAGTCGTGCGTAAGCTGCGCGGAAAAGCGATGTCGATGATCTTCCAAGATCCGATGTCAGCCCTCCATCCGTATTACTCCATCGGAAACCAACTCATTGAAGCGTGGTCTCTCTATAACGAAGGCGATAAGGCTGCAGGTAAGAAGCGCGCCATCGAGATGTTGGACCTGGTGGGCATTCCTGATGCTGCAAAGCGCGTCGATGAATTCCCACACCAATTCTCAGGTGGAATGCGCCAACGCGTCATGATTGCAATGGCGCTGATTAATAACCCATCACTTCTGATTGCCGATGAGCCAACCACTGCTCTTGATGTGACTGTGCAATCTCAGATTCTACAATTGATTCGCGATATGCAGAAAGAGTTCAATATGGCTCTTATCTTGATCACTCACGACTTAGGTGTGGTCGCCGAAGTCGCAGATCGCGTTAATGTGATGTATGCAGGCAAGATCGTCGAAAGCGGCGGGGCCGAAGATATTTATTATCGACCTGACCACCCATACACAATCGGTCTACTTCACTCAATTCCCAAGATTGGCGAACTCGAATCAAAGCGTTTGGTCGCAATTCCAGGACAACCACCATCGCTGATCAACTTGCCACGAGGATGTTCATTCCGCGCTCGTTGTGCGTTTTCTGATCGCGTATCTGGCAATCTCTGTGCAACAACTGCGCCGACGCTCGATACAAAGACAAATGAACACTTCTCACGCTGTCATCTTCCCGAGGCAGAACTCCTGAAAGCTCGAAAAGAAATTGGTGGCAACTGATGACCGAGCCTCTTCTTAGAATTGAAGGTCTTCAGAAGCACTTCGCCACGACAACGGGAGGTGCCTTCTCGAAGGTAAAAGGGACTGTTAAAGCAGTCGATGGAATTGATCTTGATATCTATCCAGGACAGACGATTGGCCTTGTCGGTGAATCGGGCTGCGGCAAGACCACAGCTGGCCGCACCATCTTGAAGTTATACGAACCAACTGGCGGAAAAATCACCTTCGAAGGTCAAGACATCACACACCTGAAGCCAAAGCAAATGAAGCCACTTCGTTCACAGATGCAGATGATCTTCCAAGATCCATTCGCATCTCTCAATCCGCGCCACACTGTCGGTACGTTGATCGGTGCAGCTTTTGAAATTCAGGGAATTACTCCTGAAGGCGGTATTGAGGCAGAGGTGCAACGTCTGATGGCGCGCGTTGGGCTCAACCCTGAACACATCAATCGCTACCCACACGAATTCTCTGGCGGACAACGTCAGCGTATTGGTGTTGCTCGCGCCATCGCGCTCAAGCCGAAGCTGATCGTTGCCGACGAGCCAGTATCAGCGCTCGATGTTTCGATTCAGGCGCAGGTCGTCAATCTTCTTGAGGACCTACAAGATGAATTTAATATGGCTTATATCTTTGTCGCCCACGACCTCTCGGTAGTTCAGCACATTTCTGATCGCGTGATCGTGATGTATCTCGGCAAGGTGATGGAAGAAGCCGACAAGGTCGATCTCTTTACCCACCCACGCCATCCTTATACAAAGGCGCTTCTTTCTGCAGTTCCTGTCGCAGATCCCATCAAGGGGCGCAAGCGCGAACGAATTATTTTGCAGGGAGATCTTCCTAGCCCGGTAAATCCACCAGCTGGCTGTGTATTTAATACCCGCTGCTGGAAGGCGCAAGATAAGTGCCGCACGCAAGTTCCGGAGCTGATGCAGATCGGTAAAGATCCAAGCCATCGTATTGCCTGCCATTTCCCTGAGGAATAAAAGAAGATTAAATAAAAAACCCCGACCATATGGCCGGGGTTTTTGACTATGAAACTTTACTTATGCAAGCTTTCCATCTACTTGAACCTTTGATTCGCCGATGCGAACTGTCAGAGTAAGTGGGTCTCCGGCGGCTGCTTGGCAACCAACACCGTACTTGTAGCTGACTTCAGCTCCGGCTTTGAGTGGTTCAGTAGGTGCGCCGTTGATATCAAGGTCGCCCAAGACATCGAAGCAGACATTTGCACCAGAGGCTGCCTGCAATGAGACAGTGGTGAAATCGATCGGAGTCTTTCCACCATTTTTGATGATGACATTAAATTCGTTAGAAGTCTTTGGCTTCTGGTCGATATTTGTCATAAAGGTCGTTGGCGTAAAGCGTGAAGGTGATGAGACGGTCACAAAGACGCCTCCACCTAGATCAAGTGGAGCATCAAATGCGATAGTCGCAGTTGGTGCTTCTTCCGTGACAAGTTCTGTCTTATCTGCAGGAAGTCCTGATCCGCCATTAGTAGCCGAACGAAGAATAGCTCCGCCAATAAGGACGATGACAGCGACGATGATCCACTGCTTACGAGAAAGTTTTTTCATACTCAGGATTCTACCTTCACCAAATCCGGACGCGCTCTGTAGGCGCTAGCCAGAGCTGATCTTTTTCGGTCACACCGAAGGCGTCATAGAACTCTTGGACATTGCGGACAATCTGGTTACAGCGGAACTCATCAGGGGAGTGTGGGTCGATAGCGATGCGACGGCGCACTTCTTCGGGGCGGTTCTTATTGCGCCAAGAATGTGCATAAGAAAGGAAGAAGCGTTGATCACCCGTAAAACCATCGATAACAGGGCTCTCTTTGCCTTGAAGCGCTAATTGGTATGCCTTATAGGCGATGGCGAGGCCGCCTAAGTCTCCGATGTTCTCACCCAAGGTAAAGGCGCCGTTGACGTGGATATCGGGTGTGCTCTCGGGCGAGAGCGCATCGAATTGTTTAACTAAGACACTTGTGAGCTCTTCAAACTTGGCACGGTCTTCGCTGGTCCACCAATCGACCATATTTCCATCGCCATCATATTTAGAACCTTGGTCATCAAAGCCATGGCCGATTTCATGGCCGATCGTTGCTCCGATTCCGCCGTAGTTGGCAGCCATTTCGGCATCGAGATCAAAGAATGGTGGCTGCAAAATTGCTGCAGGGAAGACGATTTCATTGGCAAGTGGGTTGTAATAGGCATTGACCGTTTGCGGCGTCATATGCCACTCGTCGCGATCGACAGGAGCGCCAATCTTGGCGATGGCATAGGCATGATCGAATTCAGCAATGCGCCAGAGATTGCCAATCAGATCGTCGGCAGAAATTTCTAGTGTGGAGTAATCACGCCACTTATCGGGATAACCAATCTTGGGAGTGAACTTCTGTAACTTTTCCAGCGCCTTCTCTTTAGTGGCATCAGACATCCAGGGAAGTTCGAGAATGCTTAAGCGATATGCCTCAAGGAGGTAATCCACCAAAATCTTCATCTCTTCTTTGGCGCGAGCCGGGAAATACTTTTCGACATAGACCTTGCCGATTGCTTCACCGAGCGCGCCTTGGGTCACCGAAACTCCGCGCTTCCAGCGATCGCGGATTTGTGGAGTACCGGAGAGAGTCTTGGCATAGAACTCAAAGTTCTGCTGAACGATATCGTCGGTGAGAAATGCAGCGCTCGCCGATACGAGATTGAGTTTGAGCCAGGCAATCCATGAATCGCGGTTGGCTTCAAAGTTTGCGAACATCGCAGAGACTGATTCGAAGAAAGAAGGTTCGCAGACGACGAGCGATTCGAAGGCTTTGGCTGGCACCTTTGCATGTATAGCCCAGGTATCAAATGAGAAGTGTGGGGCAAGGGTTTCAAGCTCTGCCCGGCTGTACTTGTTATAGGTCAAGGTGGCGTCGCGGTCATTGACTTGATCCCAATGGTGGGATGCGATTTCAGTTTCAAGGGCGAGAATCATTGAGGCGACATCGCCGCCATTGTCGATTCCAACGAGTGCACACATCTTTGCAACGTGATCAAGAAAAGCAGTGCGGATAGAGGCGAATTGTTCTTCGCGGTAATAGGACTCATCAGGGAGGGAGAGCCCACCCTGGCCGATATAGAGAATATTGGTATTGGAATCCATCGCATCGGGGTAGATCGCTGCCCCAAAGATTCCGCCAATACCGCGCATTTCTAGCCGCGCCATGACAGAGATAAATTCGTTGAGATTGGTGATTCGATCAATAGCGGCTAAGTCATCGACTATCGGAGAAATTCCACGCGCCTTAATGGCATCGGTACCCATAAATGATTTGTAGAGATCGCCGATTTTTTGGGCTTCACCTGTACCCGAGGAGGTCTCAATGATCTGGCGAACTCGCTCTTCTGCCTCATCATGAAGTTTGCGAAAGATTCCATCGCTGGAACGATCAGCTGGCATCTCGTACTCGCGAATCCACTTGCCGTTGTAGTGGCGAAAGAGGTCATCCTGGGGGCGAACGAGGGGGTCAAGTGAGGCGCTATCGATTCCTGAAGTGAGAGTCATGTCATCCAATTCGCTAAAAGAGAAGTAGTTGAAAGTTCAACATATTCTACTTCTGCCGTACACTTGTGCGCATGGCAGGGCAAAACGCTACAACACCACGCTGGTTAAACCCTGTCGAAATGAAGGCTTGGCGCCGCTACATCATCGCTAGCCGACGTCTCCTGGAAGCCCTTGATTATGATCTCGATGACCATGAACTTTCGATGGCAGATTATGAAGTCTTAGCTCAATTGAGCGAAGCCCCGGAACGTCGAATGCGAATGAGTGAATTAGCTGAACAGTCCATGCTCTCAAGGTCGCGGCTTTCGCACAGAATTAAGGTGATGGAGAAGGCTGGCTGGGTAAAGCGCGAAGCCTGCCCCGTTGATAAGCGAGGCTACTTTGCGGTGATGACCGCTAAAGGATGGAAGGCGATTGTGGCCGCTGCCCCAGATCATGTTCATAGCGTGCGCACTCGATTTATCGATCACCTGACGAAAGAGGATCAGAAGGTTCTTGCTGAAATTTTTGAACGTGTGACAGATTCATTGAAAGAGAATCCACTAGAAGACTGATCTAGAAGATTGATCTAGAAGATTACATAAAAAACCCCGCCAGTTTCCTGGCGGGGTTTTATATAAGTAATGAATTACTTAGCTGCTGCCTTCTTACGACGGCGGCGCTTTGGAGCAGCTGCTGGAGCTGCTGCCTTCTTACGACGGCGCTTTGGAGCTGCCTTCTTAGCAGCTGCCTTCTTACGACGCTTTGGAGCTGCCTTCTTAGCAGCTGCCTTCTTACGGCGCTTTGGAGCTGCCTTCTTAGCAGCTGCCTTCTTGCGGCGCTTCTTTGGAGCTGCTGTTGCAGCTGCCTTCTTACGACGCTTCTTAGGTGCTGCTGGTGCAGCAGCCTTCTTACGGCGCTTCTTTGGAGCAGATTTCTTAGCTGCAGCCATGTGTTTATCTCCTAATCGGAAGGGTTCGGATCCGTCACCCAAACCTGTTTCGTGGATAAGTGTGACGGAATATTGAAAGAATTACCACTACATTGTGAGAAAAATTGCAGTGCGTGTCGCAGATTATTTTTTATATTTTTTTGTGCTGTTTCGCAATTTCGATAACTATTTTTCTGGCACATCTCGCCGAAATCATGGCGAAAAAGTTCAATTCTTGATTGAGAGTTAGGAATTTTCCCGATTTTTGCGAATTTCTCGCTCTCGAACGGCAAATTCGTTGGTTTGGACGTCGTATTTCCACATTTTCGGCAAGAAAAGCGCCAGAAAAGCGACCACTAGGACGCACATCAGCCCTCCAGAAGTTACCGAAATCGACAATGTAGTAGCAGCGGCCATCGAAGCTGCGCGAAGTTGTCCGGCTAACGGACCTACTGAGTAGGAAAGTAATTCGATTCCAGCAAGTCGTCCGCGGAAGTGATCAGGGATGGTCTGGTTCCAAATATTTCCACGGAAGAGGGCGCTGACCATGTCCGATGCCCCGGCGATTGTCAGAAAGAGAAGGACAAGAATCAGTGAGTGGCTCAGCCCCGCTGCTGCGATGGCAAGACCCCAACCCATCGCCGCCAAAATTACAGCTCGACCGTGATAGCGATAGGTGCGCGTCCATCCGGAAGTCAGAGTGACGCAGACTGAACCGACTGTGATGGCGGCATAGAAAAATCCAAGTGCCCACGGTGCATCTAATTGATCTGCCCAAAATGGATAGAGCGCCATCGGCATAGCAAGTGTCATTGCAGCGAGATCAATAATGTAGGTGCCTAGTAAATCTTGGCGCTTCAGCGCATATTTCACACCATCAAATAACGCTGCCAGAGATGGCTTTTCAGCCTCTTTTGAAGGAGGGATAGAACGAACTCGCGAAAGAAAAATGAGAGAGAGAATGTATGTTGCGATATCAACCATAAACCCGGCGCTGACTGACATGGTTGAAAAAATAATTCCACCGACTGTTGGCCCAACGATTACTCCCACTTGCCAACGCAGACTTAAGAGCGCACTCGCGGCGGGTAGATCTTCATGGCTCACTAGTCTGGGCAACATCGCATCCATGCTGGGGCGTTGAAGTCCATCGACGACGGCGAAGAGCGCTGCAACCAGATAGATAGCTAACGTTGTAGGGCTACCCATCAGCGAATTGCCCAGTAGCACGAGCACCAAGATGAGTGCGCCAGCTTCAGTTGCCCAGACCATCTTCTTGCGGTTGACCGAGTCAGCCAGCACGCCTCCGTAGAGGCCGAAGATGATGAGTGGAACGATTTCGACAACACCTAAAGCGCCCACTGCGATATATGAACCGGTCAACTCTTTCAGTTGAAAGGGCATTGCAACGTAGGTGATCATCGACCCGAAGTAGGAAACGAGCCCCGCAGTCCAGAGATTTCGGAAATCTGGATACTTCTTCAGCGGAGTCAGGTCGATTGCGAATTTAGCCACCAGACCAAACTAGTGGAAAGTTTGCGCAGCTGACGGAAACTTTCCGGATCGAACGTCCTCCGCGAATTCTTGGGTGGCGTCGAAGAGTTCCTGACGCAGATTGCGATATGCCTTGGCAAGTTTTGGGGGATTGGCGGTAAAGCCAGCCATATCTGTCCAGACAAGCACCTGGGCATCGCAGGTAGAACCTGCACCGATTCCTATCGTGGGAATTGAAAGCGCTGCTGTAATTCGCGCAGCTAACTCGGCTGGAACAAGTTCAAGAACGATGGCAAAAGCACCTGCTTTTTCGAGGGCGAGCGCCGCCTCAAAGATTGCATCTCCATCGGTACGACCCTGCACACGATAGCCGCCGAGTTGATGAAGTGATTGTGGAGTAAGGCCTAGATGACCCATGACCGGAATACCTACCGAAGTGAGTTTTTCAATGGTTGCAGTGTGGGCACCTTCTAATTTAACTCCCATCGCACCTGCCTCTTTAAAGAAACGAGTTGATGTAGCAAGTGCTTGTTCTGGAGATGATTCATAGGAACCGAAGGGAAGGTCGGCGATAACAAGTGCGCGTTTGGATCCGCGCACAACTGCGCGGGTAAGAGGAATCAGGTCATCGACGGTGACGGGGATGGTGTTCTCTTCTCCTAAGAAATTATTGCCAGCGCTATCGCCGACGAGCAGGACAGGGATGCCCGCCTCATCGAAGATCGATGCAGTCATCTGTTCGTAGCTCGTGAGCATCGCCCATTTTTCGCCGCGCTCTTTGGCAGCGCGCAGATCGAGGATGGTGACGCGGCGGTGGGACGCACCGCCATAAAGGGTGGTTGATGTAGACATCTTTATCTCCTGCCTCGAAGCCTCGTGCGAGGTCCCCGGGTCTTCCAGCTAATGCTACTCCCGATACTCTTGAACTATGAAGTTGCGATTGGCGCTTGCGCAGGTCAACCCTACGGTCGGCGACCTAGCGGGTAATGCAGCGCTGATTAAGCAATCGGTAGATCAGGCTGTGGGCGCAGGTGCGCATATCGCAATTTTCCCCGAGATGGTTCTGACCGGGTATCCCGTAGAAGATTTAGCGCTACGCCCCTCTTTTCAGGTGGCCAGTAAATCCGCTTTAACTGCGCTCGCCTCTGAATTAGATAGCAAGATTGTTTCGATTGTTGGCTACCTCGATCAGGTCGTTTCTGATGATGGTGTGGTCAAGCCACAGAATATGGTCGCAGTTATTGCAGGCGGCGAAGTCAAAGCGCGCTATGCCAAATGCCACCTACCTAATTACGGAGTCTTCGATGAGTTCCGCAATTTTGTGGCAGGCGATTCCACATTGGTAGTTCGCATCCATGGAGTTGATGTGGGTATCGCCATCTGCGAAGACCTCTGGATTGATGGAGGAATTACTTCTCAATTGGCAGCGCGCAATCCAGGGCTTGTCATTGTTCCCAATGGATCTCCATATGAACGCGCTAAAGATGATGTGCGCCTTGCTCTTGTTACCAAACGCGCTCGCGAAGCCAAAGCCCCACTTGCATATGTCAATATGACAGGCGGCCAAGATGATTTGGTCTTTGATGGCGACAGCATCGTGGTCAATAGCGACGGTGCCGTCATTGCGCGTGCTCCTCAATTTGAAGATGGCGTCATGGTTGTTGATGTTGATGTTGCAACAGGAACTTCTAAGCCCGATGTGATTATTTCCGAAGATTCTGTTGACATCGCCAAGCCACTCGTTCCCGGCATTGCACACCGTCTGGGCGATGAAGAAGAGATGTGGAACGCCATCGTTGTTGGCTTGCGCGATTACGTGGGCAAAAATGGATTTAAGTCAGTACTTGTTGGGCTTTCTGGCGGAATTGATTCTGCACTTGTAGCAGCCCTTGCCATTGATGCCCTTGGCCCGGATCGAGTTCATGGCGTTGCTATGCCAAGTAAATATTCATCTGGCCACTCCATTGAGGATGCTGAGTTGATGGCGAAGAACACCGGCCTCGGTTTTCGTATTGTAGAAATTCAGAAGATGGTCGATGCCTTCCGCACTCAGGTAGAGCTCACGGGGCTGGCTGAGGAAAATCTGCAGGCGCGTGTTCGTGGAACTACCTTGATGGGACTTTCCAACCAGCATGGCCATCTTGTTCTTGCTACCGGAAATAAATCTGAATTGGCCTGCGGATATTCGACCTTATATGGAGATGCAGTCGGTGGATATGCGCCGATTAAAGATATTTATAAGACCGATGTCTGGGCGCTGGCACGTTGGCGCAATCGGGCAGCTGCAGAAGCTGGTGAAGTCCCGCCAATTCCTGAACGTTCGATCACTAAAGAGCCATCTGCTGAATTACGACCTGATCAGAAAGATTCAGATTCACTTCCTGAATATGAAATCCTCGATAAAGTTTTGAAGGCTTATGTCGATGACGATTTAGGGCGCGATGCACTTATTGCAGCGGGCTTTGATAAAGAGTTGGTCATGCGCGTTATTGCGATGGTCGACAAGGCAGAATATAAGCGGCGCCAATACCCGCCTGGCACGAAGGTTTCTAAGCGTGCATTCGGTAAGGATCGCCGCCTGCCAATGACTTCGAGCTGGCGAGAAGTCTGAAGATATTGACTTCCAAGTGGCGAGAAATCTAGTTCTGTAACACTGCCGTAACTTCACTTTGGCACGATGGGGCGCATGTCCCCAGCAGAGAACATCAGCAAGCAACAAGAGTTCGTCCTTCGCACGATTGAAGAACGCGATATCCGGTTTATCCGCTTATGGTTTACCGACATTCTCGGAACTCTGAAATCTGTAGCAATTGCACCTGCTGAGTTAGATAGCGCCTTTGAAGAAGGAATCGGTTTCGATGGTTCTGCGATTCAAGGATTTGCGCGCGAATTTGAATCCGATATGTTGGCTAAGCCAGATCCTGCAACATTTACTATCTTGCCGTGGCGCGCTGAAGCACAAGGTGCTGCACGCATGTTTTGCGACATTACTCTGCCAAGCGGTGAGGCATCTCCTGCCGATCCCCGCAATGTTCTGCGCCGTACATTGGATAAGGCAGCCAAGATGGGTTACACCTGTTACACCCATCCGGAAATTGAATTCTTCCTCTTTAAATCACAACCTGAAAAAGGTGTCGCGCCAGTTCCCGTTGATCAAGGTGGCTACTTCGATCACACGCCAGCAGTTGTTGGCCATGACTTCCGTCGCCAAGCGATTACTTCGCTGGAAGCGATGGGCGTCTCTGTTGAATTTAGCCATCATGAAGGTGCACCTGGGCAGCAAGAGATTGATCTTCGTTATGCAGATGCGCTGAGCACCGCAGACAACATCATGACTTTCCGCCATGTCATTAAGGAAGTTGCTCTCAATCAAGGCTTCTATGCATCCTTTATGCCCAAGCCATTTACCGACCACCCAGGTTCTGGAATGCATACTCACGTCTCACTCTTTGAAGGCGAAAAGAATGCGTTCTATGACGATAAGGCCGAACTCAATCTCTCAACTGTGGGTCGCCAATTTATTGCTGGAATCTTGAAGCACGCTGCAGAAATCACCGCAGTTACAAATCAGTGGGTTAATTCGTATAAGCGCCTCCAAGGTGGGGGAGAAGCTCCATCAATTATTAATTGGGGCCACAATGATCGCGGCGCACTTGTGCGTATTCCTATGTATAAGCCCAATAAAGAGAATTCAACGCGCATCGAATTTCGTTCTCCGGATTCTGCCTGCAATCCATACCTTGCCTACGCAGTAATGGTCGCAGCTGGACTTAAGGGAATTGAGAAGAAATATGTTCTTGAACCATCAACGGATAACCAATTGCTTCCATCAAATCTAGAAGAGGCAATCCAAGTCATGGAAAAGAGCGAGCTAGTCCGCGAGACATTGGGTGAGCATGTATTTGATTACTTCCTACGTAATAAGCGCGCTGAGTGGCAGGACTATCGTCGTCAGGTCAGTGCCTACGAATTAGATAAGTACTTGCCTGTCCTCTAACGGGATATTTCACAGGTGGCTCTGTAGCCTTTATCCATGGCTAAAGAGATAAACGCATCCAGTATTCGTCGCTACAACCTCATTGCTGGCTTATTCCACTTGGCACAGATGGTGGTTGTTCTGATTCTTGCAAATGATTTCTCACTTCCCATTGTGGCCCGATATATGGCAGGTCCTCCAGGAAGCACATTTGCAGAACCAATCACTCTTCTCAACACTCCCGTCGGATTAGCTGTTGCAATCTTCTTGGGACTTTCTGCCTTCTTCCATTTCCTTGTCATTAGCCCACAATTCTTTGCACGCTACAGCGCAGGTCTTGCGGTTCACCGCAACTATTTCCGCTGGGTTGAATATTCCATCTCTTCGATGGTGTGACGTGGAAGGACGGTGATTTCTCATCGTGGAAAGGACATAGGCCCTTCTTCTGTCCCCCACCAGCGCTTTTGAGAGCAACACCAGCTGCAGTAACTACTTCATCGATATGTGCATGTTCGCGCACATAAACAATGTCATCTGCCTTGATGCGACCGCTCATGTTCCTACCTTAGCGACGCTTTGAAAGGTGCGCATGGAGCGCATATGCGCCGGGGTCGGTGAGGCTGGCAATCTGGTCAACAACGACGCGAAGGCGCTCTGAATCATTGGTGGCCATCTTCCAATCATCTTCGAAGATCGGGTCAAGTTCCTTGGGAGCAGCTTCAAAGAGCATCTCGACCAATTCATGGATCAGCACTTGCTGCTTTGCATAACGTTCTTGTGAAGCAGCAGCATTAATTAAGTAGTGACCTGCAACTGCTTTGAGGAAATCTACTTCGATCTTTTGATCGCGTGGAATCTCTAGGTTGGCGTTATAGCGAGTTAGTGGACCATCGCCGTAGATTTTGCGAGTTTCAAGTTCGGCAGCCAGAACAAATCGACCAATTAATTGTGATGTCGTATCTTTTAAGCGAGCGAGCGAGCGATGGCTACGATCAAAATTAATCGGCCAGCACGATAAAGATTGCAGGCGAGTAAGAGCGCTAACAGCTTCTTCCTTGGTTGCATCACTTTTATAACCCTCGACCATTTCTTTGTAAAGAATGTCGAAATCGTTATCAAAGTTCTTAACCGTAATCTGCCCAGCGAAGATGGCATCTTCTAAATCGTGCACTGAGTACGCACAATCATCAGACCAATCCATGATCTGCGCTTCAAGACATTTTCGACCAACTGGTGCACCTTCGCGGACCCAATGAAAAATTTCGGTGTCATCGTCATAGACACCAAACTTGCGAGGGTTTTCTGCACGAGCCCATGGATACTTGGTAGCTGCATCAAGAGAAGCACGCGTGAGATTAAGACCTAAGCTCTTTCCTTGTGCATCAACTGTCTTTGCTTCAATGCGAGTAAGTAAACGAAATGATTGTGCATTACCTTCAAAGCCACCACATGGCGCGGCTACTTCAGCGAGAGCTTCCTCTCCATTGTGACCAAATGGTGGATGACCCATATCGTGTGAAAGACATGCGGTTTCAAGCAGATCTGGATCTGCGCCAAGTGATTCTCCAAGTTCGCGACCAATCTGTGCACACTCAAGTGAGTGCGATAAGCGAGTGCGTTGGAAATCGTTCTCCCAAGGAACTGCCACTTGCGTCTTCGCAGCTAAACGGCGAAGCGCTGCTGAGTGAATAACGCGTGCTCGATCGCGCATAAATTCGGTGCGGCCTGGGCGCTTTGCTGGTTCATCGAGAAAGCGCTCTTGATCAAAAGCGCTGTAATTACTGGATGAAGTCATGTACATACCTTACAAGTCCACTATTAGTCAGATGGTCCGAGATATGAATCCCGCGGCGACCGAGTGAGATATAGGCCAAGTAGGCACCTGCTTCACGAATTAAGTAACGCAGATGGGAATTTTGAAGAGTATTTGGCCCAGTCTGCACAGGTGAACATGTGGCGACTGCACCTAAATCATTTGCCATCGTCATTGCGCGCTGACAGTGATATGCATCGGTTGCGATGATGACATTGTAAATCTTTCGTGCGCGCATCTCTTTAATATATGCCTGAGTCTGACTCAAGGTATCTCGACCTTGGGGAATTGAAACTACTTTGCTTTTGGCAATACCGTGATGTGTCAGCCAATACTTGCCAGCAGCAGCTTCTGTTGTTCGATCTCCTGGGGCACCAGCTCCAACGGTAATAATCAGAGGTGCATAACCTTTATCTTTAATTCGCTTTGCTTCAACCAAACGGGCGAGTAAGACATCACCAGGTGCGCCATTAAGTTGTGCAGCGCCCGGAACCACAATTACTTCAGCAGAAGTGCGAAAACCTGGGTTCTTGGCAGAGTGCCACGTCACAAACAGCGCATATGTTGGAATAATGATAATGATGGCAACAAATAAAGAAATCACTCGGCGAATTAATTTAAACATTAACCACCCGAGAACATATCTTCCACATCAAGGTGAATCATCTCGTCAGGATCATTGAGCCATCCATCTGGCAGGGTTGGTGGACGGCCACTACTAGTGCGACCGCGAGGTTTTTCGCCTACTTCAATTGGATAAGGCTGATCATCGAGCTGATCTAATAGCGAACGAAGTTCCTTGAGAGATCCCACCATTCCGAATTGGCGACGTAATTCAGAGTGGACTCGGAAACCTTTGAGATACCAAGCCATATGTTTGCGTAGGTCGCGGCAACCGCGATCTTCAGATTCGAAGTAATCAACGATTAATTCACCATGACGGAACATCACTTCGCGAACTTCGTGCAGAGTTGGGAGCACTCGATTATTTCCACCGTTAAATGCATCAACTAAATCAGCAAAGAGCCATGGGCGACCAAGGCATCCGCGCCCAACAACCACACCAGCACATCCTGTTTGGCGCACCATTTCGGCGCCGTCTGCACCAGACCAAATATCGCCATTGCCTAACACTGGAACGCCTGTTGGTTTGAGGTGTTCTACTAAATTTTTAATTGCAGACCAATCAGCTTTTCCTTCATACATCTGTTGCGCTGTGCGCGCATGGAGAGCGACCCAAGCAACTCCTAAATCTGCAGCTGACTTGGCTGCTTCCAAATATGTGTGGTGATCAGTATCGATACCAATACGCATCTTTACGGTGACAGGAATTCCATAAGGCTTGGCATTATCAACGGCTGCTTTAACTATTTCGCGGAAGAGATTTCGTTTAAAGGGAAGTGCTGCTCCCCCACCTTTGCGCGTTACCTTCGGCACTGGACAACCAAAGTTCATATCGATGTGATCGGCTAAATTTTCACGACCAATCATCTTGACCGCTTCACCCATGTGGTGCGGGTCGACGCTATACAACTGCACAGATCGTGGCCACTCACCTGCGCCAGGTTCAATCATGCGCATCGTTTCAGGAATTCGTTCTAACAGCGCGCGCGCCGTCACCATCTCAGATACAAAGAGACCTGCTCCTTGTTCGCGGCAGAGCATACGAAAAGATGCATTGGTAATTCCTGCCATCGGTGCAAGAACTACGGGTGGATCTACGAGATGGGTTCCATCTTTAAGAGGAAGCTGCAGTGGAGCTAGCAGCCGAGTAGACGTGGTGCTAGCCATGCTTCTACTTGATCGATTCCGATACGTTCTTGCGCCATGGTGTCGCGGTCACGAATGGTGACTGCTTGATCTTCAAGTGATTCGAAGTCGATAGTGATGCAATATGGAGTACCGATTTCATCTTGACGGCGGTAACGACGACCGATCGCACCTGAATCATCGAAATCGATATTCCAGTTTTTGCGTAACTGCGCCGCAAGATCACGCGCTTTTGGCGAAAGATCAGCGTTACGTGAAAGTGGAAGAACTGCAGCCTTCACAGGGGCCAAGCGATGATCAAATTTCATCACTGCGCGCTTCTCCATTTCGCCCTTAGCGTTTGGCGCTTCATCTTCGGAATATGCATCCATCATAAATGTGAGGGTGCAACGATCTACACCTGCTGCAGGTTCAATGACGTAAGGAGTCCAGCGCTCATTCTTCTCTTGATCAAAGTATGAAAGATCCTTACCGGAAGCTGCCGAATGAGCTTTGAGGTCAAAGTCTGTGCGGTTTGCAATACCTTCGAGTTCGCCCCATTCAGTTCCGTTAAATTCAAACTTGTATTCAATATCGGCTGTGCGCTTTGAATAGTGCGACAGCTTCTCTTTTGGATGATCATAAATACGAAGGCGATCAGGATTGATTCCAAGATCTTTATACCAAGCTAGTCGAGTATCGATCCAGTATTGGTGCCACTCTTCATCGGTGCCTGGAACCACAAAGAATTCCATCTCCATCTGCTCGAATTCGCGAGTACGGAAAATGAAGTTTCCTGGTGTGATTTCGTTGCGGAAGGATTTTCCGATCTGGCCAATACCAAATGGTGGCTTCTTACGTGATGTTGTCATCACCTGATCGAAGTTGATAAAGATTCCTTGCGCGGTTTCGGGGCGCAGGTAAGCAAGCCCTGATTCATCTTCGACGGGTCCAAGGAAAGTCTTAAGCAGACCAGAGAATTGTTTGGGAGTCGTGAATTGACCCTTATTGCCGCACGCAGGGCAATTCATTTCTGCAAGAGATGCAAGCTTCTTTCCATGCTTTGCTTCATATGCTTCTTCAAGATGATCGGCGCGATAGCGCTTGTGGCATGCCGTACATTCGGTAAGCGGATCGCTAAATGTAGCTACGTGTCCTGATGCTTCCCACACTTCGCGCGCCAAAATAACTGATGAATCAATACCGACAATATCTTCACGACCCATCACCATGGATTTCCACCATTGGCGCTTGACGTTGTTTTTGAGTTCTACTCCGAGTGGGCCGTAATCCCATGAAGCGCGCAGGCCTCCATAAATTTCTGATGAGGGAAATACAAATCCACGACGCTTTGAGAGCGAAACAATATTTTCTAAACGGTCTACGGCCATCTTTTTTCTCCATCCGGCTGGCTGTCGGCGAAAAGCAACGGTCGTTGCTCACGTATGGCGCTAGTTTATCTCGTAAGCCCCTGGTTCATCAATTGCTCGTGCCAGTAAAGGAATTGCTTCCAATTTGGTTCGCATCGCACTGAGGGCGCGACGGTATGAACCGACATTTTCCCAACGAGTGACAAGAACCCAGAGATTGGTGTCATCAAGATTCTGGCCATATTCGCCATCAATAAATCCGGCACACGAAGCGAGTGCCTCATAAGCGGCCTTAATATCTTTTTCGAAGGCCGCAGTCTCAGCTAATTGCACTTCAAAGCGGGCGATGGCAATCATGAGACAACTCTAATGCCGATATCCTTGCGCTATGAACCTGGCCATTGTCTTCGCAGCAATCACGGTGCTTGCGACCACTTTCGGTGGCTATGTAGCTCTCAAATCTTCAGATCGCTTCCATCTCGTTCTTGGATTATCTGCTGGGTTACTTTTGGGACTTGTTGGCTTTGATCTGCTTCCAGAAGTATTTTCTATGAACACAGAATCTATAGGTGGAATTCGAACCGTCTCTCTTGCCATCCTTGTTGGTTTCTTAGCTCTTCACATTCTTGAAGGCGTATTCGGTGGTCACGAACCTGCTGAATCTGATTACGGACATGATCACGAACACCACAACATCGCAGGTTCACTGGGAGCACTTGCGATGGGTGGCCATGTCTTTCTCGATGGCGTCGGATTGGGTGTTGCCTTCAAAGTAAGTCATGCACTTGGTTACGCAGTCTTCCTTGCGCTAATTATTCACGCATTTAGCGACGGGCTTAATACTGTTTCGCTGATGGTCAAGAGCGGACATTGGACGAAGACTAGTTACATGTTGCTAGGTGTCGATGCGATTGCGCGAATTGGTGGGGCCAGCGTTGGTACATACCTAGTACTCAATGATTCGTTACTTGCGCTTTATCTCGCACTTTTCTCAGGCTTTGTTATCTACCTTGCAACGTCGCATATCTTGCCCGAAGCACATTCGCGCCATTCATCACGCTGGACTTTCTTTGCAACAATTGTCGGCGTCTTCATTATGTGGGGCGTCGTAGCCTCTCTTTAAGCGCTTCCGCAATCTAATCAATTTGGAAGCGTCAAGCGCTTCCGCAATCTAATCAATTTGGAAGCGTCAAGCGCTTCCAAATCTACGATCGCGCTCTGAATAAATCTCGATTGCTTTCCACAATAGCTTTGGGGTCATATCGGGCCATAAGACATCCATGAAGACAAACTCCGCATAAGACGATTGCCAAGGCAAAAAGTTGCTGGTGCGCTGTTCGCCTGAAGAACGTAAGAACATATCGACATCGCGCATCTTTGGAGAATATAGATATTTCTCTAAAGTCTTTTCAGTGATGGCATCGGCTTTCACTTTGCCTCTCTTCACATCACGAGCAAGATCGGCTGCAGCATCAACAATCTCTGCACGGCCCCCATAATTCACGCACATATTGAGGGTAAGTTTCTTATTCTTCTTCGTCAGTTCTTCTGCTTCCTCAAGTTCAGCAATGACTGATTTCCAGAGGCGTTGAGGACGTCCTAGCCAATTGATTTTGACGCCCATTTCGTTGAGGCGATCGCGGCGAGTGCGCAGCATTTCGCGGCTGTAGCCCATTAAAAACTTCACTTCTTCGGGGCTACGTTTCCAATTCTCAGTTGAAAATGCGTATGCACTGACTTCCTTCACTCCAAATTCAATACACGCTTCGACGATATCGAAGAGAACCTTTTCCCCCGCTTGATGACCAGCTGTGCGCGGCAAACCACGTTCTTTTGCCCATCGTCCATTTCCATCCATCACGATTGCGATGTGTTGGGGAATCTCAATCTTCTTTGCCATAGATATCTAGCTAAGCCCTCTCGACCATCGGCAGACTTCTTAAACCGCGTTCAAGGTGCCAGTGTAGATAAGCAATTACCAAACTACTAGCCTCTCGGCGATGGCGAGGTTCACTTTTCTCGGCGGTATTCCAATCGCCAACTAATAGCGCTTGCATTAAATCGAGCGCTTCAGCAGATGCGGTTGCAGATGCCGATGGTCGACAATCCATGCAGACTGATCCACCGCCCACTAATGAAAAGTAGCGATGTGGACCAGGTTTCTCGCAACGTGAACACAAAGTCATCGAGGGTTCATATCCGCCGATGGAAAGTGAGCGAAGTAAAAATGCATCCAGTATGAGGGATGAGTCATATCGATTATCAGCAAGTGCCTTCATGCCACCGATAACTAATTGGAACTCTTGTGGAGCGGGCTCTTCTTCTTGCTGGGTAAAACGTTCGGCGGTTTCAAGAATTGCGTGAGCAATTGTCCACCGCTGATAATCATCAGTGAGCGCTTCGCCATAATTCATTATCGCTTCGACTTGTGTGATCGTGTCAAATGTTTTTCCAGAGTGCATCTGAATATCGACATGGCTTCCAGGTTCGAGGCGGGCCCCAAATTTCGACATGGTGCGACGAACTCCTTTTGCCACACCTCGGACGCGACCATGTTCTTTGGTGAGCAAAGTAATGATGCGATCTGCTTCACCTAGTTTTTGTGTGCGCAGAATGATTGCCTCATCGCGGTAGAGCTTTGTGTGAGGCGCAGACATACTGCGTACGATAGTTAGCGGATAGCGCGATTGATTGCAGACACGACCGCTTTCAGCGAAGCAGTCGTTGTATTGGGATCAATTCCCACGCCCCAGAAGACATCTCCAGCAATTGCGCACTCGAGATACGCAGCAGCTGAGGCATCTCCACCTGAAGAAAGCGCGTGCTCGTGGAAATCCAGAACACGAACATCAACACCATAGTTCTGCAAAATATGACAGAACGCAGCAATCGGACCGTTACCAGTGCCGGCAAGTTCGACAGCTTCACCGCGATCTGTCATCTTCACGGTCAATTGAACATCTTCACCCATGACAGAGTTCTGTGACATTCCTTTGAGACGGAATCTTCCCCACGGCGCTGATTCAGTTGGTAAGTATTCATCTTCGAAGATATGCCACAACTGCTCTGCTGTGACTTCGCCACCTTCGTTATCTGTCTTTGCTTGAACAATCTTTGAGAATTCAATTTGGTGGCGGCGCGGAAGATCAAGTGAATGTTCGTTCTTCATCAAGTAAGCAACTCCACCCTTACCTGATTGAGAATTAACTCGAATCACTGCCTCATAGGAGCGGCCAATATCCTTGGGGTCGATGGGTAGGTATGGAACAGCCCAGGTGTGATCATCAACGTGCTTGCCTGCAGCTTTTGCATCGCGCTCGAGATGTTCAAAGCCCTTCTTAATTGCATCCTGGTGTGAACCAGAGAAGGCGGTAAAGACAAGGTCGCCGCCGTATGGATGGCGTTCAGGAACACGCAATTGATTGCCGTATTCAACGGTGCGACGAATTTCATCAATATCGCTGAAATCAATATGTGGGTCGATGCCGTGAGAAACCAAGTTAAGGCCAAGGGTTACTAGACATACATTTCCGGTGCGCTCACCGTTTCCAAATAAAGTGCCTTCGATGCGATCAGCGCCAGCTAAGTACCCAAGTTCTGCAGCTGCAACACCTGTTCCACGATCATTATGAGGATGCAGCGACACAATTACATTCTCGCGATTGTTGAGGTTGCGACACATCCATTCGATGGAATCTGCATAAATATTAGGTGTCGCCATTTCAACAGTGGCAGGAAGATTCATAATGGTCTTCCACTGTGGAGTTGGCTTCCAAACATCGTTGACGGCGTTACACACTTCAACTGCAAATTCGAGCTCAGTGCCTGTGTATGACTCAGGTGAATATTCAAATGAAACTTTTGTGCCAGGTACGGTCTCAATTAAATCAAGGCAGAGCTTTGCTCCATCGGTGGCAATCTTTTTGATTCCATCTTTATCAAGACCAAATACAACGCGTCGCTGCAAGGTTGAGGTTGAGTTATAAAGGTGAACGATTGCTTGCTTGGCGCCCTTGATAGCTTCGTAAGTGCGGCGAATAAGGGGTTCGCGCGCCTGAGTAAGCACTTGGATGATGACATCATCGGGGATTAAATCTTCATCGATAATCTTGCGCACAAAGTCGAAATCAGTTTGAGATGCAGATGGGAAACCCACTTCAATCTCTTTGTAACCCATCGCAACGAGCAACTTAAACATCGCAAGTTTGCGTGGAGTATCCATCGGGTCAATCAGCGCCTGGTTGCCATCGCGGAGATCGACAGAACACCACTGTGGCGACTTCGTCATCTTCTTGCTTGGCCACGTGCGATCTTCGAGTTCTACAGGAATAAATGGCGAGTAACGATGCACTGGCATCTTTGAAGGCGTTTGCTTTGGGAAATTCATTTCACTGCTCCTTATTTGTTTGGTAATCCGAAGGTGTTTACCGGCAACACCAAACTCCGCAGCGAGGAGACCGGTCTATCTATTCGGCCGAAACTCGAGAGTTTCGGACCCTAGGCCTCGCTACGGCGGATAAGGAGGAGTCCGCGGAGCTTCATGATGCGATAAGGATAACCTGCAAAAGGTTATTGAATCAAGGTGGAGGCAAAGATCTGCCACGCAAGGGCAGATTTAGCTACTAACGAGAGCGTGATGTAAGTCTTCTCACCGCGTAGATATTCAGACCACTTACCAACCTTCTTGTATTGCAGGTACTGAACAACGGCAAATGTATTAAAGAGAACGAAGAGTGAAATCACGATTCCGTAGACAAAGGCTGGTGCCTTAGTATCTCCTGGACCGCCAATAGCAAAGATGTAGAAGACAAGTGCAAGCCACGGAACAATTCCAGCAATGCACCCAAAAATAAATGGCAGCCACCCGCCATTTCCTGGTTCTTCATACTTCTCCTGCAACCATCCGAAGAGAATCATCGAAGCGTTAACTCCAAAGATCGAAACAATGGCCGCCACATCAGAGATTCCGCAGATTTGTGCAATCAGAACAATCATTACTGAAGAAGAGATGGAATATTCAACCCAGCGGAAATAGTTGCGGTGAACCGCAAGACCTGCGCTGTAGCGTGCAAAGAATTGTGGGCTAATGACAAGGAA